>CAYZTM010000001.1:0-10515 GCA_964481425.1 uncultured Flavipsychrobacter sp.
TATCCCGGCCAGATCAAAGTGACCGTTATACGCGAGCTCCGCGCTGTGAACATAGCAAGATAATAATCACAACAACAAAGACTTAAATATCCGGGCTGCAACACAAACGTGTTGCAGCTTGTTTTTTATCGACCATCCCCAACTGCAAACTCAAAATATCCATATGGTGGAATAGTTTTTATCACTACCTGGTATGGGCAAATGCACCGTAACTTTGATCAGCAAAACGCAGTATTATGACTTGTAAAAAGATAGTGATACTGGGCGCAGGTTTCGCAGGCCTGCAAGTGGCGAGAAGAATAAAAGGTACCGACTGCGAGGTAACATTAATTGACCAATATAACTTTCACCAGTTCCAGCCTCTTTTTTACCAGGTAGCCACGGCAAGGTTAGAGCCAAGCGCCATTTCCTTCCCACTCCGGAAAGTTTTTCAGCGCAAGCGTAATGTGCATGTACGCATCGCTAAGGTAGAGCAGGTGGATACGGACCGGCGACAGGTCATTACCGACGAGGGCATATTCGACTACGATTACCTTATCATCGCTACGGGCTGCAGTTCCAATTATTTCGGTAATAAAAATATAGAGCAATACGCCTTCCCGATGAAGTCGACAACAGATGCCATTACCCTGCGTAACCGTATCCTGCTCAACTTCGAAGATGCACTAAGGGCTACACCTGAAGAGCTGGCGGGCATTATGAACATCGTAGTAGTGGGCGGTGGCCCTACAGGTGTGGAGCTGGCCGGGGCACTGGCCGAAATGAAGAAGTACATACTGCCCCGCGACTACCCCGATATGGATTTCTCCAGCCTCAATATTTACCTGGTGGAGGGTGGCGACCATACGCTCGGTGCCATGAGCAAAGCCTCGCAGCAAAAGTCGCAAAAGTACCTGGAGCAGATGGGGGTAAATGTATGGCTGAACACAATGGTGGAGGACTATGACGGGAAAGAGATAAGACTGAAGGATGGCAGGCAGTTACCCACACATACCATGATATGGGCCGCAGGCGTTATGGGTAATGTACCGCCGGGTATACCCAGGGAGCTCATTGTACGGGGCAACCGCATAAAAGTGGACCATTATAATGCAGTAGAGGGAACCGGTAATGTATTTGCCATAGGCGATGTCAGCTATATGGAAACGCCAAAGTTTCCCAAGGGTCACCCGCAACTGGCCAATGTGGCCATCAACCAGGCAAAGAACCTGGCTACGAATATAAAGCGCCTCATGAAGCACCAGCCAATGAAGGAATTTAAATATCGTAATCCCGGTACGATGGCCACGATAGGTAAACGTAAGGCAGTGGTAGACCTGCCCTTTGTCAGTTTCCAGGGTTTCTTTGCCTGGCTGACCTGGATGTTCCTGCACCTGATGCTGATCGTGAGTGTTAAGAACAGGCTCATTATCT
Organism: uncultured Flavipsychrobacter sp.; assembly: GCA_964481425.1. Classification (GTDB taxonomy): domain Bacteria; phylum Bacteroidota; class Bacteroidia; order Chitinophagales; family Chitinophagaceae; genus MKUN01. Next base: position 1,414 of record CAYZTM010000001.1, read on the forward strand.
TCATTAATTGGGCCATCAGCTACTTTACCAATGATACTACCCTGAGGCTGATACTCCTGCCCACCCGCAAACAGGTGGAACTGGCTGAAGAGCATCATGCTATGCAGAAAGCACCCGAAGCCTGAAAGTGGTAATTTCAGGGGGATATTAAAATATCTGTAACAAAAACAGTACCTTTTACGATACACTGTTTTCAACCTTTCTTATGTTACAGATCAAGAACTTATCCAAAACTTATCCCAACGGGGTGCAGGCACTCCGTGATGTGACACTCGATATCGGCAACGGCATGTTTGGCTTGCTGGGCCCTAATGGCGCAGGCAAATCAACGCTGATGCGTACCATAGCTACATTGCAGGATGCTGACACAGGGTCCATCATGTTCGGAGATATTGATGTGATGAAACACAAGCACGAGTTGCGGAAGGTGCTCGGCTACCTGCCGCAGGAGTTTGGGGTATATCCTAAAGTGTCGGCAGAGGAGATGCTGCATTACATAGCGAGGCTAAAGGGTATAGACAATGCCAAAGAAAGGAAAGAATTGGTAAATGCCTTGCTGAAACAAGTGAACCTGTATAACCACAAAAGCAAATTCCTCGGCGGTTATTCCGGTGGTATGAAACAGCGCTTTGGTATCGCGCAGGCCCTGATCGGGAATCCTAAATTGATCATAGTGGATGAGCCTACAGCTGGTCTTGACCCGGCTGAGCGGTTGCGCTTCAATAACCTCCTCAGCGAGATAGGTGAACACATTGTAGTGATACTCTCTACCCATATAGTAGAGGATGTGAGTGAGCTTTGTAATGATATGGCGATCATAGCCAACGGGCAGGTGGTGCAGCGCGGCAATCCTGAGGAACTGGTGGCAGATATGCAGCATAAGATATGGAGCAAGCGCATCAAAAAGGCAGAAGTTGCTGCCTACCAGGAACAATACAAAGTGATACTCTCCAAGCTATCCGGGGGGGATGTGATGATACACGTATTCAGCGAGCAGAACCCGGGTGATGGCTTTGCGATGGAACGTGCCGGGCTTGAAGACATCTATTTCTCCAATATTGGTTAAACCCTAAGATCACATACAGCTATGTTTGGAAACATTTTTAAGTTTGAGCTCAGGCGCTGGACGCGCTCTGTTGCCAGCTATATTTATATACTGGTGCTTTTCCTTGTGGCCTTTTTGGTTGGCTTGCTCATTGGCGGCACATGGCCCGGGGTGAATGTTAACTTTGGTGGCGAGAAAATATATGCCAATTCCCCGGTCATTATAGATGCTATGTTTGCCGGTATCAATAACTATATCGGGCTTATTATCATAGTGGCGGTCATTGGTAATTCGGTATTGAAAGATTTCACGGCCAATACTTCATCACTCATTTTTACCACACCGGTATCCAAGTTCAATTATTTGTTCGGGCGTTTCTCCGCTTCTTTATTTGTTGCGCTCATTATGCTGATGGCCACCGGCCTGGGCCTGATGGCGGCTTTCAGCTCGCCATGGGTGAATGCGGACAGGATGGGGGCCTTTCACTTATCTTATTATGTGGCTACCTATTGGCAAACGGTAATACCCAATGCCATACTTGATGGGGCCATATTCTTCGCGGTAAGCCTTATAGCCCGGGATATATTTGTTATCTGGCTGTCGCTTATTGTTTTCTTTATAGCTATTGGTGTATCCAACTCTTATTTTTCCACGCTGGAACATCAAACCTTATCGGCTCTCATAGATCCACTCGGTGCCCATGCCAAGCGGGCAGTAGTAAAATACTGGAGCACTTACCAGAAAAATAATTATCCCTATCCCATGTCGGGGCTCTTCCTGGCGAACAGGTTGCTGTGGCTGGGGATATCTTTTGTGATATTGGGTATTGGCTATGCCTTCTTCTCCTTCTCCGCCACACCAAGGCGCCTGTTTGGGAACAAAGTAAAATTCAGGGAGAAAGCCAGTGTCGTTTTCAAACGTTCCGATCTTAATCTCAGCGCCTTACCAAAAGTGCGTATCAAGTTCGGTAATGCTATTTACCTGAAGAACCTTTGGGGGCTATCTGTCAATGAATGCCGTGGCCTGTTGCGCAATACCTATTTCAGGATCATATTGCTGTTTGGGATGCTGCTTCTGTTTCTTGTGTCTATACAGTTGGGTAAGATATACGATACGGCCACGTACCCTGTAACCTATGTGGTGGCTGAGTTCTTTGAAGGGACATTTCATATCATTATCGTGGTCATCACCATTATGTTCTCAGGCGAGCTGGTATGGAAGGCCCGGGACTTCAGGATGAGCAATATCCTCGATGCCCTGCCTGTACCCAATTGGGTGTTTTACTGGAGCAAGATAGTTGGCCTTATGTTCATGCAGTTTTTGCTGCTGCTGCTGATCATGGTTTGCGGTGTTATTGTACAGACCTTCATGGGCTACATGCATTATGAACCGGGTGTCTACATCGGTTATCTCTTTGGCTTCAAACTACTCGATCTCTGGTACCTGGCCATATTAGCTGTACTCGTGCAGACCCTGGTAGGCAATAAATATGTGGGCTATTTTATACTCGCCATCTTCTACCTGTGGAACAGCACATTTGCACAACTGGTACTGAAGCATAACTACTTTGTCTTCATGTCGGACCCCGGTGTGGAGTATTCAGATATGAATGGCTTTGGCCATGCGCTTTATCCATACTTGGTATTCAAGCTGTACTGGGGGGCACTGGCTATCTGTTTTGCTGCATTATCGAGCCTGCTCTGGGCACGCGGCAGCGAAACGGGCCTCAAACGCAGGTGGCGCAATGCTATGCTGCGTGATGCCCGCAGGGGCTGGGCTGTTATTGTAATAGGGCTTGTGGTGTTCATTTGCTGCGGGGCCTTTATCTATTATAATACCAATGTGGAAAATAAGTTCCTTACCGATTTTCAGCAGGAAGAGCTACAGGCAAAGTATGAGCAGAAGTATAAAAAGTATGAGCGGATACCCCAGCCTAAGATCGCGGATGTGAAACTGGATGTGGACATATACCCGAAAGAACGTAACCTGCATGCAAGCGGCACCTTTATACTAAAGAATAAATCATCGCAGCCTATAGATTCAGTACACCTGCTGATCAATAGCGATGCAAAACTTAGCAAGGTGAATTTCAGCACAGGTATAAGCCATACCTATTATGATTCGGTCATAGGTTACAGGATATATACCCTGGCAAGGCCATTGCAACCGGGCGATTCGCTTTCCTTGTCGTTCGTAAGTGATATCATTACCAAAGGGTTTACGGAGAATTTCTCAGGTCTGGGTACCCCATTGTACAACGGTACTTTTATGAATAATACGGCCTTCCTGCCCGCTATCGGCTATAACCGCGGGCTGGAACTGAGTGATAACAACAAGCGCAAAAAGCATGGACTGGGCTACAGGCGTACCGAGAACCCCATTAACGATACGGCAGCATGGTATGTGAACGAGCTGAGCAGCGATGCCGATTTTATCAATTTTGAAGCTACGGTGAGTACATCCCCGGACCAGATAGCAGTAGCCCCGGGTTACCTGCAACGTGAATGGACAGAGCATGGCAGACGTTATTTTCAATATAAGATGGATAGCCCCATCCTGAACTTCTACTCCTTCCTCTCTGCAAGATACCAGGTGAAAAAGGAAAAGTGGCATGACGTGAACCTGGAGATATACTACCAGAAGGGGCATGAATATAACCTGGACCGTATGTTCACAGGTATGAAGAAAGCGCTGGATTACTACACGGCTAATTTTTCTCCTTACCAGCACAGGCAGTTGCGCATATTGGAGTTCCCACGTTATGCAACTTTTGCCCAGTCGTTCCCCAATACCATTCCTTTCTCCGAGGGCATAGGCTTTATAGCTGATGTGGATGACAGCAGTAAGGAAGATATCAATTACCCACTTTACATTACGGCGCATGAGGTGGCACACCAATGGTTTGCCCACCAGGTGATCGGCGCCGATGTAGAGGGCTCTGTGGTGCTGGTAGAAACGCTGGCGCAATATGGCGCCATAATGGTGATGCAGAAAGACTACCCGGTAGAGAAGCTTAGGAAATTCATCCATTATGAAATGGATAAGTACCTGGCTGCACGGTCCAATGAAGGCGAAAAAGAAAAGCCGCTTGCCTATATAGATGCAGCTCAAGGCTATATCCGGTATGAGAAAGGAGGTATAGAGATGTACGCTCTCAGCCATTACCTTGGTGAGGATAGCCTGAACAAAGCACTCAGCCGCTTTATTCACCAATATGCATTCCAGGGCCCTCCATATCCTACCACGCTCGACCTGATCCGCTATATCCGGCAGGTGACACCCGATTCTATGCAGTATTTTGTTACCGATGTTTTTGACAATATCACATTATACAAGAACAAGGTGGAGGATGCCAAAGTGGTCAAAACAAGCGATGGTAAATACACAGTCAACTTTAGTGTTTCGTCTCAAAAATTGTATTCGGACAGTACCGGGCTGGAAAAGCCGGTAGCCTCGAACGATTATATAGAGGTGGGTATCTTCAATAAGAAGCGCAGGATGATACAACTGGAACGGTTTAAACTTGCCGGTGGTACCCACAAGCTTAGCATGACTGTGGATGAAGTGCCGGAAAAGGTAGTAGTGGACCCTAACGAGCTGCTGATAGACAAAGACCTGAGTGATAATGAAATGCGGCTGGATACAAAATAAGGCCTGTGCCTTGTGTACCCAGGACTAAACAAGATGCTTCACCAGTACCCTCTTGGCTACGGGCAGCAGGGTCTCATCCAGTGGTAGCTGCATGGGGTGCTCTATACTATACACCGCCGGGTTGGGCAGTGTTTTTATTGTGCGGATGATGTCGCGTTTTATCTGCTCGTAGGTATTGGTAATGTTGCCGGGCCAGGTATCCAGGTAGCTGAGCTTTATGCCCCTGTAGCGTGCATTTTTATGTTCGAGGAGGGTGGTGGTATAAGCATAGGCGCGTACCTCCGCAATATTACCATAACGCAGCAGCATATAGCCTTCATCCTTGTATAGGGGTATGATGCCTACAGGTTCTATGCGTAAATGCTGCTCGATCAATTCGTATATCTCTGCACCGTTCTCAATAGTGTTCTTCATCTGGCCTTCGGCGAAGCCGGTTATCTGTTCCAGTTCCTGCATGAGGCTGTCATCGCCAAGTATCTTTTCGTAGGTCAGTTCCAGTTTTTGCAGGTCCATGCCGTTCAGCCGTTTAGGGAATTGATCCTGCAGAAATTGCTTATTGTCCCGGAAGGAAATGATATTGTTGTAATGGAATACTATGTCGGACAAAGGGGGGTATAACCGCGTTTCGCTAAAGAGTTTATTTACTTCCTGCAGGTAAGCCAGGAGCTTATATTTCTGCAGCTCAAAATCTATGTACCCCTCCATGAACCATGTTTCGCTAAGCGTCATAATACAGCCGATTTTCCTGTAAAAGTTACAAAAAAATACGCTTAGGTTATGTTAATAAGAGTGGGAGAGAATCTATTGCTCCCGTACACATTCCATCTGGTAAGAGGTGTAGAGGGTGGTCTGTTCGCCCTGGTGCTCGGCCTTGAGGTCCACGATGTCCTGTATGGTCTTATCACAATATTCGGTGGTTTGTATTTCGTCGTGTGCAGGTATGCTGTCTTGCACACGGTAAGAATATTTCTGCGTGCAGGTGTAGCAAAACTTTGCTTCAGGCTTATTGCAGGAAGCCAATATACCGGCGGCGAGGAGCAGGAGTGCGGTCTTTCTCATAACAGGCAATGAATATAGCGAATATAGTGCCTTTGTCAAAATTTTAGTAATTATGGAGCTTATTCTGTTATGAACGGGACCACCTTCAATAAGACGAGGATAGCGCCTACGCCCAGCGGTTACCTGCACCTGGGTAACCTGTACTCATTTTTGCTGACGGCAGAACTGGCCCGTAGCCATGGTGCAAAAATATTGCTGCGCATAGACGATATGGACCGTGAAAGGGCGGACCGAAAGTACATACATGACATCTTTGATACGCTAAACTTTATGGGTATAAACCTGGATGAAGGCCCGAGGAGCGTGGAGGAATTTGAGCGCGAATATTCTCAGATCCATCGTATTGGGCAATATCGTGAGGCCCTGGAACAACTGGTAGCAGGGGGGCATGTATTCGCTTGCGAATGTAGCCGTAGCCAGGTAGCCGCAGCCAGTGCTGATGGCAGCTATCCCGGCACCTGCCGGCATAAACATATCCCGCTGGATGCGGACAATGTCTGCTGGCGCCTGGTGACTGGCGATAGCGATGTTAGGGTAAACACGCTGAATGATGGGCAAGTACCAGCAAAGCTGCCGGCCGAAATGCGTGACTTTATAATACGTAAAAAGGACGGTTTCCCGGCATACCAGTTGAGCTCTGTTATTGATGACCTGTATTATGGCATAGACCTGGTTGTACGCGGCGAGGACCTTTGGGCCTCTACACTGGCGCAACTGTACCTTTCAGCTTTACTGCCGGGGAATAATTTTAAGGATGTGGTATTCCACCACCATCACCTGCTAACTGATGCAAAAGGTGAAAAGCTATCCAAGGCCGCAGGGACGGTTTCCATACAAGAGTTGGGGGATGAGGGGAAGAGCAGGGAGGAGATATTGGCGATGGTGGGGATTAAATAAAGAAGCGGAATCCTAACTGATTATTTAACCAGCTATTTTTCAGCACGCAGGACACATTTTGCTTGTCAGGACTTATTTGCATCGAAGGTATTATCCCTCTTTTGTACACACTTTCGTCACTATAATATCGGGAATGCTTGATCCGGGAACAGGCGCTGTAAAACGTGTTTTGTAATATTATGTTTGGCTGGTTTTATGGAAGAGGTGGAAATAACTTGGATCGTTACGTCAGTTTATTCCTAAGAGCATTTATTTTATTTAAAATTTTATTTTGAACATCCCAACTGGTAAGGTGATCCTTTATAATATCTCTGTGACAAAAAACATCAAAGTCAAAGTAATCAATCATGTATGCAGAATCGTCAAAATTGTATATTACAGATGCCTCATTGTGGGCTTTTTTATATAGAACAATAGCATCGGAATAATCTTTTTGGGCTTCTTTGAGTTCAGCAAGTGCTAAGCATACTCAACGTTGTTATCGTAATTGTCCAGGCATTCTTTTGCTTTTGTTTTCGCATTTAGAAGATCGTGCTTGTCGGTATATAACCATACTAGTAGTGTTTTTATGGCCTGACTGCAAATAATTGTTTTACCGTCCATATTAATCAATAGTTGGAAAGTGCTATCTTCTACCCATCCAAAATATGCCAATTCGAGATAAGAAAATATAACCAAATATCTTGCGTCTAAAGATTCGTGAAATGCCTTTTTAGCCCAAATATGAGCTTCAGATTGGTTCTCCCACAAATCAACATTAGCAATTATCCAGCTAATGTATAGCGGATCTTGTTTATTAGTTAAAAAATAGTCGCCGAACTTGCGGTGTTGTTCGTTTCGGCGAGTAACATCTTTTTCAAAGAATATCTCCAAGAAATTATTTTTCCCGATCATTTCATAAATTGACTTAAGGCAATACTAATGTAATTCTTGATTGCTTGTATCGCAGGATCATAAATCACTATTGGCACCCCAGAGGGCCTCAGTTAGTAATTTTTGATTTCACCGGAATACTCACCTGAAATTTGAACATCAATGAATGATTAGGTAATGGCTTGAAAAAGATAAAAGCCTTTAAATCATACGATTTGAAGGCTTTTATCTCATATTGAAAACTTGGATGCGGAGAGACAGGGATTCGAACCCTGGATACCCTTTGACAGGTATACACACTTTCCAGGCGTGCCTCTTCAACCACTCGAGCATCTCTCCATTGAAGGGGCAGCAAATGTAATACTTTTAGGGGAATATTTTGCCTGCATTGCCGGTGGTAATACGGCCTACCTCCTCAGCACTTAATCCCAATACAGCGCCTATTTTTTCCGCAATAACCGGTATATAGCTGCTTTCATTGCGCTTGCCCCTATAGGGTACCGGCGCGAGGTAAGGAGCATCGGTTTCCAATACTACAGGCCCGAGGCCTGTCTCTTTTATGATCTCCGGCAGGTTACTGTTCTTGTAAGTAACTACGCCCCCAATACCGAGGTAAAGCCCAAGGTCGGCCACCTGTTTGGCCTGTTCCACACTGCCGCTGAAGCAGTGGAAGATACCTTTCAGTTTGCCATTTTGCTTTTGGCGCACTATATCTATACAGTCCTGTGTCGACTCACGGCTGTGTATGACGATGGGCAGGTCATACGCTAATGCCCAATCTATTTGTGTTTCAAAAGCTTCTATTTGCTGGGCTTTGAAGCTGATATCCCAGTAATAATCGAGCCCGATCTCGCCGACCGCATAGAATTTCCTCTTATCCAGCCAGTCTTTCACTATTGCCAGTTCATCTTTATAATTCTCTTTCACATAGGTGGGATGCAGGCCCATCATCGGGTAGCAATTATTTGGCCATTTGTCGGCCAGGTGCAGCATATCGTTAATAGTGCCACTGTCGCAGTTGGGCATATACATTTTGGTTACCCCTGCATCAAGGGCCCTTTGTATCATAGCGTCTTCTTCGCGCAGTAGTCTTTCGTCGTAGAGGTGGGTATGCGTGTCTGTGTACATGTCTTTAAGTCATTGGCAGGGCTGCCAGTTTCCAGTTCATCTGTTTGCAGTATTCCAGCACCAGGGGCAGGGCATAGCGCATGCGCTCCCATGCCTTCTCGCTGTCGTGGAACACCACTATTGAGCCCGGCTCTATATTCTCTATTACATTGCGGGCGCATTGCTCAGGTGTTACTTCTTTGTCGAAGTCCCCGCTCAATACATCCCACATGTAGATCTTAAGCGCCGGCCATTTACGGTGCAATATACGCACCTGTGAGAGTTTTATTTTACCATAGGGGGGTCTGAACCCCTGGCTGTCGATCTGTTTTGATGCCTGCAGGATGTTACCGAGGTATTCTTTATTATCCGTGTACCACCCGTTGAGGTGGTTTTGAGTGTGGTTACCCGTAGTATGGCCCGATCGGATCATATCGTCGTATATATCGGGGTGTGCAGCTACATTCTTC
>CAYZTM010000001.1:10525-76131 GCA_964481425.1 uncultured Flavipsychrobacter sp.
TGGCTTTGGCCTCGTGTTTTTGCTACTCAGCAAGTGCAAATGGCGTGGCTACAGGGTGGGGGCCATCGTCGAATGTAATGTACACAGTAGGCACGCCGTTCTGCGGTATATTCCATACCAGCTCTTTCGAGAAGAAGCGTTTTACCCACCACGGTGTCTTTACCCAGTACGATGACATAAAAAATGGTAAAAAATTATACAAGCCTATATACGGGACAGGTAACTGCGCTCCATCCAGCCGCTGCGGCCATCGGGCAGCTTTACTTCCATCCATGCATCCTGCTCATCCTCTATTTTCACGGTAGTACCTTCGGGTACAAGGGTCAGTGGCTTATTATTCGTGCGGCTGTTCAGTAGGGGGGCGTCCTGCTGCATCACTACGGCAGCGTGACTTTCGTTTCGGGAGGCCGAAGAATAAGATAAGATAAGGCATAGTAAAAATAAGATACTTAAAGTAATAATCACCTGCCGGTGCAGGGAAATTTCGAAGCGTCCCATGCGTTTGCCAAGCAGCAATACCAGCAGGGCAAGGAACAAGGCGAGACTGCTGATGGCCCAGAAGCCGGCATTATCAATTTGGGTCAGCGTTTTCCACCATTTCACAAAGAAGATGTCGTCTCCGCCCTGTATGCGGTTGGCAATACGGCTCTGTGTAAGTATCAGGTTGTCTTCGGCCTCTTTATAGCCAGGTTCCAGGTGCAGGGCGCGCTCGTAATTGAGCACCGCAGGGCCTATCAGGTTCAGCTTGTAATATACATTGCCCAGGTTGTAATAGAGCTCTGCGTTATTTGGCTTCTCTGCTGCCAGCTTTTCGTAGTAATGTGCGGCGCTGTCGTATTGTTTCTGTTTGTAGAAAGCATTGCCCTTTTGCCACCAGTCATTGGCCGGGGAGGCAAAAAGCTGAAAAGAACATATCAGGAGAATGGAGCTTATCCAAAAACTTTTTCTCATCAGGCGTTTATCGTTTCTTCCAGTTCGCTGATCACTTTAATGGCATTTTCGTAGCTGTGCTGCATTTGCTGCGAGCCACCCGAGGGGGTGTAGAGCGCTGTCTCACACTCATTCATCACGGCGCCCATTTGCTCCTGCAAATTAGCAGGAACTTTGCGTTCCTGCAATGCCGTCCTCGCTGTTTCGTGCGAGAGGGACGATAGCGGTATGTTCAGCTTATCGCTTAGGTATAGCCATATAGCTTTAGATATCTCTTCGTAGAAGGGACCGCGTTTGTTTTCTTTCAGCAGCTTCTGTGCAGTGGCCAGGCGCTTGAGCGCTATCTTATTGGCACGCCTGTTGCGCAGCTTCACCATATCTTTTGAAAGCTCCTCATCACGGCGTTTCCAGAAAACGAGGCCTACAAATGCCAGCAGGGGCACTGCGTACATGGACCAGTAGCCGGGGGTAAATAATAAAGGTTGGCTATTATAAGCCAGTTTGTTCAGTGGTTTGGTTTCTATATTGTGGATGTCGGTAAGCGGTTTGTTGTTTTTGGCCACGGCGGGGTTGTAGTTCTTGCCGGGCTTTACATGTAGTGCTATAGGCTGTGTATGCAGTGTTACATAGTCATTGGCCTGCGGATCGAAATAGGTGAAGTCTGTAGCGGGTATATTGTAATCGCCCGGTGTTCTTGGGGCTATAGGATAAGTAATGATCTTAGAACCACTTATGGTAGTGCTGCGCCCGGTAACGGTATCTGTTATCTGCGGATCGTAGCTTTCGAGGCCATTGGGCAGTTTTAGTTGGGGAGCAGCTATTAGTTTCAGATTGCCGCTGCCGGTGATGGTCAGGGTGAGGTTGGCTGTTTCGTCGGTGCTCAGTTGTGTCTTATCTATCTTGCCGGCCACAGTAAATTTGCCTACTGCGCCACCATAGTCTTCTGGTTTACCTTTATCGGGCAGTGCAGTTACCTGTATCTTTACCGGGGTGCTCTTCAGGTGCACCTGTACGTCCTTGTATGCTACTGAGTTAAAGAAGCCATTATTGAAGAACGGGTCGTTCATCATCAGGCTGCCGCCCATAGCATTCTGAAAGAAGGGGTCGTCGAACATGTCTGCGAAAGGGTTACGCTGCCTTACCTGCTGTATGATGCGTGCCACGCCTTGTGCTTCTGCGGGGTCCAGCTCCAATGTGCCCGTCTGCTGCGGAAAGAGTGCTGATTTTTTTAGCAGGAATACCTGGTATTTCTTGCCGTCCACTACTTCCTCTGCGGGTTTGGGTTCCTTGGGTATGTCAAAATCCTGTGTCCAGAAGCCGTTCAGCGAGGGGAGCTTAGATATGCCTACCTGCATGGGTATGCGCGAATACAGTTTGTAGCTTGCTGTTACCTGCTCGCCCACATGTACTTTGCTTTTATCTACCGATACACGGATAAAAAGGTCTTTATTGATATCGGCGGGGGCCTTTGCGGTTGGTTGATTTTGTTGTTGTTGTTGCTGGCCCTGCTGCTGGCGCATTGCGTTGCGCATTTGCTGCAACTGCTGTTGCCGTTGCCTCATAATGGCAGCAAAAGGGTCATCGTCGAAGGGGTCGTAAGGATTAGCCTGCCTTTGCGGACGGGCAGCGGCCAGGCTACCGTTCACTACCTGTATGGGTATGGTGTTCGACTGGTAACTATGGCCTGCGGCATCTTTTGCTACTGAGGCGGGTATTGTAAGTGTACCCGTATGCTTGGGCTGCAATACGTAAGTGAGGGATATACTCACCTGCTGTACTGCACGGTTGCCCATTATCGACACGTTGGTGCTTTGCGACTGGTAGGGTCCGCCCACTACATTGAAGTCATCGGGATTGATGCGGTCTATCGATTGCAGGTTGGGGACGTTCTGTATGGTGTAGGTCACCTGTATATTGTCCTTTAAGCCCATTTTATCGGCGCTGGCATTGGCGGTGAACACCACATTTTGTGCGGCAACAAAGCCATTGCATGCACTGAGTAGGATGCATACGATACTGCAAAGCTTTATGTTGATAGTTCTTAGCATTTTTAAAGTCCCACAAATTTAGTAATGTGTGTTACTTTACACTAAATTTTCAGAGTTAAAACCGCGTTAAAAACTCGCTATAGGTCGCCTTGCTGTGGGCGCATAACGATGGTCTCGACCGTAGCCCCTGCCGACAGGCAATAGGCTGCCCACAGCATGGTAGCTATGTCGCCTGTTTCCATGATGCGGCCCGGTGCTATATCGCTGCCCTCCCAGGAACGGCTGTAAACAGCTCCTGAACAAATAGCGGTAACTTTAATATTTTTTGTTTTCAGCTCTTCTCTAAGGTTCTCTGAGAAGCCCAGCATCCCATATTTGCTGATACTGTATGCACCTCCGTTGGGATAAGCATGCAGGCTGGCTATGGAGCACATGTTGAAGATATGACCACTGCCGGCCTGTTTCATAGCAGGGAGTACGGCCCGGGTCAGGTGGTAGGCGCTGTACAGGTTGATGCCGATCAATTCTTCAAGTGCACCATCGGGTTCCTCACTGATACTGCCGGGGTAGTATGTACCCACATTATTCACCAGCAGATCGACTTGGGGAAAGTTGGCCAGCACAGCAGTACCGAAGGTCTTTGCCTCTTCTTTTATACTGAGGTCGGCCTGCAAGGCAAGCACGGAGGCCTCGGGCCAGCGCTCATTCCATTCTGCCTGCCTTGCCTCAAGATCTTCTTTGTTGCGCCCGCATGTGGCCACAGAGAAGCCCTCCGAAAGCAATTTTTCAGTTATTGCCCTGCCTATACCGTGTGCTCCGCCGCTGACTATTGCATATCTCATCCTCAGTTTGTTTATACGAAATAGCGACAATTTACATTCATTTGCAGAGAAAATGAACAATAATTTACTTCCGCTTGTGCTCAACTGGAGCTCAGGAAAAGATGCAGCACTGGCTTACAGCCTGTTGCAAAATAGCGGGCAATACAAAGTGACCAAGCTCCTGACTACCCTTAACGAGGAGCATGACAGGATAGTGATGCACGGGGTACGTGAAGCCCTGCTTGATGCACAGGCCGAGCGTATGGCCCTACCGCTGGTAAAGGTGAAGTTGCCAACTGTGCCTACAGATGATGCCTATAAAGAGGCCATGCAAAACACCCTGCTTGGACTGAAAAAAGAAGGTATACATACCACTGCCTTTGGTGATATATTCCTGGAAGACCTTAAGCAATACCGTGAGGAGCAACTGGCACAGGCAGGTTTTGGTGCAGTGTTCCCCCTATGGAAGATGGATACGCGTGAACTTGTGGCAAGGGTAGAGGATGCGGGCATAGAGGCAGTGATGATATGTGTCAATGAAAAATTTCTAGGTAAAGAATTTCTTGGTCGCAAGATAGGGCGCGACCTTCTTCGTGATCTGCCGCCCAATGTTGACCCCTGCGGAGAGAACGGGGAGTTTCACACATTTGTGATCAATGCTCCTTTCTTTTCAACTGCCGTCCCGGCAAAAATGGGTGAAATAGTGTACAAAGCTTATACACCGGCTGATGACGACAAAGACAAGTGGCATACAGGCTTTTATTTTTTGGATCTGTTGCCTGGTTGAGTAATTAGCAAGGGACTATTCAAATGTTGCCCAGATGATGCGTGATTGTTTATTCATGTTGTCTCGTTCAATGGCAAGGGTTGCATAGGTATTAGTCTTCCGGTCGTAGTCTGAGGGGAGAATATAACAATAGATCGAGTGGTCGCGGTCTTTGGGCCCGCCCAAAAGGTAATATTGCCTGATGCCGGTGTCGCTTATTTCATAACAGAATGTTTCAGAGGCATCAATGCCAAGTTGTTTTCTTTCTTTTTTATCCAAACTCTCATAGCTTTCCGGAAATTGGTTCACAATGATGTAGTTATTTTTCCCTTTTGCAGCGTAATCGAAACAAAAGAACTGGTAGTCATTCAATGGGTCTAAAGCCGGTTTTTTTTGGTGTATACAGATGCCTTTGTTCTTTTCTGATCGGTAAAAAGGGGAAATCGACCCTTTACAGCGTTGAAAGTTCACTATACCATATCCACTTAGTTCAGTACCAGTGTTATTTAATTGAGATATCCCAATATCCCCTGTCATAGTTTCTGTGGATTCAACGGCGCCTGAGTATGAATTGTTATGGGTAAACTGAGCGATTTCTTCTGTAAGCAATGTAATTGTATGGTCTTCGTTGATGATCATATCAACCGGCACTCCTGTAAATAAACTATCGTTCCGGTAGCGAGATGTTATATTCCTTGATACCTTTTCGCAGGTAATGGGTTTGGTAAAGGTGACGGTTAGAGATTGAGGGTCTATATAACTTAATGTAGGTAGATAATATCCACCCGGCTCAACATTCATGACTGAATTTTTGCCGCCCATTTGTAACATAGATGTCAATCGCAACATTTTATTATGGTCGTCGTACTGCATGACTCCAATGGTAGCCTTTAAATCTTCTAAATTGATGGCATTATGATAAAACTGGGTTTCGGTACTTGTTATTTTTGAAAGGACAAGCTTGCTGTTTTCGGGAAACTTTGATGCGGAGTTGAAGGAATATGTGCACAAGAAGGCCTGGTCGCCATTTATCGCCATAGCAACAAATTTGTTGTACTTCAATTTCGCAGGGTTCCCATAAAAAGCATTGCATAGTTCTTTGTGGTTTTCGCCATATAAGCTGAACTTCAAGCGCTTGCCGCTGTCATGTGCGAAATTGTCTAAGTTTACCACGGCATAATGGCCGGAATGAGGGTCTTTCTCAACATAGAATCGGTTTGGATCCATACCACCCCAAGTCATAGCCCATTTCTTCCCGATCCTATATTTTTCAATATGGCTTATGGCTTTTTCATCATTTAGTTTTCCAGTATTGATATCTATAAGTAGCCGGAATAAGGTGGCCTGTTTGTGAATGGTTTGGGCTAAAAATACTACCACTTCATTATTGATCTGGTATACACCATTTAAATCAGATTGTTCTATCAGGGAACTCTGTAATATTTTACTGTTAAGGCTTTCTTCAGCTATTATTTTTCTAGTCTTGTCAAAGACGGTTACCTGTATATTATTCTGTTTGCTGCGTATGAATAAGGTATGGCCATTAGTTGTTTGGATGATTTTTTTCCATCCAATTTTAGATTCATGAAATGGCGCACTCATTTCTATTTTAGGTGATTGGGCATATATTGCTATTGCGCTTACGGCCAGCAGGCCGATCAACAAAAGGGCTTTCCTCATAAGGTGAATATTTAGGAGACAAAATAGTAAATGAACCCCAAAGTATTCAATGTATTATCTCTGTAGGCCCTATCAGCGAAGGCATGCTTATGTTGTCTTTTTGTAATTGATAATGGCCCATGTATTGAAGCCAAGTGCAAAAATGCACATCACGAGCAGCTGCCGTTTCACATCGAACAACGAACTGCCTTTCAGCACTACCAGCCTGATCACTTCAACAAAGTAGCGCACCGGGTTGAAGTAGGTGATCACCTGTGCCCAGTGC
Organism: uncultured Flavipsychrobacter sp.; assembly: GCA_964481425.1. GTDB lineage: Bacteria > Bacteroidota > Bacteroidia > Chitinophagales > Chitinophagaceae > MKUN01. The sequence goes on from CAYZTM010000001.1 coordinate 16,976, forward strand.
GGCATGCTTTCTATGGGTGTGAACATACCACTCATCAGGAAAAAGACCATAACAAAGAAGAAGATAACGAATAAGGCTTGCTGTTGTGTATTGCTGTAGGTTGATATAAGCAGCCCGAAGCCGAGGAAAGCAATAAGGTACACTGCTGCAAACAGGTAAATGGTCAAAAAACTGCCGGCAGGGACTATGTGATATACGACAGCAGAAATAATGAAACCTATGGTCAGTATCACAAGCCCTGTTATCCAAAATGGGATCAGCTTGCCGGCGATGAACTGTATCTTCCGTATGGGGGTTACATTTATTTGTTCAATGGTGCCTATCTCCTTCTCCCGGACAATATTCAGGGCAGTAAGCAGGCCTCCTACCAAGGTAAGCAGCAATACCAATATACCCGGCACAAAGAAAGTTTTGTAATTCATCAACGGGTTGTACCAGTTAGAGAAAGTGATATCGATCACAGGTGCACTGCCCGAGCGGGATATTGGTAACCATTCCGCACGCACGTCCTGGCTGAACCGGTTAATGATCTGCGTAGCGTAGCCGCCACCTACACCTGCCTTTACACCGTTTATGGCATCTATACTTAACAATACATTTGCCTTCCCCAGCTTGATAAGGTCGCGTTCGAAGTTGGCCGGTATCTCAATGATCAGGTCTGCCTTTTTGTGCTCTATTGCTTTCAGACCTTTTTTATAGGTGGGTGAGTAGTCCGTTAATATGAAATAACCTGATGCGCTAAGTTTTTCCACCAGCTTTTGTGAATAGCTGCTGTGATCGTGGTCCACTATGCTCATCATAATATTCTTTACCTCGAAAGTGGCCGCATTAGGGAGTATGAGCAATTGCATGACCGGGGCTACAAAGATGATAGCCAGTATGGTCTTGTTCCTGAATATCTGCAGGAACTCTTTTTGCAACAAGAATAATAATACGCGCATAATACTTCTTTTACTCCAGTCTTGTTTTAAAACGTACCAGGCTTATAACAATGAACACTATCGTAATGCCTGTTAGTATAAGAGTGTCCTTCATCACTGCACTAAAGCCCAATCCTTTTATCATTACCAGTCTTACAATGTCTATATACCATTTGGCAGGTACTATGTTAGAGATCACTTGCAAGATGACCGGCATATTTTCTATCGGGAAGACGAAGCCCGACAATAATATAGTGGGGAGCATCAGGGCCATCATAGATACAAGCATGGCAGCCTGCTGCGATTGGGTAAGGGTAGAGATGGTAATACCCAACGATAATGATGTAATGATGAATAAAATGCTCTCCCCGATAAGCAAGGCGAGGTTACCGGACACAGGTACCCCCAGCACATATACCGATAAGAGTATGATGGAAATGATATTGATAAGTGATAACACCAGGTAGGGTATCACCTTTGATATGATGACCATATAGGCCTTTACCGGTGAAACAAGCAGCACTTCCATGGTGCCCATTTCTTTTTCCCGAACAATGGATACCGATGTCATCATAGCAGAGATCAGCATCAATATCAAACCCATAACGCCGGGTACGAAGTTGTAAGCGCTCACGAGGTTTGGATTGTAGAGCATGCGGGTATTCACTTTTACCTGGTAGGGCATATTGGCGCCAAGTATCTCAGACTGGTATGCCATTATGATACTGCTGGCGTAGTTGGTAAGCGTGGTGGCCGTATTCAGGTCCGAAGCGTCTGCTATCAATTGCACCTCGGCATTATTCTCATGCAGCAATGATTCCCTGAACCGGGGCGGGAAAACGATGACCATCTTTACTTTCCCTTTTTTGAATGAGCCCTCTATCTCTTCTTTGCTATGTAGGAACTTCTCTATGTCGAAATATTTGCTTGAACCTATGCGCTGTATTATCTGTGTTGTGGCCATGTCTTTTGACTGGTCCCATATGGCTATGGAGGCGTTGTTCACCTCGTTGGTCACTGCAAAACCGAACAGTATGATCTGCACTATAGGCATGCCAAGCAATATGAGCATGGTACGACGGTCACGAAAAATGTGATGGAACTCTTTGATGACAAATGATAATAATCGCTTCATGTTTTAGTCTGCTTTTCTTGTCGCTGTTCTCGCCAGTTTATAGAATACTTCATCTATGCTTTCGGCCCCCATCTGTTCTTTTAAGTTCCCGGGCGTGTTCAGTGCTCTTATTTCTCCATCCACCATTATGGTCACGCGGTCGCAATATTCTGCCTCGTCCATATAGTGTGTGGTAACGAATACAGTAATGCCATTATGTGCTGCTGCATAGATCATTTCCCAAAACTGCTTACGTGCCAGCGGGTCCACACCGCCCGTAGGCTCATCGAGAAAAACTATTTTGGGGTCGTGGAATATGGATATGGAGAATGCCAGCTTCTGTTTCCAGCCAAGAGGTAAGGAGTTGACAAGATCGTCGGCCTGTTCTTCCAGTTGCAGCTGTTGTAATTTCTCTTCCGTTTTTTGTTTTATGGTTTTCCGGTCCATGCCATAGATACCGGCAAAAAGCCGCATATTCTCTCTAACGGTCAGGTCGTCATACAGCGAGAATTTTTGGCTCATATAGCCTATGTTCTTTTTTATCTTTTCAGCCTGCTTATATACATCAAAGCCCGCCACTGTTGCCTCTCCCGATGTAGGCGCCAGCAGCCCGCACAGCATCCTGATAGCGGTTGTTTTACCTGCGCCGTTGGCACCAAGAAAACCGAATATTTCACCTTTGTTTACCTCAAAGCTTATCCCGTTCACCGCTGTGAAGCTGCCGAACTGTTTTGTCAGTTGTTGGGTAATAATGACCTTTTCGTTTTCCATTGCGTTAAGCTTTCTTCTTCATCAGTGCGATAAAACTGTCTTCAATATTTGCTTTTATTGGTTTTACCTCCAGGCCTTTTTGGCCTTTCTGCTCCAGATATTGTTGCAATTCGCCCGCCTGCCCGGCTGTGTCGGGTATCACATGGTAATATGCACCGAAGGGGTAGGCTTCCTGTACAGATCTGTTGGCCCGCAGTTCATACAGCAGTTGGTACATATCGTCGGAGCGTACGGCAAGTAGCGGGCTGTCAAATTCACTGATTATTTGCTCCGGGCTGCTTACTGTCAGGATATTTCCGTTCTGTATCAGTGCTATCTTCTCGCACATATTTGCCTCATCCATGTATGCTGTTGATACCAGTATGGCAATGTCCTGTTCCTTGAGTTTTTTGATCATGTCCCAGAAGTCCCGTCGCGATACGGGGTCTACACCGGTCGTCGGCTCGTCCAGAAAAAGGATGGATGGTTTGTGTATGAGTGCACAGCATAGTGCAAGCTTTTGTTTCATGCCACCGGATAGGGCCCCGGCCCTTCTTTTCTTGAAAGGTTCCAGTTGTACATATATCTCTTTGATCAGTTCATAATTCTTCTTTACAGTAGTGTTGAATATCGTAGCGAAGAAGTTCAGGTTCTCTTCTACCGTCAGGTCCTGGTACAATGAGAATTTCCCCGGCATGTAACCTACCCGGTCCCTTATCTTTCTATAGTCTTTCACTACGTCCATCCCTTCTACAGTTGCCCTGCCGCTATCTGCCAGCAGTACAGTTGTCAGTATCCGGAACAGCGTGGTCTTCCCTGCACCATCAGGACCGATGATGCCGAACAGTTCCCCTTTATCCACCGTAAATGAAACATCATCGAGGGCGGTTACCTTCTTCTCCTTTTTTTGTTCCTTTTGTACGTAGGTCTTGGTGATATGTTCTACACTGACTGCGCTCATCTTACTTGAATTTTATCTCGCCGTACATGCCTATTTTCAGGTAGCCATCGTTCTTTACATTTACTTTCACTGCATACACAAGATTGGCACGCTCATCTTTTGTCTGTATGGTCTTTGGGGTAAATTCTGCTTCACTGGCTATCCAGCTCACCCTGCCGGGCAGTTCCCGGTATGTCTTGGCTGTGCTATCCACATATACTTTTACATCCTGTCCCAGTTTTATCTGCGATAGTTGGTCGCCGGTCACGTAAACCCTCAGTATCATATTGTCCATGTCGGCTATGCGATATAGAGGTTTGCCTGTCATGGTCACTTCGTCCTGTTCTGCATATTTGGTGAGCACGGTACCATTAATGGGATTGGTAATAATACTGTTCTGCAATTGCTCGTCTATCTCCTGTATCTGGGCATATACCGGCCTGGTCTGGGCTTCTATGCCACGGGCACTTTTTGAAACTGTGGATGTTTGTGCATCCAACTGCTTTTGAAGCACTTTTAAGTGTTCATTGATATCATCCAACTGTTTTTGGGGTACGGCATCCGCCTGCACCAGGTTCTCTATCCTGCGTTTCTCTGTTTCCGTATTGGTTATCTGTTGTTCTATTGCAGCTATTTGCTCGCTTACATTTGGCTTGGTCACAGTAATGGCCCTGCTGCTTGCTTGTAATTGTTGTTTGCGCCAGTGCAGTTGGGTAGTGTCTATATAGCCAACTATTGCGCCTGCCTGCAATTTTTCGCCCTCGTGCACATCAAACTGTAATATTTTCCCGTTCCCCTGCGCAGATACGATCACTTCTGTTGATTCGAACATGCCCGAAGCATCGAACTGGTCCTTGTCACCCGCGCATGATGCCAATAAGATCATGGGCGCCAGTAGTAACTTATAAGAGTGTCTCATTTTTATGTATTGTCGTTTTATTATTGAAATAATGTGCCTGATACTTCCAATAGTTTTTTATAAGCGGCCATAGCATCTGCTTTGGAGAATGCATAGTTCAGCCGGGCGTGCAGTTGTTCTATATCTGCATCCAGCAGTTCCTGTGTAGTGGCCACCTTGTTATCATATTTGCTTTGGGTAACCCGGTAATTTTCTTTGGCTTCGCTAAGGGCATCTGCAAATACTTCTATTTTCTGCACGCTCAGCAGGTAATTCTTATAGGCCTGGTGTGCCTGCAGCCTTACTGCATCACTCAGCATCTTTTCACCTATTACGGCCTGGTCTCTCCTTGCTTCAGCCTGCATTACTTTGGCTTTCGTTTTCCACAGCGAGCCTATATTGTATTGCAGCCCTACACCGGCGCCCAGCGCATTGGTCACTGTCAGTAGCTTATGGACGTCAGCCGCAATGTAGTTGCCGGTAAGGGCCAGGCTGGGGTAATACTCTCCTTTTGTAGCTTTTATGCTGCCGCTTGCTGCATTTTCTCTTTCCTGCATCGCTGCTATATCGTTCCTGTTCGCTATGGCCTTGCCTTCCCAACTGTCTATCGTGCCTGCGTCTGTGGGGTATTGCAGGCTGTTACTATCCGTTTCCAGCCGGGTGTCTTCGGCCAGGCCCAGCATCAGGTCCATATTCACTGTGGCAATATCGAGGTTGTTTTGGGCATCCAGCAGCGATAGCCTGATGTTTGATTCCTGCAGTTGAGCCTTCAAAACATCGTTATGTATCATTGTACCGTTCTTTTCAAAAGCACGAAAGTCCTGTACCCTTTTCTGGCTTTGTTTCAGACTTTCCCCGATTACAGTTACCGACTGGCCAGCCTTATACAGGTTGCAATAAGCTGATACGATATTTTGTATCACAGCCTGTGAGTCTTTTGCGGCGTCCAGCATGGTAGCTTTCAACAGGTACTTCTGCGATTCTACCCCGTACTTTATCCTGAAACCCGAGAACAACGGTATGGACGCGCTGGCTATCCCATACGCAACATGATCGACCTTTACGTTAGAGAACAGGCCGGCTGCCTGTGGCGATGCACTGAGTTGCAGGTCCACTTTTGGGTTGGCCATTTGCAGGTAGGAGCCAGATACCTTCAGGTCGGGTAGCCGGTTGTTCTTCATTTCGCTCAGCCTGCCCGAGGCCTCTTTTATTTTTGCCTGGTTCAGTTGCAATTGTTTGCTGTTTTTCAGTCCTAGTCTTATAGCTTCATCAAGGCTTAGTTTTTGTGTGCCTTGCGCAGCAGCATCTATTACAAGAGGCAGCAGCGCAGCTATAAGTATCCATATCCTGTATCTCATAATACTGGTTTTAACTATTGGGTATTTTTATCGAGTTAATGATCGTATCGGTCACTACTTTCTTACGTTCGGCTATGAAAGCAGCATATACCGGGTCGCTTATGCCTAATATGGCATGCATCATCGGCTTAGCAATAAAGGGAAACAGGCAGAGCGATATGATATTGATCAGCAGGTGCAGCGGTTGTATAGGGCGTATCTTACCCGCCTGCACGGCCCCTTGTAGCTCCATAATGAACTTACCCAGATCAGGCTTTTGTTTTACCGCACCCAGCAGTTCATGCACCTTATCGGGGTTTTGGTTCAGCTCATGTATCACGAAGGTGGGCAGGTAGGGGTGGGCTATTGCAAAATCTATATAATGGGATATTACATTTTCGATCTTACCGAATAGGGTCTCATCGCTGTTCAATATCTCCTGCACATTAGGGAATACCCTTTCAATGGCCGCTGTAAATATCTTTTCAAACAGTTTTTCTTTCGTTCTGAAATAGTAATGTAACAGGGTCCGGTTGATGCCTGCTTCATCTGCTATATCCTGCAGCCGTACTGCTGCGTAGCCCTTTCGGGTGAACAATCCTCTTGCTGCCTCCAGTATTATTTGTTCGGTCTGCTTGTCTTTGTTCATTATTAACACTAATGTTTAACACAAATGTCAAATTCGAAACAAAGCTATAAAAAATATTATTTGGCGAACAAATTTTTTTACTGGCTACTGGAATAAATTAATTAATATATATACTGTGCCTGTATTTATTGCCGTTGTCAAAATGCAAAACATTCACAAATCGGGCAAAATCGGCACGATATATGGGAACTGATAGGTATTCTTGGGTATATTGCATTAAGTATGAAACAAATGAGAAAAATAATCACCGTATTAGTTACCTCTATATTCCTCTGTAGTTATAGCGCAGGTGCACAGGAAGTGAAGAATGGCCTTACCTGGTACACTGATGTCCAGAAGGTCTATGAGTTGTCGACAAAAACGAAAAAGCCTGTATTTGCCTTCTTCACCGGCAGTGACTGGTGCGGCTGGTGCCACAGGCTTGAGGCCAATGTGCTGACCAAACCCGGCTTTATTGACTGGGCCAAAAAGAATGTAATACTGCTGGAACTCGACTTTCCCCGGCATAAAAAACTACCTGATGAGCTGGCCAAGCAGAATAATGAACTCCTCCAGTTCTTCCAGGTGCGCGGTTTCCCGACAGTTTGGGTATTCAATATGATCAAGGACAAGACGGCCAATAAATTCAGTATCTCGGCACTTGGTTCATTGGGCTATCCTACTTGTGAAGCGGGTAAGGAAGAGGCGACCTTCCTTGCAAATGCGAATAAGATTTTAAAGAATAAGTAAATTTTGCAGCCGTATGGCGTAACTGTGGACTATACTCCAGCCCTTATACTTGCTGTATGGAACAAACAGAAGCAGGTATATACTTACCCGAAAACTACAAGCTGCGTTACAAGCTTCTTGAAGAAAGGAAAATATTTCTTTGGGGGCCGGTAGAGGATATTAACTCCAGGATCATCGTAGAGCAATTACTTTACCTGGAGGCGCAGCAAGCCGGGGTTCCTGTTCATTTATATATCAATAGTCCCGGTGGTATGGTGACAGGTGGCAATGCCATATATGATCTTATGCAGGCCATATCTTCTCCTGTTTACACTTATTGCATCGGTTTAGCTGCCAGCATGGCTTCAATCCTTTTGTCGGGTGGTGCAAAGGGAAACAGGTACATATATCCAAAGGCTGAGGTGATGATACATCAGCCATCGATGGGTAGTTTCCAGGGCAATTCAGCAGATATAGAAATAAACGCCCGGCAGGTTATCAAGGCTAAAGAACAGAGTGCAGCAACCTTAGCCGCCAACTGCGGCCAAACTAAGGAGAAGATACTTAAGGATTTTGACCGCGATTACTGGATGACTGCAGGGGAGGCCATTGCCTATGGTATTGTGGACCAGGTAACGCCGGCTTAGGCAGCCTGTTTCATTTCGGGGAGCCTGATGATATGACCGCTCTTTTTTGCAAGAAGTTGTTGCCTTTCCCGGTTCAATTGCAGCTTCATGGCATGGAGTTCTTCTATCCGGGCATCCATACCTGTTATTTTTCTTTCCATTACTTCTAATAGTTTTGCTACGTCCAGTACTTGTATGGATTGCAATATTAGTAGCTCTCTTATTTCTTCGAGCGTAAAGCCCAGTTCTTTGTATTTACGGATGGTCTTGAGCAGATATACCAGTTCCTCTGGGTAGTCCTTATAGTTGGTATCGAGCCTTTTCTTTTTAGGCAATGCGATCAGGCCTATCTTTTCATAATAGCGTATCGTGTCTTTAGAAAAACCTGTGCGTTTGGATAACTGGCCTATTAGCATACTGTGAAGTTACATGTTTTCTGCACTAGGTTTTAAAATAGCTTTTGTACCAATCGGTTTCGTGATGGTCCTTCTTACTCGGGTCGATGAGATGCGAGCTGTCTATTTTTGAATACAGTATTTCAAGCGAAGCCAGGTCGCGCTGGCTGATAACTTTGAAACCATTCCGCATCAACTGCGCGGCACATACTCCGGCTCCTACCTGGTATACCTTGTTCCCGGCAAACCTGTTACCTTCATAGATCACCTGGCTGCCGCAAGCGGCGCTTATATCCATCATCACAGCCAGTTCTATATCTTCCTGCCGGGCTATTTGCAGCATCTTTTCCGATGCCTTTATCATACCCTCGCTCCAGTCCTTCCCACTTTCGCTCAGTACCTTCGCTTTGCCTGCAAGCACATCCATGCCGGTACCTCCATGTATATCACACATCTCTCTCGGTGTACCGAATGAAAAGTCCTCGGGGCAAAAACGCACGATCCTTACATTCTCATAGCCTAACAATTTCAGGGCCGTAGGGTAGCTGCCATTCGCAGTTCCGTCGTAACCGCAGGTTACTCCCGTAAGACATGCGCTCATTAATATTCTGAGAGGATTGTCCCGGGTGGGAACCCGTAGTTGTTGCAGGTAGGCTATGTCTGTCATGGTTGAAAATATTTGTAGGGTGTTTAAAGATAAAAAAGTATAGTGATCATTTTTATCGCAAATTATTTCCCCTTTACCCCATATTTATTTCCCGGGTTGTGTAAATATTAATTTTGGTATGTGCTTACTTCCGCTACATATCATTCCCGGTTTATAAAGGCAGATGCCAGGCTAAACGAATCTGTTGCGGATTGTTCTGTCTATGTTTCAGCATTGGATGAGATCGTTATTATTCGTGATGTTTTTTTAGCTCAGGGTTCCGGTATCGATTTAGACCTGATTCCCGGGTATCAGAATATTTTGTTACCAATTGTCGGAACAATGACGGTTATGGGCAGCGATGAACCATCCAAACAAATAGGCCCGGGTATCGTATCCCGCTCTGCAAATGGTGCAGGAAAAATCGTTGTGAAGAATATACATCCGGAAGAGACTATTAATTTCCTGCACATCTGTATCAAAAAAAATAGTGAGGCTAACTATAGCAGACCGGATGATGCAGTACTGGACATAACAGTAAAGAATAAACTAATGGCAGGTTCAGGTTTTGCCGGTAATATAAGAGTAGGTGTGTATGATAGCAGGGTAAAAGATGTGGTACATACTGCACAAAAGGACGGAGGACTGGCAGCATATATAATCAATGGTTCTTTCGAGGTTGATGGGCGCCTGATGGAGTATAGGGATGGGCTCCTTTTGCGTGATGTTGCGGAGGCAGACTTTGAAGCCCTATCGGAGATAGCCATAATATTATTAATTGATTATTCACTTTAAATACCAAAGTATATGGAAAGACTGGATTTCTTAAAAAAGGGTATTGGCTTCCTTGGCATGACGGTCATTGGCCCCTCTATACTTGCTGCAAATAAGGCAGCCGGATGTACCGTGGCTAATACCGAGACCGCAGGTCCTTTCCCGACCATAACACCTGCATCGTTGGTGAGGAACGATATAACGGGCAACCGTACAGGTATTGTCTTTACCATCAATATCACGGTGAAGAACGTAAACGATTCCTGCAACGCGCTTCCGGGTGTTATGGTTGATATATGGCATTGCGATAAGGACGGCAATTATTCGCAATATGGAGGTACGCAAATGCAGCCTACTGATTATACCACTGAGGACTTTCTCCGCGGCAGGCAAACCACCGATGCGAACGGGCTTGTGAGTTTTACCTCCATATTTCCAGGTTGGTACACTGGCAGGGCAACCCATATACATGTACATGTTTATGACACCAATGGCAATACACTGTCGATAACCCAGATAGCTTTTCCTGAAGATGCCAATAGTGCTGTGGTTACCGTAAATGCAGCTACTGCATATGGCTACACCAAAGGCATGAATGGCTATACATACAATGCGGCAGACAATGTTTTTTCGGACGGTACATCAACCGAAATGAGTTCAGTTACGGGTGATGTCGCTAATGGCTACGTACTGACATGGGACTGCTACGTAAATGGTCCTGCAGCCACAGGTATTCAGCAGGTTGCCGCAGAAAGCCAGTTCCAGCTAAGGCAGAATTTCCCTAATCCTTGTACAGGAGTGACAAGGATACCCCTTGTGCTGCGCACACCGTCTGCGGTAAGGGTGACCGTTATGAGCCTGGAGGGGAAAGAATTGAGCAGGCAAATTATCGGTAGCCTGGGTGCAGGCGATCAGACCCTCGACCTTGATGTATCGCACCTGCCTGCAGGCAAATACATCTACAATGTAAAAGTGTCCAATCTATCAGGCACTTTTAGCCAGTCCAAACTATTCATCAGGCTTTAGTATAGATTAGATAAAATGAATTCCCCGGCTTGTCCGGGGATTCGTTTTTTATGGTCTCCTGATATCAGTCATGGCACATGCTGAGCAAGGTCATGTCCTGTTGATCTGCAGATGCGGATCTTTGACTAACATGACAAGTAAACACATGGTGCCTGTCCCTGCTTTGCAAAGAGCATTACTGCTTTGTGGTATAGCATCATCTTTGCTTTACACGGTCATGAACATATTCGTTCCACTTCTTTGGCCAGTGTATAGCTCCATGTCACAAACCGTAAGCGAATTGTCGGCTGTAGATGCTCCCACACGCCGGTTGTGGATATGGTTAGCAGCTCTATATAGCCTGTTGTTCACTGCTTTTGGCTGGGGCGTTTGGTTATCTGCGCCCGGTAACAAGGCTTTGCGCACCGTAGGGGTTCTTTTGTTCTCGTATGGTTTGTTAAGTTTGCTTTGGCCACTGGCGCCTATGCACCAGCGTGAGGTATTGGCAGCAGATGGTGCATCGCTGAGCGACACCATGCATCTTATACTGGCATCTGTCACGGTATTCTTCATGGTACTGGCAATGGCCTTTGGGGCTGCGGCACTGGGTAAGCGGTTTCGTATTTATTCCATCATTACCATACTGGTACTGCTTGTCTTTGGTGTGCTGACGGCAGCGGATGCCCCTAAGGTACAGGCCAACATGCCAACGCCCTACGCAGGCCTTTGGGAACGCATCAATATAGGCGCATTCCTGCTTTGGATCATGGTGTTGGCTTGGCTTAAACTCAGGAAACAGCAGTATTATGGGTGATCATTCACATACCCACTTAATATTTTCCCTAAAGCTTCCCGAAGTATTTTGCACTTGCAGGTAGTAAACTCCTCTGGACATTTTAGGTAAGTCTATCACATGGGTGCCCTTTGCAGCCCTGACCTCATTGTGGTATATCAGGCGCCCTGTAATATCGCTGATATTAAGGAGTATTGGCGTGTCGTAGGTGCTGGTCAGCCGTAATATTGCCTTCCCTTCAGACGGGTTAGGAGCAATAACAGCGGCCATCGCACCTGTGCCTTCAATACTTGCATCCACCGGGAACATTACATAGGCTGTATCATCTACTGCGTTATAGCCTGTTACTTCATTCCCATCTTTGTCAATGATCTTTGTATTGCTCAATTTAAATACTATCATATCGCCAAGGTTAGCATTGGCCGGTACTGTAAAATTCATATAGGCAATAGTTCCTTGTCCCGATACATTTTGGTGATCGGTACGTGCATAGACCCAGTCAATATTTTCGTTGCTTATGTCCTTAGTAAATTTTACTGCACTTGCAGCCGTGCTTATCCAGCTACCGGTATAGCTGAAGCCGGGAGTTGTTGTTAGGGTTGGCCCCTGTATCTTAATATTAGTTGCAAGCCCGTAGATATTATTCATTGGCGAAGCTGCATCACCAAGTTTCAGTGGTATACTAACGCTAAAGCCCGGTAAAAAGGTAGTATTTGCCAGGTCGAATCTGAGGTCGGGTAGACCGGTCACCTTAGCAGCATGCCCGTATTGTTTTGGGTGTGTCATCCCATAGTTCAGAGTCACGGCCAGGGTGTCTGAGTTATCTATCAAGCCGTCTCCGTTACAATCTGCATGTTTATGATTGATGCCTGTAATAAAGTTTGTTGCCCAGTCTGTGGAATATTGTGCTGTCCAGCTTAAGTTAGCGCCAACACGTGTTGTGCCTGTATTACCGTAAGCTGTGGCTATCGCAAGCGGGTCGTACATATTGACAGTATGATCTCCATTGGCGTCGCCGGGCCATACACTGTCTGCATTGGGTTGGGCAATGTAAAGGAGCACATTGTAGAAGGCATATCCCTCATGGTCACAGGCATTGTCATGCACATATATGGGTATGTTGATGTAAGGGGAATCGGCAATGTTGAAATTCGCAGATGCGGTACATATTAAAGTAGTTGATGCAGTGCCAATGCCTGGTATTGATGACACGGAAGTCGTAAGATTTGGATAACTGCCTGCGTGGAAATCGGCATATACGGAATCTGTCACAGCAGAATCTGTGAAATTAAGCGTTATAGTATCACTCTGCCCCGGATGGATGGTATATTCGAATTGACTTCCTGTAACTGGAAATGGTATCTCGGGATCGTTCGTATTCATCACGATGCCTGTCCATACCCGGGTGCTATATCCAATTAGGGTATTGTTTCGATATTCATTTATTTTCAAGTACATGTAATAGATGCCCTGGTTGGGAGCATAATTATCAAACTCCTGGTTGATATTGTCTATTACACTGTAACTACCCATGCCGAAGGGGCTCGTCATAGTGTATGGGACCGGGTATCCCAAAAAGTATGGCGCCGGGGGTTGGCTAAAAACTATTTCTACACTATCCGCATCAGCATCTGTATTTTGCATTGGCATGCTATAATCAGCGCTAACAGGCATTATAAAGGCAGGATTGCTGGCTATCAGAGTGCTATTATTGATGCTTGTACTATTATCAAGGCCAGCTTCAACATACAAAGGTAAGTAACCAGGATTGGTAATATTAGCTATAGCAGCATTAAGTCCGATGCTTGAAAAAGATAATACCCAATCGCTGCATGCCGGTAAGTGTACTGTGCCGGAATAATGTTCAATAACTGCCATAAAACTTTGCCCGCACGTGGCATTATAAGAAGGACACCACTCATTGGTTAGGGTATCCCTCCCCGTTTTATAGATCCATGCAGAGTCATTTATACATGATGAACTCAGTTTTACCACTTGTGAGTCCAGCATTGGGGCATCGCTGCATGCATGATAAACATCAAGGTAAACCGTGTAATAATCCAGGCTATCATATTCGTAGCGGAGCTGTCCTCCATAATAAGGGGTAGCCTTCACAAAATGAGCGACCAGCATTAATAATACGGTAAAGGTAATTCTGTGTCTGCGGATCATAGAGTGGAATTTTATTAAATATACACTTGTTTTGGTCTAAAGGTTGGGAGAATGATACTAATTTATATTTTTTAATTATTAAGTAAAGGTTTTCAATTATGTATGCAATTGCAAGGAGATTGGCTTGTGTACATCATTATTTGATTTAGGCTGCAAACTTAATCAACCTAACCACTACCTTTGCCACGTCTCAAAAACATTCATTTTAAATCATTTGATAATTTGACAACAATGGATTTCCGTATCGAAAAAGACACAATGGGTGAAGTACAGGTACCCAAAGAGGCCTACTATGGCGCCCAGACCCAGCGCTCTATTGACAACTTCAAAATAGCGCAGGACATCAATCGCATGCCTAAAGAGATCATTAGGGCTTTTGCTTACCTGAAGAAGGCAGCGGCTTTGACCAATGCCGAGCTCGGCGTATTGCCGCAGGATAAGTGTGATGCCATCGGTAAAGTGTGTGATGAGATATTGGAAGGCAAGCTTGATAAGGAATTTCCGCTGGTTGTATGGCAGACCGGATCTGGTACACAGTCGAATATGAATGTAAACGAAGTGGTTGCTTACCGTGCACATGTACTCAATGGTGGGCAGCTTACTGATAAAGATAAATTCATACATCCCAATGATGATGTAAACAAATCACAATCATCGAACGATACTTTCCCGACTGCTATGCACATTGCAGCTTATAAAATGCTGGTGGATGTGACCATTCCCGGTATCAAAAAGCTGCGGGATACCCTGGCACAGAAGTCGAAGGATTATGTGCAAGTGGTAAAGATTGGCCGTACCCATTTCATGGATGCAACACCTATCACACTGGGGCAGGAGATAAGCGGATACGTATCGCAGCTAGACCATGGCCTGCGTGCCATCAACAATAGCCTGGCACACCTTAGTGAACTGGCGCTAGGGGGTACAGCCGTAGGTACCGGCATCAATACGCCCAAAGGCTATGCAGTAAATGTAGCAGGGAAAATAGCAGAGCTCACTGGCCTGCCATTTGTTACAGCTGAAAATAAATTCGAAAGCCTTGCTGCTCACGATGCTATTGTGGAAGCACACGGAGCACTGAAAACAGTAGCCGTAAGCCTCATGAAGATAGCCAATGATATCCGCATGCTCAGCTCAGGTCCCCGCTCCGGCATCGGCGAGATACATATCCCGGATAATGAACCCGGCTCATCTATCATGCCAGGCAAAGTAAACCCTACCCAATGTGAAGCACTGACCATGATAGCTGCCCAGGTATTGGGTAATGACGTGTCTATAAACATAGGTGGCGCTACCGGTCATTTTGAGCTCAATGTGTTCAAGCCGGTGATGATATATAACTTCCTGCACAGCGCCCGCCTTATAGGCGATGGTTGTGTTTCTTTCAACGATAAATGTGCGGTTGGCATTGAGCCGATAGAAAAGAACATCCGCGAGCACCTGAACAATTCCCTGATGCTGGTAACCGCATTGAATACCAGGATTGGGTATTACAAGGCTGCTGAGATAGCGCAGACAGCACATAAACAAGGCAAGACCCTGAAACAAACCGCCATCGATCTTGGCTACCTGACCGCAGAGCAGTTCGATGAGTGGGTAGAGCCGAAGGATATGGTAGGGGAGATATAGCAATAACACAGGTAACAAAAAATGCCCGGCATATGCCGGGCATTTTTTGTTACTAAACAGTTCTTAATTCCTTACTACTATCTTGTCTGTTTCTATACCAGATGCTGTTTGCGTCTGAACAAAATAGATTCCATTGATAAGTCCGCTTAGTGGTATTGAGATCATTGATCGTCCATCGGTACTTGCTACTGATCTTACCGTGCGTCCCTGCATATCTGTGATGCGTATGGT
Organism: uncultured Flavipsychrobacter sp.; assembly: GCA_964481425.1. Classification (GTDB taxonomy): domain Bacteria; phylum Bacteroidota; class Bacteroidia; order Chitinophagales; family Chitinophagaceae; genus MKUN01. Next base: position 32,563 of record CAYZTM010000001.1, read on the forward strand.
AACGATACCATCACCTTCCACATTCACTACATCGTTTGCTGGATTAGGGAATATTTTTATACCGTTATTGGCAGACACTTCGTTCACCGCAGTGGCAACAGAAACGGTCACCGGAATGAGGTTGGTATAAGAACCATTGTCATTTACCTCAAACCATGTTTTACCTGTGGGGCGATAATAAACGCCTATGGTATAGTTGCCGGGTGTCATCGCTGTTGAGCCTGTGGTCGCGAAGGTGAGTGTAGTGGTTTGTGCTCCTGCATTCAGGGTATTACCTGCCATCAGTTGTATGCTATCCACTAATGTACCATTGACGTCAAAAACGCGTGCTATATAATCACCGCCGAAACCCGCAGTACCATTATTGATGAATTTGGTAGTGATGGAGAAAGGATGGTTGTACGAGATGCTCGTTGGTACGTCCACCTGTGCGTTGAGGTCCATCTTAACGGTAGGAGTGCCTGGTGTGATGCCGATCACCGCCTGCTGCCCCTGGTTGAAGTTATCACCATTGAGAGCCGAAGGATTCATTGCATTGATAGAATAGTAGCCATTGCAAGCGCCTCCCCAGCCCCAGTTCGTGTGGAGGAAATCATTAACGTCGTACCCATCCACTACCCAGCAGTGCCCGCCACTATTACCAAAACCTGTATAAAGAACAGGGCGACTGGCGTTCAGCTCCATTTTCATGGTCTTCAGCCATTCACTGTTGCTGTAGTTGCCACGTGAGATACCTTGCAGTGAGGTTTTGTATTTAAAGTAGCTCTTAAGAGCATATTCTGCACAATTTTGTATAGGGCTGGCAGATGAGATAACGAAAGCGCCACTGGCATCAACGCCGTAATCCATATTAACACTAACGCCAGCATGAAACATAATAGTATCTATTGCGGCCATACTTATTGCACTTATCGCATTGGTCATATTGTCCCACTGGTAGCTGGCCCCGGCGAAGTTGGCATACTGTACACCATATTGGGGATTAGAATATGGAGTGTAGCTATGTGAGCCTGTTCCCGTAGCAGGGTAGCTCCAATATTTCATCACTTGCGCCATCGCAGTCGCTACGCAGCCTGTCAGTGCACGAGAATTTGCGGCGTTATCAAACGGGCAGGAGTAGTTGTAGTATGGTGATTGATTCCACGTGGTTTTTACAAGCGGTGAAATTACAGGTATGCCCGTAGCTTTTGCCGCCGGCGCTACCGTAGCTTTTAGGTTTGACCATTTCTCTTCGGTCGCTGCCGGCGCAGGTATCTTATGAGTAATGGCGTAGGTGATGTCGTTCTTATAACTATTCATCCACCAGCTGATACTCGGTGACAAGTTGGCCGGATCAAAAACAGATTCTCCAGAATATGCCAATACCGGTTCTGCGACATCATCGCCCGAAACAATAACAAAACCATTAGCAGTATTGAAAACGTAATAACTCACAAGATGGCCAGCATCTTCAGCCTTATACACCAATTGCAGGCTATTTGCATTAGCCGGTGCTTCTACTCGTGTATCTGACTTTAGGAAGTTGTAACCTACAGTTTTTGCCGTCTCCTCACTTACCTGTTTTGCAAAGGAAAAAACGCAGTTAGCAAGCGCTAAAAGCGAAAGCAGGATTTTCTTCATTCTTATTTTCTGATTTCATTTACGAGTTATACAAATATACCGATAAATCCGTAAAAAATGTAATGAAAAAGTCATTTTAAGTTCATGTTTAACATTAAGTTACCTATAACCTCATTAGCGTGTTCTATAGCCTACCAAATGTATTGTTTCTTGTTGAGCAGCATGGCCTCACCGGCTATGGTTTGGTCGCCCGTTGCAGCATCGTAAACAGCACATTCGTATATGATCCTGTGCTTTTCAGGGAATATTTCTTTCACGGTTATCACTGCTTCATATTCTGTATCAACGAACATGGGTTTAAGCCACTTGATGCTCTGGCTCATATATACATGCCCGTCTGCATACCATAGTGCACCAAATATTTTAGTGAATACACTGGCACCAAGAAAGCCATGTATGATGTTGCGGCCAAACATACTGTCTTTACCGGCTTGCGGATCAATATGTAAAGGGTTCACGTCGCCGCTTACGCGTGCGTAGGTATCCACATCGTCCTGTGTGTAAGAAAATTTGTGACGAAATTCATCTCCGATCTTAAGCATAGAATTTTTTTTTTGCCAAAATAGTAGAAATAATGACATCACGATAAAAAAATAAACCTCCTTGTAAGGAGGTTTATTTTTTTATGCTATAGATCAGTGATTACTTGCGAATACTTAAGGGCTTAATATTTGCATCATTTTTGTGTGAAGTATGCACCATCGGGGTGATCTGCAATGATTTCGGTTTCCCTAACTCTACCGGTGTCAGGTATTTACCTTTGTTCTGAGCAGATTTTTCTACTTCAGGTACTACGCGGTGCGCATTTGCCCATGCATCTTGCCTGATGCCGGTTACCTGCCAGCTTACTTCTACATTTGGCACGCTGGTTTTTATTGTGAATTTGTTGTTCTGTACTTTTTCAGCAACTATGGCTTGTGCGAAAGTGCCGATCACAGTAAGCTGGTAGCGATAGTCTTTGTTTTCAGCCTGGAAGTAAGATGGTAATTCTACTACTGCAACACCATTCGCATCAGTAACTATGTTTCCGTTATAGATGTTCATCATGTCAGGGCTTTCAACAAAACTGTGTATCAGGTATTTGTTGGCCGGATCAAGCGGGTGGTCTATTTTGAAGGTACCGGAAAGTTTTGATAAAGTACCGTTTACATGCACATCACCATCAAAATAACCGGCATAGTCATAGACCTGGCCGGAACCATCGCTGTTACCATATACACCTATGTTAGTATTATTGAAGCCGCCGGAATAGGAAGTAGCAAAACCCGATACACCAAAAGATGCTACGTCGTTGTAAGAATCGCCTTCCATACCCGTGGACTGAGCGCTACCATTGGTTGATGATGACTCACCAAGCCCAAGCACACCAACCTGCGGGCCCGCGCCTTCCACACCAAAGCCATATAGCTTATTTAAGCTGGCCTGTAGGGTAGTGGCGAGCAGACCTACATGTGTAGCATCGGTAGATCCACCATATTCAGACCTCATAATGCCGTAGGAAGAAGTATTGGCCGCAGAATATGAATTGACCCAAAGGCCAACTGTATCAGCGGTTGATTTTATTTCCATTTTCCCCCTTGGGGTTGTAGTGCCGAGGCCTATCCGGTTCGTTGTCGAGTTTTCATACATCAGTGAGTTACCACCAGTAGTAGCGGCGGTAAATTTCATTAAGTAATCAGTTGTACCATTGATGTTAGCACTACCGGCGGGTCCTGTAGGGCCGGTTGGGCCTTGCGCGCCGACAGGACCCTGTGGGCCTTGAGCACCGGCAGGCCCTTGTGGGCCTTGCGGACCGTCAGGGCCAACAGGACCAGCAGGTCCGGTTGCGCCCGTAGCACCAGCAGGGCCTTGGGGGCCAGCAGGGCCGGCAGGGCCGGCAGGCCCTTGCGGTCCGTTATCTGCATATATAGCGTAAGGAACGCTTAAAAGTTGTGATACACCTATAGGCTGGTAGTTGCTGCCGCCAGAGGGATCCATCTCAACCTGTATATATTTATCGCCGGTGCCCCATGCTACACTGGCAAAACTACCCGCGGTAACATTACCCGTACCAATAGCAAGGTTATAAAGGCCGTAGGCGTTGGTTGTTGCTGTATTTGTTTCCTGGTACACTGTCGGGCCGCCTGCACTGCCATCGTGTATTGTGATCCTGAGGCCAAGTGCCTGGCTGGCTATCGGTGCACCGCTGCCGTTGCGGGCGATACCCTGGTAATTGAATTTTTGTGGTACTTGTGCCCATGCTGTAAGCCCTGTTACAATGATGAGCGCTAACGTTAAGAATAAGTTCTTTTTCATTTGGTTCGTTATTAAAGGGTTTTAATTGTTTGATTTAATGATCTTGAATGATATTGTTTGGGGTATGCCTTCTTCTGGCTTGTAGCTCACATTCAGCATGTAAGTAGCACTTGCCAGGGCCGCCATGCTGATGGCTTCTTTGCTTTCACCCGGTTTCACCTTTAGGGACTTCTGTAGGATGGTTTTGCCATTTATGTCCTGGAGCACATAGCTTAATTCGCCTGTGTGCTCAAGGTTGTAATCGAGCAGAACCGTGTTGATGGCAGGATTGGGATAAACTTTTAGCTGCCTGTCCAGTGTGATCACATTTACACCCGTAGGGATGTTGAAGGGTTGCAGTGTGCCTTGCGTTACTACCAGCGAGCCTGAAGTATATGTGCTAATAACTGCCATATCTCCTACAGACCATTCATAGGTATTACCGCTAAGATTAGCGCTGCCACCTGCAGCATCCAGTGTGCTCGGGCCTATGCTTTGCGCTCTTGCCCGCCCGGTGACAAGAAAGGCAAGAACAATGCTTGCCATTATCAGGGTCTTTTTCATAAAAATATATTATGGGGTTTTTATTTATTATCAAATGTAAGGGGTAATAACTTGATTTCAAATAATTTAACCGATAATTTTATAAGTGCTGTAGAATATGAACTTAAAGCAATCCCATTAAATATTCTTAAATTTGAAAAAGTTGAAGAAGTATTTGAGAGGAAAGAATTATTTCTAAAGAAATTTACAATTCTTTAATAAAAAGCACGTACCTTTGCGGCGCAAAATGGAAGGTAATTCTTACAGGCGCAGGTACAACTATGGGAAAATTAACCAGAATTGACTTGCAATATAGGGAATATCCTTTCTTTATAAAACGTTTAGAAATATATTTTATTAAATAATAAAACTAGCAAAATGGCTAACCAAAACAACATGAATTTCGTAGAAAACATGATCGATGCACAGAAAGAAGTAATGGATACTGTTGCAGAGAACACAAAGAAATTCGCCAATGGCAACACTATGGTAAAGGATACCGTAGAAAAAAGCAGCGAATGGTACAAGAACTGGTTGGACAATCAAAAAAACTTCTTTGCTAAAGGTGCTACCAAAGCAAATGAAATGAACGAAAACGCACAGGAAAACGCTTCTAAACTGAACGAATTCTATCAGAACTGGTTCAACACACAAATGAACTGGGCGAAGCAAATGTGGGAAATGAACATGGACTGGACAAAGAAAGCTACTCAGCAGAACACTGTCAATGACCCGATGGCTGCATGGAGCAACTGGACTAATGGCTGGAATACTTGGATGAACAACATGAGCAACCAAAGCAATTGGATGAACCAATACAATAACTGGATGAACCAAATGCAGCAGGCTAACCCTTTTAACATGGAAGCCTGGAAAAAGGCTGCTGAAAATTGGACAGGCATCTTCAACCAGTACTATGAAATGCTGAATAACAATTTTGCTGATTGGCAGAAAAACATGCAGAATGGTACGGTACAGGATGCTTATCGCAACATGGTGAACGTGAATGAAGGCTTCACCAAGTTCTACCAGATGTGGGCCCCTATGTGGAAGTCTATACAGGAAAAAACATTTAACATGGATATGTACAAGCAGTTCATCAACCCTGAAATGTACAAAGACCTGATGGACAAATATTTTGGTTTCATGCCTGAAGGTACACGCCAATACATGCAGAACATGAGCAACATGATGCAGGATGGCATGAAGCAAATGGGTGGTATGAGCATGAGTAACTACCAGCAGATGCGCAGCATGATGAATGGTATGATGCCTATGAACAGCAACGAAATGTTTGCCGGTATGCTGAATGGCTACAATACATGGTACAACATGATGAACGAGGCTTATGCTCCGCTCACCAAAATGATGACGCCTAACCAGTACACCAAGACCATGAACGAGTGGAACGATATATCGAACCGCATCATGGTGTACAATATAAAGAATGCCGAGCTGCAGTATATGATCTATGCACAGGGTTCGCAGGTAATGGACAAGCTGGCTGAGAATATTCTCGGTAAAATAGAGAACGGTACTGACGTTAACAGCATGATGGCCCTTTACCAGGAATGGCTGAACATCAGCGACAAGGTGTTCGTTTCATTGTTCGAGAGTGATGAATACAGCAAACTGATGGCTGAAGTAAGCGCTATGCAACTGAAACTGCGCAAAGACATCGAGAACCAGATGGAGAAATTCATGGTTGGTATCCCGGTAGCTACACGTAGCGAAATGGATGAACTGTACAAGACCATTTACGAACTGAAAAAGCAAGTTCGTCAACTGGAAAAAATGCTGGAAATAGACAGCGTACAGGAAGCTGAAGAAAAAGTAACGACCAAGAAGTCTTCTAAGAAAGCATAATTGATCGTAATAGATATTAAAGGTCCCGCATCGTAAAAGATGCGGGATTTTTTTATGATTACTTATTAGCCCTGAGCATGCGCATATTGCCATGCATGTCTTCTTTTAACCTTACTTCTTTGTAGCCCGCTTCTTCGAACAGGGCCTGGGTTTGTATGGCAAGGTCCTGGTGCAATTCGCAATAGATGCTGCCGCCATCGTTCAAATGTGATCGCCCTAAAACGGCAATAGCCCGGTAAAACAACAACGGGTCGCTATCAGGAACGAACAATGCGATGTCTGGTTCATATTCCCGTACATTAATATCCAGTTGCTCTTTTTCGTTTATTGGTATATAGGGCGGATTGGAAACAATGATATCGTATTTATCCAATCTCTCACGCTGTTGTTCATCCAGTATATCTAATTGCATTAGTTGAATGGTTGCGTTTAGGTTTTCTGCGTTTTTGCCGGCTACCACTAAAGCCTCATTGCTGATATCGCAACTGCTTATAGCTGCATGTGGCAGCATGCGTTTCAGCGCGATAGGAATACAACCGCTGCCTGTGCCGATATCCAATACCTTTATGTTCCTGCTCCCATTTTCTTCTGCGATCCATTGCACCAGTTCTTCGGTTTCGGGTCGGGGGATGAGTACATACTTATTAACCATGTATGGTTCACCGATGAACCATGCTATACCTGTTACGTATTGCAAGGGCTTGCCCTCCAGCAGGGCAGCTTTCATTATATCATATTCCTGCTGTTCGCCCTGGCTGAGTTTTTTTTCTTTATTGAGCAGGCGCTCCGTTTTATCTTTCCCTGTGAGGTGGAGCAATACTTCATGCGCTATGGCTGAGGCTTCACCTATACCGTATATAGGGCTTAATTCATCCTTCAAACCGTAAAAAGCTGCATGATATGTAAGCATAGGCTGTAAATTAAGTAAATATCGGGCTAAGCAATTAATTTGCAGACCGGATGCAGGACGAAGTATATATAAGGCGTTGTATAGAACTTGCTGAGCTGGGCAAAGGTAACACAGCCCCTAACCCTATGGTGGGCGCTGTACTGGTACACGAAGGAAGGGTGATAGGCGAGGGCTGGCATAGGCTATATGGTGCAGCGCATGCGGAAGTGAATTGCCTGGATAGTGTTAGCACGGGGGATAAAAAGTATATTTCCCAAAGTACCATGTATGTTAGCCTGGAGCCCTGTGCCCATTATGGCAAAACGCCGCCCTGTGCGTTGAGGCTGGTGGCTGAAAAGGTGAAAAAAGTAGTGATCGTCAATGTAGACCCTTTTGCAGCAGTAGGTGGTAAAGGAATAGAGATATTACTACAAGGCGGCATAGACGTGCTTAGTGATATATTGGAACACGAAGGAGCATGGCTCAATCGCCGTTTCTTTAGCTTCCATACCCGCAGGCGACCTTATATTATCCTCAAATGGGCACAGACCCCGGAAGGTCATATTGCACCTTTAGACAAGCGCCGCTACCCGATAACCAACAAAGCCAGTATGCAATTAGTACATAAATGGCGTACCGAAGAGGCGGCGATAATGGTAGGCTATCACACTGCAATGAATGATGATCCTCAACTGACTGCCAGGCTCTGGCAAGGCAGGCAGCCCTTGCGCATAGTATTGGATAAGGGCCTGCAGCTGCCGGCCACACATAATGTATTTGATAAGACTACAGGAACATGGATCATCAACGAACGAAAGGAAGCTGTAGAAAGCAATATATCCTGGAAGCAAATGCTCTTTGATGACAGATTATTGGATACTTTGCTCGCTGCCTTGTATGGAGAGAACAAATTGTCGCTCATCGTAGAGGGTGGGGCCGTATTGCTTAATTCCTTTATCGAAAAAGGACTTTGGGATGAAGCAAGGATATTTACTGGAAAGGCCTCTTTGGCGGAGGGTATCAAAGCCCCTGTGCTTACCCATGCCATCCCTGCGTTTGAGACAGTTATAGACGGTGATCTTCTTCACGTTTACACTAATAAAAACAATCCATATGCCTATGTGCAGGGTATGGAGCTATAAAAAAGGTCAATGAGTTACCTGGTCATCACCATTTTGCTGAACGCCCTGCTTGCAGTTATTTTCAAGCTGTTCCCCCGCTATAATATCAACGCGGTACAGGCCATAGTGGTCAATTATTGGGTATGTGTTGTGACCGGCAGCATTTTCCTGGGGCGTTTTCCCATCAATGCAGCAGGTTTTCATCAGCCATGGCTGCCATGGGCCCTGCTTATTGGTACGGGCTTTTTTACCGTTTTCAATATCATAGCCTATTGCACCCGGGTTGATGGTATTACCACGGCCACCATTGCCAATAAATTGTCGCTGGCGATACCGGTAACCTTTTCCCTGTTCCTGTATCATGAGCATGCAGGACCTTTAAAAATAGCAGGTATCGTGTTGGCATTCCCGGCTGTTTACCTGACCGCAAGGGTGAAGGGAGAAGATAATGCAGTCCCCAACCTCACCTGGCCCGCTTTGCTGTTTATAGGTAGCGGTATGCTCGATACTTTGGTAAAGTACAGTGAACAAGCCTATCTCGACAGCCCGGAAAAACATGCTGTATTCCCCATCTATACCTTTGCTACTGCAGCAGTGGTGGGTACCCTGACCTTACTATACCTGTTGCTGGCAAAGAAGACGATACTGCAATTTCGCAATGTAATAGCCGGTATCATATTAGGCATACCCAATTATTTTTCCATTTACTTCCTCATAGTGCTGTTGCACAGCGACTTCCTGCAGAGTTCGGCGGCAATACCAGTCAATAATATTGGCATATTATTGGCCTCTGCCTTGGCGGGCCTTGTGTTTTTCAGGGAGAAGGTGACTATCTATCGTATAGTTGGCCTCCTTTTATCAATAGTCGCTATTTTACTTATTGTATTTTCGGACCTGAATGGATGAAGTGTTTCAATATAAGACCTTAGCAGAAGCTAGTACTGCTGAATTTAAGGACAGGGGTAGTAAGTTTCTTGCATATGCCTATGGTATAGCAGGCGCAGATGACGTGAAACTTCGCTTGCAGGAGTTAAAGAAGCAGCATCCGAAGGCTGTCCACCACTGTTATGCCTATAGAATTGGTACCAATGGCCTGAACTTCAGGGCCAACGATGACGGGGAACCCTCAGGCAGTGCTGGAAAACCTATTTTGGGTCAGATTGATAGTGCAGGGCTTACCAATACGCTGGTGGTAGTAGTGCGTTACTTTGGTGGCACATTGCTGGGTGTGCCCGGTCTTATTAATGCGTATAAAACGGTAACTGCCGATGCACTTGCAGCAGCACCTGTTATGGTGCGGTGGATAGAAGAGCAATATGAACTTAGCTTTGATTACCCGGCAATGGGCGAAGTGATGTACCTGCTGCGCCAAAGCGAGGCGACCATACAGGAGCAGGACCTGCAACTATTTTGTAGGGTAGTAGCCGGGATTCCCCGGAAGCACTCGGAATTGTATGTGCAAAAGCTTTCCGAAATTCGCGGAGTGAAGGTAGAGAAGAAATGAGTTACAGCGCACAAGATGCAACGAATAAGATAAAAGCCGAGGCAACACGCCTGGGCTTTGATGCATGCGGCATAGCTGATGCGGTGTACCTGGATGAAGATGCAATACGGTTGCAGGCATGGCTGGATAAAGGCTACCAGGGAGATATGGCTTATATGGAACGTTACTTCGACCTTCGCACCGATCCACGTAAACTGGTGCCTGGGGCAAAGTCGGTCATAACTTTGTTGCTCAACTATTTTCCTGCCCAACGACAACAGGTACAGGCACCGAAGATCGCCAAATATGCCTGGGGACTCGATTACCATTATGTCATCCGTAATAAGCTTAATGAGTTGATCGCCTATATAAAAGAAAATATCAGTACCGTAGAGGGCCGTGGATTTGTGGATAGTGCTCCTGTGCTGGAGCGTAGCTGGGCGATACGTAGTGGGCTGGGCTGGCTGGGCAAGAACGGGAACCTGATTACCAAACACTCAGGATCCTTCTTCTTCATAGCCACGCTTATCACAGACCTTGAGCTTACTGCTGATGCTCCCTTTGCTACCGACCATTGCGGCACATGTACCCGCTGTATCGATGAGTGCCCTACAAAAGCTATAGTGGCGCCCGGTGAGATAGACGGCAGTAAATGCATCTCTTACCTGACCATAGAGCAGAAAGACGAGGAGATATCCAAAGAATTTCACGATAAAATGGAGGGCTGGATGTTTGGCTGCGATATCTGCCAGGATGTATGTCCATGGAACCGCTTTTCAAAGCCAACCACAGAGGCTGGTTTTACGCCCTTGCCCGAAGTGCTCAACCTTTCTTTACAGGAATGGGAGGAAATGACTGAGGAGACATTTAAAAAGACCTTTAAAAATTCGCCTATATCGCGACCAAAATATAAAGGGATACAGCGCAACATCCGGGCGCTAAAAAAATAAAGGCTAACAAGTCGGCATCACTCCTTTTAGGAAGCAAGGGGGATTATTTATTCTTTCCGGTCAGCATGGGCACGAACACAAAATCGCCCAATTCTTCTTCATGCACATTTCCATTCGTATCTTTTGTTATCCGCAGCATTTTTTGCCCATTGTCATCACCTACAGGTATCACTGCTATACCACCCGGTTTTAATTGTTCTATGAGCGCTGGCGGTACGTAAGGAGCGGCTGCCGTTACAATCACCTTATCAAAAGGAGCATAAGAGGGCAGGCCTGCATAGCCATCACCATAAAATCGTTTAATATTTGGATAACTCTTCAGGAAAAAGAATTCTCCCACAAAGTCGTGCAATGCCTTTTGGCGTTCTATGGTGTATACCATGGCGCCCATCTCGGCAAGTACGCAGGCCTGGTAAGCGCTGCCTGTCCCTATTTCCAGTATCTTATCGTATTTCTGTACGTTAAGTAGTTCTGTCTGGTAAGCTACGGTATAGGGTTGTGATATGGTTTGACCGGCAGTTATGGGGAATGCGCGGTCTTCATAAGCGATACGTTCGAAAGCAGGGTCGAGGAAAAAGTGCCTCGGAATGGCCTCAATAGCAGCAAGCACCCGCTCGTCCTTTATGCCCTTCTCGCGTATGCTTTGTACCAGTTGTTTCCTAAGTCCTTTATGCAGGTAATTATCTTCTCTTGGCTTGCTGTGCAGCATGTTACAAAGTTAGTGCAGGCGGTAGCTAAATAAAAATCCGGGTGAACCGGTTAGAAAGGATTACTAAAGTTTTTATGCACATTTTTTGGATTCAGGTTGAATACCAGGCCCAGGCCAGTGCCTCCATTGGGCAGGGCCATGGGTTGCATCTTCATGGATATATCTTCGGAAATATCAAAATTTTTCAGGTGGGCAAATACTACAGCATCCAGTATTTGTAAGGTGTAGCCCACGCCGGTTATCAGCACTGTAATATCAAGATAGCGTTTGAAGCCATCCTGCAGCGTTTTCAATTGGTCTGATGAGTAGAGCAGGGTATTGGCTGTTTCATTGCTCAGGTCGCCGGTCAGGCGGCCTATATAGGCTTTGCGGTACTCTTGGTAACTATTCTGGTTGGTAACAATGAAATAACCGGCCACGCCCAGTCCCGCATATATGACGGGTATCTTCCAGTATTGCCGGTTGTAGAGTTGCCCCAGGCCGGGCAGTAGGGCTGAAAAGAGTCCCGCACGTTTAGGCACAGGCTGGAATTTCTTTTTGACAACGATCTTTTTGTTGCTGTCAACAGGCATCATGGTTTTCGCGCTGTCAAGTGGTACCACTGTTGTGGCATGTGCCGGCATATCCGGATGGGCCAGCTGTTTTAGGCTGTCCATCTTGTACAGGTTACCCTTTAGGGTATCGGGTACAGCCTGCGAATAGCCTTTTGTCGTACCTGCCAGTAGGAAGGCCGCAACTAAAATTAGGAAATGATAAATGCGTTCGGCTTGCAAAATAAACTCTTGTAAAAGATGCGTAAAGTTAAGCGAATGCGGGGTATTTAATTGTAAAAGAAATAAGGGCCCGTAACATACGGGCCCTTATTATGATATGATTGATCCTTTGCTGTAAGAAGGTCAGCAGCTGCATTATTTCATCCCGGTACCTATGTTCACCTTCATATACTGCTTATTGATGTCGTTAACTATATTGACAGTTTCGTTAAGGTATATGTCTTTTTTCAGGTTCTTGATCCAGTCCTCGTTCTTACGGATGTTGGTACTGTCCAGGTTTATCCGGTCCATATCCTCCTTGGGATTGCTGATGGCATACGGAGTGGTCTTCTTCTCAGCCGCTTCTATTTCTTTCGATATAGAGCTGGCTTCTTCCATTTCCTTTTTATATCCCGCCTCGCTCAGCGATACCACATTGTCATCCTGCAGTTTTTTCAGGCGTGCGGCATTCTTTTGTATCAGGGCAAAGGTTGGGTTGTCTGTTATACGATCTTTACTTGCTGCTGCCAGTTCACCAATATTGAGGCTGTACGGATACACCTTATAGCTGGCAGGGGCTATCTCATCCCACTTCAGGGCAGCCTTGTCGCGGCGTTCGCCCATATCTATATCGTCATATGCGCTGGGCAGCATAATGTCCGGAGTTACACCTTTAAGCTGCGTAGAGCCACCGTTGATCCTGTAAAATTTCTGTATCGTCATTTTCAGCGAACCAAGCCCTGAGAAGCTAAGCCTGTAGTTATCCTTTTTGTTGTCAGCGGTTTCCTCGGTAGCGTCGTTGAATTTGGCCCTCGTAAGAGGATCTGCAAAATCATCAAGCGAAACTATTTTTTGTACCGTGCCTTTGCCATAGGTTGGTGCACCCACTATTACTGCGCGCTTATAATCCTGCATGGCAGCCGCCATTATTTCAGATGCCGATGCACTGCCTTCATTCACCATAATGGCAAGCGGGCCATCGTAGAATACACCTTTGTTGGCATCTCTCAGCGTCATCGCAGCAGTGCCGCTGTTCTTTACCTGCACTATCGGACCCTGGTCTATAAAAAGGCCGGCCATATCGACTACGTCGCTCAGTGAGCCGCCGCCATTGTAGCGAAGGTCAAGTATGATACCATTTACATGTGCAGCCTTCAGCTTTTGTACTTCCAGGGCCACATCTTCTGCACAACGCCTGCCGCTTATTTTGTTGAAATCCGAATAAAACTCCGGCAGGTATATATAGCCTATAGGGCCGTTGTTGCTGTGTATGATGGCAGATTTGGCAAAGGTCTCTTCCTTTTGCACCTCGCCACGTACTATGGGTATTACTTTTATAACGCCGTCCATATGCTTAACAGTCAGGCGCACTTCACTTCCTTTGGGGCCGCGAATGATTTTTACTGCATCGTCAATGTCATAACCTTGTACATCTACAGGTGTGCTATCACCTTGTGCTACTTTAAGTATTTCATCGCCGGCTTTAAGTTCGCCTTGTTTCCAGCATGGGGTTCCCGGTAATATCTCTACCACTTTTATCTTGTCGTCGTCCTGGCGCAGTTGTGCGCCTATGCCATAAAAACTGCCCGACATTAGTTCGTCGAACCTGGCTTTGTCTGCCGGCGGAAAGTAATCTGTATGAGGGTCTTCTGTATTGGTTATTGCGTTCACGTAGATAGAGAAGCGGTTGTCCTCGTTCAGTTTACTTTGCCTTTTAAAATAACGGTCCATGCTCTTGCCTATGGCTTCGCGTGCATCCGCCTCCAGTTCTGCATCGGTCTTTTTCTTTTCTGTTTTCTTTGTGGTCTTGGCCTTGTCGTCTTTCTTGTCGTCGCGTTCCTTCTTCAGGTCAACATATTTGGCCAGTACCCTGTACTTCAGGTACATGCGCCAGCGGTCTTTCAACTCATCGTCATTTTTGGCATAGTCCAGTTTGTCGCCGTTCAGTTGCAGGGTCTCATCGGCTTTAAAGCTGAAAGGGGTCTTCAATATCTCTTTGCAGAATGTGTCAGCCCTGTCAACGCCGGTGCTCAGCTTATCGTTCAGCAGGTGATAAAATTCCAGTGTGCCATTGTTTATCTCGTCGTCTATCTTGAACTCGTAATTTTTCAGCTCGTTAATATCGTTTTGACTTAAAAGCTTCTTTTCGGGGTCCAGTTCGTCCAGTAGTTTGTGGTATACTCTTGATGAAAATGTGTCATTTATTTCCCTTGGTGAATAGTGGCCTTCCCTTATCGCCTTCATTACCGTTTTCACGATAACGGCTTCTTTTTGTTCTGTTTCGTCGTTCCCACCGCTGTACTTAAATGAAAAAAAGGCGGCTAAAGCACCTAATATAAGTAGCGGTATCAGGATCTTGTTCTTCATGAATCTCAACATGATCTATCGTAATTAATAAATTCTAACAAATGTAACTCTTTTGCTGTTAATAAAACGCTAATCAAAAACTGTACTAAGGGTAGTGCCGGGGGGATTTTTAAAGCATTTAATGCAGTAAATTTGCAGGTAGTTTATGGCACAGGAGATCCGTTTTCAAAACCTTGGTATTATAGAATATGGCCAAGCCTGGTCGATGCAGGAAGAACTAATGCGTGCTAACCTGGAGCGCAAAGCAGAATGGTATAGTACACCTGAAACGGAGCGGCCTTTAACGACTGGTACGCGCAATCACCTCCTGTTTTGTAATCATCCACATGTGTACACTTTGGGTAAAAGTGGCCACATGGAGAACCTGCTTGTCAACGATTCCCGGCTTAAGGATCTGAATGTGTCTTTTTACAAGACCAACAGGGGAGGGGATATCACTTACCATGGTCCCGGCCAGTTGGTAGGCTACCCGATATTGGACCTGGAACTCTTTTTTACCGACCTGGGCAGGTATATGCGCAGCCTCGAGGAGGTGATCATTAATACACTCTCGCAGTTCGGGATAACCGCAAGCCGGCTGCCGGGTGCTACCGGGGTATGGCTGGACCCGGAAATACCTTCGAAGGCGCGTAAAATATGTGCTATGGGGGTGCGTTGCAGCCGCTGGGTAACGATACATGGGTTTGCACTGAACATCAATACAGACTTATCTTATTTTAATTATATAGTTCCTTGTGGTATAAGTGACAAAGCGGTTACATCTATGGAGCGGGAGTTGGGTGCTAAAGTAGATGAGGATCTGGTGGCCGATACCTTAAGGAACGAATTTGCAAAAGTGTTTAACGCTAAAATAATATTTGAAAGTACCGGGATAGCTATATGATTTTTTTGTAACTTACTTATCCTTTCCCGTATTACGGATACATGCATAAAGAGATAACATACCACTGGGGAGAAGAACATTTGCGCATAACATTGGGCAATAGGATACAAACGCGTATCCGCATTCTTTTCTGGTCCGAACTCCTGGCCACCGTTGGTCTTGCCACTGTGTTCCTGGTACGTTCCTTACCGCTTACGCGTAGTGTTATCAACTGGGTTTCGGGTGCCGGTGCTTTACTGCTTTACGGCCTTGCCATTTATCGATTTTTGTCACGTATCTTTTTTCACGAGGAGATAATACTGAGCAGGTATGCTCTTACCATTATACAGCATACACCTTTCCGGAAATACCGCCGCCGTTACGACTGGCGTAGCATAGGCCCGCTGCATTATGCCGGTAAAGAGAAGAAGACCGATCATCCGCTTAAAGGCAGGAACTACGATTATTTTGGCTTTGAGACACATGAGCACTTCATACAAAGCCTGTATCACGATGGTAATCTCTACTTCAATTATGCAGGTTACCCTATTCGCTTCGCCCGCAATGTATATTCCTGGGATGCAGAAGAGATGGTAAATATGATGAAGATATTTGCCGGTAATTCTTTACGCCTGGGCCCTGAGTGGGACAGTATGCTGCAGGAGCATGAGATGGGCGATACTCAATAGATACTTATGTAGCCTGTTTCCAGTTGGCTATTATCTTTCTTAAGTATGAATTTGTACAAACCTTTCTGCTGAAAGTTCCTTTTATCAATTATCACCGGTGAGTCCATGATGTGAGGCACCTCCAGTACAAGTTTCTCTTTCTGGTTGAAGAACTTTATGGAGTATTTATGTTTGGTCACCTCAGGCAGTTCCATATTCACATGTCCTGTTAGTGGGTTAGTGAAGATGTATTGCGATTTGATGTACGTTAGCGGGTTGATCTCCGTCTCATCGGTGGTTATCTTAATGGCTATTTTGCGCACTAATTTTTGCAGCGAGTCATTCCCACTGTTAGTACCCAATATTTTTTGCAGCGAATCATTAGGTGGCAGCACGGCCTGTTGTTTTAATAACTGGCTGCTGTCTACAGGCAGGTTAATACGGTTGCTATACCAGGTAAGGTCTGAATTGAAGACAATATATAGCCTGTACCAGTTTTTGCCCGCGTTGGGGTGACCATCTACAAATGCCTGTATCCCTTTTTTCAGGTTCTTCACATATCCTGTGGTAATATAATTGTAGGCACTGTCGCCGGACCGTTGTACGGCTATCGACTTGATACCCTCATACTGGCAGGTCCAGCTAATGATATTCACGCCTTTTTCGGTAGTGCCTGTTATGTCGGGCAGCAAAGGCTGGGCATTGGTATGTAGAACGATGAGGGTGAGAACGAGGCCCAGCGCTGCACGCATCATTTTCCTGATCATTGGCCAAACCTAATGCAAAATTGAATAATCAGGGCAAACTGGAAGCAAGATTTTATTTTCCCTAACATTTACTGTCTCCGGGCTCATCATTTACACTCGTCGCGGGCGATATTTACATATTTTCACCGTTCTAATTTCATATTGTCAATTTTCAGTTTATCTTGTGCCTATGGGTATATTCAGCAAAAAATCGCTCGAACAGCTTATCAATCATTCCCAGGAGGGAGAAAAATCATTGAAGCGCACCTTGACCGCAGGCAACCTTATTGCACTGGGTATTGGGGCCATCATTGGTGCCGGTCTCTTTGTACGTACTGCTGCTGCTGCTGCTAACAATGCAGGCCCATCAGTTACCATAGGTTTCATCATTGCTGCTGTTGGTTGTGCCTTTGCGGGTTTATGCTATGCGGAGTTCGCCTCCATGATACCCATAGCCGGTAGTGCTTACACTTACTCTTATGCAACTATGGGCGAGTTAGTGGCCTGGATCATTGGCTGGGACCTTGTGCTTGAATATGCTGTAGGCGCAGCTACGGTGGGTATAGCCTGGAGTGAATACCTGAACAAGCTTCTTGAGACCCTATTCGGTTCTGCATATAGAGTTCCCTATGAATGGTCGCATTCGCCCTTTGAGAAATACACGGACCTTATGGGTGGCATGCATCATGGCATTATGAATATTCCGGCCCTGTTCATCATATTCGTACTCACCTTGCTACTCATCAGGGGCACGCAGGAGTCTGCATTTGTGAATGGTCTTATTGTAATCACCAAAGTGACCATTGTAATATTATTCATCGTTTTTGGCTGGCACTTTATTAACCCGGTCAACCATACACCTTATATTCCAGCCCCCACTACCTACACCGATAGCCAGGGGATAGTGCATAACTACGGGGGCATCTGGGGTATCTTGGGAGCGGCGGGCGTCGTCTTTTTCGCCTTCATTGGCTTCGATGCCGTTTCTACCGCGGCACAGGAGGCTAAGAACCCCAAGAAGGATATGCCGATAGGTATCCTTGGTTCCCTTGTCATCTGTACCGTATTGTATATACTCTTTGCGCATGTGCTTACGGGCATTGGTAGTATCAACGATTTCCGTACACAAGGCAGGGAGGCTTCCGTTACCTACGCCATTAAAACCTATATGGCGGGTTATGGCTGGCTGGCCGATTTTGTAACAGTGGCCATATTGTTCGGTTTTTCATCCGTTATTCTTGTAATGCTTATGGGGCAGTCGCGTGTGTTCTATTCTATGAGTCGCGATGGACTGGTACCTCCTGTTTTCTCCGACGTACATCCCAAGTATCATACGCCTTATAAGTCTAACTGGATATTCTTTGTTTTGGTTGGCTCATTTGCTGCTTTCATTCCGGGCGATATTGTGGGCGATATGACGAGTATCGGTACCCTGTTCGCTTTTATATTGGTATGCGCCGGCGTGTGGATCATGCGGGTGAAGAACCCGGAGATACCCCGCCAGTTCAAGACGCCCCTTGTGCCATTGGTACCTATTTTGGGCATTATTGTGTGTGCTGCCATGGTGGCCGGCCTGGGCTGGCCCAACTGGACAAGGTTGGGTGTTTGGCTGGTGATAGGCCTGTTCATATACTTCGGTTATAGCCGCAAGCATAGCAAGCTGAATAAGGATAAGTAAAAAATATACTCGGATTTATTACCTCCTTTGCAACTAAAATTTATATTTTTGATTGTAATATCCGTGCAGATTTAAAATAAAAACCGATGAATAAAAGCCTATTAAATATTAAAGCATTAGCCTCAGCAGCCGTATTTTCTGTTTTAGCATTCAGTATGACCTTATATACTTCTTGTACGCAGACAGATAAATGTGAAAATGTGGTCTGCAACAATGGTGGTGTTTGTGTGGATGGTACCTGCAACTGCCTGAATGGTTTCACCGGCAATAATTGCGAGAACTCTGATGCAGAAAAATTTGTTGGCCTTTATACCGGCGTCAACAAATGCAATAATACCGGCCTTTTCAAGATCGATACTTTTGTTAAGAATAATGTTTATATAGAAACATCAGTTGGTAACGGGAATTGTAAAAAAGATATTTCTTTGTTGGGTACTGTAGTGGGCGATTCCATAGTATTCCCTGAGCAAGGATTTCTTGATGCATGCCAGCAGTCTTATGCTTTTAGCGCTGTTGGGATCATGCAAGGCGACTCCCTGCACATGCTTTTTCGTTACAATTACCCCTCATTCAAAGATACCTGTACCTTCGATGGTGTCAAATGATTTTCTTTACCCCCTGACAGACCTTTGTACCCCCTTACAGAGGTAAATAAAATGGTTAAACTACAAACGGGCCCCGCATTTACGGGGCCTTATTTTATAGCTGCTTTTAACTTCGTAACTTATAGGCATGAAGCGTCCACCGTTTATTGTGATCATCATAATTGTATTCCTGGTCCTGGCTACGGCAATGGCCTGGCTTACCTCTGCATCGCTCACCTGGCCCGGTACCTTCCTGGATGGTATCTGGAAGATGAATCCCGAAGCCTATAATGGCTTTGCCTCTATGGGCATTGCAGCGCCGATACTGTTGGGCATATTGGGCGCCTGTACTGCAGCATCTGCTTTAGGCATGTTGCAGGCCCGTAAATGGGCATGGTGGCTAACCATTGGCATATTTGTGTTGAATGCTCTCGGTGATGTGGCGACATGTTCGTACATCAGGACTATCTTAAGCGGGGTTCCGGTGTGCTGATCGTGATGTTTTTCCTATTTCTTTTGAACAGGCCATCTGTCAAGGCTTACTTCACGTCTGTTTCGGCATAATACTTGTTGTTGTCATACCAAATCCCGCCTATGCGTTACACCCTTCGTTTTCTATTTTTACTCTCTTTGCTGTATTTGCCCTCTTGTCTGCATGCACAGGGTATATTGGTTGCAGATAGGGTAAACGCCCCCATGTTGGGAAAAGCGGGTACGCTCAAATTAGGCTTGTATATCAAGCCCCAGGACATAACTGTTAGCCATGTTGGGTTCAGTCCCTCAGCAGATGCTTCCTTCAGCCCCCTTCAGAATTTTGCGATATTACTTTCCTGGCGTTCGATCCTGAACAGGACCGGGTTCCATGAGAATTCCAAATACAACGGCAACCGGTTTGACCTTGCTCTTGGATATTATGCCAAGCGACGTTTACTCCGTTTAGAGGTCTTCGGCGGCTACGGTAACGGTACACTACGGGAGAGCGATATCCGGCTATGGTACAATACAGGTAGCATTTCGCATATGTATCGCTCAGAGTATAGGCTTTCGTACCATCATGTCTTTCTGCAAGGTGCTGCAGGCTTGTACATCAATCATTTTTCTGTGGCCCTGGGTATGCGCCTGTCTACTGAATTTTATTATCATACCCGATATACCGATACGAACGTTGTACGCTATATATTGAGCTATACTTCGGGAACTGCTTCGCCTAAGCCGTTCTTTTATTCAGAACCCTATCTTGATCTCCAATACGGCAGTCGGGTATTTAAAGCCAATATCCAGGGAGGTTTTATGCACTACATCTCCAATGCCCTCGATCCGGAAGGTGAGGATTTTTATTTTCTTAGCCTGGGAGTCAATGTTTATATCCGTAACCTGTTCACTAAGGGGAAAGAGCAGGCACGCGACGATTAATACGAGTATATTTTATATCTTGATGCTTATAACGACGCACGATGACCAAAAACCGTTTGGAAGCATTCAGCGATGGGGTGTTGGCCATCATCATCACCATCATGATCCTGGAGATAAAGGTGCCGGAAGGCAGTTCTTTTCACGATCTTTATGCTGTCCTTCCTTCATTTCTTAGCTATTTGCTCAGTTTCATTTTCGTTGGCATTTATTGGAACAATCACCATCACCTTATACATGCTGTTAACTCAGTGAATGGCGCTACGCTTTGGGCCAATCTGCACTTGCTCTTTTGGCTGTCCATCATTCCCTTTGCTACCAACTGGATGGCCGATAACCATTTCTCAAAAGCCCCCGTAGCGCTCTATGGCTTCATGCTGTTGATGTGTGCCATTGCTTACACCATCCTGGTGCAGGTGTTATTGCATCATTTGGGGCGCGATTCTGTACTGGCCAAAGCCCTGGGCAATGATGTAAAAGGATGGTGGTCCTTATTATTATACATCATTGCCATAGCTTTTACCTTTTTTAATTCCAACATCAGCCTTGCGTTGTACGTATTGGTTGCACTGATCTGGCTTATCCCCGACAGGCGTATAGAAAAGAAGGCAATAGACTTGCATTGACGGCTATTTTCGGTAAAGTTGTTGTTATATTAAAGCAAGCTAACCCTGTTTTCTATGTACAAACTCTTTCTTGTTTTATTGCTTGGCCTAATAACATCTTTTGCATACGCAGGCCACATAAGCCTCGGTTTCAACGGAGCTCTTGGTATAGCGGTAGGAGCTGGTGAAAAGATCAATCCTGTTGGACTTCATATTTTACCATCTGTATCCTATTCTTTCGGCCCTTTTCAGTTAGGAACACAGATCGATGCTGGTGGAACTGTTCTGTCTGCCGGCATTTTTGTAAACCGTTATTTTAAATACGAAAAGGAAAGATCAGGCTATTGGGGTGCTTCTATCGACCGCGTTTATGCAGCTACTGACTATTATATAGGTAATGGCCCAATGTTGGGTGTACATAAGGGATTTGAATGGCTTATAAGTGAACATCATTTATTTTTTAACTTACAGGTGGGGTTTAAAATCGGCTGTTTGTTCGGTAAAGAAATGTGGTCAGGTGGCGGAAACAATAGTATTGATTACAAACCTATAAACTGTCCTATAATATATATACCAATATCCATAGGCCTTCGAAAACGCATATAGCTATATCGGTAAAAATATGCTCACCATAGTTCCTTTATTCTTTTGGCTTTTGATGACGAATTTTGCATCCACCAGTCTCAGTAGATCTTTGATGATAAGGTAGCCCAGGCCATTGCCCTTACGCTTATCCACCGTGGCCGATGATATGATGAAGTGCTCCGACATGATATTGTTGATCTGCTCCTGCGTCATGCCCACACCCTCATCCCGCACTTTTATAAGTATTCCTTTTTCGGTCTTACCCCCGCTAATGGTTATGTGTCCTTTTTCGGTAAAGTTGAGTGCATTCAATATCAGGTTGTAGAGTACTATTCTTACCGGCTCCATGTATTGGTACACGATAAGCCCGCTGTTCACATTGTTTACGAACTGTATCCTTTTCTGCCTTGCCAATCCCTGGAAGATGCTGAAGATCTGGTTCACCATTTCGTACAGGTCAAATTCTTCCTTCTTCATCCTGCGGTTCTCGTTCTGGTATTTTATCCAGTTCAGTATATTGGTCGATAGCAGTTCCAGCTCTTTCGATGAATTGGATATCTCAAAGAGCATTTCGTCCTGCAGCGGTACCGGCATCTCGTATTTGTTTTCCAGCAGGTTTTTGCTGGTCAGGTGTATGAATTTAAGCGGGCTCACCAGGTCGTGACTGATGATGGAAATAAGCCGTGTTTTGATAAGGTCGTTCTTTTCCAGTTCCTCATTTTTTTGTTTTATCTCCCTTGTCTTCCGCTCAAGCAATGTCCTGAATATCTTTTGCTTTATAATGGCCCTGTGCAAGGTTATCCGCACCGTCAGGTAGCACAGTACACAGCAAAATATCATCAGGGTAATGATGCCTAACCAATTCTGTTGAAAAAATCCTTCACTAAAGAAATGCATAAATAGTTTTTAGCAGCGTTTTGTTTTAGCTGTATAGTTTTCAGGCGATGGAGGCTTTCAATGGTAGGGAACTAAAAATTGAGGTTATATAATGTTGCCAGTTCCAGCAGTTGTTTAAGGTTCTCGGTCTCTGTTTTTTCAAATATGCGTTTTTTCAGGGTCGAGATGGTGCTCATGCTTAGGTTCAGCGTTCTCGATATGTCCTTGGTCTGGTGTCCGTTCAGCAGGTAGTGTATCACCTCCAGTTCGCGCGGCGATAGTATGCTGAAAGGGTTGTTCTTCGAAAAAATGTTTAGTGAGTTAGTGGGTGGCGGCTCATTATTGAGAAATTTCTTCAGGTATAGGGTCGTCTCATCCTCGCCCAGGGTCTTTGACAGGAAGTAGTGTACATCATACTGCCTGAAGGCCTCACCATATACTTCCGCCAGTTGCATCGAGAATATCATTACTTTAAGTTCAGGATATAGCTGCCTGATATTCCCGATCACTTCCAGCGCAGTACCGTCTGAAAAGATGATGTCGAGCAGCAGGTGACTGCATTGTTTTTTCTGCAATTCATTCATCAATTCATTGCAGGTGGTCACCTCATTGATGTTCTTATATCCAAGATGCGATTGTAAGATTAGTTTAATACCCTTCCTGACCATACTATGGTCATCGGCTATCACAATATTTGGCTGCATAGATCACTGTAGCGGATATCCTTCACATTCCTGGGGGCAGTCACACTATCCATGTTTTTTTATATATTCTCTCTCATTAATTGTGCCACAAATTTGTATAATTCTTTTAACAGTTCAGGTCGAATTAATTCTACAACATGTTTTTATGCAGGGCTGTATCATTGCGATGCTTAAATATGGCTATCCCTTGCCGCATGGATATGAAAACATTTACATTAGAGATAGAAGAGAGAAAATTTTTATGCGAACAGGTCTTAGGTGAAAAGGAAGGCATGTTCCTTTATATCCTGCCTTACGACAAGGCCGAGAAAGGCTTTTTTATGTCACAGGCTGATGACGGGGCCTGGAAAGTTTTATACCGCTTTATCGTTGCTCCCTCGGTTTTGAAGATGGAAGATATATTGTCCCAGATGATAAGGGAACGACTGGAAAGCCATCAATAAATGCTCCTTGTATGTCTTTACACACATTTTAAAATGGGATGTTTGCTACTATTGCCTTGTCCCTCATCATTTAGTGGCTGTATCACCGTCCCTGTCCTTTAACGCAATTTGTTTACAGGTAGTTCATATTTGCTATCCTCCCGGCATGCTTATAACTTAGCATAAAACCACGCATATGTTCATAGGTCATTTCGGTGTTGGTTTCGGGGCTAAGAAAGCAGCACCATCCGTTTCTTTAGGTCTTCTTTTTATCGCGGCGCAGTTTCTCGATCTCTTGTGGCCCGTACTTTTGCTTCTGGGTGTAGAGCATGTAGCCATTAAGCCCGGCACAGCTAATACCCAACCCCTCGATTTTACCTACTATCCAATATCGCATAGCCTCCTGATGGCTTTGGTATGGGCCCTCCTTTTCGGTCTCATATATTGGTTGATAAGAAAGAATAGACGAGCGGCATATGTGCTGTTCTTCTGTGTGCTCAGCCACTGGTTGCTCGATCTTGTGGTGCACTATCCTGATCTGCCACTATATCCGGGCAATGCACCAAAAGTTGGCTTTGCCCTATGGAGCTCTATACCGCTTACCGCTTTGGTAGAAGGGCTCATATTTATCATCGGTCTGCTAATGTACCTGCAGGCAACCAGGGCAAAGAATGTCTGGGGCAGCATTAGCCTCTGGCTATTGGTGGCGCTACTGGTACTCACCCACATGTCCAATATTTTTGGCCCTCCTCCCACCGATGTCAAGGTCGTAGCATGGGCTGCACAGTTCCAGTGGCTATTCGTTATTCTTGCCTTCTGGACAGACAGGAACCGGCAGCTAAAGACCGCATGATATTTTATCTATCGGCCTAACTGCTATCTTTGCTCCACACAATCTGATAAGACCATGCAAAGAGATACCCTCATATTTGAGCTCATACACGAAGAACTGGAGCGTCAGCGCCGCGGCCTCGAACTGATAGCCAGCGAAAATTTTACCAGCATGCAGGTAATGCAGGCCATGGGCAATGTGATGAGCAACAAATATGCAGAGGGCTACCCCGGCAGGCGCTACTACGGTGGCTGCGAGGTAGTGGATAAAAGTGAACAATTGGCTATTGACAGGGCCAAAGAGATATTCGGCGTAGCTTATGCCAATGTGCAGCCGCACAGCGGCGCCCAGGCCAATATGGCGGTAATGATGGCCTGCCTGCAGCCGGGTGATACCATACTTGGTCTCGATCTCAGTATGGGTGGCCACCTTACCCATGGTTCGCCGGTCAATTTTTCAGGCAAGCTCTATAATGCTGTTCATTATGGTGTAGATAAGGAGACAGGCCTCGTCGACTATGATGCTATGGAGCGCCAGGCTAAAGAACATAAGCCTAAGCTCATTATCTGTGGGGCCAGCGCTTACAGCCGCGACTGGGACTTTGCCCGCATCCGTAATATAGCCGATAGCGTAGGTGCATTGGTAATGGCGGACATAGCGCACCCTGCGGGGCTTATTGCCAAAGGCTTGCTCAGTAGTCCTTTCGATCATTGTCATTTTGTTACCTCTACTACCCATAAGACGCTTCGTGGTCCCCGCGGCGGCATAGTGCTGATGAAAAATGACTTCGAGAATCCATGGGGAACAAAAGGCCCGAAGGGCGAGGTCAGGATGATGAGCACTTTAATAGACCTTGCGGTGTTCCCCGGTGTGCAGGGTGGCCCGCTCGAGCATGTCATCGCGGCCAAAGCCGTATCCTTCTTCGAAATATTACAGGACGAATTCATGACCTATGCCCAACAGGTAATTGCTAATGCCCAGGCGCTGGCAACTGCCTTCCTCGATAAGGGCTACAATATTGTTTCTGGTGGCACCGATAACCACCTGTTGTTGATAGACCTTCGCAATAAAGGCATTAGTGGCAAGAAAGCAGAAAACACCCTCGTGCATGCCGATATAACCATCAATAAGAACATGGTGCCCTTTGATGACAAATCACCATTTGTTACTTCCGGCATTAGGGTAGGGGTGCCCGCTGTCACCACCCGCGGACTAAAAGAAGAACATATGCCCCAGGTCGTTAATTGGCTCGACAGGGTACTCATGTCGCCCGATGATGAAAATGTCATCAGCGCAGTGCGTGGCGAGGTGAATGAGTTCATGGCTGCATTCCACCTTTACCCGGGCTGGGGACTTTATGAAACATCATTCTGATTTTAGGCATTATATCTCTCTACCACCCATGCAACAGAGCGAAGAATGAAATCTTAATAGTATATGCAATTCGCTTAAGAGTGTTGCGGATAGCATCAGTAACGCTTTTCGAGGTCAGACTCGTTAAGGGCTCAATGTATCATTACATCCGGTCTGGTCAATATTACAACAATTGGATTTTTTGGATGAACCAATAGAAACTTGTTTAACCACCAAACTCCGTTTTCCGGTAGGTTGAGCATATTGCATACACGGTGACCTCGTTTCCGCTGATTTCGAATACTGCCACAAAAGGGAAATTTTCTATAGTTATATCCCGTAATATTTGCTTCTTGTCAATGTAACTATAATATTGGGGATGTTCCGATAAGGTCATCAGTCGCTTCTGGACCATTGTTAAGAATCTTTCCCCTAAGCCCTTTTGTTGTTCCTCGTAATAAGAATATGCGTGTTGAATATCTTGGCGGGCCTCTTCCTTTATGATAAGCTTGTAGGGCACTGCTCCTTATTTGTTAGTATTACGTACAGACTTCATTACGTCTTCCAATGTGTAAGACAGGCTTTGGCCATTTAGATGACTGTCCCTTCGTTGGTAGAGCATTTCAAGAGTCGCCGCAGTATATTCGTAAGATGGTTCCAATTCTTTCTCAACCAATACATAGATAGCTTCCAGGTGTTTACTGTCGGCTCTCTCGATATATTGGTGCAATCTTTCCTTTATTGCTACGGCGTCCATATGCTCGTTTTATACAAATTTAATGCTTTTATCCAATGCCCGGTAACCTCAATATCCGTCTTAGTGGTCAGCGCGTAAAGGGTTTGCCTTGCAACTATGGAGTCTGGCGGAGTGCATATCCTGCCTATTCACGCTTTCTTAACGCTTTTAACACCTAAACGGCCTTATTTTTGCATGTGGTGGATTAAAAAGCTGAAATAGTTTATGATGATCTTAAATATTTCTCGCTTTTTACTTTCGACTTTCTACTTTTGGGCTTAAAGCAATAAAGAGGTAATTATCATAATGCGTTCGAAGCTATACCTAAAGACAGGGTTTGTTTTATTGATATTGTTGTTAACGGGTACTGCCGTACAGGCCCAGTTTGGTTTGCTGCACCGTAAAAGGAAAGTGGTGGACACCGCTCAAAAGATCAGCATCTATGATGTGGACACCCTGGTGCAACCTGTTCCCCGCCAGCGTCAGCTTTTTCACGACAGGATAGACGACGAACTAAAAAAGGCTGATGTTTCGGATGGCACCATTGATAACTTCATCTACTTCTCGTCAGATGATACCTTGCTCAACCAAATGTTGACAGAAGCTGTGCTGACCGATGTGCGCCATATGAAAGTTATGATCGAGAACATGCCCGCACTGGCAGGTGATGCCACCATGAGCAACCAGGAAAAGATTCGCTACCTGCAGGCTGTTTACGACATGATGCTCAAGTTCAATAAAGACGTACATGTCGATCCCTTCTACTATCGCAGGTTGGTTACCAATATGCGCGAAATGATCATCGCAGAGCATGAGAACAAGCTGGACGAATTCATAAAGAACAATGTGAACGTTTATACCCTCGAAAATGGTGACAAATTGCTGGATGGTTATCCGCAGTTGCGTGCCTACATCTATACCGAGATGGGTAAACAAAACCCCAAAATGATGATCCGGCGCCTGGCCCGTTTTGCCAATGAGCCCTTCGCTTGCGATATTATTAAGGCAGCTGCACGGGTAGTTCCTAACGAGGTGTTCAATTATGCATCCTCTACCAATCCCTTATTCAGCGGAGCGGTGCGTCGTTGCCTCGACCCGCTTGTGCAAACCATTGTCAACATAACTGACCATTCTGCTGTACCGTTGAAGGCAATGCCCTTTCTCACGGATATTTATCACGATAGGCTGACCATTTCGCAGGTTGATAGTATTGCTTCCGATGAAGATATATATTTCCAGAACCTGGTGCGTTTAAAGTTGTCCGGCGATACGTTAGGCGTATCTACTTATTCTGACGAATTAGGTTACCGAGGCCTCAAATATGTACGTAATATGAACGATCTGCACGAGGAAAAAGATGCCGTTCGTTTTAAATGCATTGATGGTTTCTCGCCCGAATCATTATACTTCCTGATGGTCTACGGGCAGGACGAGATATATACCAGTAGCTTCCTGGGCACCTTCAACCGTATGATGGAACGCATGGCCCCGCTGACCGGGGACCAATTGCTTGATAAAGTACATCGCGATCACTTCCGTACTTTCATACGCATGTGTGCGGGCTACAATACCTTAAGCACCTTCCTGGCCAGTATGGATGAGGCGCACCGTACCTCTATAATGACAGATTTTATCGCGGGCCTTGAAAATGGTAAACAGGACGACCTGGAAGATGCAGTGGATGTTGCAGATGCCTTTGGTAGTATCAGCGACGATAAACTGTCTGCTTTTCTGGAGCAGAAGGTTAAAGAGAACTACGAACGTTCTTACAAGGAGCGCAGTAAAAAAGGCGTTATCATTTACGGCCTTATGGCTACATTGTTCGATGGTATTAAATCAACCGGCAACGATGCCCAGGCCATAGCAGAATCCGAACGCCTCGGGTTGCCTCCTATCAACGTCGTGCCTTTCAAGAGTCTTGCAACCGACTCCGGCGATGTGTATGCACAGGTGTTCTTCTTTGGAGATGAGGACGGTCACACGGCTTATAATAGTTTCCTCGGTAACTTCCGCGATGGCAAATGGCGTATTACCAACGACAAGTATTGGACCACCATCACATCTACCACGGGTAAGCATGTGGTGATATATTGTAACCTGCCTTTGCAGGAACCCGATGATGAGGAAGCCCAGAAGCAGCTCTGCAATTACCTTGATGCCAATAATATTCACCCCACCATCGTGATACATCGTGGTCACAGCTATCACCTGCCGCTTACTATGGATAGGCTTTCCAAGTCCAACAAGATCATCGTGCTGGGCTCTTGTGGCGGCTATCATAATCTTTCGGTGGTTCTCGATCATGCGCCCGATGCCCACATCATATCCTCCAAGCAAACGGGGATGATGAGCATTAACGAACCGATATTGAAGCTCCTGTTCACCAAAGTGCAGGCAGGCCAGGATATTAACTGGATAAACATGTGGCAGGAGCTGGATGGTTATTTCAGTGCTCGTTCACGTAAAGGATTGCTCGATAAGTTCTCCGATTATGTGCCGCCGTACAAGAACCTTGGCGCGATATTCATAAAGTCTTATCGCAAGCTATCTATGGAAATAGAATAAAGCTATGGCAAAAACAAAGCTCAAAGATATTAGCACGACGCCCCCTGCCTCTGTACGCAAGGGTACTTATAAGGCCCGCCTGCAGAAGATATTGGCCGAGCTCGATGAGTTGCAGAACCTGCTCTATGCCGAGAGCAAACATTCTATACTCATCATCATACAAGGCATGGATGCGGCAGGCAAGGACGGGCTCACCCGCGACGTATTCACCAGCATGAACCCGCAGGGTGTGACCGTCACCTCGTTCAAAGAGCCTACGCCCGAAGAACTCGCTCACGATTTTCTATGGCGCATACACAAGCACGCCCCTGCGCGTGGTATGATACAGATATTCAACCGTTCGCAATACGAGGACATACTTGTTACAAGAGTGCATTGTCTCATCGACGACAAGACGGCAAAGAAGCGAATGGCTGCGATCAACGATTTTGAGCGCCTGCTTGTCGAACACAACAATACGCATATCCTTAAATTCTACCTGCACATATCGCACGAGGAGCAACGCAGCCGCCTCGCAGAACGCATGGAAAAGCCCCAGAAGATGTGGAAATATAATGCCGATGACATTGTAGAATCTGCTCTTTGGGACGAGTATATGAAGTGTTACGAGGAGGCTATAGATAACTGTAACGATGTGCCCTGGCAGATCATACCCGCCGATAAGAATTGGTACAAATCCTACCTGGTTGCAAAAGCCCTCCGCGACCTGCTGGTTTCCTTAAACATGAAATATCCTGGCCTGAAGAAGGTCCGGAAAGCATAGCCAGGCAGTTGTGGCAATTGATAGAATTAGCCCACAAACTCCCTTATATAGGCATTGGTCACATCTGCCTTTTCCCATTGCAGGAAGTGACCGCATTGGGGTATCATATGCAGTACCGCGTCCTGCATTTGTGCAACACCGGTTTCGCCTATCTTCCTTGTGCTTACCGGGTGCAGCAGTTTGTTAGGTATCAGTGCATCCCGTTCGCCATACAGCACCATAGTAGGCTGTTGTATCAAATGCAGCCTGTCGAATACCGGTTCGTTGAGCATACCGGCTATGCAGGCATCTATCATGCTGCGGTACACATGTATCGGGTAGGCTTGCATAATGCCCGTCAGATCGTGTACCATATCGTCGCCCTGGTTGGGACTGTGGTAAAAACTGCTCTGTATGGCCTTGCGCAGGCTGTTCTCCTCGGTAGAGAACAGGTCGAAGAATTGAAGGGCCCGCTGGTAAATATCTTTTTCCACCGGTGTAAAGGTTTCAAAACCTGCGGGTGCACAAAGCACTAATTTTTCGGCGCAGGCAGGCTCCTGTAGCACCGCGCTGATGGCTATCTGTCCACCCATCGAGTGCCCCACAAGTGTTACATGCTGCAACCCAAGCTTACCTATGAAGGCTATTATGGTGGATGCAAAGAAGGATAGGCTGTAACTATAATCACCCCGGTCGGAGAAGCCATTGCCCGGCAGGTCTATCGCTATGCAGCGATAGCGGTCTTTTAATCCTTCTATATTTTTCTTCCAGCTTAGGGCGTAAGTGGCCAGCCCATGTACGAATACCAGTGTTTGCTTGCCTTTGCCCTCATCTACATAAGCTATGTTACAGCCATTGTCCAGCCTTACATTATGTATCGTATATGGATAGTTAATAGCTCCTGTCATCATTATTGTCTGTTGCTTTTCCCCAATTCTTATTCCTGTTCTGTATAGCTTTTTCCCCACGGACATTGGGTGCCCGTAGCTATCGTTCTGCTAAAATATTCTTTCTTTTCTTTTCTGCCATGCAAGGCGCATTCCTATAATCTATTGTTTTATGTATAAGCAGCACTTCAGCAGGTGTTAACCTACATCAACTCCTTTTATTTTTTAGCTGTTCCCAAGTCTTAACAAAGTATTGGGTATATCGCCTATCCACACGTCGCTCCCTTATTCACCCATGGCACGTTCTTTTTTGTATGAGGCTTGTACACGTGTTACATAACCCGCATCGCCTTGAAAGCGAAATATCATGAAGACCAAAACTTTTGAAAACAATTCGTAAACCAACAAAATCTTTGTCCAATGGAAGAAAAGAACAGGAAGCCCGGAACGCCGCAACAAGGCCAGGGCACAGAAAGAACAGGAAGCCAGGGCTCTACAGGTGGTGCAGATCTGAACCGCGAACAGGAGACCCAAAGGACTAACACGGGTACCACTAAGAAAACTGATACTACCGGTCGCGAGCAAAAAGAAGATCTGCAGCGCCGAGTATCTGCTGACAAAGAACAGGAAACTGAACGCACCAACAAACAGGAAGTGCCGGATGTGGATCGCGAAGAGCAGCAGAACCAGGACAGGAACCTCAAACGTTAGTGTGGAGGTATCGGTTCTAAATTATGTATAGTCTAGCTTACTA
The DNA here is from genome assembly GCA_964481425.1 of uncultured Flavipsychrobacter sp. Taxonomy (GTDB): domain Bacteria; phylum Bacteroidota; class Bacteroidia; order Chitinophagales; family Chitinophagaceae; genus MKUN01. The sequence goes on from CAYZTM010000001.1 coordinate 64,146, forward strand.
TAAATAAACAAAGAATATTAACCCCTTACTAAGAAAGCCAGTTTTCAGTTGTGTGTGATTAATGAAAAGAACGGTGTACTGCTTGGGTACACCGTTCGTGCATCACATGGTCCGGTCGGTCTCGCCCGGACTAATTTTTTTAACAGCGGTCTATTACCCACTGTGCTACTGCAGGGCCCAGTTCTTTTTGCGACCTGCCCCCTACGAACACGCCTATATGGCCGCCGGGGAAGGGGTATTCCTTCTTGTCCTTGCTGCCTATGGCCTTCATAATGGGCAGTGTGCTCTCGTTGGGGATGATGTTATCTTCGGTAGCATATACGTTCAGGAAGGGAACGGTCATCTTTTTGAGGTCTACTATGCGGCCACTCAGTTCAAGTTCGCCTTTTATCAGTTTATTATCGCGGAAGAGGTCTTTGATGTATTTGCGGTACATCTCGCCGGGGATACCGGGCAGGTCGCCCTTCCATTTTTCCATACGGAGGAAGTTGGCCATCTTGGCTTTATCATCGAGCGAATCCATGATGCCGAGGTATTTGCTGATGTTCATGCTGGGCTTCAGCATACCGAAGGAGCTGTCTATCATTTCGCCGGGTATGGTGCCTATGCTGTCCACCATAGTATCTACGTCTATATACTTGGTCCAGGTATAGAGCATGCAGGTGCGGGTAGAGAAGTCGTAAGGGGCCACGTAGGTGGTCAGGCTCTTCAGCTTCTCGGGGTACAGCGATGCATAGATCATCGAGTAGGTACCACCCTGGCAGATGCCCATCTTGTGTATCTTATCTACTTTATTGCTCTTGCGTACAAAGTCAACCGCATCGTTCATGTAGCCATCTATATAGTCTTCCATGGTCTCGTAGCGGTCGGCCTGCGTGGGGTAGCCCCAATCCATGATGTAGATATCCAGGCCTTCGTCCAGCAGCTTTTTCATCAGGCTGCGGTCGCTCTGCAGGTCCAGCACATCGTGCCTGTTGAGCATAGCGAAGGATACCAGCACGGGTGTTTTGCACTTAGCGGGCGTATCGCGCCTGTAGTGGTACATGCTTACGTGGCCGCTCTTCCAAACCAGGTCTTTTGGGGTGGTGCCTATTTCCACATCACCTATCTGCTCCAGTGTTTCGTAGCCTTTTGCCAGTTTTTGGGTAGTGGAGATGAGTTCTTCCATCATTCCTGCCGGATTCCAATTCATAGATATTTTTTTAAAATTTTGCGCGAAAGTACGGATAATTAGCTGATTTACGTTAAGTTTTAATATTTCCTTTGTATTGTTTCGCTACTGCGAGGAGACTATTCCTCGAGGTGTCCGAACTTCCCATGCCTATAGTCATCGTAGGCTTGCTGCACTTCTTCTTTAGTGTTCATCAGGAAGGGGCCGTAGGCGAAGAGGGGCTCATCTATGGGTTGACCGCTCATGAGTAACAGTACGCTGTCCTCGATGGCCTCTAGCGATATGGTCTCGCCTTCGTTGGCAAAGAGCACAAAGCTATCGGTAGCTGCAGTTTCGCTGTCGAAGAACCGGGCGCTGCCTTCTACCACCAGTATGCCGGTGTTGTAGGCGGCGGGTATATCGAAGCTGATGCGGGCGCCTTTTTGCAAGCGAATGTTGTACAGCTCGATGGGGCTAAAGGTATTGGCAGGGCCTTTCATGCCTTTGAAGTTGCCTGCTATTACCTCGACCGTTCCCTCGTCGCCGGGTAATTGGTACAGACCCATTTGAGCGCGGGTGATGGCCTGGTACTTTGGGGCACTCATCTTGTCTTTGGCCGGCAGGTTGATCCATAGCTGCACCATCTGGAAGGGGCCGCCTGCACGGCTATATGCCTCTTCGTGGTATTCTTTATGTAGTATGCCCGAGGCGGCGGTCATCCACTGTACGTCGCCTTCGCCGATAACGCCGCTGTTGCCAAAGCTGTCGTGATGGGCCACTTTGCCATGGTAGGCTATGGTGACGGTCTCGAAGCCGCGGTGAGGGTGCACGCCTACGCCACGGGGTATGTCGCGCGGGGAGAAATCTATTTTGGAATTGTAGTCGAGCAGGAAGAAGGGGCTCATGCGCTGCTCGTGCATGTTGTAGCCGCCGGGGAAAAAGTTATGTACCCGGAAGCCGTCGCCCACCATATGCGGCGGCGGTGGGGCCAGTACCTGCTGGATGTTCTTATTTGCCATGCTGTAAAATTAGGGGATTGGGTTGAATGGTTGATAGGTGAATGTAAAGAGCCGCCCTGTGCAGGGCGGCCCATTTGTATTTAACCTGGATCATGAAAAACCTATCTTTTCTCGAAGGGCATCACGTAGCTGCGGTTGCCGGAGGCGAACCTGACCACATACATGCCGCGGGGCAGGCTGTTATCCAGCTTTATCAGCTGGTTCAGCATGCCGTTATCGAGGGGTACTTGTGCTGTTTTTACAATGCGGCCGGTGATGTCGGTAACCTGTACATTGAGCAGGGTACCTGCGGCGGCAGCCGTACCGCTAAGGGTAAAGGCGCCGTCGTTGGGGTTGGGGTACAGGGTTATGTTGCCCGCAGCATTTACGTTCTGCACGGCAAGGCCGGTAACGGTGGCCGTATCAGATAGGGCGCTGCATCCGCCGGCATTGGTCACCATTACATGGTAATCACCGTTCACAGTAGCTGTGTAGCTATTGCCGGTGGCACCGGTAACCGCGGTAGCTCCATTGTACCATTGGTAGGTAGTAAAGGTGTTGGGTACACTGAGGTTGGGCCCCGCAGCAGTAACGGTTGGCGCTGTGGGCAGCGCATTTACCACTATGGTATGGGTGGCAGTGTCTGAACCATTACCATTGGTAGCTATGAGCCGGACGGTATAGGTGCCGGCCGTATTGTAGCAGATGTTGTTGGGGTTTTGAATATTTGAGTTAGGTGTGGCAGCGCCGGTAAAGGTCCAGGCCCAGCTGGTAGCGCCGGTGCTTTGATCGGTAAAGTTGAGGCAGGTATTGGCACAAACCGTATCGTCGTTAACAGCCAGTGCAGCTACAGGCGGGTTGCCGGGCAGGGGTGCAGCTTCGGTGAGCGTTATATGGTTGGTGTTCCATTTGTCTGCGTTGCTGTTGTTGTTGTCATTATTCACGGCATTGAGGGCCAGCCAAACCGATACAGAGCCTGTACCTGCGGCAGGGGCGGTCCAGCTAAAGGACTGGGAGTAAGTGGTGCCATTACCGCCTGTGCCGGTTGCGGGGTTGAGCCTGGTGTTATGCTCTATGATATTAACCACGTAATTGCCCGGGAAGGCTGCCCTGTAGCTGAGGCCGGCGGGCAGGCCTGCCTGCTGTAGTGTGCCTGCATTGATAGGGGTGACCTGTGCTGCAGTGCCTTTGATAACACCGCACTGGAAACCGTACTTGGGCAGGGTATTGGCGGTGGTATTGGTGGCCACGAATTTGACGGTATAGGTGATGCCCGGTGTGTACTGGGTGACGGGTGTGCCGCCTACCGTATCTACTTCCAGGGCCAGGGTGATGCCTGTAGTGGCAGCAGTGCCGTGGCAGCTTACGCCGCTACAGCCCGTGGGGTTGCCGAGGCCGGTTTCGGCGCCGGTACAGTCATAGCCACTTAGAGCCGGGCCGGTATTGTAACTACTGAGTGTTAAGATGGTAAAGCCTGCCGCGAGGGCAAAAAGTGTAACATTCCGTTTGTTCATGCAAATGTTTTTTAGTTAAGAAAAGTGGATGAAAGTTTGCTGTAATGGGGAATGTCGCTTGAAACTATGCATATATAAGAGCATGATTATTACTGCTCCTGACCAAACGGGAATTTTTGAGGATGAGATGGGAATCTTCAGAAAGCGGCTCGGACTACCTGATGTGGTTGTCTAATCTATTGAAAGGTAATAGGTTTTGAAATCGTAATCTTTTTCAATGAAGTCCACTAGCTGTGTGAAATGGTGGGGGTTCTCTATAAAGTCTACCTCGGCCATGTCGATGATGAGGGTCTTATGTATCTCCTGCTTCAGGTATTGGCTATACACTTCCTGTACGTTATGCAGGTACTCATTGGGTATTTGTTGCTCATAATCGCGGCCCCGTTTGCGGATGTTGTGTTGCAGGCCGGGTACGGGGGCGTGCAGGTATATAAGCAGATCGGGTGGCGGCAGGTGCAGGTCTATGATGTCGAAGAGTTTCTGGAACAGCTCGTATTCTTCCTCCTTCAGGTTCACGCGGGCAAACAGCTTGCTTTTAGTAAAGATGTAGTCGGAGACGATCTTTTGCTGAAAGAGGTCCTGGTTGATGAGGAGCTGTTTGAGTTGTTTGTACCTGTCGGCCAGGAAGGAAAGTTCGAGGGGGAAGGCATAGCGGGTAGGGTCTTCGTAGAACTTGGGGAGAAAGTTATTATCTGCAAACTCCTCGAGCACCAGGCGGGCATCGTAATGTTTTGCCAGCATGGTAGCCAGTGTGCTCTTACCGGCGCCTATATTCCCTTCTATAGCTATATATCGGTACATGGGGAGGGTAAAGATAATTGATAGGTGGACAGGTTGATATGTGGATAAATTGATATGTGGATAAGTTAGTGAGTGGCTGGCCGGTTAATTGGTTGAACGAGTTGAAAGGTTGGTAGTTTTTAGTGGAGCTTTTCCACCGGTAGGGGGTCAGGACATGAGGCGAGTAGCTGGCTGATGGTTTTATGTAGCCGGGGATGGACAAAGTCCGGCGCTATGTCGGCCAGGGGTGCAAGAGCAAAGCGGCGGTCCTGTATGTAGGGGTGCGGAACTTTGAGACCGGGTATATCGATGAGTTCATTGCCATAAAAAAGGATATCGATATCAAGGGTGCGCTGCCCCCATTTCACACTGCGCTGCCTACCCATTTGCTGCTCTATGTTTTGAGTGTTTTCCAGCAGTAGTGCCGGGCTGAGAGCGGTATCAATGGCAAGGGCCATATTCAGGAAGTCGGGCTGGTCTTCGAGGCCCCATGCTGCTGTACGGTACAGTGGCGAGCGTGCCACTATAGGGCCGCAGTTGTGCTGCAGTAGTGCTATGGCCCGGTCTATATTTGCCCGGCTGTCGCCCTCATTGCTGCCCAGCAGCAGGTAGGTGGTTGGCATGGGGTAAAGTTAGTGGATTGGTTGATTAAGTTGAATGGGTTGATAGATTGCGGAGGGAAGCAGTAAATACACCCGATACTGCTTGTGAACATCTCAATCTATCAACTTGCCAACAGTCCTTCCGGATACATTCACCTGCTAAATCACCCCTGTTCGCCGAATAGTTGTGCTGTCATTCAGGGGCAGCCCCGTATCTTTGTAGCTTAAACAATGATCATAAAGCATTATGAAGCAATTTTTTAAAATGTTCTTTGCCTCCCTGCTGGCCATGGTGGTAGCGGGCGTCATTATATTGGGCTTGTTCATAGCAGCAATAGTGAGCCTGGTGTCCAAGGCCGGAAGCACGGATGGGGAGAACAAACTGAAAGCTAATTCTGTACTGGTTGTGGACCTGGGCAAGCGCCTGCATGAGCAGGGCGAGAGCAATTCACTCGCTGCCTTCAGCTCCGACATATCTTATAATGCCGGCCTGTATGATGCGCTGAAAGCGATACAACATGCCAAAAGGGATAACAATATAAAGGGTATATTGGTAAAGCTGGAACCCTCACCTAATGGCTGGGCCACCATGCAGCAATTGAGAGCCGCTCTTGTGGACTTTAAGAGCAGTGGTAAGTTCATCTACTCTTATGGTGAGAACATTACACAAGGTGGCTATTATATAGCCTCTGCAACCGACAGCATATTCCTGAATCCTGTAGGAGGTTTTGAGTTAAAGGGTTTTGCTACGGTGATACCTTTCTTCAAGGGCACTCTCGATAAGCTTGAGCTTAAACCGGAAATATATTATGCAGGTAAATTCAAAAGCGCTACAGAGCCCTTCCGGGCAGAGAAGATAAGCGACCCGAACAGGGCACAAATTACCCGGTACCTGCATGGCTTCTGGAGCGAGTTCCTGAACGCAGCCGCTCAGCATACGCATACCGATACGGCCAGCATTGCACAACTTGCCAATACAGGCGCTGTGCAGTTCCCTTCGGATGCGGTGAAGTATAAACTGGTGGATGGACTGCGCTATTGGGACGAAGTAGAGCATGACCTGAAGGCCAAGACAGGTACGGCTGATAAGGATAATGTGAAGTACATCAGCATAGATGAGTACACAGAGAACGTAAAGCGCGACCGTAAGCTGAATGATAACAAGATAGCTGTGCTGATAGCAGAGGGTAGTATCGTGGATGGGGAGCAGAATAGCGACTACGAGATAGCCTCGGAAACGATGGCTGATAACATACGTAAGCTGGCCAAGAACGATAAAGTGAAAGCAGTTGTATTGCGTGTCAATTCACCGGGAGGCAGTGCATTGGCTTCGGAAGTTATACTGCGTGAACTGCAGTTGCTGCGCAAAAAGAAACCGCTCATTGTTTCTATGGGTGATTATGCTGCCTCGGGAGGATATTATATCAGTTGCCAGGCCGATAGCATTTTTGCTATGTCTAATACAATTACAGGCAGTATCGGGGTGTTCAGCATGATGTTCAGTACAGAAGACCTGATGAAGAACAAACTGGGTGTGACCTTTGATGAGGTGAAGACAGGCCCATATGCCGATTTCCCTACAGCTACCCGTACACTGACCGCAGACGAAGGACAACGCGTACAGAACTCAGTAGATACTATTTACAATATTTTCAAGAGCAGGGTAGCCGCAGGGCGTAAGATGGATATGGCCCTCGTGGACAGTTTCGCACAGGGCCGAGTATGGACAGGTAGCGATGCGCTCGACAGGCACCTTGTAGATGGTATAGGCGGACTGGACCGCGCCATAAAGAGCGCTGCTGCTATGGCCAGGGTCAGCGACTACCAGGTGACCACATACCCTGAACCGGTGGACAAGCTGGAAAGCCTGATGCGCAAATTCAAGGGCAACACTGCAGCTGCCGCAGCGGTACATGCCGCCCTGCAAAGCGAGCTGGGCGAAGAATATGACTGGTACCGCCAGGTAAGGGACCTGCGCCTGATGAACGGTAAAACAATGATGCAGTTGCCCTACCATATCATTGTACGATAAGTTTTTCCTTGTAGTAATTATATAAAATGTCCCTGCGCTTAGTCGCAGGGATATTTTTTTGTAAACACAAAATCCGGATCGTAAAAGTTGCCGTAAGTGTAAGGGAAAACAAGATCAGAAAACCAAAACAAAATTTTATGAAACGTATCATTTTAGCTGCCGCAATGCTGGCATTCGGAACAGGTGCCTATGCGAAGGGAGGCAAGACCGTCATGGTAGGCGGCGCTGCCATGTATCCAAACAAGAATATCATTGAGAACGCAGTGAACTCGAAAGACCACACTACCCTGGTGGCTGCCGTAAAAGCTGCCGGGTTGGTAAGCACCCTGGAAGGAAAGGGTCCGTTCACCGTATTTGCGCCTACTAATGAAGCATTCAATATGCTGCCTTCCGGGGCCGTGGATAACTTGCTGAAGCCGGAAAATAAAGCCAAGCTTACGGCCGTGCTTACCTACCATGTGGTAGCAGGAGACCTTGATTCCAAGGCCCTCATGAAGAAGATAAAAGCAGGTGGTGGAATGGCTATGCTGACCACGGTGGAAGGCGAAAAGCTGACACTGATGCAAAAGGATGGGTCTATATGGATAAAGGACGTAAAAGGTAATATGGCAATGGTAACGATCAAGGATGTATACCAAAAGAACGGGGTAATACATGTGATAGACCATGTGCTGATGCCATAGAAATAAAAATGCCGGTTTGCGATGTTAGGGGGGAATGTATTTTCCCCCTATTTTTGTGTGAACAGGTTAAATAGGTGAAAAAAGAAAGCATCTCGGTATTTGACATTTTTAAGATAGGAATTGGCCCCAGCAGCTCACACACACTCGGCCCCTGGCGCGCGGCCCTTCGTTTCCTCGACAGCATAAAGGAGTACGGAATAGACAAAGTGTCTACTGTGCAGGTATTGCTGTACGGTTCGTTGGCCAAAACGGGCGTTGGGCATGGCACCGACGTGGCCGTATTGCTTGGTCTGTGTGGAGAGGACCCCGTGACCTTTGACGTGAACCAGGTGACGCCACGCATGCAGTGGGTGACCGAACAAAAGAAGCTGATGCTCGCCGCTGAGCGGGAGATAGATTTCAATCCTGCTGCAGACATCATATTCCTCTATACCGAAAGCCTGGCCACACACCCGAACGCGCTCACCTTCCTGTGCACTTTTACCGATGGGCACCATATGGCGGAGACCTATTACTCGATTGGGGGCGGTTTTGTATTGAAGGATGGTGAGGGAGACAGCGCCGGTACGATAGTAGATCTCAGTTTTCCTATCGATAAGTCATCAGATCTGCTGCACTGGTGTATGAAAACCGGCCTCAGCATATCGGAAGTGGTTATGGAGAATGAACATGCATGGCGGAATGAACCGGAAACACGAGAAGGCGTGCTCAACATATGGCATACCATGCGGGATTGTATCTACCGGGGATGCCATGTACAGGGCGAATTACCCGGCGGGCTAAAGGTAAACCGGCGTGCTGCAGCGCTGAATAAAAAGTTATTGAAGGGCAGGCCTTATGATAATTATGAGCAGTGGGTGGCTGCTATACGCGAAGGTGGTAGCAGTTTCCAATACACACTGGATTGGGTGAGCTGTTTTGCATTGGCCGTAAACGAAGAGAACGCTTCTTTTGGCCGGGTGGTAACTGCCCCTACCAATGGTGCCGCTGGTGTGGTGCCTGCGGTGCTGCAGTATTATATTGCATTTTGTGATGGCCTTGATGATGAACAGATCATCCGTTACCTCCTTACAGCTTCAGAGATAGGAAGCATCTTTAAAAAAGGGGCCACCTTATCAGCGGCCATGGGTGGCTGCCAGGCGGAGATAGGTGTGTCATCGGCCATGGCTGCGGCTGCCCTCACCGAATGCCTGGGTGGTACGCCCCGGCAATGCATGATGGCCGCAGAGATCGCTATGGAGCATCACCTCGGCCTGACCTGTGATCCGGTGGCCGGATTGGTGCAGGTGCCCTGTATAGAACGCAATACCATGGGCTCCATAAAAGCCATTACTGCATCGCAACTGGCCTTGCAAAGCAATCCCGACCATGCCAAGGTATCGCTTGATGCTGTAGTAAATACTATGTGGCAAACAGCCCTGGATATGAATCACAAGTACAAAGAGACCGCCGAGGGAGGCCTTGCACTCAATTTTCCCATCAACCTCAGCGAATGTTGATCTTTATTTCTGTGCTGTAGATGTTCCCTTGCCGGTAGTTTGCCAGGGAAGTATGTCCCATCCTATGCCCTCGTAGGTACTTGGGGTGTATTTGTTTTGATTTACCAGCATGATGATATTGCCATGCAATACCCGTTGATAATAGGCTATAGCCTCATCAACAGTAGGTGCATGCCCGGGCAGGGGCAGGAAATTGCTGTGATTGTCGCCTACGACATTACTGAAGTTAAAATAGTATGCGTTCGCAGCAAGCGGCTTTCTCACCTTCTCGCCCAGTTGCTTGCGGAAACTTACAAGGTGAGCAAGAAAAAGCGTTTTGTCGTTAGGGTTATAATCCACATAAATCGCTTTTGAAAAACCTATTTTACTTAGCCATTTACTATGATGTTTTTGGGGCACACAAGCGGAGTTCAATACGATGTTATTCACCCAAACGGTATCGTTGAGTGGCTTCAAGGTCTTATCGTCTTTGGCCAGTTGCATCATCACCTTGTTACCCATACTGTGGAAGAATAGAGTAAAGCATCCCGGGCCAAGGTCGCCATTCAGTTTTAATTGCTTAACGGTATCCAGCACAGGTGCAAATTCATGATAGGCAAGGTTAGCATTCTTAGTGGCAAAGAAATAATTGCCTAAAGATTTTTTATGGGTATTGATGCTGGGATAGTCAAGCAACAATACATTAAGCCGGTAATAAGCCGCCATGCGTATACCCCTGTCCAGGTCGCCGACAAATGTTTTACCCATACCCTCGGTATATACCAGCCAATCCCGGGTTTTATATGGCAGGTAACCAATTGCGGTCTCCAGGGAATTGACGGGAAGTACATGCCATACGCCATTATGTACATAAACAAAGAAATAGCGAATAGTCCCTTTGTCCCGTTGCTCAAGCATGTAGCGCATGCTGTCGGGCTGCATTTTACGATTGCTGGCCACTATGAGGCAGGTGTCTAATTGTGTTGGGCTTACCGTTAAGACACTGTCCAGTGGTGTGTTTTTCCAGAAGTCAGGACTATTGAACCATTGGTAATCGGCATTTGCCGTTAAGCCAACAGATAATAATATGATGGTGAGGAAAAGGCGCATAATACAATTAACGAATGGTAGTAAAGATTTGTTCAACAAAATTATGCCAAGACAATGGGAAACGGAACATATATGCGACCAGTCCTGAATTTAAGGATATGGAATAGCTCATTCTTTTTCAATGTTTTATAGGTTCCAACATTTTTCCTTAAATTTATAATATGCGCAACAGGACCAAAATGATACTATATTTTGCTGCGGGGGCAATAGCCGGTGCCGCAGCAATAGCAGGCTTTGCCTTTCGTGATCCTGATCCCGGGGAATCGACCGTGGAGGTGAAAGGAGATAACAGGCTGGAGTACAAATGGTATGCGCCGGAATTACCAAAAAGCCTGAACTTTTGCGGGGAGAAGGTGCCCTTGGACCGATGGGAAGTTCGCGAGCGGCTGGACCGTGATATGATCGTTAACTATTATGCTCATGGCGGCACATTATACATACTTAAGAATGTTACCCGCTATTTCCCATTGATAGAAGAGCGTTTAAGGGCTAATGGAGTACCCGATGATTTCAAGTATGTATGTGTTGCTGAGAGTTCATTGCAGCCAATAGTTACCTCACCCGCAGGTGCTGCCAGCCTCTGGCAGTTCATGAAAGATACGGGTGTGCGCTACGGGCTGGAGATAAATGATAATGTGGATGAACGCTATAATATAGCCAAAGCTACAGATGCGGCCTGTGCCTATTTTAAAGACGCCTATAACAAACTTGGCAGTTGGACGGCTGCTGCTGCATCCTACAACTGCGGGCAGGCTGGTTATGCACGCCAGGCCGATTTTCAGAAAGGGGATACTTATTATGATATGGTATTCCCGGAAGAGACCAACCGGTATATCTTTCGTATACTGGCGCTGAAGACAATTTTATCGCAGCCTAAAGCCTGGGGTTTCATGCTCGATGCAGATGATATGTACCGTCCCGTGAAGACCCGTACCATACAGGTGACGGCAAGTGTTGATAACCTGGCTGACTTTGCCAAACAAAACGGCAGCAGTTACAAAATGCTGAAGCTGCTGAATCCCTGGCTGCGTTCACATAGCTTGCCGGTGCGTGGCGGAAAGACCTACGAGATCGAATTGCCGGCCGGGAATCCTTGATTCAAAAACATAGACATAGCTTTAAGAACAATGGCAACTTACTTAAGTATGCTGCACGGATGACCGGGGCATAGTAAAAATGTTATTTCCTTTCATTAGCTTTAGGTAAAAGAACCTGACGGATGCGCCCATTGCGTGCTTTGATACCGGTATTGATAACTGTTGTACTTGTGTTCCTGTTCAACAGGCCATTAGGTGCCTTACCTGCATTAGGAAAGTTGCTTGATCCCGTAAAGGGCTGGGCTGCAAATGCAGAACCTGCTAACAAAGACTTTTCGGGTAACCTGGTATTGCCTGCACTGAACGCCCCGGCCACTGTTTGGTTCGATAAATATATGGTGCCGCATATACATGCGGCCAATGAGCACGATGCCTATTACATACAAGGCTATATCCATGCTAGTTTCCGGTTGTGGCAAATGGACCTGCAGACAAGGGCTGCCGGTGGCCGCGTTAGTGAAGTAATAGGAGAGAAGGCGCTCAATTTTGATCGCATGCAGCGCAGGAAGGGTATGGTATATGGCGCCGAGCAGTCGCTAAAG
>CAYZTM010000001.1:76141-112819 GCA_964481425.1 uncultured Flavipsychrobacter sp.
GGCAGACCCGCGTACCAAAGAAATGCTGGATGCTTATACCCAGGGGGTAAATCAATATATACATCAATTAGACTACCGCGATTATCCATTGGAATACAAATTGATGGACTTTTCCCCTGAAGACTGGACGAACCTGAAAACCTCGCTGCTGCTCAAATACATGGCTGATGACCTGACCGGTTATACCGAAGATATAGAGTTGACCTTGCTGCGGGATATGTTGCCGCCGGAGACCTTTGCTATGCTCTACCCGGAGCGGGACTACAGCAGCACACCGGTGATACCGGCAGGAACACATTTTGACCAGCCTTTGTACAAACAGGCTGCCGTGCCAGGTGGCGAGCTGTGGGGGCACTTGCAGGCCGGTGATTTTGAGCAACCGAAAGAAAGTATTGAGGGCAAGGGGAGTAATAACTGGGCAGTGAGCGGAGTGCATACCCGGAGTGGGGCGCCTATATTATGTGATGACCCTCACCTGGGGCTTAACCTTCCTTCTTTATGGTACCAGGTGCAGATACAGACACCCGCAATGAACGTATATGGCGTATCCCTGCCGGGCGCGCCGGGTGTCGTGATCGGGTTCAATGACAGCATATCATGGGGCTTTACGAACAATTACCGTGATGTAAAGGACTTTTATACTATAGAACCTGCGCCGGGAAATAAAGATGCTTACCTCTTCAATGGCAAGGCCGTACCCTACACGGAAAGGATAGAACGCATAGGTATAAAAGGCAAGCCTGACTTTATAGATACGGTGAACTATACCGTACAAGGCCCTGTGATCTACGATGCACATTTCAAAGGCCCCGGTGGCTTAAAGAAACCTTTGGCCCTTTGCTGGATGGGACACCGTGGCAGCAACGAAATGCTGGCGCTGTATATGGTGAATCATGCAAGAAATTATATGGAGTTCACGGACGCCATCATGCACTTCCAGTGCCCTGCACAAAATATGGCCTATGCCGACTGTGCGGGCAATATTGCTATGTGGGGCCAGGGCCAGTTCATAGACAAGTGGAAGGAGCAGGGCCGTTATGTAATGGAGGGCAGGGACAGCAATACGTTGTGGGGCCAGCCCATACCACCACAGGAGAACCCGCATGTGCTGAACCCCGCACAGGGTTTTGTTAGCTCTGCCAATCAAACGGTTACCGACAGTACTTATCCCTACTGGTACAACGGTTACTTTTACCAGTTGCGGGCATGGCGGTTGAATGAGTTGCTTAATAAAGTGAATAATGCTACTGTACAGGATATGATGGCCATACAGCAGGATGTGCATTCTTACCTTGCCGAGCATACGCTGCCCATCATGCTGCGTTATTGCAATGCGAAGGATAAGCGAATAGATGAATTGAAGAAGTGGAATTATGAGCTCACAGCCGAGAGTACGGTTGCCACTAGCTACCAGGTATGGTGGCATTACCTGTATAATGATCTGTGGAAAAACATGCTGTCCAAAGATCCTGTGCCTTTGATGCCCTTGCCTGAGCGTACCATGGAGCTGATGATGATGAGCGACAGTGCCTTGCAGGTGCAACAGCAACCGTATCTAACACAGTTAAAAGAATTGATCAACAGCAGTTATAAAGAAGCACAGGATAGCCTGGATAAACTGGAACAGGCAAATAAGCTGCAATGGTATGAAGCGAAGAACACTACTATAAAGCACCTCGCCAAGTTGCCCGCTTTCAGTTACAGTGATCGTAAGATAGGAGGATGGGGTAATGTGATCAATGCTGCCAAAGGCGATCATGGCCCCTCCTGGCGTATGGTAGTACAGATGACGAAGGGTATAGAGGCATATGGTGTGTACCCCGGCGGGCAAAGCGGCAACCCCGGGAGTAAATACTATGCCACATTTATAGATAGCTGGACCAAGGGACAGTATTACAGGCTGAATTTTTTAAGTAATAATGCTAAGCAAAACGACAGCAGCATAACATATACCTGGAAAGTACAAAACAAGTAAGATGCGTTTCGTAAGCACCATATTATTAACTGCTATACTTGCTGCATTGGTGGCAAGTTTCTTCCCCTGGTGGATCATTGCAGTCGTGGCCTTTGCCGTTGCCTTGTTATTACCGCAAAAAGCAGGCAGGGCTTTCCTGTCAGGTTTCCTCGGGATATTCCTGTTTTGGTTATGCTGTTCTTTGTATGCTGATATAGCAAACCAACATATACTATCCGCAAGGATGGCAACGCTTTTTCACCTGCCGGCTTATGGCTTGTTCCTGGTAGTAGCTGCGATGGTTGGCGGCTTAGTAGGCGGGTTTGCCGCCTGGGGCGGGGCAGCCTTACGGCAATAACGTCCTTCGGAGGAGCGGATGGTTTCACGCTCCCCAAAGTGACCTTATTGTGTTTTTTTCTTGTCCCGCATGTATTTCATTCCATCAGCCCAGGCAGCTAACTCTTTCAGCATACCGTTCAGACCTTTGTTATGTATATCCGTAGCATTGAACTTCCCATCCGCATCTATGAATTGTGTGAAGAAAGGTATGGGTACCGACTCTGCAAGCGGCATCATCTTTTGTGCGGTGATCACTTGCTTAAGCGCCTGTGCCGCACGGAGGCCTCCCGATACACCACCGTAGCTTACTATGGCCATAGGTTTATAGTTCCATTCGTTGTACAGGTAATCCATTGCATTCTTAAGCGAGGCAGGAATGGAATAGTTGTATTCGCTGGTTACCACTACAAAAGCATCTGCCTCATTTATTTTTGCGCTCCAGTCTTTGGTGTGCTGGTGCTGGTATTTCTGCAGGCGCGGATGCTCCGATTCGTCAAGGAAGGGCAGGTTGATCTCCGCCAGGTCTACCAGTTCGCTATCGAATTCTGTATGTGTTTTGGCCACATCATAAACCCAGGCAGCAATGGAAGGCCCCTTCCTGCCCGGGCGGGTACTCGCAATGATTATCTTTAGATTGAACATAAGGTCGCTATCAGTGAGGGGGTAAAGGTAGCTAACATCGTCCTTATGCTATTTTATAGCCCTAAAGGAATTATTTATACATGTCGGTAATGACATGGCCTATACAACCATTGGGCATCTGTATGTGCAGCATTGCGGCAACTGTTGCTGCAATGTCCGTCATATATACGGTATTGTGCGATTCGCCATGTGGCACATGCCAGCCATAGAACAGCAGGGGTATATGTGCATCGTAGGGGTTCCATGTGCCATGGGTAGTGCCGGTAGCTGCATAGCCATCGTACCAGCCGGGGTTAAGCACTACTTCAATGCAGCCACTGCGTTTATTGTTATAGCCGTTCACGATCATGGTACGGATCGGTTCAGGCACTGTGCTTACCTCAGCCTGTTCCATATCTACTGCGTAGGCTACCTGCGGCTGTAGTTTCAGCCATGCTATGATACTGGCTTTCACTTTTTCCTTGTTTGTATGTGCGGCAGCTATGGCCTTATCATTAAGGTATACCTGGTAATTGGTGTATGAGCTTACGATACCATCTTTGTGGAACTGCTTTTTGAGAAATGCATTCATTTCTTTTTGCAGGTTTTGTTCCGATTGGTTGCCTGCGGGCATTTTTATGTCCTGCAGATACTGTGCATTGTGCGCTGCACCATGGTCAGCCGTCAGGAATACCAGGTAGTTACCATTACCCACATGCTCATCCAGGTATTTCAGGAACGAGGCCAGGTTACGATCGAGGCGCAGATAGGCATCTTCTACCTCCATTGAGTTTGGTGCGAACTGGTGACCTATATAATCGGTACTCGACAGGCTCACACAGAGGAAGTCAGTATTGTCGCTGCCTCCCATGTCTTCGCCTGCTATGCAGGCTTTGGCCAGTTTCAGTGTAATGCTATTGCCAAACGGCAGTGTCCTCAAAGAGCTGTATTTCTTTTTAGGTCTGTCTTTTGCGAGGTGAGGAAAAACAGGTTCCTTTTCTCCCTTCAGCGCGCCTTCATAAGGATTGTTGTCTTCGAGGCTTTGGGTATAGGCGCTTTTGTTGTAAAGCAGGTTCCAGTCCTCCGACATATACCGGTCAGCATAACGTTTGCCATTAAAGTCGTTCAGCCAGCCGGGCAGGCTTTTAGTATACCAGGTACTTGTGATGAAATTGCCGGTGCTGTCATCAAACCAGTAAGCCCCGTTGGCAAGGTGCCCTGCGGGTAGTATGCTGCTCCTGTCTTTGAGTGCGATACCAAATACTTTTGAATGGAAATTGGTTGCTAAACGTAATTCATCTGTGACTGTGCTTGCCAGCAGGTTGCGGGGGCTCATCATCCCAGCTTTCCAACTGCCGCCAACAGGGCTTACCGTAGTATCGTCCGTGCAATACCATGGACGCCCTGTAATATTATCTATCCAGTCATTGGCGGCTATGCCATGTATAGAGGGCACTGAGCCTGTGTAGATGCAACTATGTCCCGGACCTGTGAACGCAGGCAGGTAAGGCAGCATGGTATTTTGGCAGGCAAAGCCCTCATTGATAAGGCGCTTAAAGCCATCATTGCCATACATATCATAATAACGATACAGGTAATCCCAGCGCATTTGGTCCACAACTATGCCTACCACCAGCCTGGGGCGGTTTACATTATGTTGTTGTGCGAATACAGGAAAGGAGATGAAAAGCGTTAAAAAAGATAAAATACGTCGCATGGATAATGAAATATGAGGTACAAAAATGCAATACAATATTCATTTGGCGCGTTAATTTTTTATAATTTCGCCGATTATTATTTCGACCCAAAAAACGAAACAGATATATATGGATATTTTTGCCAAATTTGAAAAGCGCCTCGGACCAATTGGAGATTATGCTGAAAAAGCGCCGGGGTACTTTGCATTTCCCAAGCTGGAAGGTGAGATAAGTAACCGGATGAAATTTCGCGGTAAAGAAAAGATCGTGTGGAGCCTGAACAACTATCTTGGACTGGCAAACCATCCTGAAGTACGTAAAGCAGATGCTGAAGCAGCAGCGAAATACGGCCTGGCCACACCGATGGGCGCCCGTATGATGAGCGGCAACTCAGATAACCACGAGCAACTTGAAAAGGATCTTGCTGAATTTATCGGTAAAGAAGATGCCATGCTGTTCAACTATGGTTACCAGGGTATGGTATCGGCTATCGACAGCCTTTGTGGCCGCCACGATGTGGTAGTATATGATGCGGAATCACATGCATGTATCATAGATGGCCTCAGGCTGATACCCAGCCACCGTTATGTGTATAAGCATAACGATGTGGAAGATTGTGAAAAGCAATTACAACGTGCTGCCAAATTGATCGAAGGTACCCCCGGGGGCATCCTCGTTATCACAGAAGGTGTTTTTGGCATGTCGGGCAACCAGGGCAAAATAAAAGAGATAGCTGCATTAAAATCCAAATACGAGTTCCGTTTGTTCGTTGACGATGCGCATGGCTTTGGTACCATGGGTAAAAAAGGCGCAGGCATAGGTGATGAGCAGGATTGTACCGACGAGATAGATGTTTATTTTTCCACCTTCGCCAAATCGATGGCCAGCATTGGTGGTTTTCTCGCAGCCGATAAAAAAGTGTTGACCTATCTCCGTTACAATATGCGCTCGCAGGTATTCGCAAAGTCTTTGCCTATGCCGATAGTAGTGGGTAATATGAAGCGACTGGAACTGCTGCGCACAAAGCCCGAACTTCGTGAGAAGCTTTGGCACAACGTGAACAGGCTGCAGAACGGGCTGAAGGAGAGAGGTTTCAATATAGGTACTACAAATACTCCTGTTACGCCGGTGCATATGAGTGGTGGTTTGTTTGATGCTACCCAGTTGATATTTGACATGCGCGAGAACTATAATATTTTCTGCTCGGTTGTGGTATACCCGGTAGTGCCTAAGGGTGTCATCATCCTGCGCCTGATACCTACAGCTGCACATACAGACGAAGATATTGATGAAACACTGGCAGCATTCAGCACCCTGCGCGAAAAGCTGGAAAAGAAAATCTACCCGCAGGAGATGCCATCCATCAATGACGCTGCTGCAGTACCGGCATAATGTTATGGTAATTATTTCACGGCCGCCCTTGTAATAAGGGCGGCTTTTGTATTTTAGCAAGGATAAGATAAAAGAATAAGGATGAAAGTATTTATAGCAGGTGCATCGGGACAGGTAGGCGGTAACTGTATGAAGCATTTTAAAGAGATGGGCTGGGATGTGGTAGGCTCACATTTTTCATTTGCAACGGAGCAGACCGTTTTCTACAATACACTGGAACCTGCTCATCCCGACAATTATGATATTGCAGCTTATGCCCCGGATGTGATCGTGCATTGTGGTGCCATGACGCATGTGGATTATTGTGAGACACACCCGGAAGAAAGTTACACTAACACGGTGCAAAGCACCATAAACCTTTCTGCGCTTGCAAAGAGCTGCAATGCAAAACTCGTCTATATATCTACCGATTACGTATTTGACGGTAAGCAGGGGCCATACCGCGAGGATGCGCCTGTGAACCCGCTCAGCGTTTACGGCAGGCATAAGCTGGAGGCGGAACAAATTGCAATGAAGGAGATCAGCAATGCATTAGTGCTAAGGGTGACCAATGTTTATGGCAACGAGATACGGGGCAGGAACTTCGTGGCACGTATAGTAGAGCAATGCAGAAACAAACAGAAACTGACACTCAAACTTCCTTACGACCAATACGCTTCACCTACCAATGCATGGGACATTGCAAGAGCTATGTTCGTGTTGCTGCGTGATGACAAGAGCGGTATATACCACATTGGTGGTACCGACTACATGAACAGGGTAGAACTTGCTCTGCGTGTACTACAATATTTCCCCGATGCAGTATATGACCTGGTGCCAATAAGCACCGAAGAATTGAAACAACCCGCCAACAGGCCCTTACTCGGTGGCTTTGTGAAAATGAAATTCAGCAGTGAATATCCCGATATGCTTTTCGGAAATGTGGATAGTTTTATGAAGGAGTTGTTAGGGCTTTGATGCTATTCAATAAAGTAAGTAACGGTCAGAACCCCTTGTTTTTGAAGCAATAAAAAAACCGTCAGAACAATACGCCCGGACGGTAGGACTGTACTTACTAACCCATCGTAAGTATAGCAAATATCTGAAAAAGGTTTTGGAAATGAAAATAAAATTTTTCGGTATCTGAGCTGTTTACGATTATTTAATGCCGGATCACTTGCTGCGCGCAGATGCCAGGTTTTGAGCTAATCTTCTTGTTTAGTCTTTCTTTTTAAGTTATTGATAATTACTTGTTTGTAGAATAAATTTGACAAATTGTCTTGTTTTTGAAGAAAATTTTGACAAATTGTCTTGTTTTTAGCATTGGCATTTGGTTTGAATAGGTAGGGCATAACCAAAAGCTAAAAAACTTAGTATTATGTACAACAGGAAATACGGTATGATGCCTAGGGCATTCAGCGGGTTGATGGAAGATATGTTCCCCGCAAATTGGAACAAAGTTTTTGCAGACGACAAAGGTTCTTATTCTTTTGTGCCTGTAAACATTAAAGAAACTGATGCAGCGTATGAACTTCATGTGATCGCACCGGGTCTGAGCAAAGAAGACTTTAAGGTGAACCTTGACCAGGATATCCTGACCATTTCTTTCGAGCACAAAGACGAAAAGAAAGAGCAGGAAGACGGCAAGTGGCTGCGCAACGAATATCACTTCCGTTCCTTCAAAAGGAGCTTTACCCTGAACGAAAAGGTAAATGCGGAAGCGATCAGCGCAAAATACAGCGATGGTGTGCTGTTCATAACACTGCCCAAGAAAGAAGCTGCTGAGCCTAAGAGCCAGCAAATAAGTGTGGCTTAAGATTGACAGAGTGGAGTAGGTAAGAACAAGGTGATGCATATGCATCACCTTTTGTTTTTAATATTGATGTACTTTATTTTTATCTTATATACCCCAGTATCTTCAGCATACTTTGGTAACTCTGCTCTTTGGCATAAAGCCAGTCTTCCATCTTACCGTTCTTGTCCAGGCCCACTACCACATGCTTGGGCGAGGGGATCATGCAGTGTTTGATCCCGCCATAGCCCGCAAGTTGGTCCTGGTAGGCGCCGGTATGGAAGAAGCCTATGTATAAAGGTTCCGCTCCCTTTTCCCTGTCAAGCTTGGGCAGGAACACGGCATTGATATGTTCTTCGGATGTATAAAAGTCGTGGCTGTCGCAGGTAAGGCCGCCGAGGTGTACCTCCTGGTACTCCTTATCCCACTTATTGATGGGTAGCATCAGGAATTTTTCACCAATGCCCCAGGTATCGGGCAGCGTAGTGATGAAGGAACTGTCGATCATATACCAGATCTCGCGGTCATTCTGCATTTTGTCGTCGAGCACACTGTAGACCACTGCACCCGATTCGCCAACGGTGAAAGAGCCGAACTCTGTATAAATGTCAGGTACGTCCACTTTGTTACGCTTACAAACCTTCTTAATGGTTGATACGATCTCGTTGACCATATAATTATAATCGTAATCGAAACCAAGTGAGTGCTTGATCGGGAAGCCCCCGCCTATGTTCAGTCCTTCCAGTTCAGGGCATATCTTCTTGAGCTGGCAATACAGGTTCAGCACCTTATTCAGTTCGCTCCAGTAATACACATCATCTTTGATGCCTTTGTTCATGAAGAAGTGCAGCATCTTCAAGTTGAATTTGCTATTACCCTTTATCTTATCTACGTAAAACTCCAGTACATCGCGGCTGCGTATCCCAAGGCGCGAGGTATAGAAATCGAAAGTGGGCTCTTCTTCGCTGGCTATGCGTATGCCTATGTTCACCGGGTCTTTAGCGCGTATCAGGCGTTTGTAGTCTTCAAACTCGTTCTTATTATCGAGAATGGGTACCACGTTGCGGAAGCCATCATTGATAAGACGCGCGATATTGCGGGTATAGGCCTTGGTCTTAAAGCCATTGCAAATGATATAGGTATCCTTATTGATCTTGCGCCTTTTATAGAGTTGTTTGATGATCTCGATGTCATAAGCGAAAGAGGTCTCCAGATGCACCCCGTGCTTCAGCGTCTCTTCAACAATGAAGGAGAAGTGTGAGCTCTTGGTACAATAACAGTAATAGTAATTACCATCGTACTTATGCTTGCGGATGGCATCGCTGAACATCTTTTTGGCCTTGCCTATCTGCATGCCTATCTTGGGCAGGTAGGTAAGCTTAAAGGGCGTACCGTACTTGTCGATCAATGACTTAATATCCACCCCGTTGAACTCGAGGTAGTTATTGTCGTTTACATCAAAACCCTCCTGGGGGAAATGGAACGTCTGGTGGACGAGATCGTGGTATGTGTTGTTCATTTACTGATTGACGCGGCCAAGAAGTCAACGATAAATTTTCCTATCCTAAAAAATGCAAACAAAAGTAATAATTTGGTACGATGCAACCCATTTTCTGTTGCCAATATTAAAAAATCATTAGCATGTGCGGTTTTGTATTAGCTTGCGCCGTAATTCCTGACCATTCTTGAAAAAGGCGCTTGTACAGATACATCTAGCCGTGCTGCTTTGGGGTTTTACCGGCGTGCTGGGCCGTGCCATATCGCTCGATGCCCCTGTGCTGGTATGGTACAGGATGCTGCTGACGGCCATTTTCATAGCGGTCATCATCTCGTACAGGAAACAATGGGTACCCATTGCCCGCAAAGACATCATGCAGCTCGCCCTGATCGGCTGCCTCATGGGCCTTCATTGGGTGGCCTTCTACGGGGCCATTAAGTTTGCCAATACCTCCATCGCTTTGGTCTGCCTCTCTACGGCCAGTATATTTACCTCGCTGCTCGACCCAATTGTTAATAAAGGGCGATATGACATCAAAGAGCTATTGCTGGGCTTGCTGGCGCTTATTGGCGTTTATTTCATCTATCGTTTCCAGAAAATGTTCGGCATCGGTATCGCTTTTGGGGTTACTGCCGCCATCCTCAGCTCGGTATTTACCGTACTGAACAAGCGCATCGCCAGCAAGTATCCTACCAGGCCCATGGTATTTTATGAGATGAGTGCAGGCTGGATATTGTTGAGCCTGCTGATGCCCCTGCAACTACTGTACAAACCCGGCAGTGTATTGCTGCCGCAGGGTATGGATTGGCTCTGGCTACTGATACTCAGCCTCTGTTGTACAGTGTGGGCACAGTCGCTGGCGCTGAGCGCATTAAAGCACATAAGTTCATTTACTGCCACATTAAGTGTTAACCTCGAGCCGGTATATGGCATATTGCTTGCCTTCCTGTTCTTCAAAGAGAACAAAGAACTGCAGGGCGGTTTCTTCATAGGCATGGGCCTTATATGCCTTTCCGTATTGCTGCAAATGCTGCGCCTGCTGAAACCCAAAGGTGTATCGCCGGGATACATCAGGGAAAAAGGTGCTATGGGTGATTGATATTGCCCCGTCCAATATCATCATTATTTTATCATTTACCCATCTTTTTGTATCTTAAACCTCCCAAGCTATTACCTTTGCAAACAGACACAATAGCGAAATAACACTATATGTTGCAGCAAGCTACGACCACAAAAGAAGCGAGGCTATCGTTCGAGGAATTTAAGCAGGAAGTGCTGGAAGATTACCGCCTGGCCGTGGCCAGCCGCGAGGCAAGCCTTATGGGCCGCCGCGAGGTGCTGACCGGTAAGGCCAAGTTCGGCATCTTTGGCGACGGCAAGGAACTGGCGCAGATAGCTGCTGCCAAATGCTTCAAGCCCGGCGATATACGCGCCGGCTATTACCGCGACCAGACATTGATGTTTGCCACAGGCATGAGCGATATAGAAAAGTTCTTTTCGCAGTTGTATGCCGACCCCGATGTGGACCGCGAGCCGGCATCGGGTGGCCGCATGATGAACGGGCACTACAGCACCCGCTGGCTGGATGCCAACGGTGAATGGAAAGACCTGACACAGGACCCCCAATCCTCTTGTGACATATCGCCCACCGCCGGGCAGATGGTACGTGCGCTGGGCCTTGCGTTTGCATCAAAGATGTACCGCAATGTGCAGGAACTCCAACACGGTTTTGAGAAATTCTCCAACAAAGGAAATGAAGTAATATTCTGTACCATAGGCGATGCTTCCACTTCTGAAGGATTGTTTTGGGAAAGCGTGAATGCTGCAGGCGTGCTGCAGGTGCCACTGGCCATATTCATATGGGATGATGGCTATGGTATATCCGTACCGCGCAAATACCAGACCACCAAGAGCTCCATATCGGAAGCGCTGGCAGGCATGCAATGGAATGAGCGCAAGGGCGGTATCAATATTTACACCGCCAAGGGCTGGGACTATGCCGGCCTGGTGGAGACCATACAGCGTGGTATAGCGCGCGTGCGCGAAACACATATACCTGCCATATTCCACATACAGGAAGTAACACAGCCGCAGGGACACTCTACATCGGGTTCGCATGAGCGCTACAAGACCAAAGAGCGCCTGGAGTGGGAAAAGGAAATGGACTGCATCGTGCGCATGCGCGACTTCATAGTGACCAACCAGATAGCCGATGAGGCTGTAGTGAACGAGATAGAAGAACAGGCCCGGCAGGAGGCACGCAATGCCAAACAAAATGCATGGAATGCCTTTATCACTCCTATACGTGAGCAGATACAACAGGCTACCACAATGTGCAACCAGGTGGTGTACGAGGGTGGCGAACATGCCGCTGAGATAGCCACGTTGCTGCAGCAACTCAATGCCATAAAGGAACCCATCCGCAAAGATGTAATGCAGACCCTGGGCAAAGTACTGGCCCTGGTGAGTGGCGACAGCGATGCCGTAAGGGCCCTGCGCAACTTCTATGATTATCTTTTACAGGATAACAAAGAGAAGTTCTCATCGCATTTATATTCAGAGTCGCGCCACTCGGCCATGAAGGTACCCGAAGTGCAGGCCATGTATGTGCCCGATGCGCCCGTGGTGAATGGCTACGAAGTGCTGAATAAATTCTTCGATCATACTTTTGGTTCCAATCCTGCTGTATTTGCCTTTGGTGAAGACCTGGGCAAGATAGGCGACGTGAACCAGGGCTTTGCCGGCCTGCAGGACAAGTACGGCGAGCTGCGCATATTCGATACCGGCATACGCGAGGCCTCCATCATAGGGCAGGGTATAGGCATGGCCATGCGCGGCCTGCGCCCCATAGCCGAGATACAATACCTCGACTACCTGATATATGGCCTGCAGCCCCTGAGCGACGATGTGGCTACCATGCTGTACCGCAGCCGCGGCGGGCAGAAGTGCCCGCTCATAGTGCGTACCCGCGGCCACAGGCTCGAGGGCATCTGGCACAGCGGCTCACCTATGGGCATGATACTGAACAGTGTGCGTGGTATGTACCTCTGTGTGCCCCGCAATATGGTGCAGGCGGCAGGTATGTACAATACACTGCTGCAAAGCGATGAGCCCGGCATAGTGGTGGAATGCCTCAATGGCTACCGCCTGAAAGAAACGCTGCCTTCTAACCTTGGCCGTTTCACTGTTCCCTTCGGCATACCCGAAGTGGTGCAGGAGGGTGAGGACGTGACCATCGTATCATATGGCTCTACGCTTAGGGTCATCGAGGAAGCCATGGAGCACTACCTGGCCCCTAAGGGCATATCTTGCGAACTGATAGATGTACGCACCCTGTTGCCTTTCGATATCAACCACATGATCGTGGAGTCGCTGAAGAAGACCAGCCGTATTGTGTTCATAGATGAGGACGTGCCCGGCGGCGCCAGCGCCTATATGTTCCAGCAGGTAATGGAGAAACAGAACGGTTTCCGCTGGCTCGATGTAGCCCCGCGTACCATTACGGCTCAGGCCCACCGCCCCGCATACGCTACCGATGGCGACTACTTCTCAAAACCCAATGCCGAGGATATAGCTAAGGTGATAGAGGAGATGATGGCAGAATAATTCAGAACGTTTATAAATATTGTAAAAGCCCCGTCAGGGGCTTTTTTATATCGTTAATTTTTTGTCAGCTGTACGAATACTGTATTCTTACCTTTTTGGATATTGATGATATATACCCCTGCCTTAAGTGAACGCACATCCACAGCCTCATACCTCTCGCCCACACTAAATTGCTTCAGCACCTGCCCGCTGATATTTATAATAGTCCCGCTTACAGGGTAAGTGGCTGCATCAATATACAGGTATGCTCCCGCTGGGTTGGGATAGATACTGATCGCTTTATTGCTTGCAATGCCCGGTACACTCATCGCAGGCTGCAGGTTAGCAGAGCGGGCTACCTGCACCATAGTATTATCTGTTTGCTGGGCCATCACCAGCGCATAGGCCCTGTGTATATCCTGTACACCGCCCAGGCTGATGTTCCGGGTATACACCAGTGAGTCCCCAATATTCGCAGGGGCCGCAATACGCATTGGTTGCGCTCCAAAGATGCTGTGGCGGAACACATCGTACTGTACGGTCTCTCCGTTATTGGCCGCGAAGAAAAGTGTGTCCTCCGCTATGGCCCCGTACAGCAGCAGGCTGTCTATACTGCTGGTATCCACCTTCCTGATGACCATGCGCACCATAATGGCAGTATCGGCCACAGAGCTTACATCGGCCTGCATATAGAACGATGTGGTTTGTCCCAACTGGCTTTGGTAGATGTTCGGGTCGGTATAATTGGTAGGCGGCAGAACATTGCCTTGCACTACCAGTCGCGGAGTAGCGCCATATATGCCATAGTAGTTGGTACGGGCGTCCTGCTCGGCCACGTTTTGCTGGCTCAGCGGGCAGGCCGTATAGGGTGCGCTGGGATAGTAGGCTATATGCAATACGCCGGGAAAACTGAACAGGTTATTATACAGCCCGGGGTTGTTATTAGCGCATACGCTGCAATATGTATTGGTGAAGTGCTCTGCCAATACCTGTTTCGGCACCTGCTGTGCTGCAGCGCCCAGGCTGCTGAGCAAAAGGACTATGTAGGTACAGATCTTCATGTATGGCGTTTATTGCAATTTACGAAGAAATGAGGGCTTGGGTTTGTACCTGCTGCTTTAGCAGGTACATTTCGTATCTTTTCGGCCTGTTTTTATGGCTATACAGAGATCAGGTATTGAAGATTTCCTGCCGCTGGCAGATGCGCACCTCGTGCTTGATGTGCGCAGCCCGGGCGAGTACAGCCATGCACATATCCCCGGTGCATACAGCCTGCCGCTCTTCAGCGATGAGGAAAGGAAAGTGGTAGGTACCGCTTACAAGCAGCAAAGCCGCGAGGATGCCATCAAGATAGGGCTCGATTATTTTGGGCCAAAGATGCGCAGCATGGTAGAGGAGGTAGAGACCCTCTTACAGCAGAAGAAAGCGAAAGACAAGACCATATTGGTTCACTGTTGGCGCGGTGGCATGCGCAGTGCGGGCGTTGCATGGCTGCTCGATCTGTATGGCTTTAAAGTGTACACCCTGGTAGGGGGCTACAAGGCTTATCGCCATTGGGTATTACAACAGTTCGCTAAGTCTTATCCCTTTGTCATACTCGGTGGTTATACCGGCTCGGGCAAAACGGAAGTATTGCAGCAGTTGAAAAAACGGGGAGAGGCCATTATAGACCTCGAACAGGTGGCAGCTCATAAAGGTTCCGCATTCGGGGCATTAGGTATGCCCGCGCAGCCCACGCAGGAGATGTTCGACAACCTGCTTGCTAAAACACTGCACGATGTGATGCATCAGGCGCCGCACCATATATGGCTCGAGGATGAGAGCCAGCGTATTGGCTTGGTGAACCTTCCCAATGCTTTTTGGGACAGTATGCGTAGCGCACCTGTTTATTTTCTTGATGTACCTTTCGAAGAGCGGTTGAATTACATTACGATGGGCTACGGTAAGGCGAAGAAAGAAGAGCTGGTTAATGCCATCATCCGCATACAAAAACGCCTCGGAGGGCTCGATACGAAAAATGCCATCAACTACCTGCTCGAGAACAACTACAAGGAATCGTTCAGGATACTGCTGCGCTATTACGATAAATATTATAACAAAGCCCTGCAGAACAGGGAGCACTGGGACGAGCTGGTAACAAAACTGCCATGTGAAAAAGTAGATGCAAAAGCAAATACATCTTTGGTTCAGTCCCGCTTTAGCGACATAAAAAACTAAACAGTGAGTGAAGAAATTAAACTAACGCAATATGCCCATGGCGCCGGTTGTGGCTGCAAGATTGCCCCCTCGGTACTGGAGGAGATATTGAAAACAGGTACTCCGCCCATTACCAGCGATAAACTTATGGTAGGCAACAGTAGTAAAGACGATGCGGCAGTGTATGATCTGGGCAATGGTACAGCGCTTGTGGCCACCACCGATTTCTTTATGCCCATAGTAGATGATGCCTATGATTTTGGCCGTATTGCTGCGGCAAATGCCATCAGCGATGTATATGCCATGGGGGGCAGGCCTATACTCGCCCTTGCCATCTTAGGCTGGCCGGTAGATAAATTACCTGCGGCACTTGCACAAAGAGTGCTCGATGGGGCCCGCGCCATTTGTGCAGAGGCAAACATCCCCCTGGCAGGCGGGCATAGCGTAGATACTACCGAGCCTGTTTTCGGCCTTGCTGTAAATGGTCTTTTGAATATCGGCGACCTTAAGCAAAACAATACTGCTAAGGAAGGCGACCTGCTTTTCCTCACCAAGCCCTTGGGCACAGGCATCCTTTCTACGGCCCAAAAGCGCGGCTTGCTGAAAGAGAAAGAACTGGAGCAACTAACAGTGCAGATGACGCAGCTCAACAAAGCAGGCGAGGCGCTGGCTAAGATACCGGGCGTACATGCTATGACCGATGTTACCGGTTTTGGCCTGCTGGGCCATGCCATAGAGATGGCGGAGGGAAGTAAACTATCTGTTGCCTTATATTATTCCAAATTGCAGGTGCTCGATGGCGCAAGGGAATACCTGGCCCAAAGAGTGATACCCGATGCTACCTACCGCAACTGGAACAGCTACAGTACTAGAACATCCTTCGATGCAGGCGTAAATGTAATGGAAGCATTCAGCCTTTTACCTGACCCCCAGACCAATGGCGGCTTATTGATCGCTGTTGCACCTGCCGCCGTAGCGGAGGTGCTAAGAATATTGCAGCAGTACGGGTTGGAAGGATATACGGAACCTGTTGGTGAAATGATCACCCCCAACGAGAAGACCGTAATAGTTAAAACATAAAAAAACAGGGGCTGCATTTGCAGCCCCTGTTACTATAAGATGTTTTTGCTAACCATTATCGTTGTTGCGCAGCACCCGCCCTGCACCGGCAAAGTAGCGCTGCCAGTACTCGTCGTTCAGGTTGCTGATCATTACACCCTGGCTGAGCGATGCATGTACAAAGTAGTTGTTCACCAAATAGATACCTACGTGCGAGATACGCCTGTGGTGAATGTGGAAGAACACCAGGTCGCCTTCGCGCAGGTGGTTCAGGTTTTTCACCAGGTCTACAGACTGGAATTGTTCCAGGGCTGTGCGTACCACATCCGTACCAAATACATCCTCATAAAGGCGCTGCACGAAAGCGGAGCAGTCTATACCCGATTTATCGGTACCCCCGTAGCGGTAGCGCACCCCGTACCATTCGTCTATGAACTTATACAAAGAATAGTTGCAAAGCATATTGGGCAGTACGCCCAGCATGCTGGCATATTTCTTTTTGAGGGTATTACCTTCCGATGGATTGATCTTTGCAGCTTCCCTGTCATGCTCGCGGTCAACAGGCGTCATTGTGATACCATTATTAATGGAAATGTCGCTATTGGTTTTCGCACCGAGGCTGATATCATTGATAAAATGCGGCTTGTTCGAAGAAGCATAAGCGGGTGCTTCTTCATCGCCCAAAAATGAAGTTAAAGACTGGTTACTGCTGCAGCTCGTGGTAAGCATCAACATGGTCATACATGCAGCAGCAAGGCCTGTTCTCAAGTGTTTCATCAGCATGTTCAAGATTAACGTTCGCGAAAATAGCCAAAAAACTTTTACGAGTCAAGCGTTTACACGATTTATTCACACATAGATAATAGTACTCAAGTGGTTGTTTTTCAATAAAATAGCGGCCTCATTCTAAAATGAGGCCGCTATAATTCTGAATGTCAGGCCTTATTCGGCTACAAAATATCTTTCGAAGAAGTAGTTCACTCCGTTCACAACATAGGTGCCCGTTACATGGAATTTACTGTCGTCCATGCTCACTATGAACCAATCTATATCATTACCGGGTACACCGAAGTTCTTAATGTACACATAGCGCTGGTCACCGGTTACCGACCAGGTAAAGTCTATTTGTGCTGGTGTGGCAGTAGCCTTACCCAGCGGGCGTTTGATGGTAGTGTCGGTGCCATTATTGCCGGTAGTGTCCGGGTTTACTACTACCTGTGTGTCGCCACAGGTAACATTGGCCTCATAGCCATATTCATCGCCCTTGAATATCCAGTAGTTGTCAGCCTCGCAATCATTCAGCGGTACGTCGGCGCCATTGATGGTTTGCGATTGCAGGTGCCACTTGTGGTTGCGTAGCGTTTCGAACCTTTTACCGTATTTCTCGGTCTTTTTGCAGGCGTTGAGTATCATGGCAACAGCTGCTACGGTAAATATGACGAATACTATTTTTTTCATTGTGTGATGTTTTCGCCGTTAAAAATATATAAAATGCTAATTCAATTAAACTTTTTTGATGTCAAAAACATCTTATTAACAAACAGGCCTTAAAAGTTTGAGCCACGTTACCATTTTGCTGTTTGCAAGAACGTAACGTGGCTCTCCCTTAGTTTAGTAGCGAGGACAGGGATCGAACCTGTGACCTTCGGGTTATGAGCCCGACGAGCTACCGCTGCTCTACCTCGCGATGTGGAGTGCAAAGGTATGTCTATTAACCGTAGCAAACAAGTTGTTTTCGCTTTTTGTTTGCGATGTCGGTGCTTATTGGTTTTACAGGAGTATTTTTGTGCACTTATGGATGCAGCGCACAAAGCCGGTTTCGTGAACATCTTTGGTCCGCCTAATGCGGGGAAGTCCACCTTGCTCAATGCTCTTTTGGGCGAGCAACTGGTCATCACATCGCATAAGGTACAGACCACCCGGCACCGTATACTGGGAATATTGACCGAGCCGGGCTACCAGGTGGTTTTCTCAGATACTCCCGGTATCATTGCGCCTAAATACAAACTGCACCAGCGCATGATGCAGCAGGTGAAGAACGCTCTTGAGGATGGTGATGTGGCCCTGCTGGTACACGATATTACCGAGCCACTGGAGCAACTGGAGATCGCTGCAGGCATGTTGAAACTAAAGGTGCCGACCTTGTTATTGCTCAATAAGGCCGATCTTTTAAAAGACAAAAAGGAAATTGAAGAAAAGATACAGCCCTTTGCAGCGAAATTCCCCGGCTGGAAGATATTGCATGTCTCAGCGAAGACGAGATCCAATATGGATAAGATAATGCCATTCATATTGGAGCATTTGCCCGAGGCGCCGCCTTATTACCCCGAGGACAGTATGTCGGATAGGCCGGTACGCTTCTTCGTTAGCGAGCTGATACGCGAAGAGATATACAATCTCTTCCATGAAGAGATACCGTACCACGCTGCGGTTATCATTCAATCGTTCGAGGAGAAGGAAACCCTTGATGTGATAAAGGCCGAGATCATAGTAAGCCGGGAAACACAGAAGGGCATCATTGTTGGCAAGGGCGGCAGTATGATAAAGCAACTGGGCATTAATGCCCGTAAAAAGATAGAAGAGTTCCTGCAGCGCAAGGTACACCTGGAGCTATTTGTAAAAGTGCGGCCCAAGTGGCGCGACAATGACAACTACCTGCGCGAATATGGTTACAATGGATGAGTCGAAGGTTGTCATACAGCCATTGAATAGAGAATGGTATGGTACCGATGTATCTTCTGTAGATATGCTTCGACTTGACCTGCTCGATCCCGTCATCTCCGGCAACAAATGGTACAAATTGAAGTACAACCTGCAATTTGCTGCACAACAGGGCTATAAAAGCGTACTCACTTTTGGTGGGGCTTATTCCAATCACCTGGTTGCAACCGCAGCTGCAGCCGCACAATACAATATATCATCCATTGGCATCATAAGGGGCGATGATGGTCATGAGCTGAGCCCGACGCTTATGGCCTGTAGTGAATATGGTATGCAACTGCATTTTGTAACTCGTGGGGAGTACAAACGAAAGACCGAACAGGCATGGTTGCAGCAGCTAGCTGAAAGATATGATTTCCCCTTTATCATACCTGAAGGCGGTGCCAACGAACAGGGTAGGGCAGGTGTCGCAGACATTGCAGCTTTGATACCTGCTTCCTATACACATATAGGTGTATCTGTTGGAAAAGGGACTACATTTGTTGGCTTACGAAATGCTTTACCAATCGAACAGCACTTACTGGGCTTCGTTCCCATGAAGAATGGCGTTTACCTAAAGGATGAGCTATGGCTGAATATTGAGCAGGGAAAGGACGATAACTGGGCGTTTTTCGATCGCTGGCATTTTGGTGGCTTCGGTAAATGGAA
The DNA here is from genome assembly GCA_964481425.1 of uncultured Flavipsychrobacter sp. Lineage (GTDB taxonomy): Bacteria > Bacteroidota > Bacteroidia > Chitinophagales > Chitinophagaceae > MKUN01. Next base: position 95,623 of record CAYZTM010000001.1, read on the forward strand.
TGACGATCTGCTGGCCTTCATGAATGAGTTTTATCGCCTCAACAATATTCCCCTCGATATGGTATATACCGCTAAAATGATGTACGGCATAACTGATCTTTTAAAAGAACAGTATTTCCCGCGCGATGCCAATATACTTTGCATTCATACAGGCGGCTTGCAGGGTAATAGTACAATAGCGGGTATGCTGGACTATAATAGCGGCATTTAAATATTATCTTGTGCCTATAACAACAGCACATGACGGATATTACTTCTAAAAAAGGTAACCGCCTTACTTTATACATCATTATCGGGCTGGTAGCAGGCATAGCATTGGGTTTTGTGTTCAATGGCAGCTATGTAAAGAAAGAGAACAACCAGATCATCACCATCGAATCATCTTTGCGCTCGATAGATGGCCAGATGGAAGCAATCAAGGATACCACCTCCCATAGCTATCATGGCCTGTCGACGGTAAGGGCACAGCTTACCGCTACCAGGGGCCGGCTTGCTGCATCGAGGGATGCTAAACTGGAACCCTTTGCATTGATAGCCGATATCTTCCTGCGCCTCATCAAAATGATAGTTGCCCCGCTGGTATTCTCCACACTTGTAGTTGGGGTAGCACGCCTCGGCGACCTTAAGTCGGTTGGGCGCATAGGGGGCAAGACCCTTTTCTGGTTCATCTGCGCCTCTTTCACCAGTCTCCTGCTGGGTATGATGCTGGTCAACTTCTTCAAACCCGGCACTGCCATGCACCTCACCCTGCCCGACAGTATGACGGATACAGGCGTGCAGAAGGCAGCGCTTTCCCTGCGCGAATTCTTTTATCACGTATTCCCGACCAGTGTCATAGAGGCCATGGCAAAGAATGAGATATTGCAGATAGTGGTATTCTCTCTCTTCTTTGGGGTGGGTACTGCTGCTATTGGGGAGAAGGGGGCTATTATCATTAAGGCCATGGATGCTTTCGCGCATGTCATCCTGAAGGTTACGGGCTATGTTATGGGCCTTGCCCCGCTTGCCGTGTTTGGCGCCATGACCGTTGTAATAGCAAAGCAAGGTCTTGGCATCTTATCTACCTATTCCGTGTTCATTGCCGAGTTCTATTCAGGTTTGCTGTTGCTTTGGATTGTCTTGTTCCTTGCCGGGGGGCTGTTCATTGGCAGGCGTGTGCTTACACTCGTCCGCCATATTCGCGAGCCGGCACTATTGGCATTCAGTACCAGTAGCAGCGAGGCGGCATTCCCCAAGATGCTGCTTGAGTTGGAGCGCTTTGGCTGTCCCAACAAGATCGTAAGCTTTGTATTGCCGCTGGGCTATTCTTTCAACCTCGATGGCTCTATGATGTATATGACCTTTGCTTCATTGTTCATCGCCCAGTCTTACGGTATTCATCTTGACCCCGGTACGCAACTGACCATGCTCCTGGTGTTGATGCTTACCAGCAAAGGTATAGCAGGTGTGCCCCGCGCATCTTTGGTGGTAATAGCAGGCACGCTCGCTACATTCAAGATACCGGAGGCGGGCATTGCTTTATTATTAGGTATAGACCCCCTGCTCGATATGGGGCGCAGCGCAACCAATGTGATAGGCAACAGCATAGCAACGGCAGTAGTGAGTAAATGGGAAAAGGACAGGGACTGATCGCTTTTGTATATATTGATTTTTATGCTTTTATACGGGTTGCGTCTGCGTAAATTTTCCTATTTTCACCGTTTCAAGATATAAGGATAATGCACTCGATACTGGAGCTGATAAAGAATTTAACTGATCCCGATTGGATCAAAGGGCATGGTGGTTTGTATGTGGTAATGTTCATCATTTTTGCTGAAACAGGTTTATTTGTTGGCTTCTTCCTGCCGGGCGACTCGCTGCTGTTCATTACAGGTATGATCATTGCCAACTCTAAGTCAGCCGGTGTTCCTGACCTGCTTTATTGGCTTTTACTTATCTCATCAGCCGGTGTCATCGGTAACATGGTAGGCTACTGGTTTGGCAAAAAATCGGGCCCGCTTTTGTTTGAGCGTCGTGATACATGGCTCTTCAAGCGTAAGCATTTGCACCAGGCCAAAGAGTTTTATGATCGCCGGGGCGGTAGCGCCATTATCCTCGCCCGTTTCCTGCCCATCGTGCGCACTTTTGCTCCCATCGTGGCTGGCATTGTAAAGATGGACCGCAAAAAATTTATCTCCTTCAATATCATTGGCAGCGTTGCATGGGTAGTAAGTATGACCATTGCCGGCTACCTGCTTGGCGAAAATGTATGGGTGAAGAATAACCTTGAAAAAATTGTGATAATTATTATTTTTATCACTACTGCACCGGTGCTGTTCAAAATGTTCTTTGGTAGAAAACAGGCTAAAACTACAGACGCTCCGGACGAAATATAGTCATCGATGGAGCAAAAAAAATCTTTATCAGTTCTTAGTATCCCTGTTCTGGTTGCCGCTCTCGGCTATTTTGTAGATATCTATGATCTTTTACTGTTCAGTATCATTCGTGTCAAAAGCCTGAAAGGCTTGGGGCTAAGTGATGCGCTTATTGATACGGATGGCAAATTCATCATCAGTATCCAGATGTATGGCCTGCTGATCGGGGGCATCATTTGGGGGATCATGGGCGATAAGAAGGGGCGCCTTAGTGTCTTGTTCGGGTCTATTGTATTGTATTCAGTGGCCAATATTGCCAATGGCTTTGTTCATACCGTTGAGCAGTACAGCATTTGCCGTTTTATTGCCGGCATTGGTCTGGCCGGTGAACTGGGTGCAGGCATTACCCTTGTGGTCGAGTTGATATCGAAGGAGAAGCGTGGTATAGCTACCTCCATCGTGGCCGGGGTAGGTCTTACGGGTGCTGTAGTTGCATTCTTCGTTGCAAGTGAGTTCGATTGGCGCATGTGCTATTATATCGGCGGTGGGCTGGGTTTTCTTTTATTGCTCCTGCGGGTTAGCGTTTTCGAGTCCGGTATGTATAAGAACATACGCCATGCACAGGTGCAGAAGGGCAATTTCTTCATGTTCTTTACCGGCGGGCGTTTCAAAAAATATTTGCTGGCTATATTGATAGGGCTGCCCACCTGGTACGTAATTGGCGTCCTCATCACTTTCTCCAAGGAGTTTGGCGAATATTTCGGTCTCAACGGACCTGTAGAGCCGGGCAAGGCTGTGATGTTGGCTTATGTGGCCATATCCATTGGCGATCTGCTCATTGGTTTCCTGAGCAATGCTTTAAAAAGCCGGAAGAAGGCTTTGTATATATTTTATGCGCTTACCGTCCTAAGTATCGTGTTGTTCTTTATGCAGCGTGGTGGCACAGTAACAGCCATGTATGCCATATGTGCTTTTATGGGTTTCGGCACAGGCTTTTGGGCGCTCTTTGTTACCATGGCGGCAGAGCATTTCGGTACCAACCTGCGGGCTACAGCTGCAACTACGGTGCCCAATATGGTGCGTGGTTCATTGCCGGTCATCCTCATATTGTTCAATTACCTGAAGCCAATGGTAGGCTACATCAATGCCGGGGCGTGGACGGGCGTTGTGGTCATGTTGATCAGCATTGTTGCTGTGGTGATGACAGAGGAAACTTTTGGTAAGAATCTCGATTACATAGAGCAGTAATGGATCAGAAACGGATGTGGTCCATGATCTTCTCCGTGGCATTCGCATTTTGAAGGAAATAGCCTGCCGTTTTATCCTGTACTGTTTTTAGTAGGGCTCTATCATCCAGGTATTGTTGCCATGCATTGTGCAGTTCACCTTCTGTAAGCACATTTTCTGCTGCACCCATCTGCACCAGGGCCTCAGCCTCATTGTATTTTTTGTAGTTCGGGTCGGCAAAGGTCACGGGTATACCGTACACAGCAGCTTCCAGGCAATTATGCAGCCCGCCGTTGAAGCCACCCCCTATATAGGCAATGTCGGCATAATGATATGCCCGCGATAGCAGGCCCACTGTGTCCAGTACCAGTACACGACTTGAATTATCTATACCACTGGTATATCGGCAATAGCCGAGCTTATATTGCTCCAGCTTACGCCCGGTTTGCGCAAGCAGGTCCTCTTTGATATCATGGGGCGCGATAACGAGTTTGATGTTTTGTCCCTTCAGGTTTTGAAAGGCTTCCAATACCAGGTCTTCATCCTTAGGCCAGGTACTGCCGGCAACGATTAACCTGCTGTTCCCTTTAAATTCTTCCATTTCCTGTACCGCTGCAAAATGGTCCCGGATAGCTATCACACGGTCAAAACGGGTATCGCCGCATACGACCACATTATTGATGCCTATGGAAGCCAGCATCTGTTTAGAGGCTTCATCCTGTACGAACAGGGTCTTATATGTTTGCAGCGAACGTCTGAAAATACCGCCATACCATTTAAAGAAAGGCTGGTGTTGCTTGAATACAGCTGATGCGATATAGGTATCGGTATTGTGCTGTTTGAGTATACGCAGGTAATTCAGCCAGAATTCATATTTTATAAAAAGGGCAATTTGTGGCTGCACTATATTGATGAACTGTGCCGCATTCGATTCAGAATCCAGCGGCAGGTAGCAAACAATATCGGCCAGGTCGTAATCTTTGCGTACTTCATAACCGCTGGGGGAGAAGAAGCTCAGCAAAATGGCATATTGGGGATATTGTTTTTTTATAGCCTCTATGATGGGCCTGCCCTGTTCAAATTCACCCAGCGATGCGCAGTGTACCCAGGCAATTGGCCTCCCGTCCAAAGCAGCCATCTTTGCTTTTAAGCTATTGGCCCAGCCTGCACGGCCCGACAGCCATTTTGCTGCTTTAGCATTAAATAAAGCAGCAATGCGGATGAATATGTAATAAAAGTATATGCCGGTGTTGTACAGGAACATCTTTATCTATAACGCAAAACCTGCGGATAAAGATATTCAGTTTAAAGGATACTTTCCTGCTTAGGAAAGCTGCTTTAGTTTCCTTTGCACTTTGTCCAGTTGTTCCTGTATGTCATCCTTCAGCGACTCCATGCGGTCCCTGTTCTCATTCACTTTGTTATTTACCTGGTGCAGCAGGTCATGATATTGCCTCGATATTTTTCTGCGGGTCCTTGTTCCTTTGTCAGGTGCATATAATATGCCGAATAGCGCACCGATAGCAGCGGTGGCTCCCAATACGGTTATTATTTTAGTGGCCTTGTTCATATGTCGAATGTTTTATTAAAGTAAACGATAGATGTCATTGTAATAAGTTATACTCCCGTTCTCAACTCCTGCAGGTATATAAACTACGAATACAGGTACCGGGTCGTTGATCTTTAATGTAGTAGGCGATTGGTTCTTTACACAGGATTTGAGGAAATCCATATCTATTTTGTCAGGTAGCAGGTAGTTGCCCAATTCAATGGGTTGCTCTATCCTGATGCATCCATGGCTCAGGTATCTTTTACTGAGTTTGAAGGCGTTCTTATAATTCGTGTCATGCAGGTATACGCTGAAAGGATCGGATATATTGAACTTGATCACCCCGAGTGCGTTGTCACATCCCGTTGATTGTCGGAAACGGTAGGGGAAATAACTTGCACTAAAGCCGGACCAGTTGAGTGAGGCAGGATTAACCACCTTACCATTTTTGTCTATCACTTCCATATTCAGGGAGTTGAGCGCATTGTGGTTACGCTTATAGCTGGGTATGATCTCTTTTACGGCTATGCTGTGCGGCACATTCCAGTAGGGGTACAGGATCACTTCATAGCAATATGCACTGAACCGGGGCGTTTTCGTTGCTGGCTTTCCGGTTACCACTTTCATTTCCAGTTGCATATTGCCGCCCTGGTAATATTGCAGCATGGTGTTGCAGATGTTCACCACGATGTATTTGTTGAACTTAAAATGCTGTATCAGCCGGTAGTAATTTAGCGTGGCGCTGAGCGCATTTATTTTTTTCTGGTTTTTTTGTTCCAGCTCTTTACTAAGCTCTGTTTTGACAGCGAGGTAAGCCGCACTTTTAGGTTCCAGCTCTTCTGCAAGTTGTTCCAGTTCCTTTGCATTCCTAACCTTGGACAGCCCACCCAGTATCCGTTCATTATCACTGGCCTCATTTTTTTGCGATACCTCATCATAGCCAAGCATTTTTTGTTCCAGTTTGCCCGTATACAGGTCTTTCAGGTAGCTTATTGCCGCATCGGTGAATACCTTATCGGCATCAAGGTCGTTGTACAGCCTCAGGTTGCCTGCTATGTAGTTGTAGTGGTAATCTCCTTTGTCAAGCCCCATATAGGCCGAATTGCTCACCATATGCAATAGGCTGGCCCTTAACTCCTCCGAATTGTCGTCTGGCCCTGTCCACAGTAGCTGGTCATTCGTCATTTCGTAGAACCTGTCCACCAGTTTTCCGTTCGCCAGTTTTGTGATATTGCTATTTTCAGCCCTGGCCGTTCCGATGCCCTGTAATAATAAGGCCAACAATAAGTATTGGATATATCGCTGCAATGTGCTCCTTATAAATGTGATATGAATACCGGTGTATCTACGGTCTTGAGCAGTTTGTCGGCAGTGCTGTGGTCGAAGAGGGTAGCGAATTTGCTTCTGCCATAGGCCCCCATTACAATTAGTTTATTCGACTGCCCCCAGAAATTTTTGAACAGCTCATCACCGGCATCACCGCTCAATACCTGGTGTACCACTGCCGGGTAGTGTATCTTCAGCCATTCATTTATCTTGTTTTCGCCGTTAAAGCTGTCATTTTCATGCTCTTTAACATGCAGTAAGGTGATCTGTTTCACGACGAACTGCGGCAGCAGGTATGTGAACTGCTTAATGGCAAATACTGATGATGCGCTGCCGTCGTAAGTGAAGACGACCTCATCTATTTACTCAAAATTGTCGGGTGCCACGATCACCGGGCATTCAGACTGCATCAACAGGTCACGTACGAATTTTGTGGGGAACCCTTTTTCATGATAAGCAAAGGTGGTCGCCGGGTCAACGATAATAAGGTCCGCATACCTGCTTTCAGCTATTGCCTCAATTATAGGCATCCCCTTGTCGAGGTGAATAGTGCCCGTAATATCGTTCTGCTTGCAATACTCCCTGAAGACATTGATATTATTCTTTATCGCTTCCTTCTGTCTTGGGCTTTGCTCCTCGTCCGATACTATGGACTCCACATAGGCAGCTCCCATGTATTCCCTTATCTGGGGAGTTGATTCGTATTTCAGGTTATCAAGGAATATACCTACCAGTTTCGACTGCGTAGTCTTAGCTATATAAACGGCAAAGTCTATCGTGTTGGTGTTCAGTCGCAGGGCATCTGTCACAAATAGTATTTTTTGCATGGCTCTTGTTTTTGTATGCTCACTTATTATGCGCTATGAATACCGGTAGCTTGTGCTCTTTGATAACCTCGGTCATAAAGCTTTTTGTAAAGAGCATGGACACGTCCGACCTGCCGAACGCGCCGGATACGATCAGTGAGTTCTTATTGTTCACCAGCCAGGTACTGAAATATACTTTGGGGTCTATGTCCAGTTTCAGTATGTTCAGGTTGCTATAGTGGCGTGTGGCGAACTCTTCCAGCATGTCCACGTTGGGCAGATCTTCTTTTTTGCTGCTGCCATATACAAGCGTTGCTTCTTTGCCGCATAGCTCAGGTAGCACATAGGCAAATTGCTTCAGTGCATACATGGAGTTTTTACTGCCATCATAGGTAAGCACCAGTTGCTCCGGGAAGCTGTAATCTTCGGGTAACAGCAATATCGGGCATTCCGTATCGCGTATGATATCATCCAGGTATTCGCTGGGTGTACTTATGGTAATATCTTTGAAGAAGGTCTCGCTGCCTAATACCAGCAGGTCGGCAAAGCGTGTTTCCATTTTAAGTATATCAAGGGCGTCTCCACCCATATCGTCATGTACACGGTATTCAAAGCCATTCTTCTCGCAGTATTCTTTAAAATAGGCCACATTCTTTACGAACAGTTCATTGTCATACTCTATGGCAGTAATATAACCGCCCACGCCAAGGGGATAGCCCAACAGGGTCTTATAATCAATGGAACTTAAGAACACTCCCGTTAAAAGAAAAGGTGTATTAAGTGACAGGTTTTGCACAAAATCGAGTGAGGCCGGTGAGAAATTATAGCCGTCGAATACTACAAGTATTTTTTTCATGACATTTTATTTTATGGTACAAACATATTGCTAGCTGTCATTATTTACCATGACGGTGAGCATGGTATCATATGATGAAGGTCATGGTTTCGCCTCTACAAGGTAGGTAGATTTGCCATAAATAATGGTTAATTTTTAAATGCTAATTGATGAAAATTGTTGTCTGCCTTGAATACACTTCGTTTGCCCCATCGCTCCTTGCGTCTATAAGGTCGGTCGTTGCCGAGATGCAACAACCCGATATCACAGTGTTGCATGTGGTGGATGAGACGCTATTTTATGGGACTTTCGGTTTCGATGAAACGTTGTTCAATACCATCAAGGCCGAAGGTGCTAAGTTATATGAGCTATGTGAAGAATATTTAGGCCCCGTACACTATCGGGAAGAATACGGTATTCCCCGGGTGAAGATCGATGAAACTTTACCCGACCTGGATTACGAAATGCTCATAATCGGTACACATGCCCGCAAAAGCCTTGGTCAAAGATTGCTGGGAGGCCTCGCTGAGCATCTTCTGCATACGTCCCTCGTACCCGTTTTGATAGTGCCCGTGCAGGAATAAGGTCACTGGTAAATTATTGTAAAGAGAAGCCCGGCCGGTGTAAGCGGCAGGGCTTTTCGTTCTCTTCGATTTTTGGTTACTATTTTACTTCTACCGATTTTGTACCTTGTTTTGCCTTTACTTCCTTCTTCGGTAATATAAGCCTCAGTTCGCCATCGCTGTAGCTGGCGTCTATTGCTTCCTGTTTCACGTCTTCAGGTATGGTGAAGGAGCGTGAGAAGGAGGAGTAGTTGTATTCCTTACGCGTATAGTTCTTGTCCTTTTCTTCTTTGTTTTCCTCGCTTTTTGCGCTTATGGTGAGCAGGTTCTCTTCAACATCTACTTTAAGGTCTTCTTTTTTTAATCCGGGTACTGCAACCGTCATGGTATAGCTTTCATCATTCTCAGCGATGTTCACAGCGGGCGATAACATCGGCTTGTTCCAGTTCGCATCATTGAACCATTCATTCCATGGTTTGAAGAATTCATCCATCGATATCGGGAAAAGATCATTGGCTTTCATGAGTGTTTTGAGTGACATAATTACCTCCTTGATTTTGTGTGATTTTTTATTGGATAATTTTGCTCAAAAGTATTGGTCATCTCAAACAGGGTAAATGACCGCAGTCAATGCCACCGCTGACCTTCGTCAATGATAGCGTATTGCAGCTCTTTACCTTTGCATGGTTATGAAACCGTCATACACTACACCTGCTGAAGCGCTCGCACTGGTAAAAAGCGGCGACCGTGTTTTTGTTCATGGCAGCGCGGCCACACCCCTGTTGTTGCTCAATGCTTTGCTGGACCGGGCAGGAGAGATAAGCGATGTGGAACTGGTATCCATCAGTACCTATGGCAATATAGAATGGCAGCGCCCCGGTGTTACCGATAGCTTTTATCTCAATTCCCTCTTTGTATCAGGCAATGTCCGCGACTGGGTGAATGGCGACAGGGGCGACTATGTGCCCGTCTTCCTGAGCGAGATACCCAAGCTTTTCGAACAGAATATTTTACCGCTCGATGTGGCCATTGTCCAGGTATCCCCGCCCGATGAGCATGGCTATTGTACCCTCGGTACCTCTGTGGATGCAGCTCTTGCAGCCGTGCAGAATGCAAAGATCGTCATCGCGCAGGTCAATCCCCGCATGCCCCGTGTACATGGCGATGGGATCGTTCATGTTTCCGCCGTCCATGCTATGGTATGGCATGAGGCAGAGCTCTTCGAGATGGACTACTCCGCTAAGGCCGATGAAGTAAGCGATAAGATAGGCAGGCAGATAGCCGGGCTTATCGAGGATGGCTCTACTCTGCAACTGGGCATTGGTGCCATACCCGATGCGGTGCTCCGTGCCCTTTCCGGTCACAAAGGCCTGGGCATCCATACCGAGATGTTCTCAGATGGAGTAGTACCACTTGTGGAACAGGGCGTCATCACCAACGAGCACAAAAAGATAGAGCGGGGCAGGATAATAAGTTCCTTCATACTGGGTACACGTAAGGTGTACGACTTTGTGGATGATAACCCCTATGTCAACCTGATGGATGTGGCCTTCGTCAATGATACCGACATCATCAGGCAGAACCCTAAAGTAGTGGCCATCAACAGTGCTATTGAGATAGATATCACAGGCCAGGTATGTGCCGACTCCATCGGGGCCTACCAATACTCAGGCATAGGCGGGCAAATGGACTTCATGCGGGGGGCCTCTTTATCCCAGGGGGGCAAACCCATTATCGCCATGCCTTCGGTTACGGCCCACGGTGTTTCGCGTGTCGTTCCCTTCCTGAAGCAGGGTGCGGGTGTGGTAACCACGCGGGGCCATGTACATTACGTAGCTACTGAATACGGGGTGGTGAACCTTTATGGCAAGAATATGGACCAGCGTGCCCGCCTGTTGATCAGTATAGCCCACCCCGACCATAGGGAATCGCTGGAGCGCGCTTATTTTGAACGTTTCCAGCAGCAACTGCGCCCTGTAGGTAGGGCTTAGTGAGCGGGAGGGATGCCACGGCCCCTTTCCTGTTCTATACTGCCTTCTCGAAGCGCCCCGTTATCTTAGTGAACTCGATGGTGTAGAATATGGGGCTGCTCTCATAGGTCACCTGCCCGGGATGGGCGCGCTCTTCCTGCGATGCCGGGGGCTCTGCCGTCTTCTCTGTTTTCGAGGTAAGCATGTATTCGGAGAAGTAGGCGCGTGCTGCTTTAATGTCTTCCTCATCGGTCAGTTCTTTGTACAGGCCCCAGGCTATCACACAGCGCCAGTTGTTATAGTCGCGTATCTCGTCCACCTCGAAGCATACCAGCGGGTTGCGGCGCATCAGCTCTATCTTCAGGCCCATGCGCGAGTGGCAGAGCACATGCCCCTCCTGCACCAGGTAGCTCACCGGCACCACGTAAGTAACTTCCCCATCGTGGCAGCCTATGCGGCCCACAAAGTTGTTCTCCAGCATTTCCACTACTTCCTCTTCTGTTAGATCTCCCAGCATAAAAAGCTATTTTATATTGCGAATTTAAAAAGAACCACCGAGCCGGAAAGTAATATTCATCATCATGACCACAAATTTGCTTACCTGACGAAGTACATTTTCATCAGCCCTTTGTTCTTCGCCGTGACCTCGCCCCTATACTCGCAGGTAAACTCGTCCTTTACCAGTTCGTAGGTGGCCTGCGAGATATTGATCTCGCCGGGTGCGCCGCTGCTCTCCATACGGCTGGCAGTATTAACGGTATCGCCCCAGATGTCGTACTGGAATTTCTTTATGCCCACTATGCCCGCAACTACCGGCCCCGTATGTATCCCTATGCGTATCTCGAAGAATAATTTGCCCTTAGCCTGGCGTTCTGCTTTGTGCCGGTGCATGTATTGCTGTATCTCTATGGCCGCTTTTACCACATCTATGGCGTGAGTGCTGTTGGGCGTGGGCAGGCCGCCGGCTGCCATATAGGCATCGCCAATGGTCTTTATTTTCTCCACGCTATGGCGGTACATGATATGGTCGAACTCGGAGAAGCAGGCATTTATCTCTGCCACAAGCTCCTGCGGCGATAGCTTTTCGCTGAGCTGTGTGAAGCCCTTGAAATCGGTGAAGAGCACCGTTACTTCATCTATCAGTTTGGCATCGGCGCTGCCTTTCTTCTTTAGCTCTTCGGCCACCTCTTCTGGCAGGATGTTGAGCAGCAGGTTCTCGGAAATATCTTTTTCCTTTTGTATGGCCTTGCGCGAGAAGAACAAGCCCGACATGATGACCAGCAGCAGGCCTGAGCCGATACCAAAGAAGATGCGCTCGTTCCTTTTTTTCTCCATGGCCAGTTTATTGATGGCTATCTGCTTCTCCTTTAGCTCCTCCTCACGTTTTGTGGCCAGGTTGGCCAGCTTTACCTTATTGTCATTCGAGTAAGTAGAATCCCTTATGGTATAGAAGCTGTCCATATAAGGTAAAGCATGTTTGTAATCGCCCAGTAACCTGTAAGCCTCCGATATATCGCCATAGCAGTTTTGCAGGCCGTCGGGCAGGTCTATCTCCCTGCTGATCTCAATGCCCCTCTGCAACGCGGTAACGGCCTTTCCCAGCCTCGCTTTTTGCTCACCGGGTGCAAGGCGGTTGCTGCTGTCCTGTACAGACGATATGTATGCTTCGCCCAGGTATTGCAGGTTCATGGCTATAAAGTTCTTATCCTCCATCTCTTCATCCATTTTTACAGCCTGCTCTATATACATTATGCCCCTGGCGTAGTCTTTTAGCTTTACATAGGTATGCCCGATGTTGCCTGTAGTGATGGCGAGGTCGTGGTTGTCCTGCTCCTCTTCATCTATTTTTACGGCTTTAAAATAGTACTCGAGCGCCTTGTTATATTCGCCCTTGTGCATGTAGGCAAGGCCAATATTGCCCAGCAGGGCCCCCCGGCCATGCTTATCACCGGTCTCTTCGTATATCTTTAAGGCCTTAAAGTAATATTCCAGGGCTTTATCCTCGTTCTCAAGGTTGCTGTAGATAATGCCGATATTACCCGAATAGCGTGCAATACCAACTTTGTCGTCCAGCTCTTCGTATATCTTCAGGGCCTTAAAATAATAACTGAGCGCGCCTGGGTTATCGCCTTCATCTGCATATACATTGGCAAGGTTGATGTATGAGGCCGCAATATTTTTCTTGTCGCCAAGCCTTGTGTATAATTGTAAACCGCGGTTTAAATGGTTCTTAGCCTGCTTAAAATCGCCCATATGCCTGTTAACAACACCCAGCACAACGTTGCCTTTGGCCATCCCATTCTCCCAGCCCAGTTTAGTCGCCAGGTCAATGGTTTGTTGTAAATGTGTGGCAGCTTCAGCGGGATTGATCTCCAAATAATTTATCGATAAGGAGTACAGGATATTCACCTTATTGGTGTCCTCCTTTGCCGTAGCCAGCTCGCGCTGCAGGGAGTCGACGGCTTCCTGCCCATGTTTTTTTGCGAAGACGGGTCTTAGCTGCCCCATAAAGGTCAGGGCAAGGAGCAACAGTTTCAGCTGTGTTTTCATAAAATATCCGTCACCGGTATTTTGTTTCAATAAATCTACAATTAAAATATAGGAATGTGTCTATGTTTATTCGTTCGAGGGGCACGGGGTGAAACAAATAAGCCCATCCACATGATGGACATATTGACCTTGATCGGGTTAGTATGCAAACGTTCCCAGAAAGAGCGTTTCTTTTATCCATATTTTGTCGCGTTACGGTTGTTGGCGTTCTTCTTCAATAACAGCGAAGAGATTTTCGTTTCACGCATAATCACCAAAACAAACTATTTTAGACCTACTCCTTCCTATTTCAAGTTAATGCAGAAGCAGAGATATGGCATGATAACTATGTGGGTAAGAAAATCTTCGTCACTTTCCAAACACAAACCCTAATATTTACGTCTATCCCATAAAAAGCATTTTATGCAAAGGCTCATCATCGTTTTTTTGCTCTTGTCATCCGGTACGGCATATGGCCAGTGGTTCTATAATTTTGATGCGCCGGTGCCCAATAATTTTATGTTTGGCTACATCGTTGATAGCAGCCAGGTGGGCAATATATGGCAGGTGGGCCGCCCGCAAAAGACCGTATTCAATGCTGCTTACTCCCAGCCCAATGCCCTGCTCACAGATACAATTAATACCTATCCTGCCCATGACACTTCCTCATTCACACTCTACCATGCCCGCGACTTTTTGCTGAATGTGCTGAGCATGCGGTTACAGTTTTATTATAAGCTTGATAAAGACCCGCAGGCATCCGCCAAGCTGGAAATGTCGGGCGATCGTGGCGCCAGCTGGATAGATGTATTGGTTGAAGATTCGACCTATCACCTGCACTGGTTGTCGCCCAAGCCAAGGCTCGATACTTCCGTCCATACATGGACCTATGTAGATATGAAGCTGGATGACTGGCTATCATCCCGCTACAGCCTGGCTTACCCACACAACTTCACTGCAGACAGCATATTGTTCCGCTTTACTTTCAGCTCGGGCAGCATCGTGGTGCCGCACGACGGTTGGATGATCGACAACCTGGGTATTGTTGATTCAGGAACCGGTGACCATGTGCCCGATGTGCGCTATGATGACCTGGTGAAGGTATATCCCAACCCCTCGAAAGGCGTTTTTTGCTTAACTGACAATGCGAATAAAGAGGGGGCAATGATAGCAGTTTATGATATAAGAGGCATTAAGGTTTATGAGCAGCATGATCTAAAGGCAAAGAGTACCGTCGACCTGCCACTGCTGCCGGGGGCCTACCTGTTGCGATATAGTATTGGCGGCAAATATGCGATGAAACGGATCATGATCGCTCAATAGCTGAGAGATGCAGGATAACGCGGTAGCGGAACTATTAAGCAATACCGGGCGCCGGACCAGGTCTGTTAATCACCCGCCTCAGAGGCGCCGCCATCACTGCCGTCCGCGAAGTCAAGCGGGGAGTCATGCCATTTGGGCACTTCCTGTCCCGGCGGTATCACATCTATATCGTCGGTCACGGAGTTAACGCCTTTTACGCTTTTGGCTATCTGCACGGCATCCACCTTTTCGGTAAAGTGGCGCACATAACCGCCCAATATCACATAGCCGGCCTTTGTGGCTGCTACCCTGATATGCGTGGCATCTATCTTGGGGTAACCCTGCAGTTTTTTGGTTACCTCCTGTTGTAATTGCGGATCGGTATTCATATCCCAGGTTTGTGTGTGAACAATTGTTTGACCAATTAAAAAAATTGGGTGGCTGGGGCAGCAGCGCTCGTATAAAGTTCGTGATAATAATTTACATATGGAAGTGTTGTGCGGGGTTAAATTTTGGGTCAGGAATGGTAAGAAAGAAGAATGTCCCGCACTTACGCGGGACATTCGATTCATGGTACGGACAGGGAGCTTTTACATTGCTATCTGCGCCTCAGGCACGCGGTTGCTCACCGGCTTTAGGGACATGAGGTAGCTGAATATAGCTTCCACATCCTCGTTGCTGAGGTGCGCAAAGTTTTGCCAGGGCATGGGAGGCAACAAGGGGCGCGAGCCCTCTATCCCTTTGTACTTACCCTGCGTGAGGGCCTTCCTGAAGTTGTTGAGGTCCCATCCGCCGATGCCGGTCGGGTCGGGTGTAAGGTTGGCGGCGAAGGACACGCCCCAGGGACCTGCCACTGCGGTGTTCTGGTTGTTGAAGAGCACCCATTGACGGCCGCGCGCCATGGCAGTATCATAAGCGCCCAGCGGTTGCGCGCTGTCGTAGCCCGATAGCAGGCGGTCCATATCGGGCATGGGCCCTTGCGGGCCAAACTTCTTAGGTGTGTGGCAGTCGCCACAGCCCATAATGCTGACGAGATATTCGCCGCGCTTCAGGAGGGCAGCTGTGTCTTTGGCCATAGCCGCTATTACGGCTTCTTTTTTTGCCCGGGGTGCATTGCAGGCTGCCGTAGCAAGCAGCAGGCTGCATGCCGCGAGATAAAGTGTTGTTCTCATTGTTATTCTTTGGTTTAAAAAATAGTTTCCGGATATGGGTGCAGGGCATAGGAGGGGCTTGAGCCGCAGGCTTTAGCTTTGGTACATTGCAGTATGGTGTCGCTTAGTGCTGCAGTGCCGGGCCAGTTGAAGACAGCTGGTAAAAGTCGTTGCTGTTGCGCAGCAGGTTACCGGGTACTGTGCCAGAGAATGATCTGAAATCGCGGATGAAGTGGGCCTGGTCGGCATAGCCGAAGCTATAGGTAACATCGGCCCAGTTGAGCGCCCTGCGCGCCTGCTGCACATGCTGGTACACATTGCGGAAGCGTATGATGCGCAGGTAGGTCTTTGGGTTGGTACCGAGGGTGTCTTTAAAGCTGCGCTGCAACTGCCGTTCACTTACATAGAGGTTACCGCTCAACTCGCTGATGCTGATGTTGCCGCCGCTGGCGCGTATCATGCGCGTGGCTTCGACCAGGTAGTTGCGCCCCGCTTTTACATCGCCCAGCCGCTTAAGGAGGAAGGCCTCCATAAGCGCCATGCGGGCTACAGTATCGGGAGCCTCGCTGATGCGCTCTGCCAGTTCGTTCATACCCCTGCCGAAGAAATTATCGAGCGAGGTGAAATCGTTGAACAGGGCAGCAGGTGGTATATTGAATAGCTGTAGCAGGCATTCGGGTTTCAGCCTGCAGCCAAAGAGGTTGACATCGCCCCTTGAGCGCAGGGATACGGCATCGGTGTAGATGCCTACCACAAAGGCTGTGGGTAGCTGCTCCCAACAGTCGTTCACCTGTGCAAAGCGGCGGTTGTCGTCGACGTGGAAGATAAGGTCTACCATGCCCAGGGGCACGCAGTACTGCTGCGGCGACTCCTCGCTGAGGCTACCGCTAAAGGACTGTTGCCAGAAGCAGTCGACCCAAGGCTGTAAAGCGGGCGGGGGATCAAGTTCCCTATATCCGAGTTTCATTGGTAAAAAGCTTATGGATGCCTTTTGATTTGATACAAAAGTAATATAGTATTGAAAAACCTCATTGAATAAAAGCGACATTTTTTACTAAGCGGTCACATGATCTGCCTGCAGGACATGGAGGATGGCTGCGGAGCGTTCCGGCGCCAACTCTTCCTCCGCCATACGCAGGAAGTCTTTGAAGACCTCCTCCGGAGCGTTGTTCTTAACGGCGCCCAGCCAGCGGATGATCTCGGTATCGTTGATGCTGCGCATCATCCAGCGGCTCTCGAGCATGAGAGTGTCGGGAGGTATTACTTTTAATATCTCCTGCTCCATCTGTATTATTTCGGCATCGCTGTAGTACTTCCACAATACATAGATCAGTTCGTTCTCCTCACGGTTCATGTGGTACAGGTTAAAGGCCACGAACTCATTGAACGCATAGAATATCCTGCTGCCGAGTGATGCCCTGTTATATGCATCGGGGGCCTCTTTCCATGCGGTTATGTAGTTGGCAAGGTCGTCGCTAAGCTTGTGGTCTACTAAGTGGTCTTTCTCCAGGTCGTCCACCAGTTGAGCATTGTGCCTCTTTACATGCGGCAGTATGAACTTGTCTTCGTGCATAGCATGGTCGTC
>CAYZTM010000001.1:112837-215526 GCA_964481425.1 uncultured Flavipsychrobacter sp.
ATGCAGTGTCTTCTCGAGGCGGGCGATGGTTGTTGCGGCCCTTTCGCTTGAGAGGTCTGTTACCTGCAGGTTGAGTGCTGTGTCGTAGAGCATGTTCCTCAGCGCCTTGTGGATCTGGTTGAATGTGTTGTAGCGTTCCTGTTGCATAATGAGTGTTTTTTTATGCAAAAGTATCTGCGCCGGGGTAGGTGGTATTGTAAAAAAGCGACGAAATTATTTCTGGGCCTGTTGAGAAATACTAACGTATTCTGTATTTTCAACGTCAATAATCGTGATACCTATTCAATTCATTTTAAAACCTATTTTATGCAAAAGCTCATTACAATGCTATTCATCCTGTTCTCGTTCACAGCGCATGCCCAGTGGTACTGGCAGGAAAACTTCGAGGCGCCATATGATCTTAATCGCGACAAGTTTGTGATTGACAGTACGAACCCCGGCAACTTATGGCAGATAGGACAGCCACATAAAACAGTGTTCACTTCGGCCTATTCGGCACCCAATGCGATCGTTACCGATACGGTAAATACTTATCCCGGTCATGATACTTCAGTCTTTACAGTACTGCATACTTATATGTACTCGAACTACATGTTCTCACTGCGGTTCTATTATAAACTGGACAAGGACGCCGGGGCACTGGCTAAAGTGGAAGTATCGGGTGATGACGGGCAGAACTGGATAGACCCTATAACAGAAGATACCACCTATATGTTCTATTGGGGCGGCCCCAAACCAAGGCTGGATACCTCGGTACATACCTGGACCAAGTTTGAACTGAATATGGAGGACTGGGCCACTGCATGGCCGGGTGGACCATATACGTTTCCGCATTACCGTACTTCGGATACTATTATGTTCCGCTTCACATTTGCTTCAGGCAATGTAGTGATACCAAAAGACGGCTGGATACTGGATGACTTCTGGGTGGAGGACTCGAGCCTAGAGGGGGTTGCCGAGCAAGTGCATCGCGACGATATGGTGAATATATACCCCAACCCCTGTAAGGGAAAGCTATACTTATATGATGCAGAAAATAAATATGCCGATGCAAAACTACGCATATGTACCATCGACGGACGCGAGGTATATCATGGCATCTGCAATGGCATCAGCAGCTATGCAGACCTCTCCCTGCCGGATGGTATATATATACTGCGCTATGAGCGCGGGAACAGTTATGCCATTAAGCGGTTAGTGATCGCAAACAAGTAAGCTTAGTCGATGATGGTCATTTTTTTGCTGGCCTTGTTGTTGCCGTTCATGAACTTGTACACATAGTTGCCTGCGGTAAGGCCATCGCGATACACATATGCATGGTTGTACCCTGCATCAAATTCTTTGTCGACAGGGACTTTGACCAACCGCCCGGCTGCATCGTAGAGTTCTATGCGCACGCTGCCCCCCTGCGAGTTGAAGGATATGCAAGTCTTGTCGCTAAAAGGGTTGGGATAGTTCTGTGAAACGGGATCTTCGTTACGGTCGGTCAGTATGGCCTCATCATCCTTGCGGAATACGGGCAGTATGGTATAGTAGTCCTGTAAAGCGTCGATCCAGGTATCGTGGGGGGCTTTGAACCAATCGGCCAGTACGGCAGCATATATCCGGCGGTAATCATACTGCATCTCAAGGTCATCACGCACGGTGGCATTATCTGGTATCACGGGATTGGTGCCAATGAAGCCAGGGTTCACGTATTTGCCAAACACCATCACGGGGGCGGCCGTGCCGTGGTCGGTGCCGAGGCCACCATTGGAAATGATACGCCTGCCAAACTCGGAGAAGGTCATAGCAGCTACACGGTTGTCGATCTTGAGTAGCTTGCAATCGTCAAAGAAGGCAGTAACTGCGGTGGATAATTTACCCAGCAGGTCGGCATGGGAGCCGGCAGTGGTGTCGGCATTATCTACCTGCCCGGCATGTGTATCGAAGCCGCCGAGGCTAACCATATATACGGGAGTGCTCAGGCCACCTGCGATGAGGCGGGCCACTATCTTTAGCTGATCGGCAAGGGAGTTCTTCTCGGGATATAACTGGGAGAGATTGTTGGCCTTGCCCGCTGCTGCCTGCAGGGCCCCGGTGTATGTCTGGGTCTGCTGGGCTATAAAGCGCAGGAAGGTGAGCTCGTGGCCTGCCGGAGTGGGCGGGGCAGGGGTCACTTCGTTGTTCACGATGTTGTAGAAGTTCTCTATGCTGGTAACGGCCATGCCCATATTGACATTTGGGCCTTGTAGTGCAGTGGATACGGTAGCGCCTATCTGTATGGCCAGCGGGTCGGGGGTGAGTACTTGGGGATAATCGGGATTCTCGTCGGCGAGGTAACGTCCCATCCAGCCGTCTTTGAGGTATTCATTGGAGCTGGCGCCGGTTAGCCATATATCAGTAGCACGGAAGTGCGAGTAGTTGGGGTTGGTGTAGCCTACGGCCTGCACAACGTTCACCATACTGTCGTTGAACATATCGCGTATGCCGGTCATCGCCGGGTGAAAGCCTGTTTCGAGCACCCCCTGTACCCTGAGCACTTTTTCTTCCGGTATCAGCACATTGCCACGGGCAGTACTGAGGGCGCTGTACTGGTCGAGCGGTATGATGGTATTAAGGCCGTCATTGCCACCCACCAGTTGTATCAATACCATTACGCGGCCTGTACTTTCGGCTTGCCGGGCCAGTAACTGTAGTATAGGACTTGCCGCAACTGCTTTAACAGGCAGACCATTTATCATCCAGGCCATTGCGGCCGCCGGTGTTACCTTAAGGAAATCTCTTCTTTTCATCTGCTTGTCGTTTTAGCATAACTGGTGTTCGGGCAGGCGTAGCATGGTGACGAGGAGACTGCTGAGCCTTTCGGTAACAATGGTGGTATTGGCTGCACCGGGGTTGGAGAGCCAGGCATTCCATGCGTCGGTCCAGTAGTAATTATTGGCCTGGCCGGAAAGCAGGATGCTTTTCAGGTTGTCGTGTTCGGTGGCGGAGAGCTCGATGCCGCTGAGCATAGTAGCAAGATGATCTACCAGCATATCGGGGTCCGATGCATTGGGGTACTGCTGTATGAAACCGGTAAGGTCGATCTTGATCGGTGTGCCTGTGCCGGCAGTAAAGCCTGAACTGCACATCATATCGGTAAACTCTAAACGGAATGGGAAGGTGCTGCTGTTGATCCAAATCTCGTAGTAGGCAGGTGTTTCATAGAATGCTTCCCAGCCTGCTACTGCGGGCGGATCTCCGAGGTCGAGGCCCAGTACTGCACCAAAGGAGCGTATATAGTTCCATACAGCATAGCTGTCGTTCACGTCGAAGCCGGCGGGCATTGAAATGCCGAAAGTGCGGAACGTGCCGATCAAAAAATCGAGCGGGGTCTTTATGTAGCAGCCCATATTGAGCGGGTCGTAAAAATGTGCGCTTTTGAGCAGGGCTTTCAGCACAGGCTTTATCTCATACTCGTTGTCAACAAATACCTGTGTGAGGGGTGCGATGACCCCGGATTCGATATTGTCATCAATGTTATAATACACCAGGAAGCGGTACAACTTACCAACGATGTAGTGGGCTGTTTCCTCCCGGGCAAATATCATGTCTATCAAATCGTCGGCCTCGGTTTCGCCAAAGTTGCCGATGACGGTATTGTTGTAGAAAGAAGAGAATGCTTTATTAGTGTTGTCGTGCAGCGACGACTGGAAGTAGCTGGTGAGCGTGCTGTTGTTGATGCGCCAGCCCGTAAGCACTTTTGCCGCAGCTTTTACATCATCTTCGGTATAGTTGGGCGTGTTGAACTTGCCCACTGTAAACAACTCCTGCAGTTCGCGGGCATAGTTCTCGTCAGGATTGTTCTTGGTGTTCTTGTCGCCATTAAGATAGCGCAGCATGGCAGGGTCGGTAGTGACCTGGCGCAGCATGGTCTTAAAATTGCCAAGAGCGTGGCTGCGCAGGAGCATGTAGTGATTGTAACTCATGCGGGCATCACCTACTACGGCCATTTGAGTGGCAAGGTGGTTATGCCAAAAAAAGATCATTTTGTCCAGGATGCTCAGTGGCTGGTTGATCATCTGCGATATCCACCATGCCTTCAGCGAGAGACCTCTTTTAAAATTCAGGGTACCGTCGCCATAGTCGGCAGTGATCCATGTTTGCCCGGCGGGGATACCCGTAGGGTCAACATAGTCGTTGGTATTATAGTTGTTCACCGGTGGTGGCGGATCGGGGATAACGGTATCCACGAGGTAGTCCACTGCATCACTCATTGTCATGGCGAGTAATGTTGCTACATCGGCTTCCTTTACACCAAACATGGTACGCCTGAGCAGGTGCCTAACCTGCGTCTCCGTCCAATCGCCGGTGTATTCGTCCAGTGTATTGGTAGCTTTGTACGCCTTGAATACCTCCTTGTTAGCGTATTTTTTGAATAGTATATCCTCTGCAGGAGCCCGGTCCTTACCGGTTTGCGTAGCTATCAGTTCTTCAAGGAATTCCCTCCGGTTGCTTGATCCCATATACTGAAATTGAAGTGACCTCATTAAGGTACGGCGAAAAAAGCATTGGTGCAATATTAATTGCAGGTTAAATTATTGGACCTTATTCAGTGGGCCGGGTTTAAGAATGCTTTGGTCCAACTCTTTTTTGCCTGGGCTTTATCGCCCTTTACAAAGTAGTACCTACCGAGGAAGGAGTGCGCCCAGCATGATATGAGTGTTTTCTCCTTATCGAGATCAAGCGTTTTTGCAAATAATAGAAAGCTGAGTCATACCTTCCGCATTCGAAGTAAACCTCCCCGATAAATGAACATGCACTGGCATCCTGTGCGTCCTGTGCCAGGTATGTTCTTGCGCGCGTCATTGTAGAATCGAAATTTAGTGCATTGAGCAGTGCTGCAAGGTCTTCGTGAGGAGCAGCCCCGGATGCATAGGATGAAATTAGTAGTGTTAATAGGAGCAGCGTGCGTTTCATATGAAATTTATCATAACCGAAAAATAATAATTTTGTATGTAGTTTCAAAGAGAACAGCTTGTTGCTGACAGAGCATGTGCAGTTGTCATGACTTTAAATGTGGATATCTTCATTTGCAGGAGCTTGCCTAGGGAAGTAATTTGCACTCATCATAATTTGTTATCATGCACACAGTAAATCTCGCGATACAAGTGCTGCCATTGAATATGGAGCAGGATGAGGCCATAAGAATAATAGATGTGGCCATAGCCCGCATAAAGGAGTCGGGGCTTAAGTACCTTGTTTGCCCGTTCGAGACAGTGATAGAGGGGTATTATCCTGATGTGATGAAGCTGCTGGACGACATACAAGACGATTGCTATATGGCAGGCGCCAAAACACTTATCATCAACATGAAACTGCACAGGAGTTCAGTGAAGGACCTGCATATAGAGGATAAAGTGGGGAAGTATAGTTGAGTTGACAGGTTGAAAAATGGGTAAAAGTTATCGGTTTTTTTGCAGCTTTGCGGCTGAAATTTATAATACAACATTGCCTGTATAATGGAACGTTCAGCGTTAATTAAAGAGATATTTGAAAAGAAGTCAGTATTGTGTGTGGGCCTCGATACAGACCTTACCAAGGTGCCGGAGTATTTGCTTGGAGAGGAAGACCCTGCCTATGCTTTTAACAAGGCTATCATTGATGCCACCGCTGACTACTCGGTTGCCTATAAGATCAATACTGCATTTTACGAGGCCCAAGGCCTGAAAGGATGGCTGAGCCTGCAAAGAACGCTTGAATACATCCCCCAAAACATTTTCACCATTGCCGATGCCAAGCGGGGAGATATAGGTAATACTGCAGACCAGTACGCCAAAACTTTTTTCGAGACCTATCCATTCGACAGCGTGACCGTAGCGCCATATATGGGCAGCGACAGCGTACAGCCTTTTTTGAAGTATGCCGGCAAATGGGCCATCGTATTAGGCCTTACCTCGAACGCCGGAAGTGCTGATTTCCAGTTGCAGCAATGCGGAGACGAGTTGCTGTATGAGAAGGTGCTGCGTACGGTATCGGGATGGGGTAGTAAGGATAACCTGATGTTCGTAATAGGTGCTACCCGTAAAGAGCAATTACGGCATGTTAGGCAATTATTGCCGGAACATTTTTTCCTGGTACCGGGTGTAGGTGCGCAGGGTGGGGACGTACCTACCGTGTGCGAAAATGCAATGAATAGTGATGGCGGCTTGCTGATAAACGTAAGCAGGGGCGTGATATATGCCGGCAAAGGGGAAGACTTTGCGGACAAAGCACATAATGCTGCAAAAGAGTACCAAAAGCAAATGGCAACCTTTTTATAATTTGAAAATGTGGTGATTTAAAAATTTGACAATGGAGGTGGTATTGATATTGCGCTAAAGTACCCGGTAAATTCTAAATATTCACAAATGAACGAAGCCCTGTTACAATTCATATGGCAATACAGCCTCTACAAGCCGGGGGGTATGCAAACTACAGATGGGGAACCTGTAACAGTGGTGTATCCCGGGCGACTGAACAGGGATTCAGGGCCGGACTTCGCTGAAGCTAAAATAAGGGTTGGTAATACACTGCTGGTGGGACATGTGGAACTGCATGTGAACAGCAGCGACTGGCTGAAACATGGTCACCAGGATGATGCTGCCTATCATAACATAATACTGCATGTAGTTTATAAGAACGATACAGGTAAAGTAGTCGCTCATGTGCCTGTGCTTGAACTTGGACCAAGCATACCGTCACACATCATGGTGCAGTATGCCTCATTGGTGAATAACCTGGCACAGGTGCCCTGTGGCGCCCAACTGCCTTCCGTAAGGAACATTACCAAAGAGAGCTGGCTAAGCAGGCTGCTGGCCGAGCGCTGGGAACAGAAGCTTGCAGACTGGGACGAACTGTTGTGGGATAGTAAGGGCGACTGGCGCAACCTGCTTTACTGGCGGATGGCAGCAAACTTTGGTTTCAAAGTAAATGCTACACCCTTCCTGATGTTGGCGCGGTCGCTGCCACTGAATGTACTGGCAAAGCAGCATGATAACCTGCAACAGATAGAGGCATTGCTTTTCGGGCAAGCAGGTATGCTGCATGCGACATTCAAAGATGAGTACCCCAATGCCCTGAAAAAAGAATATCTATACCTGAAGCAGAAATATAAGCTGGAGCCTATTCCGGCACATCTCTGGAAATTCATGAGGATGCGTCCGGCCAATTTCCCTACGGTAAGGATAGCGCAATTTGCAGCCCTGGTGCACCGGTCGCTGCACCTGTTCTCACAGATCGTGGAAATGGGTTCAGAAAAAGATATTGTCCCATTACTCGAGGTACAGGCAAGCACTTACTGGGATACCCATTTTCGCTTTGATGAAGCGCAGGATGTGCCTTCAGTAAAACACCTTGGTGCGGAGTCGGTACGGAACATTATCATCAATACGATAGCGCCCATACAATTCCTGTATGCATCGCGGCAAGGGGTAGATGGCTTACAGGAAAAAGCCCTGCACCTCCTTGACTCTTTGCCCGCTGAAAAAAATAAAATAACCGGCCTGTGGCTGGAATGCGGTTGGGCAGCAGAAAATGCATCCCAATCGCAGGCATTGATACAACTCTACAATAACTATTGCAGCGGAAAGCGCTGCCTGGAATGCAGCATCGGTCTCAGCATCTTAAGAAGCGCCCCAGTCAATTGATATGGTCTGTTTCAGGTCGGGGTGCAGGCTTACTGCTACCGGGCAGGTATGGGCGATGCGCTCAAGAATGACCTTTTCTTTATCTGTATAATTTTTATCGGCGGGGAAACGCAATGCTATTTTGATCTCGGCTATGCGGCGGGGTTCGGAGGCCATTATCTTCTCCACGTCACATTCGGCCCCGTCAATATTGATATTGTGGGTGCTGCCGGCAATACCCATGGTGGTGAGGATGCAGGTGGCAAGGGCAGTGGCCACGAGGTCGGTTGGCGAAAAGCGTTCTCCCTTACCTTTATTGTCCACCGGGGCATCGGTTTCTATCTCCGTTCCGGAGCGTAAATGTGTGGCTACAGACCTTAAATCTCCCTTATAAATCACTTTTGCGGTCATAGAATCTTAATTTCCGTTAAATTTACGATGTTTTATAATGAATTATTTGTAACTTACTGTGAAAATACCTGCACGGTTTTTGTGCAAGATAAGATAAGCGTGAATTGTTCATGAACGGGATCATAAAAATCATATCGCTTACGTTGGTGTGTGGCTTGCCTTTTGCGGCAAGCGCGCAAAGCAATGCCGCGACTACAGACTCTGCGAAAAACATGCAGGCCCCGCCTGTGGTGAAACATCATTATAAAAGGCCGAAGCCCATTGATAAAGAATTTAGTTTTGGTGCAAGGTTGAATACGGATGGCTGGGGTATATATGCCCAAAGAGGGAAGTCGAAGAGCGATATGAGAGAAAGCGAACTTTTCTACAATGTGCGCTACTGGGAAGTGGAACTGGACGAGAAAAAAAATCCCAAAGAAATAAAGCGTACCAGCGATCTGAGTACATTTAATGATACAAAGCCCCGAGCTTTCATTTACGGTAAAGTAAATAACTTTTATACGCTGAAACTGGGCTACGGTTTCAGAAGGATGATAGCAGGTAAGCCGGACCCTGGTACTGTATCCATACACTGGTTTTACAGCGGGGGGCTTGCATTGGGCATGCTTAAGCCATATTATATAGACCTCTATACGGGCAGCAGCATAAAATACACCGATTCTACCCAGGGTGAGTTCCTGAACCGGAATGACATTGTAGGTGGCTCTGGCTTCTCGAAAGGCATTAGTGAAATGCAGTTCTTAGGTGGTGTACATGCCAAAACCGGTTTGCATTTTGATTTTGCAGCCAGTAAGAAGACGATACTGGCAATAGAGTTTGGCATTAATGCAGAGATATATAATAAGGCGGTACAGATAATGGCCAACCAGAAAGACGTACCTTATTTTGTTAATATATTCGGATCCTTCCAATTTGGCAGACGTTGGTGATGGTTGTAACTTGCACATCTTATGCAGGAATTGCCCATAATTAATTCAGCAGAGAACAATACTGAGACACGTGTGAAAAAGCCTAACTGGCTTCGTGTAAAACTGCCTATAGGCGAAGAATATCGCCATGTGCGCAACCTCGTGGACACCCACAAGCTGCACACGATATGCGAAAGCGGTAACTGCCCCAATATGGGCGAATGCTGGGGTGCGGGCACGGCAACCTTTATGATACTGGGCAATATCTGTACCCGCTCTTGCGGCTTTTGCGCGGTGGCTACGGGAAGGCCCGAAGCCGTGGACTGGGATGAACCGCAGCGTGTGGCTGAGGCAATATACCTGATGAAGGTGAAGCATGCCGTGATCACATCGGTTGACAGGGATGAACTGAAAGACGGGGGCTCGATAATATGGGCCAATACGATAAAGGCAGTAAGGGCGCTGAACCCGGATACAACACTGGAAACCCTGATACCCGATTTCAGGGGGCAATGGGAAAACCTGGAACGCGTGATAGAAGTGGCCCCGGAAGTGGTATCGCATAACCTGGAAACAACTGAAAGCCTTACCCGCAAGGTGAGGATACAGGCAAAATATCACCGCAGCCTGGAGGTGATACGCAGGTTGAAAGATGGCGGTATGCGCACCAAGAGCGGCATTATGCTTGGCCTTGGTGAGACCAAAGAAGAACTGCTTGAGGCAATGCATGCCCTACAGGAGAATGGCTGCGATGTGCTGACACTGGGCCAATACCTGCAGCCGACGCCCAAGCATCTGCCCGTAGTACGCTTTGTGCATCCCGATGAGTTTACCTTCTTCCGCGAAGAGGGTTATAAAATGGGCTTTGACTATGTGGAGAGCGGGCCGCTGGTACGCTCATCGTACCATAGTGAGCGCCACGTAATACCGGGCGAAGGCCGCAGGGAATGGCAAAATGCGGGAATGGCCGTTTAGCTGCATGCTCCTTATTTTTTCTACATAAATACTGTTAAAAAGCGGCATAGACTTTGCAATTATTTGCAGGGAATTTTCTTATTTTATAGAACATTCCGCAAGAGCATCATTACCCCTAAGCGGTGGCAGTATGAATGTACAGCAATACCTGGAACGTATCCGTTATACCGGTGCGCTGGCCACAGATGTGGCTACGTTGGTAGCATTGTGTACCAGCCATGTACAGCATATACCCTTTGAAGACCTGGATATACAGGCCGGTGTCCCCATTGTGCTGGATACAGAACGATTTTACGATAAGGTTGTGTTGAAGAACAGGGGCGGCTATTGTTATGAGCTGAACGGCCTGTTTTGTGCGTTGCTCGGGCACCTCGGTTTTGAGGTGCATATGCTATCAGCAAGGGTGGCCAATGGAAAGGAGTACAGCCCTGAGTATGATCATATGTGCCTGGCAGTGATACTTGAGGGCAAGCGATGGCTGGTGGATGTTGGCTTCGGCGACTTTTCGTTAAGGCCATTGGAAATAGGGAACCATGAAGTGCAGGATGATGGCCGTAACCAATATATAGTTGGACAAGCAGAAGTAGAGGGGAAAACATATCGCTGTGTAAGTCGCTGGAATGAGGGAAGGGGTATGTATGTGCCACAGTATATCTTTTCGCTACATAGACATGAACTGGAGGACTTTGCCCCGCGTAATACATACCAGCAAACGAACCCTGAATCGCACTTTATGAAAACGCTGATGTGCAGCGTACCCACTGAAAGCGGCAGGACCAGCATGATCAATAACCGGATGGTATATACCGAGAACGGACAAAAACGGGAGGAGATCATTAAGGATGAGGTACACCGCCGGGAGCTGTTACGTAGCTATTTCAACATAGAAATGAATGCAGTGGTGTACAAATATGTGACCGAGTAGATTATTTTACAGGAATTGTTAGATTTGCAGTCCATTTTACCGGATGTAGTTTCCTTTAGTAAGATGGGAATCAATCACGGGATGTAGCGCAGCCCGGTAGCGCGCTTCGTTCGGGACGAAGAGGCCGCTGGTTCGAATCCAGTCATCCCGACTTTAATTTAAACGGGAATAAACTTGCCAATAGTTGCTAGTTTATTCCCGTTCTTGCCTATTTATACCTGAATATTCTCTTTCTTGAGGTTCGAATCCAGTCGAATGATCAATCCAATAAACGCAATAAGTAACCAAATTCAATAAATTTGAAAGTGATATAACATTGTGCAATTGTTTTTCATACTTATACTTGTCGTATTAGTTTCGGCAATCGTCCGCTACTACCTTAAATATTTTGTTTCTCTACGACGAAAGGAGCCAGGCTTTGAATATGTGTATGTTGAAGATGATGGCTCTGTTCGAGAGTTGGATAAAAATGAAGAAGCGTACTTAAGTAAAAAATTTCATCCCAATGATGGCGCTAGACCCTACATTAAATTTAGTTACAAACAATTAACGCCTGATGGTAAGATATCCGGATTTATAGCAAGGCGAAGGGTGCCCGCAAAGATTCCGATAGGCAGGGACAAATAATTATATCTTGAGTTCGAAAATTGTCCAGCCAACCACCGGCAAGTATTTACCACTTCTTGCCAGTTGTTCCCTATACTTCCCCAATCATCCCCAAAAGTGCATGCAAAGCAAGTAAATCTTTGATAAACTGGTTCGAAAGTTGTCCAGTCATCCCGACTAAATTGAGAGCGGAGCAACTTAGAGAAGAGCAATGCTGTTTCGCTTTTGGTGAACAATATGTTTAAGTATTACCAGGACAAGAAGGAAGCAAGGAATGGGGACGCTTAAAATGTATCAGGATTCTTCGCCCTCATTAGCAGTATTTGTATTCGCCTTAGGCAGGTAAAAGCTAGCAACACCGTGCTAGTTTTCTCCCTTTTTACTTGCTGTACCGCGCTTTGCTGATTTTCCTTACTTTTACGACTATGACCTATTTGCTCAAACGACGTATTGTCGTACTGCTTCTTGCAGTTGCAGCCACTTGTATTACATTTTACCCGTTTATTTTCAGCCCATGGGATGCCCTGCCACAACAGGGAGGTGATTCGGTTAAGAATGTATATGTTTTCCTATATCATTCCATATACGGAGGGGGGACCTGGTTTCATGGTATGAACTATCCATATGGAGAACACATCATTTACAATGATGCATTCCCTATTTTTTCAGTGTTCCTGACCCCTTTTTACCATATTACTATCGGGCAGGGATTTGCTATCATCTGGTGGACGATCGCCTTGAGCTACATTCTCGGCATTATTTATCTCTACCGCATTTTAAGGACGTTTTCTGTCCCTGCAGCCTGGGCTATTTTATTTGCTTGCCTTATCGGCATATGCAGTCCACAAATCCCGAGGATAAATGGGCATTACAGCCTGAGCTTGTGCTGTATCATCCCCATGGTCTTTTACTGGACGCTTAAGTATTTGCATACTTCCCGTCCGCTGTATTCCTTCTATATATTCCTTTTGGGTTGCGTTGTTTATTTCATCCATCCGTACTTTAATGGTTTGTTGATCATGTGGGGCTTGTTTTTTTGCACGGGTTACCTTGTTTTTTATAATCGGTCCATACGTTCAAAGATCCGTTTTGTTGCCATTTACCTGGCGGGCATGTTGGGTACTTCCGCCTTTATTTTAATTTATGTGCAATTGACAGACCCTTTGAAAGATCGCCCTAAAATACCCTGGGGCGCGATGGAATATCACACACGTTTAAACGATATTTTCACATCATATGTGTCCCCGGTCTGGCAGTTGCTGCAAAAAGCCGGATTAAAAATAGGTTTGGCTCCCTTTGATGAAGGGTATTCTTACATTGGCATTACGACCACCATCATTGTTATAATGGCAATAGTGTTCTTTTGCCTTGCCTGGATAAGAGGCAAAATCTCAGGTAAACCAGTACCAGAAGCTGGTGGTGATACCAAGCCATTTTACCGACTTTGGATCTTTATGGCTATAGGCCTGCTTTTGGTAGGCATGGGAATACCGTTCATCTTTAATATGGAATGGTTGTTACATTATTTGCCTGGTTTCAGGCAATTCAGGGCATTGGGCAGGTTCAGTTGGATGTGGTATTACCTAATAACTGTACTTAGTGTTGTTGCATTATATCACTACTCCGACGCGCTGAAAGAAAAGGGCAAGACCAAGCTTTCATTTGCTGTGATGTTCATGGCATTGCTTACCTGGTCCTGGGAAGCAACCGGCAGTATCGGATTTGTGCGTCAACTGGGGCAGAATGCAAAAAACAACTATGACTGGTTTGTGTCGGCGGGACAGCCTGGCTGGAAGGATTTTTTAAAACAGAAAAATTATTCAGATACCAGTTTCCAGGCAATTATTCCGATGAAGTATGTTAACCAGGGTACTGAAAAATTTTATATTGACCCCAGTGAGAACCGGCTTATCTCGCAAGTGTTCAGGGCTTCTTTCCAGTTGCATTTGCCAACCACAGCAAATTATGCGGGGCGTGCCTCGCTTTCTGCGGCAGAAAAGCAAATTAAAATTTCTGACGGTCCGTTCACCTATAAGCCTATGCTGGCAGACTGTAAGAATGACAAACCATTTCTGATGTTGGTTTGTAGTACGGACCAGTTAAATCCGGACGAGCAGTACCTGTTAGAAGCGTCAGATTATTTAGGCGATTTTTCAGACTGCCATATTTATGCTTTTTATCCATCCCGTTGCATGCATAACGATGCGCAATGGGCTGACAGTATTAAAAAGATACTGCCATTCGTAAAGGCTGATTCCTGTATGGGTGATAACAATGTCATCATTGAGCATTTTGATGCCGCTAATGCGCCCGCACATTTTTTCGGTAGGGGAGCGCTTTCCGCTGTTCCAAAAGATGATACTGACCTTTGGACATTTAAGATTAAGCCGCTAAAGGATTCTACACTTTTTGAATTCTCTGCCTGGTTCCTTGTATCTATGGACGACTACAGAAGCCCGGATGTATACCTTAAAATGTTAGATAGCAATAACAATGAGATCGGTTTTGCAGGCGCCGCGACAAAATTTAGCAGTGATGCGGAAGGCCTTTGGTTCAGAAATTCCGTTTATTTTATGATTCCCCCAGCATGCCGGGGAATTAAATGCCGTGTGTTGAACTATGGGCGCTCTTCCTACATTGCGGTAGATGAATTGCAGCTTCGCCCGGCAAGCACTATTATTATTTCAAAAAGTAATGATAGGAAGGTATTGGTGAATAACCACCTTTTGAGGTAATTATCGCTTCCGTTCACAGCATTAGATACAGACGCTTTTGCGTAATGTATTATGTTTCATCGTTTGTGTAAGCGATATTTGTTAGCATAATTTCGGGAAAGTATAATGTCATTTGACCAGTCAATAGCTAAACATGTACTGATCAGCGCCCCTCAGTCAAAGGTATGGGCAGTCCTTACACGACCTGAACTTATGAAGCAGTGGATGACCGAGACGGAAATAGAGATCGTAAGTG
The DNA here is from genome assembly GCA_964481425.1 of uncultured Flavipsychrobacter sp. GTDB lineage: Bacteria > Bacteroidota > Bacteroidia > Chitinophagales > Chitinophagaceae > MKUN01. Next base: position 127,261 of record CAYZTM010000001.1, read on the forward strand.
ACTGGAAGGTAGGAGGACCTTTTATCATCAAAGGTCCATGGTACAAGAGCCATTTCGAGAACCTGGGAACTTTGCTGGTGTTTGAGCCTGAACATGTTTTCAGCTACAGCCATTTAAGTTCTTTATCGCGCTTGCCGGACAGCCCGGAAAATTATACTATACTTGAATTCAGATTGATAGAGGAAGCGGATAAGACAAGGCTTGAGCTGACCCTAAGTAATTTCCCCACAGAAGCTATCTACAGGCATTTTGCGTTCTACTGGAATGTTGCGTTGGACCTTCTAAGAAGATTTGCGGAGCGAATAGACCAATAAGCTTTCTCCATCCCGTACCAGTTCCCGCTCGAATGAAAGACCCAATTTTTCAAGCAGTGTTATGGAGGTAGTATTCTCCTTTATGGTAATGGCAATAGTTACTGCATGTTGCTGCGCTACGTTGTTCAAGACGACTGAGGCGGCTTCATATGCATAGCCTTTCGCATGATACGCGGGCAGGAATGCGAAACCTATATCAGGATGGTCCAGGTAATCGCGCCGGATGATGGTAATGATACCTATGGCGGTGCCGCTTTCTTTTAAACGAACTACCCAATAGATGACATTTTTATTGCCAAGTATTTTATGGATATAGGTAATAGCATCTTCTATGCTGTTCACATTCCTGTTGCCGATAAATTGCAGCCAGCCGGGAGTGTTCACTAGATCTTTGATAAATGCTGCATCCGAAACCGATAATTTATTGAGTGATAAGCGGGCGGTGATATAAGTTTCCTGCATAGTAGCTATTTAAAAAGTATCTGTTTATTTGTGGAATAAAGATATAAACCTGCAAAATATGGAAGGAATTAAGATAGCGGCAAACGGGACAATGAGTACATTGATGAAAACAATGCATTTGCATAGCTCCCTTCTTGATAGCCCGGTACATATTTAGTACCTTCGCGATTATTCGCGGGGTCATCGCCTTGGCTATCGAACTCAAATTGTTCTACCGGTATAGCAAATGATGTATCCCAAATACTGCTGAATTATCCTGCTCATTATCAATGAGCAATAAAGAAAAGCTGGTTTGATGCAGTTTTTTTTTGACCTCTCGCAAGAAGGCCCTGAATATTTTATACTGACCCTATTCACACATTGCACACACAAAACCTAACGAATGAATTGGATCGACATTGTTATTTTCATTGTTTATTTCCTGGTGATGCTGGGCATTGGTTTTTTCTTTGCCGATAAGCATGATGATGAAAGGGATTTCTTTACAGGAGGCGGTAACATGAGCCCCGGGCATGTGGGGCTGTCGGTAGTGGCCACCGATGTGGGTGGCGGCTTTTCCATCGGGCTGGGCGGTATCGGGTTCACAATGGGCCTGTCGGGTTCGTGGTTGCTATTCACCGGCCTGATAGGTGCCTGGGTGAGTGCGGTATTCCTGATACCCCTTGTATTTAAATGGCAAAAAGCACATGGACGTCATTTCCTTACGCTTCCCCAGGTATTCGGGTTCCTGTATAACAGGAAGGTGGCGCTAGTTGCAGCTATAATTTCCATTGTTGGTTATACCGGCTTTACCAGTTCGCAATTATTGGCCGGGGCAAAGCTTACTTCCGCCACTTTTCCGCAGATGGGGACGGAAACCATGCTATGGATCATGGGAGCTATTGTGGTGATCTATACTATGCTGGGTGGTATGAAGGCTGTGATCTATACCGATACGGTGCAGTGGATCATACTATTAGCCGGGCTAATGGGAGTGGCCATACCCTTGGCCTGGACCAAATTAGGCGGGTATCAAGGTGTGGCCCCTTACCTGACCAAAGACATGCTGTCGCTGGGCAATATTACCTGGCAGCAAATAGTGAACTGGAGCGTAACTATAATACCGATATGGTTTGTGGGTATGACCTTATATCAACGCATCTTTTCGGTAAAGGATGAAAAAGCGGCAAAAAAGGCCTGGTACATTGCAGGTGCGCTTGAGTGGCCGTTCATGGCATTTACGGGAGTGATATTGGGCATGCTGGCCAATGTAGCGATACAGAAAGGTGTAGTGCCGGTACCGGGTGGGGTATTGAAGGACAGCGAGATGGGCCTGCCCCTGCTGGTAAAGCATATCTTGCCCGCAGGCTTCACCGGCATAGTGATGGCCGCGTATTTCTCTGCTGTGCTGTCAACAGCTGATAGTTGCCTGATGGCCGCATCGGGTAGTATAGTGGGCGATTTGGTGCCACACAGCCGGAAAGGGACCAATAAGAAGGTAGTGAGATTCTCGCAAGTGTCCACATTCATAGTTGGGGTACTGGCTATACTGCTGGCATCTACTATGGAGAATGTGCTATCGCTCATGTTGTATGCCTATGCCTTCATGGTGTCGGGCCTGTTCATACCGGTGGTGGCTGCAATGTTCCTGAAAAGACGATATCCGCAGCCTGCATTCGTATCGATGATCGCGGGGGGATCTACGACTATATTACTTATCATATCAGAGGTGAACCTTCCATTAGGGCTGGATGCCAATATCTTCGGCCTCAGCGCTGCTATTATTGCCTATATACTGGTACACCAGCTAATGCAAAAGAGCAATTACCAGCCTGTGAGCATTACTACTGATGAAGAAGCAGTTATGCAGCAGCAACTGAAAGAAGTGCCTGTAGAATAGACGGGGGCACGATGTTTTTGTGCATGTGCCTATTATGAAAGCAATAGGTAAAAGGATCTGGGCGATAGCCGAAGGCTATATACCAGGTACAAGCACAGGCCCCGAACCGGCCATGACCAGTCATGAAACCGCCTGCCTGCTTAATACCTCCGATGAGGATGCAGCCGTGGAGATATGGTTATTCTTCAGCGATAAGGACCCGGTTGGGCCCTACAAGATCATGGTGCCGCCCAAACGTACAAGGCATGTGCGCTTCAATGACCTGAAAGAGCCGGCACCTGTACCGAGAGAAACAGATTATTCCAGCGTTATCATATCCAATATACCGATAGTTGTGCAGCATACCCGCCTCGATTCGAGGCAGGAGGCAAATGCCCTGCTCACGACCATTGCGTATGCTTCCAACGAATAAAGAAACATTATTCTTTCTTGCCCTTTGCTGCAAGGAGTGCACACGCTCCTAAAATGCCTATGGTAACCCCGGTCAACACGCTGCTTAATACAGCGGCCTTGCCCGGTCTTAGTTTCATTTTTTGCAGGTATTGTTTGTCTATATCGCCGTTGGTATTATTATTCATGCCGTTTATGGCCATGTGCAATACCTGGGCCGTATGCAGGCCCTCACGATCTGTTTGTTGTTCTATTTGCTCGCGGCAGCTAAAACCATCGGCTATTATCAATACGTCCTTTTCCGCTTTCCGGACCTCAGGCAACAGAACTCTTTCGCCCGCATTCACGGAGACATGGTAGCGTTGCCCCTTCTCATAGCCGAAGGAACCTGCCATACCACAACACCCGGAATCGAGCAGACGGTACTGTAGTCCCGTTTTGTAAAAGAGCTTCTTTTCACTTTCGATTTTCATAATGGCTTTATGATGGCAGTGGCCATGCATGATAGCTTTATGTTTTATTTTGGGTACTTTGAAATCCGGTGCATGTTTTTCCAGGAATTCGGCGAGGGTATAGGTTTGTTGCTTCAACCGCTTTGCTTCTTCGCTGTCCGGGAACAAGCCTGTTAATTCGTCGCGGAATACTGCCACACAGCTTGGCTCGAGACCAACTATCGGTATGCCCGCATGTATCTCTTTCCTAAGAGAGTGCATGATGTCGCGGAGCATTCTTTTTGCTGTGTTGAGCATGCCATAGTCGTACAGGGGTCGCCCGCAGCAGAGCTCGTGTTTCGGGATGAGTACTTCGAAGCCCGCGGCTTCCAATACCTCGAGGCCGGCTACCAAAGTTTCAGGTTTGAAATTATTATTAAAGGTGTCTGTCCAAAGAATGACCTGCGGACGTTCGCCGGACAGCAGCCAGTTCTTACGGTCTTTGAACCAACTGCGGAAGGTGCGCGATGCGAAGCGGGGCAATTTTCTTTGCGGCGCTATACCGGCTACGGCTTTTACTACATCGCTGATAATTGGTGCCTGCATCACAAAGTTGGCTATGCCGGGCATTAGCGATGCGATACGTGACCACCAGTATATCCAGCCAAAAGCATAGGCCGAAGCAGGTTTAAGCCGTCCTTTGTAGTAATGGGCCAGGAATTCGGCTTTGTAAGTGGCCATATCCACGTTTACGGGGCAATCGCTTTTACAGCCTTTGCAAGACAGGCAGAGGTCGAGCGAATCTTTTACCTTTTTGTCCTTCCAACCATCTTTCACTACATCGCCCTGCAGCATTTCAAAAAGCATATGAGCCCTTCCCCGCGTGCTGTGCTCTTCTTCCCTGGTTACCATATAGCTGGGGCACATGATGCCCCCTTCGTGGCGGCGACATTTGCCGACACCCACACAATGCAGCGTAGCGTGGGCGAAATCACTTTTTTCATTCCCGAAGCTAAAGTACGTGGGAAGAGTAGGGGGTGCATAATTATTATCGATACGGAGATTGGATAGCTGACCATAAGCGTCTACTACCTTCCCCGGGTTCATTTTATATTCCGGGTCCCATATTTCCTTAAATTCCCGGAAGGCTTGCACCAGTTTTTCGCCATACATGATACCTAACAGGTCCGCGCGCGACTGGCCGTCGCCATGCTCCCCTGATAGCGAACCGCCATAGCGTACTACCAGGTGGGCAGCTTCTTCTGTAAAGGCTTTATAGTTTTCAAGTCCCTCTTTGGTGAAAAGGTCGAACTGTACCCGGCAGTGAATGCAACCTTGTCCGAAGTGGCCATATACTGAAGGTTTGTAGTCATACTTGTCAAATAATTTCCGGAGGTCTTTGAGATACTTCCCAACGTTCTGAGGTGCAACTGCAGAATCTTCCCAGCCGGGAAAGCTAACCGCTTCACCCGGCACAAAAGCAGTGGCGCCCAAGCCGGATTCACGTACTTCCCATAACTTTTGCTCCTGCGCAGGATCATCGAACAGGTTCATGTTGGGGGCATCTTCTTCTTTTTTCAGCACTTCCATCATCTCCCGGGCCATCTTATCAGACGCTTCTTTTGTGTCGGCACCGAACTCTACCAGCAGCCAGCCTTTACCCTCGGGCAGTAGGCTCAGGTCGTCCATATTCAGGCCCTTCTTCTTCATGTACTCAATGAGTATGTCGTCAATGCCTTCCAAACCTATAGGCTCAAATTTCAGTATCTGCATTACGTGGTTGGCTGCTTCGTACACGTCCGGGTAACCTAACACTACTAATGAACGGGCCTTAGGCACGGGTATCAACCTAAGTGTTGCGTCCAGTATGGTAACACAGGTGCCCTCGCTACCCACAAGGGCCTGTGCCAGGTTGAACCCTTTTTCGGGGAGTAACTGAGGAAGGTCGTAGCCCGATACACGACGAGGTATATCGGGGAATTTTTCACGTATCTCGGATGCATACTTGTCCCGCAGTTTTTTCAAGTCGGCGTATATCTCTCCTTTTCTGCCACCTTCTTTAATGATCTGCTCCAACTCTTCTTCAGTAGTAGGCCCCAACGTTAATTTTAAACCATCATAAGTGAGCACGGTGAGCGACTCGATATTGTCAGAGGTCCTGGAACCGTAACCCCTGAACTGGGCCATTACAGAGTGCACACCGCAGGAGTTATTACCGAGCATTCCACCGATAGTGCAGTGATCGTGTGTGGCAGGGTCGGGGCCAAAGGTGAGCCCGAACTGGTCTTCCATGGGTTTGCGTACACTATCGAGTACTATCCCCGGCTGAACACGTACCAGTTTTCGCTCCAGGTCTACATCCAGTATTTTGTTGTAGTACTTAGACAGGTCCATTACCACCGCCACATTGCAGCATTGGCCTGCCAGGCTGGTACCACCGCCACGAGACAATACAGGGGCTTTGTATTTACGGCATATTGCTATGGTTGTAATGATGTCCTCTTCGTTTTTAGGTATGACTATACCTATTGGTACCTGCCGGTAGTTGGAGGAGTCGGTGGCATACAGGGCACGGCTACCGTAGTCGAAGCGTACTTCACCAATTATTACCTTTTGCAGTTCCAGTTCCAGCTGTTTAGCGTTAACGCCGTGTGCGTATACTGTTTCATGTGTGTTGTCAAAACCCCGGTCCGCATGCTCATGTGCTGCATTTATAGTGCCGGGTTCCTGTGTGTCTTTTTCTGTGTTGCGGTGCATTGTTTTCATCTCTATAGTACTTTGTATTGTTCTGCGTCTTTGTATTTGAATTCAAAGCCTATGCCGGGGCGACCGAGGTCCGGGGACAGCGTTCCCTGTTTGGGCTGTGCTATCCCTTCAAAGAGCATTTGCTCTATACGCACATGGTCGCGAAAGTATTCGGCTATATAGAAGGAGGGCAGGGAAAGCGCTGCATGTAAATGAAGTGAGGGGGCGCAATGCGAAGAAAAGGGCAGTTGGTATGCTTCGCAAAGTTGCCCCACTTTTAGAAAGTTACTGATGCCCCCGCATCGGGTAGCATCGGCCTGCAATATATCTACGGCCCCGGCACCAAGCATGGCTTTGAAGTAGGGTAAGTTATATCCATATTCCCCGGCAGCTATCTTGAAGGAAAAAGGAGCCCGTGAGCGAATGAGATGTAAGCCTGCCAGGTCGCTAGATGGCACCGGCTCTTCGAACCAGGTTACGTCATAGTTGGCAAATTCGCCGGCCATCAGCAATGCTTGCTTTGCGGTGTAGGCGCCATTCGCATCTACAAACAGGCCTGTGTCTTTGCCAATTGCCGAACGCGCTGTTTTTACACGATCCGTATCCCTTGACGGTTCACGGCCAATCTTCATTTTTACATGAAGGATACCTTCTGAAACCCAATTCGAAAATTCATCTTCAAGTTCTTCGTCGCTGTAGGAAGTAAAGCCTCCGCTACCGTATAGCAGCATTTGTTCTTTAGCCTGCCCTAAAAGGGTACAAAGTGGCAGATGCAAAAGCTTTGCCTTAAGGTCCCAGAGTGCGTTATCTATAGCCGACACTCCCATCATAGCGATACCGGTTTGGCCATTATTTCTTATTTGATGGATAAGGTGGTCCGTAATGCCGGGTATGTTCATGGCATTGCGGTTGATGATCATCGCTTTTAAGCTCTTCTCTATTAGGTAAGCGGTTGAAACATCAGCATAGGAGTAGCCTATACCTGTGCGATCTCCGGCATCTATGCTCACTAACACTAAAGTGGTGCTGTCCCATTCCAGTGTGCCGTCCGATTCAGGTTTGTGCGTCGGTATCGTATAGGCGTTTACGCTTACATTCTTTATAGGAATGTTTGCAGGTATATCCGTGCCAGGGTTCAGGTCGCTCATTTGTATTCGGGGAAATATTCAGACATCACATCCTTATAGGTGGCTTTTATGATATCCCATGCATCTGTGTCTCCCCCGGCCATTGATGACATAAAGCTTTTTGCTTGTTTCAGGCTGATATGCGGAGGCATCATGGGTACACTTGGGTCTGTTACCACATCCAGTACAAAAGGCTTATTCGCATTCATTGCCGAATCGAGAGCACTTTCAATATCACCCGGCTGTTCCACCCTTATGCCATCGAGTCCCAGCATTCGTGCATAGTCGGCATACCTGAAATCAGGTACATCCTGCGACGCTTCAAATTTCGGATAGCCCCCCATCACGCGTTGTTCCCAGCTTACCATGTTCAGGTCGTGGTTATTGAGCACTACGATGAGCAAACGTGGGTCGGCCCATTTTTTCCAGTATTTGGAAATGGTGATCATTTCGTTGATGCCCAGCATCTGGAAAGCGCCATCGCCAATAAGACCGATGGCCATTCTTTCCGGGTAAGCAAATTTTGCAGCCACGGTGTAGGGAACTCCGGGGCACATAGTGGCCAGGTTGCCGGAAAGGGTAGCTTTCATGCCTTTGCGGATCTTCAGGTCGCGGGCAAACCATGCCGCAGTGGAACCGGAGTCGGCAGATATGATGCAGTTGTCCGGTAAGCGTTTGGATAGTTCCCAATATAAGTGTTGCGGGTTTATTGGGTTGGCGCCTTTATGTGCCCTTGTTTCCAGTACACGCCACCAGGTCTTTACTTCCTGCACTATGCGCTCCTGCCAGTCTCGGTCTTCTTTTCTTTTAAGAAGCGGTATCAGTGCCTGCAGGGTATCTTTGCTATCTCCTTCGAGGTGTACATTCATCGGGTAACGGATACCGAGCATTTTGCCGTCAATATCTATTTGCACAGCCTTTGCCTGTCCTTCCTTCGGAAGGAATTCTGAGTAAGGGAATCCCGAGCCTACCATCAGCAGGGTATCACATTCCGACATCAGGTCCCAGCTTGGCTTGGTGCCCAATAGGCCTATTGCTCCGGTTACGTATGGAATATCGTCGGGTACTACAGCCTTTCCCAGCAGGGCCTTCGCTACACCGGCACCTAATAACTCTGCCACCTGCAATATCTCATCGCCGGCGTGTAGCGCTCCTGCACCTGCCAGGATAGCGACCTTACTGCCATCATTGAGTATATCTGCAGCTTTCTTAAGGTCCTGCTCAAAAGGGATAATGCGGGGCCGCGTGTATCCAACACTGGAGTGCACTGTGCCATGCATGCGTTCAGGAGCTATATAATCCAGTTCCTGCACGTCGTTGGGTATGATGATGCAGGTAACGGTTTTTCGGGCTTGTGCTATACGGAATGCACGATCTACAAGATGGCGTAACTGCTCCGGCGTTGTGCACATATGTACGTACTCCCCGGCCACGTCTTTATAAAGTGATATCAGGTCAACCTCCTGTTGGTAATGGCCGCCTAAAGCAGCCCTGGCCTGCTGACCCACGATAGCGACCACCGGCTGATGATCAAGTTTAGCATCATAAAGACCGTTTAGTAGGTGCACTGCACCTGGCCCTGAAGTGGCGAGGCATACTCCCGTTTCTCCGGTGAATTTGGCATGAGCGCAAGCCATAAAAGCGGCAGCTTCCTCGTGCCTTGTCTGGATGAATTCTATCTTTCCTTCGGCTTTTTCCAATGCGCCGGTTATGCCGTTGATGCCATCTCCCGGATAGCCATATATGCGATTAACGCCCCATTTATGGAGACGTTCCAGCAGGAAATCACTAACTGTTTGACTCATATGATGTACCGATTTTTATTTGATCTTTCTACCGAATGGGCATAATATCATGCCACGGATTAATAACCGGGCTTGCTCCAAAATAATATGTACACGCGCCTGAGCAATAATGAGATAGACTTGGCATGATTTTTTTGTAGTGTCATAGTTGCATTCTGTAGGAGGAAAAGTGTGCAATTATTTGGCCAAACACTATATATTGACATAAATCATTGATCTGATACATGATCCTTATTGTAGACGATAAGCCTGAAAACATCTTTTCATTGAGGCGGACACTTGAACTGAACGGTTTCGAAGTGGATTCGGCAAACTCGGGTGAAGAAGCGCTTAAGAAGGTCTTAAAAAATATTTATTCCTTAATAATACTGGACGTCCAAATGCCGGGGATGGATGGATTCGAAGTGGCTGAGACACTATCCGGTTACAGCAAGGCAAAGGATATCCCCATTATTTTCTTATCTGCTGTTAACACCGATAAAAAATTCATAGCTAAAGGGTATACTGCCGGTGGAGTGGATTATGTGACCAAACCCGTTGACCCTGACATCTTCATGCTGAAAGTAAAAACCCTGAACCGGCTATATGAGCAAAATAGGCAACTGAACGAGATGCGGCTCTCCCTGCTGGAAGAAGTGGAAATAAGAAAACTGGCGGAGCAACAACTGAATCATATGTTGAAGGAACTAAGGTCAGTTTTGGAATCGTTACCACAAGTTTCTTTTACTCTTTCTGCCAAAGGGACACTGGAATATGTGAACCAGCAATGGTATCTGTATTCGAATGATGCCCATGAGTTCCCAAAATTTCATCCGCAGGATAAAGCCGTCCGGGAAAAAATGCAGGAAGCTATCAACGATGGCCGGGCTTTTGCAACTGAGGTGCGCATGAAGAGTCTTGTGAATAGCACCTATCGCTACCATCTTTTAAAGGTCATTCCTGTTAAAGAAAGCAACAGCGTTTTAAGATGGGTGGGCACTTTCACAGATATTAATGAGCAAAAGATGGCCAACGAGGCATTGGAAGCAAAAGTGGCACTGAGGACCCTGGAATTAATGAACAATAACAGGAAGCTGGAGAACAGTAACCACGAGTTGCAACAGTTTGCTTCAGTGGCCTCGCACGATTTAAAAGAACCGCTCAGGAAGATACAGATATTCAGCTCTATTATTCGTGATCGTTATATAAAAGATTCTGCGGAGGCGGTAGGCAGTATCAATAAGGTCATTGATGCTTCTGCCAGGATGAGCGGCCTGATCAATGACCTGCTCGATTATTCCAGGTTATCGGTTGAAGCCTTATTCCAGCAATTGGACCTGAACCAATTATTGGCTGATATCCAGACGGATATGGAAATAGCGATAAAGGATAAAAATGCGCTTATTATTATCGATCAGTTACCTTCCATTGAGGGGATACCCGGCCAGATCAGGCAGGTGTTCCAAAATCTTATAAGTAATTCCCTGAAATTCTCGAAGGAGGGCGTGACACCTGTCATTACGATAAAAGCGGAAAAGATCAATGATCCCAAAGACGTTGCAGAGGCAGGACAGTACTGCCGGATACTATTTGCTGATAACGGGATAGGTTTTGATGAAAAGTATTCGGACAGGATATTTACCATATTCCAACGGCTACATTCCAGGGAAGCTTACGATGGTACCGGGATCGGGCTTGCTATCGTAAAGAAAATAATTGATAAACATAAAGGCCAGGTATCGGCATATAGCAAGGAGGGGGAAGGAGCAACGTTCATTATCACATTGCCGGTTCATCATGCAGGTATAAGCAATAATAATTTTTAAGCGCCAGATCTATTTTATGAGCAATCAACGTAACTCAGCACCATCTATTATAAAACAATTACAGGTAGTATTTGCCATATCCTTATCCATTCTTTTGGTCGCGTCTTTCGCGTCGTTTCTCAGCAATCGGAATTTGATAGAGTCGTCGCAACTGGTTAATCATACCAATGAGGTGATCGTGAATGCGGAAAGTCTTATTTCTGAAGTGAAAGATGCCGAGACAGGTCAGCGGGGATATATTCTCACCAATGACCCGGCATTCCTGCAACCCTACAACAGTTCCTATGAGCAGGCCAATAAAGTATTGAACCATCTTAAGGAGCTGACGATGGACAATCCGGTACAACAGAAAAACCTCGCAAAGGCTAAGGAACTGATCGATCATAGATATGCTCAATTTGAGCAGGTACTTAATTCCGTTAATAATGCTTCAGTGGCCGATAGGATCGCCTCCCTGCGGCAGGAACATGAAGCCATGAACGAAGGACGGAGAACCATGAGAAGCCTGAGGGAAGTTGTAGAGGACGTGAAAAATGAAGAGAACCGGCTGCTGAAAATGCGGATGCAGCAACAGGAGACTTATATAAAATATACACCTGTTCTGCTGCTGGTGGCCTTAGTAGTTTCTTTACTTATTTCGGTCGTTGCCTATATGCGTATCAAATCAGACCTCGATGAGCGGGCCCGGAAACAAAAAGAAGATGAACATAATCTCCTGGAGACGAAGAGGCGTATATCATTGATCGAGGATATGACACAAAAGGTGGCTTCAGGAGACATGGGTGCAAGAAGCCGGGATGATATTGATGACGAACTGGGCAGAATATCGGTAGCGCTCAATAATATGGCCGATAAGCTTGAGCAGAATTTTGCCGAAATGGAAGAGCATAGTTGGCTGCAGGCCGGATCTATTGAGATCGGCAATTCTGTACGCGGTGAGCGCTTTGTTAAAAGTGTGGCCCATAAAGTGCTTTCAGCTATGGCGGCTTACCTGGGTGCGGATGTGGGCACCTTATATGTTGTCAGCAAAGATGGGTCTTTCAATTTGCAGGGAGGCTATGCGGTGGAAGGTGTGAAAGACAATATACCTGCCGGTGAGGGTCTTATTGGCCAGGCTGCGCTCAGGCAACAGTTGATGGTAGTTGAAGATCTGCCCCCGGATTATCTCGATGTCAGTTCCTCGCTGGGGCGATCCGCGCCCGTTTATCTTTTGTTATTGCCACTTATTTACAATGGTGATACAATAGGCATCATTGAATTAGGAAAGCGTGAACGGCCATTGCCGAGGGAATTAGAGTTCCTGGAAAATAATGTGAACGCAATATCCATAAGTCTGAATACAGCTATTAACTATGAAAAGATACAGGACTTGTTGGAAGAAACCCAGGCACAATCAGAAGAATTACAGGCACAGCATAACGAGCTGGAAAACATAAATGCAGAGCTTGAAGCCCAGACGGAAAAACTACAAGCTTCTGAAGAGGAGCTTAAAGTACAACAAGAGGAATTGTTACAGGCCAATACAGAACTTGAGGAGCGTTCGCGTTTGCTGGAGGAAAAGAACCAGGAAATACTGGAAAAGAATGCTGAGGTGCAACGGAAAGCAGAAGAATTGGAACTAAGCACCCGGTATAAGTCTGAATTCTTAGCGAATATGTCGCATGAATTGAGGACTCCGCTTAATTCTATTTTATTGCTGGGGCGGCTATTGGCTGAAAATAATGATAACAATCTAAGCAATGACCAGGTGGAATATGCAAAGGTTATCCTTAGCTCGGGTAATGGTTTGCTGGCCCTGATAGATGAAATACTGGACCTGTCGAAGATAGAGGCCGGTAAGATGCTGTTGGAATATGAGATAGTATCAACTGATGAGATATTGAACGATATGCGTGGCCTGTTCGATCCGGTAGCAAAAGATAAGAGTATTGATCTCAATATTACTAAAGGAGCTGATGTGCCTGCCACTATAGAATCTGATAAACAGCGCCTGGAACAGGTGTTGAAGAACCTTTTGTCGAACGCACTAAAATTCACACAGCAGGGATCGGTTACATTAAATATTGGAACCAGGTCGGGCGACAGGCTTGCATTTTCTGTTAAAGATACCGGTATTGGCATCCCCACAGATAAGCAACACCATATTTTTGAGGCATTCCAACAAGCAGATGGATCTACAAGGAGAAAGTATGGAGGCACCGGGCTGGGTTTGTCTATAAGCAAGGAGCTTGCACGCTTGCTGGGTGGAGATATCGAATTGGAAAGTACCCCCGGTTCAGGTAGTTGTTTTACCGTGGTCATACCCGTTTCTCGCGCTGCGAGTGCGAGGACAGATATGGAAAGCTATGACATGGGTGTCATGGAAGTAAACATGGAAAATACTTCCCGTTCTGAGCAGCCGAAGAAAAGGTCGGAATTTATATCAGATACCATCCCGGATGATATACCTGATGACAGAACAGAGATAAGGGGCGAAGATAAGTCGATACTGATCGTAGAAGACGATGTCAATTTCGCAAGGTCGCTTTTGGATCTTACAAGGCAGAGAGGCTATAAAGGTATTGTGACCGTCCGGGGCGATGAAGTGCTTGGTCTTGCGAAGCAGTACTTGCCCTCAGGCATCCTGCTCGATATACAGCTGCCTGTTAAAAGCGGCTGGGAAGTGATGGAAGAGCTAAAAAAGGAAAGTTCGGTCAGGCATATACCTGTGCATATGATGTCGGCGCACCATGTAAAGAATGAAAGCCTTATCAGGGGAGCGGTCGATTTTATGAACAAGCCGGTAGCCTTTGAAAAAATGCAGGAAATATTCTCCAGGATAGAAGAGGTGTCGAACAAGAAAACTAAAAAGGTATTGATCATAGAGGAGAATAGTAAGCATGCACAGGCATTGTCTTATTTCTTGTCCAGCCACAATGTAAATTCAGAGATCAAAAATAATATTTCGGACACGGTAGATGCGATAAAGCAGAATGTGGATTGTGTGATCCTCGATATGCAGGTGCCGGGTCAGAGCGCCTATGATACGCTTGAGAATATCAAGAAAACTAATGACCTCGAGAACCTGCCGGTTATCGTATTTACCGGTAAGAGTTTGTCTATGGCAGAGGAGCAGCGCATTAAGTATTATGCCGATTCGATCGTGGTGAAAACGGCACATTCGTACCAGCGGGTGCTCGATGAGGTGTCGTTATTCCTTCACCTCGTAGAAGAAAGCAAGGCGAAAGCCGCAAACGGGAGTGCTGCCAAAAAGCTTGGTGCACTTAAAGACGTGCTGAACGGCAAAACGGTGCTGGTAGTGGATGATGATGTGCGGAACATATTTTCGCTGACCAAGGCACTGGAGAAATATGATATGCAGATAGTTACGGCTATAGATGGAAAAGAGGCCCTGAATATGCTGCACGATAACCGGAAAGTAGACATCGTATTGCTTGACATGATGATGCCCGAGATGGATGGTTATGAAACCGCTGCGGAAATAAGAAAGAACCGTGCATGGAAAGACCTGCCTGTGATAGCCGTTACCGCCAAAGCTATGATGGGTGATAGGGAAAGATGCATCAATGCAGGTGCGTCCGATTATATTACCAAGCCGGTTGATATAGACCAGCTGTTATCTTTATTAAGGGTGTGGTTATACAATAAAGCCTGATACTTCATTAGAGCAAATGAAAAAAAGAGTATTGATAATTGATGATGATGCAAGAAACATTTTTGCATTGACTGCCACTCTTAGGGCAAAAGGCTTTGACTGCCTGTCGGCCGATAGTGCCCAGCAGGGGATGGCTTTTCTTGCAGATAGTAATGATTTCTTTGTAGTGTTGATGGACATGATGATGCCGGATATAGATGGCTATGAAGCCATACCGATGATCCATAAAAAATATGATATACCCGTGATAGCGGTGACTGCGCAGGCTATGGCAGGTGACAGGGAGAAATGCCTGCGTGCGGGTGCTGATGATTACATATCGAAACCCATAGATGTGGATAAACTGCTTGCCATATTAAATGTATACCACAAATAATAGACTTGGAACTAAGTGTTACAGATAAGGAAATAGACCTATTGCTCAAAGATATTTTTGAGCTTTATGGCTATGACTTTAATGATTATACAAAGGCATCCCTCACCCGGCGGATCAACCGCCTTATTAGCCTGGATAGGTTTCCCAGCTTTGCAGAATTTCGTTTCCGGGTAAGGAACGAGCCCGATTACCTTAAGCGGTTCATAGAAGAGATAACTGTGAATGTTACGGAGATGTTCCGCGATGTTTTTTTTTACAGGACGATCCGGGAACAGGTTTTGCCTGTCATCGCTACCAAGCCCTTTATACGTGTATGGCATGCGGGCTGTGCAACAGGTGAGGAGGTTTTTTCTATGGCTATTTTGCTTAAAGAAGCAAATATCCTGCATAAGTCTCTTCTTTATGCAACCGACATTAATCCCGGTGTTATAGAGCAGGCCGAAAAAGGGGTCTTCCCGCTTGCGCGAATGAAAGAATATTCGCAGAATTATATCGAGTCGGGCGGTAAGCACGATTTTTCATCCTATTACATTGCGCAATACGACAGGGCTATGTTTGATCCGGAGCTGAGGAAGCGCATGGTGTTCGCTACGCATAACCTGGTGTCGGATAGTTCTTTCAATGAGTTTCAGCTGATACTTTGCAGAAATGTACTCATCTACTTTGATAAGAATCTCCAGGACCATGTACTGACCTTGTTCGACCAAAGCCTTGAAACGCTTGGTTTCCTGGCCCTGGGAGCAAAAGAGACGATCAAATTTTCGCACATTAATAAGCGCTATAGCCAATTGCAAAAAGATAAGGTATGGCAAAAAATAAAGTGAAACTCATTCTTATCGGGGGCTCGGCAGGCAGCCTTGAAGTATTGTTACAGGTATTACCGAAGTTGCGCGAGGATATCCATATACCGATAGTTATTGTACTACACCGCAAAAGCACGGACGATTCCCTGCTTACCGACCTGTTGAGTAGCCGTGTAAATATACCGGTCCGGGAAATTGAAGAAAAAGAGCCTGTTGCGCAGGGGATATATATAGCACCTGCAGACTATCATTTGCTTTTCGAAGAAGATGGTACTTTTTCATTCGACGATTCAGAAAAGGTCAATTACAGCAGGCCCAGCATCGATGTGGTCTTTGAATCGGCAGCGCAGGTATATGGTGCTTCTTTATTGGCCATTTTGCTCTCCGGGGCCAATGCAGATGGCGCTAAGGGTTGTAAGTCTGTTATAGCGGAGGGTGGTATAACTATTGTGCAAGATCCTGAAGAGGCCGAAGTAGCTTATATGCCACAACAGGCTATTAATGAAAATGCAGCCAGTTATACGATGAGGTCAGGCGGTATCGCTGGCTTCCTGAATGCCTTGTAGATCACTGTTTCTCTCTCTTAAAAAGAAATTGGAGTATCCGTTTTACAGGAGGCAAGAGAAGACCAACCATTAATGGTGATGTCTTCCATGTCCATTGTTATGGCCATGTCCATGCCCATGACCGTTGTTGCTATGTCCCCTGTTGTAAGAATGATGTGTTGCATGATGGTTATGTTCGTAGCGCTCGTGGTGTTCGTAACCCCTGCGCCTGTCAGGGTGCCATTCATTATGGTGCGGATGGTGGGGATTCGCGTAATACCTGCGGTCACGGCTATCTCTTATAGGTACCTGGTCATGATGTCCCCTGTAGCCTCTATACAAGGACCAGTGCTTCTGATGGTGTAGCCATGGCCGGGGTGAATTGATCACTACTTTATGCACCCTGTACAGGTCTATACCACGATAGCGGGGTGGCAGGTACCGCGAGTGTATCCATACTCCCCTCGATAAGTAAATATACATGTCCGTATTCACATCGTAATAGGCATCTATGTCGGGTATATAATAATAGCGTACATAGTCGTAACCTACTGGGCCCCACATTGGTTGTGAGCCTATATTTATGCTGAAACTTACTTGTGCTTTTAACCTTGGTGCGGTAGAGAAAAGCAGTATGGCGAGTATTATTCCGATCTTTTTCATAAAAACATCATTTGCTTTCAACATGGTTCAAAAATGATGCCGTCATGCCGGTCGCTTTTGGTTGCTGTATATAGAGAAATAATAGCTAACTTTATGAAACTGTAAAATATTCCTTTATGAGGGTTGTCTGTATTTTACTGGTATCTGCTTTTATTTCTTTCACGGCAAGCTCTTCTTTTGCCCAATGTGCCTATCCCGTGAACCTGCAGTTTCAATGGGAGATACCTTATCCATTCATGTCGCAATGCCTTACCATACAGCACGACTCAACGAAGCCTTATATCTATGTTGCGGGCAAAGAGCGGGGCCTGGTCATTTACGATGTATCCAATGCCAATAGCCCGGTGGAGGTTGATTCTGTCCCGATCTCGTTGATGAACAGTATGCATGTCGTTAACGTAGAGCAGTCGGGTAGTTATGTCTATCTCACATTGGGCAATATTTATAGCGATACCGCTAACGGGGGTATAGCCATTGTCGATGTTGCCGACCCGGTGCATGCCGTGCTAAAAGATTACTGGTATTACAATGCCGGCTCGGGTGGGGGAGGAATAGTGAAAGTAGCGGGCAACTATGCCTATTATGGTGGCATGCGCCGCGGATTTTTTGTGCTGAACGTAGCAGATAAGAGCCATATCATGATGACGGCCCACCTTGAGCTTTCTAAAAACTGGCCTAATCCTGCGATGCCCGATTCGGCTAAGTACAATGCCCGTGGCATGGCAGTGCGGGGCGATACGGTCTTTGTCTGTTATGATGCGGGAGGTATAAGACTGATAGATGTGACCAATAAGGCTGTGCCCGTGGAGATAGGACACTATTCTAACCCCGCAGTGTATGGTAAGGCGAGGGCATATAATAGCATTGTTCTCGATGATACTTTAGCCTATGTAGGCGCCGACTATTGTGGCATGGAGATACTGAGTATTGCAGATCTCAATAATATTACGATGGTAGGTTGGTGGAACCCCTGGGGCTGCGAAACGCCGGCTAATAACTGGGCCAATAGTGATGGCTATGTGAATGAGATGCGATACAACAAGGCTTGTGGTCTTATGTTCATTACAGGTGGCACTACCGATCTTTCTGTTGTTAATGTGGCTGACCCCGCTAATCCGCAGTTATGTACATCTTACGGGGCCGTTGGTGACACCCTTGCCACCTGGGGGCTTGCCCTGTACCAGGACCAAATATACCTGGGTTACATTTTCAATCCCTGGTGTATTCCTTTCTGTTCGTACTGGCCGGGGATGAAGATGCTTACCTGGAACGACCAATGCGATCTTGGCCTAAGGAACATTGCCGCCCATCCGGGACTAAGTGTGCATCCTAATCCTGCAAATGGTTTTGCAGTTGTAGAAGGTATCTACGATGGCACCGTGCCTGAGGTGTATGATATTACCGGGCGTAAATTGCCACTGCCCATAACATTTACACAGCACGCAGCAAATTTAGATATACATGGCCTGCCGCCGGGCAATTACCTTGTTCGCTATAAAAATGAAGTAGTCCGCATGTTAGTGAAATGATCCTACCCGTCAGGCTGGGATAACCTCGCGCAGTTTTTGCAGAGATGATATAAAGTCTTCCAGTTGTTCTATCTCTACGTGGTCCATTACCACTATTTTATACCATGCCGGTGTTTCGTCATGGGTATCAGGCACCAGGCCATATTGTTCAGCGAGCTCTTTAGATATGCTGTCGGCCGATATGGCGATGATGTTCATGCATGGGTCGCGATAGTATTTTATGTACATCTTGTCCAGTTCATCACAACACCATTGTGCCCGGTATAGTAATTTATTGATCTTTTCCAGCCATCCGTATGGGCCATAGGTTTGCAATATCATCCATACAGCCACTGCGTTGGTACCCGATCTGCTGCCCGACAGGGTAATATCCATACCATTTACATACTGCGCCTCCTTGGTCAACACATATTGCATGTATCCCTTTCGTACCATGAATATGCCTGTCCCATATGGGGCTTGCAGCATTTTATGTGCATCCAGTGTTATGGATGTTACATTCGGGTTACCGAAATGTACATGACTATCCGGCTTGCTGATGGGATAAATGAAACCACCGAATGCTCCGTCAATGTGTATCCTGTAATTTACTTTGTGCTTGTCCAGGTATTTGGCATATAGGTCCGGGTCATCCACACTGCCGAACATTGTAGTGCCCATGTTTGATATAACGATGAAGAAACGAACACCTTCTTTTTTTGCCTGTTGTATAACTGCATCCAGTTGCTTAGGTACTATGGCACGGGTCTCGTCATTGACCGGCACGCGGTACCATGCAAGATCAAGGATGTTAGCGGCCTTTGCTGCAGAGTAGTGTGTGTCCACACTGCTGATCAGCGCTATTTCGTTTACTCCGGCTGCATGAGCCGTAATAAAGTAGTTCCTGTATATCCATACGGCCTGTATGTTTGCCTCTGTTCCGCCGGAGGCAATGTACCCGTCGCAGCTATCTTTTTCTGCTTTTAACAGGTCTGTACTCAGCAGCTCTATTGTTTCCTGTTCTATCTCCTGGGTACCCTTGAAATAAGATTCAGAATTACCGAATGTATGACAGCCAATATGGTTGGGGTTTTGCACATAACAGCGCAACAGGGGAGTATCTTTAAGGAACGCCGCTTCATCGTGAAACACTTTAGGGTCCAGGCGGGAGGCAGGCAGTCCCAGCGACATCTGTTGTTTATAGTCTATATTTTGCTTCAAGGCCCGGCTGATGCGTCTATCCTGTTCTTCAGCACTAAGCTTTTTCCAGTATTTCATGGCTGCAAAAGTACAGTATATGCTATCCCCGGGCTATGACATTCATCACCTGTTATAGCTTAAAGTGTGGATTGTATATGATGCCCAATACATTGCCCCAGGGGTCCCTTACGGCGGCTACAATGATGCCCTCGCCTACATCTTGTGGAGTACTATGTGCAGTAGCGCCTTTGCTTATTAGCTCCTCATATGCACCGGCTGCATCGTCCACGGCCCAGTACACAAGTACATTGTTGCCTTTGGTGAGTTCACCCTCTTCGGGCATCAGGCCCAGCTCATAGCCACCGATGTTAAAACCAATGTAAAATGGTTCGTCAAAATAAGGTTCTGTTTCAAAGACTTCGCTGTACCACTTTTTTGCTTTATCCAAGTCATTAGTATAGTAGCCTACTGTTCTTAATCCCTGCGATCTCATCGTTTTTTATTTTTTATACTCAATCTATAGTTTTTACCGCGACAAGCCTATGATGGCAAAGAGGATTACAATGCCATATAAACTGAGTATTATTATAGTTATTATGCCCCAGTATTTGAACATACTTTTCAGGTTAGCGAATGCCCGGTTAAATTGCTCTTTGTTGAGCGTATGCAATGCCGGTTTTATATTGCTGGCATACTTGAATAAAGCCAACATAGGGTAGAACATTATAGCCGCGGCGATAAGGTACATGAAAAACATACCCATGCCACTTATGCCACCCAGTAAGCCGCTTGGGGCTAATGCGGACATAGCCACCGATGCGAACAGCCCGCCTATTATCATCAGGCCTATCATTATGAAGCCGACTATGGCAAGGAACTTGCCCCAGCGGCCCATTTCCAGCATATGCGATTTGGCTATTTCATCCACTTCCATGTGCGATGCCTGGTTTTCGTTTAGGTCTATCATAATTTCTATAGTTATACTTCAAATATATAAAACATGCCCATGAAATCATATTAATAAAAAGAAACCCATCCTGCACATGCAGGATGGGTTTCTTTTTATTCGGTTTGTATCTTTTAATAGGCCCTTGCAAATAGCACCCTTTGGCCGGATGGGTTCCCGGTCAGGATGCATTTCCCTTCCTCTGCTGCATTATCCAGTGGTATGCAGCGTATGGTAGCCTTCGTCATTTCCTTTATCTTATCTTCTGTTTCCGGAGTGCCGTCCCAGTGTGCGGAAACGAAGCCGCCTTTTTCATCCAGCACTTTTACAAACTCTTCCCAGGTATCGGCTTTGGTAATGTGTTCATTTCGATAGCTGAGTGCTTTCTGGTACATGTTGTTTTGTATCTCTTCAAGTAGCTGTGCTATGGCATCGCTAAGCCCCTCGAGTGCGTATGAGGCCTTCTCTTTGGTATCCCGGCGGGCTACTTCCGCTTTCTGGTTTTCCAGGTCGCGGGCACCCAGGGCTATGCGTACCGGCACGCCGCGCAATTCATATTCTGCAAATTTCCAACCCGGGCGGGTGGTGTCATCATTGTCATATTTCACACGTATGCCTTTTGCCAAAAGTTCTTTCCTGATGGTATCGGCTGTCTGGTCTATTTTTTCTCTTGCGGTCGTATCCTTGTTGTATATAGGAACAATGACCACCTGCAGGGGAGCAAGCTTCGGTGGCAATATCAGCCCGTCATCATCACTGTGGGCCATTACCAGCGCACCTATCAGGCGTGTGGATACCCCCCATGAGGTAGCCCATACATGTTCTATTTTGTTGTCTTTATCTGTAAAGGTCACATCGAATGCCTTCGCGAAGTTCTGCCCCAGGAAGTGTGAAGTACCTGCCTGCAGCGCCTTGCCGTCCTGCATCAGTGCTTCAATGCAATAGGTGTCTTCGGCGCCCGCAAAGCGTTCGTTGGCTGTCTTTACGCCGCGTATCACCGGCAGGGCCATATATTCCTCTGCAAATTGGGCATACACTTCGAGCATTTGTTTGGTTTCCGCTATTGCTTCTTCTTTAGTGGCATGTGCGGTATGGCCCTCCTGCCAAAGGAACTCAGCCGTACGCAGGAAGAGCCGGGTACGCATTTCCCAACGTACCACGTTGGCCCATTGGTTCACCAATATAGGCAGGTCGCGATAACTCTGTACCCAGTTTTTATAGGTACTCCATATTATGGTTTCCGAGGTGGGCCTTACGATAAGTTCTTCCTCCAGCTTTGCCTCCGGGTCCACGATCACGCCATTGCCATTGGGGTCGTTTTTTAGCCTATAGTGCGTTACCACTGCGCATTCCTTTGCAAAGCCGTCCACGTGGGCAGCTTCTTTGCTCAGGTAGCTTTTGGGTATGAACAGGGGGAAGTAGGCATTTTGGTGCCCGGTTTCCTTGAACATGCGGTCCAGTTGATCGCGCATATTTTCCCAAAGACCGTATCCATAGGGCTTTATTACCATGCATCCGCGTACTGCCGAATAGTCAGCAAGCTGTCCTTTCAATACAAGGTCATTATACCATTGTGCGTAGTCTTGTTCTCTTGATGTTAAAATTTCGCTCATAATAAACCTGGCATGCTTTTCGATGTCTTATTAATTGGCCAAGTGGCGCAAATGTACTAATTTCACTAGGGATTGATAGTAAAATAAAATCCATTAAGTTGGATGGTTATTTTTCCGTTTATGGAAGTTGAAAGATCTGCTAATAGTGAGCTATTAAAAGACTTTTTTACGCAGCAGAAATGAAAAAGAATAGTCAGATTGATGGATTTTATTTTGCTATCATTCCCAGGTATTTTTTACGTAAAAATCACGACAGAATGAAACGTTTAATATTCCTTGCACTGGTGCTGTTTGGGATTAGTGGCATGTCCTATGCCCAGAGCGATGATGTTTATTTCAGTAGCAAGGATGCAAGCAGGCAGGCAAAAGAAGATGCTGCGCGGCAGGCAGAACAGGATAGTATGCGCCGGGCGCAAAGGCAGAACAACTATGATGCTGCACCGGCTAACACTTACACCAGTTCCGGCACTCAGTACGATGATAATGGCTATAACGATGACGACTATGTGAACTATGATGATGACAATTATTATGCGTCACGCATCAACCGCTTTTATTATCCTTACAGCGGTTTAAGTTATTACAGCCCTTATTACAACCCATATTGGTACGACCCTTATTGGGTCGATCCTTATTGGGGCTGGAGCCCATGGGCACGCCCGGGCGTAACGGTTAGCTTGGGTTATGGACCTTACTGGACATCTTACTGGAGCTGGTACAGCTGGTATGGCTACCCTGGTTTCTATAGTTCATGGTATTATCCATATTATGCTTGTGGCTATTATGGGCCTTATTATGGTAGCTATTGGAATGGATACTACGGTGGTGTGTACGACGCTTACGGGCATCATAACAGCTTCAATAGCGTGTCATATGGCCCCCGTTACTCGCTCAATGCCATACACAACAGCAATGGCATAAGGCCGGGTGCAGGCTTCACCCCTATGTCTTATAACGATACAAGGGTGCCTCACCTGCGTCCCGCAAATAATAATAGCAACAATAATAATACCGGAACAGTAAGGAATTTCAACGAGCGCAGTCCCCGCGAAGAACGTACGATCACCAATGGTGCGACCCGTAACAGTGATATGAATACTCGTAGTGACAATCGCTTTCAGGATAATGAGAATAGGTTCAATGACCGCACAGGCAGGTTTACCAATGAAAGTAATGATGGTCGCGTTATAGACAGCCGCAACAACGATAGGTTTTATAATAATAACGACTATAACCGCAATATGAACGATAATTCTTTCCGCAATGATAATGCTGAGAGAAGCTATGACAATAACAGGCAGTTTGATAATAACCGTCGGCAGGAATATAATCAACCTCGCGTTGAGCGGTCACAGCCCACCTATACGCAGCCGCAACAACATTTCGAGCCCCAGCGCAGTGCACCCGTTCAGTCGGCCCCACGCAGTTTTGGCAGTGGGCGCAGCTCCGGCAGCTTCAATAGTGGCAGCCGTAGTTCGTCAGGCAGCAGTTTTGGCGGTAGTAGGGGTGGCCGCAGGTAATTTTATGATTTCCATAACACAATAAAATACTTTTTACTACGCTATCCATATGGATAGCGTAGTTTTTTAACATTCGGTATAGTTTTTGAATAACTAAATTGAGGGTGATATTTAAACGATGTATACCCTGCACAGTCAAATTAACAGAAACCGGGTTGTATGAATAGTTTTAAGTATATAGCGATAGCCTTACTCACATTTTGCACAGGAATATATGCACTGGCCCAGGACGAAACGGATGCCCTTCGTTACTCCTACCTGGCACCGCAGGCCACTGCCCGTTCTATGGGCATTGGCAATGCCATGGGTGCTGTTGGGGCCGATTTTAGTTCACTTAGTATAAATCCTGCTGGTATAGGCGTTTACAGGAATGGTGAGATGATGATCACGCCCTCCATTAAGGCCAATACAGTTACAGGGACCTATCTGGGTAATACTACATCTGATGACAAACTGCGTTTTACGATCAACAACGCCGGTATTGTTTTTACGCGTGCCGCAAAGGGCCGCAGGTACCAGCACAGCAAATGGAAAGCATCATCCTTTGCCTTTGGTTTTAACCGTACTGCCGATTTTAACCGTAACTATACTTATTCCGGTAAGAATGGGGGGGCGACGGGTAGCAGCGGTTCGGAAGTGTTTGTCGCCGATGCAAATGATAATATAAACGATTTTAACTATGTTCAGAACAATAGCTCACTGGCCAGCCTTGGCTACCAGGCTTACCTGATCAATTATGATACGAATATTGGCCTGTATCGTACAGTAGTACCATGGGACGATTCCAATGGCCTTAACCAACGACGCAGGGTGCACGAAACGGGTAGCATGAACGAGATGACCTTTTCCTTTGGTGGTAACTATATGGAGAAGTTGATGCTTGGTGCCACCATAGGTATTCCTTTTGTTCGCTACGACCGCACAGCAGACTATACAGAAGCGCTGCTGGTGCCTACCAATAATTTCTCAGATTATACTTATACAGAAAAGCTGACTACGAAAGGTACCGGTATCAACCTTAAATTGGGCTTTATATATAAACCTTCAGATTTTTTCCGTTTTGGTGCGGCCGTACATACACCTACCTATTTTGCGATGACGGACAACTACAGCAATTCCATCAGCTTTAATGCACAAGGACATGCAGGCGACTGGGCCAACGATCCGGGTACTGTCGATTACACACTTACTACACCATGGCGTGCTGTGGTTAGTGCGACCGGTTTCATGGGTAAGTATGGTTTTATTTCTGCCGATTATGAGTTCGTCAATTATCGCTCCATGCGTTATCATTTCCAGAGCGATTTTATAGATTATGAGTCTAAAGTAAACCAGCTGATCAAAAGCACTTACACGTCAGCATCTAACTTCCGCATAGGTATTGAGGGCCGCCCGATCGATTTCATGATGGTGCGCATCGGCTGTGGTTATTATGGTACACCGTACAAGGTTAGCCCGGCCAAAGCCAACCACATCGATCTTTCTGCAGGTATAGGTTTCAGGTTCAGCCATTGGTTTACCGATCTTGGTTTTGTGCATACTATGTACAATGGCCAGGAGCAGCCATATGTATTGCCTTACCCGGGTGTCGTGGTGCCATCGGCAACACTTAAGAATAGCCTGAATAATGCAGCACTTACCATAGGAGTTAAATTTTAATGGTTATTAATATATTGTGATCATAGCACCCTCCAAGGGTGCTTTTGTTTAATATAATACCCATACTTATCCACATTTAGCACGGGTAACTTATCGACCTGTCAACCTATCAACTGAATTTGATTTTCTTTGCATCATGGCAGAATTACAGAACCAATATACAGAGGAGAGTATCCGATCGCTCGACTGGCGGGAGCATATACGCCTGCGCCCCGGTATGTACATCGGTAAGCTCGGCGATGGCAGCAGCATGGATGATGGTATTTATATACTGCTTAAAGAAGTAATAGATAACTGTATCGATGAGTATACCATGGGCTTTGGTAAGCGGGTGGAGATAACAGTAGGTGAGGGCGTGGTTACAGTGCGCGACTATGGTCGGGGTATTCCCTTGGGCAAAGTAGTGGATGTGGTGAGCAAGATAAATACAGGAGCCAAGTATGATAGTAAAGCCTTTCAGAAGTCTGTAGGCTTGAACGGGGTGGGTACTAAAGCTGTGAATGCACTAAGCAGTTATTTTAAAGTGGCTGCCTTCCGCGATGGACGAGAGAAGGTAGCTGAGTTTGATAAGGGCATACTGGTTAAGGAGCACAAAGAGGCTGCCACTAAAGAAGCAAATGGAACGCTTGTTGTATTCCGTCCTGACAATACGGTATTCCGGAATTACCACTACATACATGAATACATAGAGAACCAGATATGGAATTACTGTTTCCTGAACGCAGGTCTGCAGATCAACTTTAATGGCAGGAATTTCGTTTCGAAGAATGGCTTGCTCGACCTGCTGCAGCGTAAGACCAACCCTGACAACCTGCGTTATCCCATCATACACCTCAAAGGCGAGGACATAGAGGTGGCCATTACCCATACCGGCGATTATGGTGAAGATCTCTACTCCTTTGTGAACGGGCAGCATACCACCCAGGGTGGTACGCACCAGGGGGCTTTTCGTGAGGCATTTGTGAAAGTGATACGCGATTTCTATAAGAAAGACTATGAAGCTTCCGATGTGCGGCAGAGCATTACGGCGGCCATATCGGTCCGCGTGCAAGAGCCCGTGTTTGAATCACAGACCAAAACCAAGCTGGGTTCTCAATACGTATGGGAAGGTGGCCCTTCAATGAAATCATTCGTTTATGATTTCCTGGCAAAAGAACTGGATAATTTTCTGCATAAAAATTCCGCAATAGCAGATGCTCTTAAGAAAAGAATAGAACAAAGCGAGCGGGAACGTAAAGAACTATCCGGTATCCGCAAACTGGCCAATGAACGTGCCAAGAAGGCTAACCTGCATAACAAAAAGCTGCGCGATTGCCGCATTCACCTGAATGATGATCCTCCCTCGAAGAACAAAGAAGACTTCTTCCAGAAGCAGAACGAGTCTACCATATTCATCACCGAGGGCGATTCTGCCAGCGGTTCCATCACTAAAAGCCGTAATGTAGAGACTCAGGCGGTGTTCAGTTTACGTGGTAAACCGCTCAACTGTTTCGGGCTTACCAAAAAGGTAGTGTATGAAAATGAAGAGTTCAATCTCCTGCAGCATGCCTTAAATATTGAAGAAGGCCTGGATGGTTTGCGGTATAATAATATCGTGATCGCAACCGATGCCGATGTAGATGGCATGCATATCCGTCTGCTCATTATGACCTTCTTCCTGCAGTTCTTCCCCGACCTGGTGAAGAAGGAACATGTGCATATTCTGCAAACCCCGCTTTTCCGTGTGCGGAATAAGCAGAAGACCATATACTGCTACAGCGAAGAAGAAAAGCAGGCTGCCGTGAAAGAATTGGGTGGTAAGCCCGAGATCACCCGCTTCAAAGGCCTGGGCGAGATAAGCCCCGAGGAGTTTGCCCAGTTCATAGGTGAAGATATGAGGAAAGACCCCGTATTGCTCACACACGATGCCCAGATACAGAAACTGCTCTCTTACTATATGGGGAAGAATACGCCAGATAGGCAGGTCTTCATCATAGAAAACCTTAGGGTCGAGAAAGACCTTGTAGAGGAGCTAAAGGGATAATTTAATTACTACCTCCCGACCGGGAGGTAGTAATTAAATTAATGACTCTTTTATTTAAGGTTGCAACTTGTGGTTACAGTGTATCCAAAGGATGATGTTGTTGTTGCATTTGCTGAACACTCAGTTTTTGCCAACCCTTTATGGTATGTTGTCAACTCAATGCTGCTGGTTGATGTAGTTATTTGCCCATTATCATCCTCTGTTGTAGTGCACTCACAGGTCCAGCTTTTCTTGCAGGAGGTGCTTAGGGTAACAATGGTCAGCAGACCGATAAGATAGAATAGCTTTTTCATTTCTGTTTTTTTTGCAATGATAATAGGTATTTTCAAAAAATGCAATGGGTAAATGCATAGGCAAAAAAAGCCGACCTGAGAACAGGCCAGCCCCTATAAACCCTATCACCATGAATAATCTTTGGTTATCTCTGTGTATGAACTATCTTTCTTATTTTCTTTTGTAAAATTCAGCATTATTTTGTTTCCCTTCGGTGACAATTGTTACATAATAAGGTGACCTTGGTCATCAAATTGGCAACTTTGATGTCATAAGGATTGTTTGTATTATTACAACTGTTAATGCATAAGAATAATTTTGACTTCCTAAGGTTAGTGTTCGCAATATTTGTGATCATTACACATTCCTATCCGCTTACTGGTATCCCGGAAAACGATTTTTTAAACGGAATTACCCTTGGCCAGCTTAATTTTTCCAATGTAGGCGTGCATGGCTTTTTTGTTATAAGTGGCTACCTGATCTTTCAAAGTATGATGCGCAGTCGCAACTGGAAAGATTTTATGATGAGAAGGGTGCTAAGGATATACCCCGCATATGCTTGCGCGGTGCTAATAAGTGTTTTAGTTGGCCTTGTGGTTGCTGAGCGAGGGCTTGTACAGTATTTCACCGACCGGTCTGTACATGCTTACTTAATTAAAGATCTTCTTTTTATTACCCCGGGTCGTAATTCCATTGCCGGTGTGTTTGAACACAATCCATATCCATTTGCTATTGATGGCTCTTTGTGGACCATTCCTTATGAATTCCTCTTTTACATTATGCTATCACTGCTATTCGTAGTTAGATCAAAACCCGCTGTAATACGGGTTGCCGTATTTTTTGTCTATACCGGCTTACTGGTTTTCACGCTACGTTTCGAGAATAGTAAATTCACTCTTTTTCCCGGTTTCGACTGGCATAGCCTTGTACACTTGGCTTTATATTTTTCATCCGGTGCTATACTATCTGTTCTGCAGGCCGGGAGATGGGCAAAAAAAAATATCCTGTTATTGGCATTTTTCACAGCATGGCTTGTTGCATTGTCTGCCGGATACAACCTCTACTTGCAATTTTTACTTTTCCCGCCTGTAGTTATACTATTAGGCAGTATGGCCACACCCGGAATTGCAGGGTTTGGCACAAAGTTCGGCGACTGGTCTTATGGCATATACCTGTACGGATTCCTTGTTCAGCAAATTATCATGAACTACTATCAATTTGATCATGTACAGCTTACTTTGGTTGCCATTTTTATAAGTGTGCTATGCGGCATCCTTTCCTGGCACTTGCTCGAAAAACATGCATTAAAGCTCAAACGGTTTTTCCCATGACGAGATAAGTGAATGACCTTATAAATTACGTTTGCTGAGAGATATAAGTTAGATAATTTTAATATAAATATTTATAGCATTATTTTGTATCAATATTTTGTCCCTCAAATGCTTGAGTGCAGAAATTAATCTTGCCGTTGGCCTGAGTGCTCCGGGTATCTTTTGAACTACACCCGTTCCCTTAATAATATAAATATTTTTAATATTTTTACTTATTCCATAGTACTGGTTTGTAATAAATTGATATCGGTCTCTCTGCAATTTTTTTTAACTTCAATGGCACTGGGTATCTACATTCTATTTATGTATAGACTTCTTCTTATATTTTCCATATGCGTGCTTGGTATAATGACAGCATGCAATAAACCGACAGTAAACAATACGGTGAACATAGATACCCGTGAAGCGACACAAGCTGCCGCTGCTTACGATTATACTGCGGATACGTCTTTATACAAAGACACAACATTTACCAATTATTTTAAGCGTACAAATGGCTTTATTGCGGGCGACGGAGCTTATTCAGTTTCGCAGCAGAATGGTAAATCTTTATGGTTGTTTGGCGATAGCTATATTGATAACTACGATCCGGTTACAGCTACTGTGCCGTGCCTTTTTCAGGTACGTAATTGCGGCCTTTTAATGGATATTGCACAGCCCAACGTACAGGCTACCTACACAGGCGCAGGTAATCCTCCCTCTTATTTTAGTTATGGACAGGATAATAATTACTGGTTTTGGCCGGGTGCAGGATATACATATAATGACACAATGAATATTTTTCTGGATAGGATAAAATCTACAGGGAATGGTCCTTTTGATTTTGAAGTTGTGGATACTAATTATATAGCCCGTGTACCTGTCAGTGCCCCTTCAAACATATCCTATGTCGTGCAAGGTTCACGTAATGGGATAGATTTCAACAAGGCTGTAATAAATGATATATCATTTTGCGGCTACACATTCATTTATGGCACCAAAACGAATGGTTTTGGTAATGACGTATTCCTTGCCCGTTTCCCCTCCGCTAATGTGAATGCACAGTGGCAATATTATAGTGATAATGGCTGGACCAGTGATGTCACACAGGCGAAAGTCATTTACAGCGAGTTCACTTCATCTTTTTATGTCGTGAAGGTGAAGGAAAAATATGTGATGATCACTACAGAGTTCAGCGTAGATTGCGACCAGGGAAAGAACGTTTTTGTATCAGTCAGCAACAACCCATATGGGCCGTTCACCAATCATCATTCTGTATGGCAAGTGGATGATACGCTGAATGGACACTGGCCGGTGTTCTATATTGCCAATGCACATCCCGAGTTTGATAATGGTTATGACCAGTTACTCATTACCTATTGTATCAATGGTTATGGCAGTTGCTATAACACTTGTATTAATAACAGGATGGATCCCAATACCTATCGTCCTAAAGCTATACGTGTAGGATATAAAAAGATCGATCCCACGCTTTAATGATTTCTTTAACAGCACATTAAGCCGCTATTTCGTAAATTTAGAATGACTTAAAAACGTAACGATATGGCAGCGTACGTGATTGTAGATATTGATATTTTGGACCCCCAAGGCTATGAAGAGTATAAAAAAATAACCCCTGCCACACTGGCTTTATATAATGGAAAGTTTGTAGTGCATGGAGGTATTGCGGAAACCCTTGAGGGCGATTGGGAGCCGGGTAGGCTCGTTGTGCTTGAATTTCCTACTATTGCTGATGCAAAGCTTTGGAGGGCATCAGCCGAGTATGCACCTGCCAAGCACATAAGGCAGAACTCAGCTAACACAAGGATGGTCGTCGTTGAGGGTTTGTTGAACACTCATTGACCTGTGAGGAACAGTCCGGTTTGTTTACTTATTTTTACCCCTTTAATGGTTAATCCAGGGCACTTATATGTATAAATATCTACCGGCTTTAGTATTTTTTCTACTCCTTGATCCCTATAGTTACTCCAGGGCCCAAAACATGGTATCTACCTGGGACTTTGAGACCTACAGCGCATGTCCCACCGATACTGCTCAGATAGATTATTCACCCACTTACTCGAGTTTCCCTACGGTTAAAGGTTGGGTCATCCCGACAGCTGCTACTGCTGACTTTTTTGATACCTGCGGTACAACCAATGTTGATGTACCTCAAAACCAATTCGGTTACCAGTTGGGCCATTCTGCAGGTGGTTATGTTGGCTTACATACATGGCTGGACAGTGGCTACTCAAAAGGTGAGTATGTGGAGACCCGCCTCTCTCAACCCTTTATCGCGGGCCATAATTATTACCTGGCTTTTTATGTAAGCAACACAATATGGAATGCAGCTTTGAATTTTGTCGCGATCGATAGCATGGGTATGTATCTATCTGATACAATGGTAAACGATTTTTCTGCACCCTATCTTGATTTTGTTCCGCAACTCGCCAGTGTCGGAGGTAGCTATATCACTGATACTGCTTCCTGGCTCAAGGTACAGGGGCTTTATGCGGCTGCCGGAGGGGAGGAATGGGCCATCCTGGGTAAGTTCATAACTCATACCCCGGTAGCGCATGTCTATACGGTTAACAACGGCCCCGCTTTTCAGCAGGCTGCATATATGTACATCGATGATGTCTGCATCACAGATGTTACAGATCCCATTCCGTTGCCTTCGTCTGATACGACAGTTTGTACATCCGTGTTCCCCCTTACTTTACACTCCTCGGAATTGTCTGACGATTATGTGCAATGGAATAACGGGGATACTTCACACGATCTGGTGGTAAATGATACGGGAACCTATTGGTATCTAAAGGTGAATAATTGTACGGCTTATGTAGATACAATTCGCATACATCCCAAGACAATCATGGATACGGTCTCGCACCCGCTGATCGATACTACGCTCTGTTCCGGAGTTTTGCCTATCATCCTGCATTCCTCAACACCCGGCGATAGTATCGTATGGAATACCGGCGCAACCACGACCGCCATTTACGCCCCGGATTCCGGCCTGTATGTGGCTGCTTCTTTTATCGATTGTGCATGGTATTTAGATAGCTTCCATCTCAATAAATTGCCTTCACCTATACCTCTTGTTACCCAACTCGATAGTCTCCTCTCAACAGGCACTTATGCTGCATACCAGTGGAACTACAATGGCAATCCCATCAATGGGGCCAATTCCGAGACATACATAGCAACACAGTCCGGTTCCTACAATGTTATGGTTACAGACACCAATGGCTGTACGGGCTTATCTGATACCGTTATTGTGACGGTAACCACAGGTATCAGCACGATCAGTACTTCCGCTTTGTTCCTTGTGCCTAACCCTGTACACGATATCCTGGAGGTGAATGGGGATATTCACCGTGGCGACAGGCTGGTGATCAGTGATGCAGCCGGGCGTATTTTATATTCAGGGGTTATTAATACACAGTCCATAATAGATGTGCATTCCTTCTCTGCAGGCATTTATATATACGGCATATACCGCGAGGGTATGCCGGTATTGCATGGCAAATTGTTGAAGGAATGATGACCCGGGCATAATATTTATGCCTTACTGGGCTAAATATTTGTGCTATGATACGTAAATTAAGTTCCGGCAAATACCGTATATATTCGAAGAAGGTGGATCCCAAAACACATAAGCGCCGCAACCTGGGTACATTCGATACACTTGAGGCTGCAAAGCAACATGAGCGGGAAATTCAATATTTCAAGCATCATTGAGCGTTTTTATCGCTATGCAGGCCCCCGAAAGGGGGATATTTCCTGAAATCCACGCGATAACTGGCATTTTTAGCCTGTAACTTTTATTTTGTTGTCTCAAACATCATATTCATGCGTACAGGTAAGATTGCCGTGGTTCTATCGGTATTGGTATTTATTGGGGTCGACTCAAAAGCCCAAAAGAAATTCACAATGGCCGAGGCCACAAATGGTATGGCCACAACCCTTGCTCCGCAAAGCATCAGGCAAGCTGCATGGAGGCCCGGCACGAGTACCCTGACGCAGGTGGTGAAAAATGGCGATGAAGAAAGCATAATAGCGACAAATTTCCCGGCTGAGGACAGCTATACTTTGCTGCATTTACAGGACATAAATAATGCCTTGCATACCGATCTGAAAAGCATGCCTTCTGTTAAGTGGCTGGATAAGGACGATTTGTATTTCGATAATGATCATACTCTTGAAAAAGGAAAAGTAGCTGCATCGGGGATATCGTGGAGCAAATGGGTAGCTCTTCCCGGTAATGCAGAGAACGTTACGCCCGATAAAAGTGGCAAGGTTGCCTACACTATCGATAATAATCTCTGGCTGGTAAATGATGGTAAAGCGATCGCATTGACAAAAGATGCTGAGAAAAACATAATAAATGGTCAATCGGTGCATCGGGAGGAATTCGGTATCGATCACGGTATCTTCTTTTCACCCAAAGGCAACTATGTGGCCTATTATCGTATGGACCAGACAATGGTCAATGATTATCCCATTATTCGTTGGGATACTGTACCTGCACAAGTACATCTTATAAAATATCCCATGGCTGGTGGCACATCGCACCAGGTAACACTATGTGTTTACGACCCTCGTACCCATCATACGGTAACTATGCAGACTGGCTTGCCCAAAGACCATTACTTAACCTGCGTTACCTGGGGGCCTGATGAACAATACATTTACATAGCCATACTCAACCGAGATCAGAACCATCTCTGGCTGAATAAATATGACGCACATAGCGGCAAAATGATCAAGACACTCTTTGAGGAGACTGACCCCCGTTATGTTCACCCGGAACATGGACTTACCTTCCTGCCCGGCGTATCCGATAAATTCCTTTGGTGGAGCGACAGGGACGGGTACAGGCACCTTTATCTCTACAATACGAATGGCTGGTTGATCCGGCAGGTGACGCGTGGCAAATGGGTAGTGAACGAGTTGCTGGGTTTTAACGAAACGAACGAGGAGGTACTGATAACTGCATCAAAAGAATCGCCTATGGAAAAGCATGCCTATGCTGCGAACTGGAATACCGGGGAGTTGCGCAGGCTTGATAAAGGAGAGGGTATGCACACCGTCATGCCCAGTGACGATGGTAAATATATATTGGATGTGTACAGCAATGCCGATGTAGCTAAGAAAAGCGTGCTGCGCAGTACGGACGGTAAATACTCAAAAGTACTTCTCAATGCTCCTGATCCTTTAGCTGGCTATGACAGGCCCGAAGTAAAGAATGTTACTCTTGAAGCAAGTGATGGTACACCATTGTATGGTAAGCTCATTTTGCCTTTACACTTCAACCCGAACAGGAAATACCCTGTCATCGTGTATCTCTACAATGGCCCCAATGTACAGTTATTGCATAATTCTTTTCCTGCCAGTGGTAACCTTTGGTACGAGTACATGGCGCAGCATGGCTATATAGTGTTTACTATGGACGGACGTGGTAGCCTGAACAGGGGGATGGCCTTTGAGCAGGCAACTTTCCGACACCTGGGGGAGGTGGAACTGGATGACCAGATGAAGGGGGTTAAATACCTTTGGTCATTACCCTATGTTGATAGGGAGCGCATGGGCATACACGGCTGGAGCTTTGGGGGCTTCATGACCACTAATATGATGCTTAAGCATCCCGGTGTGTTCAAATGTGCCGTAGCAGGTGGCCCGGTCATGGATTGGAAGATGTATGAGGTGATGTACACAGAGCGATATATGGACCGCCCGCAGGATAACCCGGAGGGTTACGAACAAGCGAACCTTTTGGATAAAGTGCAGAACCTTAAAGGCAAATTGCTGCTGATACATGGTACCCAGGACAACGTAGTGGTTTGGCAGCATTCTATCCGCTTCCTCAAAGCCTGTGTCGATAATGGGGTACAGGTCGATTATTTTGTTTATCCCGGCTACGAACATAATGTACGGGGCAAGGATCGCGTACACCTGATGCAGAAAATAACAGACTATTTTGATACTTACCTGAAGTGATCTTTGCTATTTACGGTGTAAGGTATTACTTACTTCCTTTCGGTGGAAAAGCCTCCAGTTTGTTCTTGTATTCCAGTAGCTTCACCCAGTAAATGATCCAAAATATTACAGCCATGAAGCTGACAGGGAAAGTATATACTATCGACTGAACAGGTACGAACGTAAGGCATAAAGAAAAACCGTAGATCATGCCCATGGTCAGGGTAGGTTGTTTTTCGACGGGTAACCCCCTCGAGCTGAATTCTGCGTAGATGGACTCGGAGACTTTAGATACCGTATTGAATACCCATATAAGGTTGAATAAGGGAATAAGCAAAAGCCATGCCTTGCCCGGTTCCATCTTCCTGTTCTCCGGCGCTATGGCATTAAGAGTTTTCACGATCGTTATGATAAACACAATGGCCAGCGCAAGGACCACTAAGAAGAAGAACAGCGATATATATATGGTTGCTAACATAAGCTTGTAATTATGTGTATCACTCCTTTGGGCGGTAATTATCGGATACCGAGTACATCTTTCATATTGAACGTACCTTGCTTACCGGCAATGAATTCAGCAGCCAGCACGGCGCCAAGCGCAAAGCCATCCCTGTTATGTGCCGTATGAATGATCTCTATATCATCTATTGCCGAACTGTATTTTATACTATGAGTGCCCGGCACCTGCTCGATGCGATGAGATATGACAGGCAAAGTGTCGGTATCGTTGCTTGTTCCCTTTGTCCAGTGCTTTAGGCGTTTTATGTTTTCCAGTACCTGCTCGGCAAGGGTGATAGCTGTACCGCTGGGAGCATCTTTCTTTTGGGTATGGTGCGTCTCTTCTATGCTCACAGAATACTCGGTGTGTTCCTCCATAAGTGAGGCCAGCAACTTGTTTACCTCAAAGAATATATTTACCCCGATACTGAAATTAGAAGCCTGCAGGAATGCTGTGTTCTTCTCGGCAGCCTTCAGCTCGGCCTTGGCTATCTCATCATTCCATCCCGTTGTCCCGCATACCACGGGTACGCCGGCCTCAAGACAGCTGAGCACATTCTCTTTTGCAGCATCAGGCCGTGTAAACTCTATGGCCACATTAGCCTGTTGCAGGTTGGCTTCGGTCATGTCACCCTTATTGCTGCTGCTGATGCGCAGTACGATCTCATGTCCTCTTTCCTTGGCAATGCGCTCTATTGCATGCCCCATTTTACCGTATCCTATAAGTGCAATATTCATCAGAATAATAAAGAAACTATGGTGAAGGCTGCAAAGATAACACTCGCCAGGCCGTTTGTATTGGCAAAGGCCATATTTACCCTGCTCAGGTCATTAGGTTTCACAAGTGTATGCTGGTACACCAGCATAGAGCAATAAAAAGCTGCCCCTAACCAGTAGAGCCAGTGGAAGGGCCCGATGATGCCCGCATATATAACAAAACCTGCAGACAAGACATGTAGCAGCGTGGACACGTTGAGGGCATTACGTGTACCAAGTGCAGCAGGTATAGAGTGCAGTTTATGGGCCCTGTCGAACTCCTCATCCTGCAAGGCATAAATAATGTCAAAGCCCGATACCCAGGTGATCACGGATAGGGAGAACAATACCGGTACCAGTTCGAAATGTTCGTTCACAGCCAGGAATGCGCCGATAGGGGAGAGCGACAGCCCGATGCCCAGCACTATATGGCATAAAGCAGTAAAGCGCTTGGTATAGCTATAGAATAATACTACGAATATGGCAATGATGGATAGGTAAAAGCAAGCCATATTGATGAACCAGGTCGTAGCAATGAACAGTACCGAATTGGCTATGGTAAAAAACAATGCATGTTCGGGTTTTATAATGCCTGCGGGCACTTCCCTCTTTGCAGTTCTTGGGTTCAGCGCATCATATTTGCGATCAAGGTAACGGTTGAAGGCCATGGCCGCACTGCGTGCAAATACCATACACAATATCACCTTTATCAGCAACGATAGCCAGTTCATTTCTTCTGCCGGCCTGTATTTGAACCATGCAAGCGTAAAGCCTATCATCGCGAAGGGCATCGCGAATACGGTATGGCTGAACTTGATCAGCGAAAGATAATTCTTCGCTTTTTGGAACATGGATATACTTAGTGTGGTCATTTTACATCGGCCTCAAACCCTATCGACATTGCTTCCATTTGTGCGTTAGAGTGCACGATCACATTCTTGTGCTGGTGGCCGGGGTGTCCTTTACTATTATACTGTACCTCTATGGTACCCTCTGCTCCGGGTGCTATGGGTTCTTTCGAGAAGCTCGGTACGGTACAGCCACAGGAAACATCGGCTTTAGATATCAATAATGGGTTCGTACCCGTATTCTTGAAGCGGAAGGCATGTTTTACTACATCGCCTTCTTTTATCTCGCCAAAGTTGTAGAAACTGTCTATATACTGTACGGTCGTTTTCGGTAGTGCTGCTACTTCCTGTTGCCTCATATTGGCCTCCTCGCTGCTTAGCCCGTTGCTGCTGCTGCCAATGTGGAATTTATTGAATAAAGCTGTCTGGCTGACACCGCTAAGCTCCACGAGCGCTATTACGAAGCAGGAAAGTGTCAGCACAGTAAGCAGTATGGTCTTTAATTGCGCATTCATATGTTCTTAAATAATTTCAGGTTCAAATTTCAGTAAAATAAGGGAATAAAGCTATCTCTAGGCCTTTTCCTCCCAAACCTGTGCTATGTGGACCAATACTTCCACGGCTTTTTCCATGTCCTGCACACTCACATACTCCTGTTTGGAGTGTATACCCATCTCGCCGGTAAACAGGTTCGGGCAGGGTAGCCCCATGAACGACAGGCGTGAGCCATCTGTGCCGCCGCGTATGCTCATGCGTTCAGTTGTTATGCCTGCCCTTTTGTAGGCTTCATCTGCATTATCCATTACCTGCGGGTGCTGGTCCAGCATTTCCTTCATATTACGGTATTGCTCTTTTATGATTAGCTCAGCGGTAGCGCCGGGAAATTGCTCAACAGCTTTGTTTGCGAGCTCGCGCAGGCGCTCTTCATAATGTGCCAGTTGGGCCGTATCGAAGTCGCGGACTATGAACTGAACGCTGGCTTTTTCCAGTACCCCCTCCATGTGTACGGGGTGTACAAAGCCCTGCATACCTTCTGTTTTTTCCGGGCACCACTCATCACGGGGCAGTAGGTCTATGAATGCTGATGCCACCTTGATGGCATTCACCATTTTATCCTTGGCATAACCCGGGTGTGCACTTACGCCATTGAAGACCACTGTTGCAGCATCGGCTGAAAAGGTTTCTCCTTCCAGGTGTCCGCGTTCGCCTCCGTCCAGCGTATAGCCAAATTGGGCCCCCAGTTTTTGCATATCTACCTTAGCCACGCCGCGGCCTATCTCCTCATCGGGGGTGAAGAGGATACGTATCTTACCATGTTTTATTTCAGGGTGTTGCACCAGGTAGTCTGCCAGGTCCATAATAATGGCTACCCCGGCTTTGTCATCTGCTCCCAGCAACGTAGTGCCCGAGGCAGTAATGATATCATCACCTATGCGTTCTTTCAAATAGGGGTGTTCTTTAGCGCTTACTACCACGGTCGGGTCATCTGGTAATACGATGTCTTTACCGTCATAGTTCATATGTAGTATGGGCCTAACACCTGTGCCACTGCAATCAGGGGCGGTATCAACGTGTGAGCAATAGCAGAGTACAGGCACTTCTTTATTGGTGGTGGAGGGTATTGTAGCATATACATAGCCATGCTCGTCCAGTTCAGCATCGTTGATGCCCAGTTTTTTTAGTTCTTCAACCAATATACGGCTAAGGTCTTTCTGCTTCTCTGTTGAGGGTTGTGTGGGCGAGGCGGGGTCACTTTGTGTGTCCACCTGCACATAGCGCATAAAACGGTCGGCAACGGTATGTTTATGATCTTTCAATGACATCTGTATGTATTTAAGGGTATAAAAATAGCGGATTGGCTTAATAAAATCATATTCTTAAATAAGCCTTGTTTATGGCATTCAAGTAGTATAGGTTGTATCTTCGCCCCATGAAATGGAGCAATAGATTAGATTTTTCACAGATCGTTACGCTCAGCTTTACTCTCTTTGCCGTTATAGATGTACTGGGGTCCATCCCCGTCATCCTGTCGCTAAAAAAGAAGATGGGGGACATTAGCGCTACCCAGGCTACCTTGGTCTCGGGGGCGCTCATATTGGTCTTTTTCTTTGTGGGTGAGCAGATGCTCAATTTCATGGGTCTCGATATTCATTCTTTTGCCATAGCGGGTTCCATAGTCATCTTTATATTGGGGCTCGAGATGGTACTCGGCTTCGATTTTTTCAAACACGACCCGGACAGCAAGTCGGGAACTGTGGTGCCGATAGCCTTTCCTATTATTGCCGGTTCTGGTACGCTTACTACGGTCATGTCGCTGAAGGCAGACTATAATGCGTATAACATCCTTATTGCCATTTTGGTCAATTTGGTGTTCGTTTTCCTTACGCTTCGTTCCATCAATACTATCGAGCGCATCCTTGGGCCCAATGGTATAGCCATTATCCGGAAGTTCTTTGGTGTAATTCTACTTGCTATAGCCATTAAGATATTCAGGGGAAATGTGGGGTTTTAAAAAATAAATATAAGCCCCGCTGCTTGCAGCGGGGCTTATATTTATTTTTACTTTAATGATGTTTTAGCCTCGTATTCCTGTTCCATTTTCACAAGTTCAATGAATTCTTTCCGATAGCCATTTTCATCTTTTCCTTTACTGTTTGTTGCCAGTCCTGTTATGGTCTCGTAATCGCTATCGCCCATATGTTCCGAGCCACTTAATTTCATTCCGAACATGGCTACTGCTGCTGCGAACCTTGTATCCCCCGCGTCTTGCAGGTCAATGGTTTTATTGGGTATCACATGGGCTATTTCGGTGCTGGTCATTGCTTCAGGCCTTTTATACCTGAATTTAATGGTAGCCAGTTCGTCGCTATAAGTACCTTTTACGGATTTCACTGGTTGGTATTTCAGCTCTGGGGCGGCTGTGGGTATTATCTCGTAGAGAATGGTCACACTATGTCCTAAACCCATGTCTCCGGCATCTTTTTGATCGTTCCTGAAATCCTCAGTATTAAGCTTGCGATCTTCATATCCTACCAGCCTGTAAGCCTTTACATTCGCAGGGTTGAATTCTATCTGCGCTTTTACATCTTTAGCCACAGTGAATAATGTACCTGCAAATTCATTTACCAATGTCTTTTGCGCTTCTTCTATATTATCTATGTAGTCATAATTCCCGTTCCCTTTGTCGGCCATTATTTCCATTTTGGAGTCTTTATAGTTACCGGTGCCAAAGCCGAGACAGGTTAAGAATATACCCTTTTTTCGCTCGCTGGTTATCAGCGTTTCCATTTCAGCATCGCTGCTTACACCGACATTGAAGTCTCCATCTGTTGCAAGCAGCACACGGTTGTTACCATGCTTCACAAAATTTTCCTGCGCTACCTGGTATGCAAGTTTTATACCCGCACCGCCGGCTGTAGAACCTCCAGCAGACAAATTGTTTATCGCGTTAAGTATTTTCTGTTTGTCATCCCCGCTTGTGGACGGCAGAACCAGTCCCGCGTTCCCCGCGTAGACTACAA
Organism: uncultured Flavipsychrobacter sp.; assembly: GCA_964481425.1. Classification (GTDB taxonomy): domain Bacteria; phylum Bacteroidota; class Bacteroidia; order Chitinophagales; family Chitinophagaceae; genus MKUN01. Next base: position 167,918 of record CAYZTM010000001.1, read on the forward strand.
TGGCCACCCGGTCTTTATCGCGTAGTTTTTTCACTAGCAGGTAGAGGGCATCTTTGAGTAAGGGAAGCTTATCGTCTTCATCCATTGATCCGGAAACATCTATAAGGAATACTAGGTTGGAAGGTGGCAGGTCCTTTTCTTTTACCTTTTTTGCCTGGATACCTATGTGAAGCAACTTATGCTCATAATTCCATGGGCAATTTACCAACTTGGTTTGTATGGCGATTGGCGCATTGTCATCCGGTTGTGGATAGTCGTAGTTAAAATAATTGATCATCTCCTCTACGCGTACAGCATCCGCAGGTGGTTTTTGGCCTGATTTAATAAACCTTCTTACATTGCTGTACGATGCCCTGTCCACATCAACAGACATAGTTGAGAGTGGTTCTTTATGTACATCTATAAAGTCGTTCTCTACTTCTTTCTTGTAGCTTTCGTTCGATAGGTCAGCTGCCGGTGGTTTTGCATGGTAGGTATTGTCCTGCACACTTGCTGTGCCATGCACCGATATGCCATCTACTATAAATTGTGTAGCGCTGCGCCTGCCGCCAAACGCATTTATGTCCCCTCCTGGTCTTTGCCGGTGTATTCCCGGGCTAGCAACTGCAACCAGGTCTGCAGTATTGGTTGTCCCCGTATTTTTAATATCATGTGCTGAAAGAACGCCATGCGGATGCCCGATTTCTATCAAAGGTTTTTTGTACGAGATCACTGCAACTTCCCGGAGCATTTTTATGTCTGGTTTCAGTTGTACATCTACCCGGGTTGCGGCATTGCTACGAACTTTAATGCCTGTTATTTTGCTCTGCGTATAGCCTGTAGCGGTAACGGTGAGTTCATAATTTGTTCCTGTTGCCAATGAATCTATTTTGTACTTGCCGTCAATGTCAGTTACCGCTCCTACTTGTTTGACCCCGGCATTCGATATTTTTACGATCGCGCCTATTATTGGTAGTTTGTGTTCGTCGGTAACTTTGCCATAGATGGTGCTTTTTTGTGCTGCGCATTGTGTAGCTGCAAGCAGGAAACACAACAGCATTTTCATCTTTGTTTTCATACGCTGTCTTTTTTATTGTTAGCAATGCATGATGGTAGTGGCAGGTCTTTACCTGGATGACGTAGAAAACATGTGCTATCCCCATAGATTTCCCGGATATGACGATGTAGTGACAATGAAACTGTAACACGCATTAATGATAAAAGCCTCCTGCATCATGCAGGAGGCTTTTATCATTTTGTTCAATATTATACTACCACACCCGGGCCCTGTCGTTTTCGGGACGGTACATTTTGGCTGTGTTAGGTATGTTGAATGCTTTGTACCATGCTTCCATATTGCTTATGGGTATGTTGCAGCGCAGTTGCACGGGTGAGTGCGGGTCGGTCTTCAGGCGCATGGCCAGCTCCTGCGGGCGGGTATTGGCGCGCCATACCTGTGCCCAGCTGAGGAAGAAACGCTGGTCGGGGGTGAAGCCGTCTATCTTGTCTTCGCTCTGGCCTTGTTTGGTCTTTTTGAAGGCTTCGTAAGCTATGTTAAGACCACCGAGGTCGGCGAGGTTCTCGCCTTCTGTCAGGCTGCCGTTTGCGTGCATGGTGTCTATTACGATCATCTTGTCGAACTGGTTCACTACCATATCGGCCTTCTGTACGAAGTGTGCAGAGTCGTCTGATGTCCACCAGTTGTTGAGGTTACCGTCGGCATCATAAAGGCGGCCCTGGTCGTCGAAGCCGTGGGTCATCTCGTGGCCTATCACAGCACCTATGCCACCGTAGTTGACAGCGTCGTCGGCATTCATGTCGAAGAAGGGGTACTGCAGGATACCGGCAGGGAATACGATCTCGTTGAAGGCGGGATTGTAGTATGCATTCACCGTAGGAGGTGTCATGCCCCATTCTGTCTTGTCAACAGGTTTGCCCAGTTTCGAGAGATTGTAGTTGTATTCAAATTGAGAGGCCGCTATGATGTTCTTCACATAGTCGTTGCCACCTATGGTCACTTTGCTGTAGTCTTTCCACTTGTCGGGGTAGCCTATCTTTTTGGTAAAGGCATTAAGTTTTACCAGTGCTTTCTGCTTGGTGGCTTCGCTCATCCAGTCGAGGCGCTTGATGCGTTCGGCATAAGTTTGCTGCAGGTTGTTCACCAGTTCCAACATGCGCTTCTTGGCTTCCGGCACGAAGTATTTGTCCACGTACATCTGGCCAAGCAGTTCGCCTATAGAGCCGTCTATAACGCGCAGTACCCTCTTCCAACGGGGCTGCTGTACCTTCTGGCCACGAACGGCAGTGCCGTAGAATGCAAAGTGAGCCTCGTCGATATTGTTGCTCAGGAAGGGCGCCATGTTGCTCACCAGGTGGAACTTCAGGTATTTCTTCCATACATCAACGGGGGTAGCTTTCAGTTGTTTGCTCACTTCGGCAAAGAAGTTGGGCATACCTACTATCATACTGTCCTGGCCGCTAACCCTGAGGTCCTGCAGCAGGCCGTTCCATTCAATATTAGGTGTTACTTTATCGATACCTGCAACATTGTACTTATTATACAGCTTGTAAGGGTCGCGCATTTCAACCCTTGTCATAGAGGCGCCGGCCAGCGCTTCCTCAAGCTTGTAGATGTCGGCAGCATCTTTTTTGGCTGCAGCGCTGTCCTCGCCCATCAGGGTAAGCAGCTTTACCTGGTACTCTTTATATGCATCGCGGATCTTTGCCGTACGCTCATCTTTCTCAAAATAGTAATCACGGTCAGGCATGCCGAGGCCGCCCTGTGAGAACTGGCAGATCTCTTTGGTAACATTCTTATCGTCGGGCGATACATAGAAACCGAAAAGAGGGCCTACTCCTTCCGTATGCTCTATTGCTACTTCGCTCAGCACACCGTTGGCATCTTTTATGTTGTCGATGCGGGTCATGATCTCGTTGAGCGGGGTGATGCCTGCTTTATCGATAGCGGCGCTATCCATACCGCTACGGTAGAAATCGCCCACTTTCTGGTCGTTGCTGCCGGCTGCGGCACTCTTGTTGTTGGCTGCGCCTTCCAGCAGGGTGCGCAGTTTCTTATAGTTATTTTCTCCCAGTTCGTCGAAGCTGCCCCAACGGGTCTTATCATCGGGTACGGGGTTGTTCTTGAGCCATGTGCCGTTGGCATAATTAAAGAAGTCGTCGCCCGGTTTTACGGTTGTATCCATATTGGCCGGGTCGAGCAATTTGACTGCGGTGCCATTGCCTGAACCACCTGATTGCTGGCAGGAAGCTATGGCCAGTAATGCCGCGCCCGCCAGTAGTGTGTGTTTAATGTTCATCCTGAATTTATTTTTAAAGCAACAAATGTACAAATAAACTAAGCTGATTGTAAATGCCTTCAAAATTAGGGTAGGGGGATATTAGGGGTGTTTTTTCTTAATTCGTTGACCAGGTTGAGTGGGTTGAATGGGGTGGTGCGCAAGAAAAAATAAATTTTCCGCACTTTTGTTGGTTATCAATGGTTTGCGCTGAAATAATTGCACAAAAATTTCCCATTTCTTTCCCACTTTTTCTCATTTCTTTCTCACATCGGTCGTTTATTTCAGGGGTCATAGTGTAGTTTTCTTAATGCTTTTACTGCGGGCATAAAAGTACGAAAGTTGATTGGGGCGAGAAGGGGAAGATATCCACAAATTTATTTGTCTTATCACCTCCCCCTACGGGTACTCCTCTTTGCAAAAAGAGGAGAGTTATTGTGTGTTTGTCTTATCACCTCTACGGCCTGCATGAGGGTAGGCACTGATGCGAGTAGGTTCCGTTATCTCCGTACTACCTTTTTATTTGTGCAGGCCATTACATGGTTGGCACGTATCATTTTCACCTCGGCTATGCCGGGGAAGAAGTAGTGCCTGCCGTTCTTCACCTCTTTGCAGCGGCAACGGGTGCGCAGTTGCTCCAGTTTTTCGAACACGCGGCCATCCTCGGTCATAAAGCGCTGGCCTATCTGCAGGCTGTCCACGAGGCGATAGCCGGGCTTGCGCTGATCGTACTGGTACAGGGCCTTGTAGAGGTCGGGGTCGGTACAGGTGCTGGCTGCTGGATTGTGCAGGTAGTTATACAATGCTTTCTCCACCTCGGGGGGAAAGATGCGCTTGCCCATGAAAGGCAGCAGCATGTGGCGGAACTGGGTCTTCCACTCCTTGCCATGGGGGCTGTGGTCGTGCGGATAGTGTACGGTGGTGAGCATATGCGCCAACTCGTGTATCAGCGTTATCAGGAAGCTGTAGGGGTTAAGGTTGGCATTGACGCTCACGCGGTGGTAGGGCTGGCCGGGCATGGGCTGCCGGTAGTCGCCCAGCACGCTCTTGCGCTCGTGCGTGAGGGTGAGGTGCACGGTATGGTCGCGAAAGTAGGGCGCCACCATATGGAAGGTGTCGGGCGGCAAAAAGAGCTCGAGGTAGCTGAATGATGTCTGTTCCTTTTTCATGTTACTTGGTGTTCCTTACATGCCCGGATAGCAGCCAGGTCTCTGTTATGGTGTAAACGGCATAGATGCCCAAAAGCATAAACAGGGAAGGCTTGTGAATGCCTTTGCCCTGCTTCACCAGCACATAGCCGAGTATGCCGCCCATGCACACCAGTAGCTTGATGAAGGTGGAGGCAGATACGCCGCGCACAAAGGCTGCGGGGTTCTTGCGTAGCTGCCCGGTAACGATGTAAAAGGTTAGTAAGGACAATAGGGCCATTACGATATTGCCCGTCATGAGCACAGTGGCATCGTAGGCCGGCACCTCGCGATGCAGCATGATGATGCCTGCGCCCAGCAGGGCAAATATGAACAGAACGGTAAGTATGAATTTTTGTTTCATTTTTTGGGGTTACTGAATTCCTGTATGATCTTCCAGAGCAGGTACACCAGCATCACAACCGGCAGCAGTATGGTGAAGATGGGGAATTTCCACTTCAGCCAGCCATCGAGCTTAAGGCCCAGCCACACGGTAACCAGCAGCATGGCCAGCCAGGTGCTTGCAAGCCCTGCATAGCGCATGATGTTGTTCCGGTTTTGGGGCGTTTCGCTCATTCGAGTTGTTTTGACTGTTCCCTGTGTTGCCTGTTTTCCTGCTTTACTTCTTCTATCGCTTTTTGTTTTATCTCTTCGGTTTGCGGAAAGATGCTCATATCTTCCTTGCGCACCTGGTCCATATTCAGTTTGGTGGTGTCGGGCCGGCCATTGTAGCTGCCGGCCATCACATTCTTCAGGTTCTCTTCGTACACCTGCTGCGCGGCCACAAGGTCTGATAGCGAATCCATATTGCGTTTCAGCCTGATGACCTGCATATGTGTCTTGTCACTGCCATAGCCGGGTACATAATACTTTAGCGGAGTAAGCAGCAGCACACATACCGTAAGGGTAACGATGATGACAAAGAGCGTACTGAGCAAAATATACAGCTTACGCATGGTAAGTTTAAAACTTGCCACCTCCTGCAGCGACTCATCGTCGATGAATACTACCCTGTAATTGATATTCAGTTTGCGGAGGATGCCCGAGCGTATGAAAGAAAGTTTGCTCATTATTTAAAAACTATAACGCAATACTTATGCGGATATGCTGTACGTTTTTTATACTTGTGAACAATATGGTTCAATCAAATGGTAAATTAAGCAAAAGCCGGTGAATAGGCGTAGCTTAAGTTATGCATTTTTGCCTATTTTTGAAGCAATTGCAAGCGTTGAGAATTTTTTGGGAATGCTATGCAATGATAATATTTTTCGCGTTATTCAGTTAATAGTAAAAAAGGTAATTTAGATTGCGCAACAGGTTAGGTTTTGTATTAATATTATTTTTATCATCTATTTTCGCCTTTCAGTCGGCATCGGCCCAAAAGGTGAATACGGATAGCCTTGCCCGTGCGCGAAAGGCAGCGCTGGATTCGCTGCATGCCGCCCAAAAACGTACCCGTGATAGCATACAGGAGGCGCGGCAGCACCGAATAGACAGTATGAAGGCTGCTCGCAAACGGGTAACCGACAGCCTGGCGGTAATAAGGAAATACCGAAGCAGCAAGCATTATAAGGATAGTGTGACCAAATCGCGCCAGCGCCGCCTGGACAGCGTACGCGAAGTGCGCAAGGCCCACCTGGACTCGATAAAGGCTGCCCGCCAGCATATTATAGACAGCACCGTAGCCGTAAGGAAGCACTATACCGACAGTGTGCGCACCGTGCAGAAGGCAAGGGCCGCCAAACTGGAGGCAAGACGGAAGTACCGGGAGAGCAAACGGTATAAGGATAGTGTGGCCGTGGTGCGACAGGCACGGCTGGATAGCATACGCGAGGTGCGCAAGGCCTACAGCGATAGCCTGATAGCGGCACGCAGGGCGATATCGGACAGCCTGAAGGCGGCAAGAAAGCACTATAGCGATAGCGTGACGGCAGTACGCAAAAAAGCACTGGATAGTATGAAGGCCATACGGCAGGCCCGAACGGACAGCCTGGCCAAGGTGAAAGCGAAGAAGGAGAAGGCACAGAAAGCCAAAGAGAAGGCCCGGATAGACAAAATGGACCTTGCGCTGAAGCTGAAGATAGAGAAGAAACATAAGGCATGGAGCAATGAGACCATGCTGAAAAAGAAGTGGGGCGTGCCGCGACGCGAGATACAGAATACCTTCACCCGCTACAACTACTACTTTAACTCCAATAATAAAATGGACGAGGCGCTGCTAAACATGCAGCGGTTGAGCAAAGAGAATTATGATTCACTGATCGCCCTGTTCGCCTTCAACCCGGACAGGGATTCCTCCTCTATTGCTGCCGATATGGATAGTATCATCCACAAGGTATCGGTAGGTATACAGATACACGACCCGCGCACCAAATGGGCCGATGACCTGTACCTGCTGCTGGGTGAGGCCTATTATTACAAAGGCGATTACCAGAATGCCATCATAGCCTTCCGCTACACGGTGAGCATCTGGGAACAGCAAAAGAAGGACCAGAAAGACCATAAGAGCAATAGTAAAGGAGAACCCTCGATACTGGAAGCAGACAAGAAATCGTTCCTGGACTTCCTGAAGCACCAGAGCGTGCATAATGAGGCCATACTTTGGCTTGCACGCACCTTTACCCAGATCAACGAAACGGGCAATGCTGAATCAGTATTGGACCTCGTGGAGGCCGATCCGAACTTCCCCGAGTCGCTCAAGGGCAGGCTGGCACTGGAAAAGGCCAATATAAAGCTGAAAGAGGGCAATTATAAGGCTGCCAGTAAAGAACTCAGTGTAGCCGCAGGTGATGGTGAACTGACAACCACCACAAGACAGCGCTGCGCCTTCCTGGCCGGTGAGATATATGAGTCGAGGCACGAGGATTCGGCAGCTATAGTCAGTTTCCAACAGGTGCTGGACCTGCATCCTAAAATAGAGATGGACTTCTATGCCCGCAAGCATTTAGCCAACTGTATCATGACATCGGGTGGTAAAACGGACGATGTGATCGCCTCTATGAAGCATATGCTGAAGGATGGCAAATACTTACCCTATTACGACCAGATCTATTACCTGTTGGGTATGTTCTCACTGGCATCGGGTAACGATGAAGATGCAATTACTTACCTGGACAAGGGCATCAGGGCACCGAAGGCCACCAAGAAGCAGAAGGCAATATCCTTTGCCCACCTGGGTACCATATACTACAACAAAGAAGACTATATAGCCTCGAAACAGGCTTATGACAGTGCTGCATACTTTGCCAAATATGCCCCGGATGACCGTGAGGTGGAACTGGCGGAACGCCGCAGCCCTGTATTGGGTAGCGTGGCAGGCCCTGTAGGCATTATACATGTGCAGGACAGCTTGCTCACACTGGCTGCCATGGACGAAAAAGACCAGCGCAGCGTGGTGCGCAAATACATCAAGATGCTGGAGGACCGCCGGGCCGATAGCATATACCGCGCCGAGAACGCAGGTGTGGTAGCTGCGGAGCAGGCAGGGAATGACAATGTGCCGCAGGTGGCCTGGTATTTCTCGAACCCTATGCAGGTGCAGCAGGGCTACAATGCCTTCAAACGTAAGTGGGGCAACAGGCCACTGGTGGACAACTGGAGACGGATGTCGGCCATAGGCTTCGTGAGCAATAATGCGAATGAGCCGGCGCACAACATGACAGACAGCAATGCTGTAGATATAGACCTGGATGAGAACGGCATACCTACCGAGGAAAGCCTGCTGGCGGCCATACCGAACAGTCAGCAAAGGCAAGACAGGGCCCGCAGGCTGGAGCAGCGCGCCTATATCGATCTTGCCAATGCATATGTGATACAACTGGAAGATTACCCGCTGGCATTGAAGGCGCTTGACACACTCGACTACCGCTACCCCCAGCACGAACATAAACCACAAGACCTGTACCTGCGTTACCTGATAGCTATAAGGCAAAACAGGCTGGATGCAGCTAAGGATTACAGCGCACAAATATTGAAACAATATCCGAACTCGACCTATGCAGAACTGGTAAGGCCAGCCAGCGAGGACGGGGCCGGTATTGCAAACCTGCAGTCGACACAGGCTTATTACGAAGAAACGTATAATCAACTGGAGCAACGACAGTATGCGGACGCATTGCAGCGTGTGAAGGTGGCCAAGCAAAAATATTCCGATCCCAGGTTCAATGGCCGGTTTACCATAATTGAGGCCTCAGCGCTGGCAGGCATGTCTGAATATGACCGTGCGGATACGATACTAAATGATTTCCTGAAGGGTAATACTAATGACTCATTGCGCGAGTGGGCTGAGGCAGTATTGCGTTATGTGGAACGTAATAAGCCCAAGGAGGTGAAGCCTATATTGCCCACTAATGATTCGCTGAAAAAAGCGACCGGCAATATACCGGCAATGCCGGCCGACAGTCTTGCCGCCAAGGACGCTAAAGCGGCCCCCAATGTCCCGGATATGAAGAATGCCGTGAAGCTGGCCCCTCCTGATAAATATACCTACAAGCCGCAGGAGGAGCATTATTGTATCTTCATATTCCCAGGTTACGAGGCAAGGTCATTAGGCGTAAAGGCGGCCATTACAGATTTCAATAGTTTCCAGTATAGCAAAGACCATCTTTCGGCGCATATTGATATGCTGAATGTGGGACTCGGTGTAGTTGCCGTCAAGACCTTCCCTAATGCGGCGGTTGCCAAAAGCTATATGAATGCCCTGAAGGCCAAAACGCAGATATTCAGGGAATATAAGCCCAATGAATATAAAGTGGTCATCATATCAGCGATCAACTACCTGAAACTATTGGCTGACAAGTCGGATGGCCCTTACCTGAAATTCTACGACGAGAATTATAAATAAGCGCCAATTGCTACCTTGCATGCGATAGGGAATACCTATCCATCTATAACATTATGTTTGAGGAAATATCCCTTGTTTTTTCGTAATTTACGGGTATAGGAAATTTTATGCAGAGCGTAATACTACAGGCATATAACAAGAACGAAGAAGAGGAGAAGAAACTCATCCTCCGGGAATACCGTGCCTTGCTGCGCGCTTTGAAGCAGCGCATCAAGAAAGGTGATAAGCGATTATTACGCAGGGCTTTCGAGATATCGGCCGATGCGCATAAAGATATGCGCCGCAAGTCGGGTGAGCCATACATATTGCATCCTGTAGCTGTTGCGCGTATTGTGGTTGAGGAGATAGGCCTTGGCGTTACATCGGCTATATGTGCCTTGCTGCACGATGTAGTGGAAGATACAGAGGTAACGCTTGAAGACATAGAGCAGGAGTTTGGTGAGAAGTTTGCCAAGATCATCGATGGCCTTACCAAAATATCGAATGTGGTGGACCTGAAAGCAGAAACCACCGTACAGGCCGAGAACTTCAGGAAGATACTGCTGACGCTGGCAGAGGATCCGCGTGTGATACTCATAAAACTTGCCGACAGGCTGCACAATATGCGCACCCTGGGCAGTATGAGCAGGGAGAAACAGTTGAAAATATCGTCAGAGACCACGTATATCTACGCCCCGCTGGCCCATCGTCTCGGGCTTTACGAGATAAAATCGGAGCTGGAAGACCTGGCGCTTAAATACACACAACCCGAGGTGTATACCGAGATCGCCAAAGGCCTGAAAGAGACCAAACGTGAACGAAGCAGATACATCAATGAGTTCATCAAGCCGATAAAAGAAGAGCTGCTGCGTAATGGTTTCGAATTCGAGATATATGGCCGCCCCAAAGCCATACACTCCATCTGGAACAAGATGCGCACGAAACATGTAGCCTTCGAAGAGGTATATGACCTGTTTGCGATACGCATCATATTAGATTCCTCCGCCGAGCGGGAAAAAGAAGATTGCTGGAAGGTATATTCTATCGTTACTAACTTTTACCGACCCAGCCCTGAACGCTTGCGTGACTGGATAAGCGTGCCTAAAGGCAATGGTTATGAGGCCCTCCATACCACAGTGATGGGGCAGGGCGGCCGATGGGTAGAAGTGCAGATACGCTCATCGCGGATGAACGAGATAGCAGAAAAGGGCCTTGCGGCGCACTGGAAATATAAAGAAGGCGCATCACAGCAACAGGAAAGCAAACTGGATAGCTGGCTGCACCACCTGCGCGATATACTGAATAACCCCGATACGGATACACTCGATTTCCTCCAGGATTTTAAACTTGACCTCTTTACCGAGGAGATGTATATCTACACGCCTAAGGGTGAAATGCGTGTATTGCCCAAAGGTGCTACCGCGCTCGATTTTGCCTTTGATATACACTCCGAATTGGGTGCGCATTGCATTGGCGCCAAGGTGAACTACAGGTTGGTTCCGCTGAGCCACCCGCTCAAGAGCGGAGACCAGGTAGAGGTCATTTCCTCATCGAAACAAAAGCCATCGGAAGACTGGTTGACTTTTGTGACCACTGCGAAGGCGAAATCGAGGATCAAATATTACCTGAAAGAAGAGAAACGCAGGATAGCGGACGATGGTAAAGGTATGCTGCAGCGCAAGCTGGAGCATATGAAGGCGCCGATGTCTCAATCTAATATTTCGGAGTTGTACAACTATTATAAAAAACCATCACCACTGGACCTGTACTATGCCATAGCTGTTGGCAGTATAGACCTGAAAGACCTGAAGGACTTTAGTGTGCATGGGGATAAATTGCAGCAACCACCCCGCGAGGTCAAAATGGACACGCGTCACCTCGTTACAGATGAAGGGACCCAACGACAAAAACAGGCTAAAGGAGCAGAACTGATCATATTTGGTGAGAGCTCGGATAAGATATTGTACAAGCTGGCCCAGTGTTGCCAGCCTATACCGGGCGATGATGTGTTCGGTTTCATCACTTCGGGCGAAGGGCTGAAGGTGCATCGTACGGACTGCCCCAATGCGGCACAACTGCTGGCGCACTATGGCCATAGGATCGTGAAGACCAAATGGGCTAAGAACAAAGAGATATCGTTCCTGAGTGGTGTGCGCATAATAGGGCACGATGACGTAGGGGTCATACAAAAAATAACTAATGTAATATCGGGTGAGCTGAAAATGAACATGCGCTCCATAAGTATTGACAGCAAGGACGGAGTGTTCGAAGGCAATATCATGGTGTACGTTCACGACCGGGAAGAGCTGGATGTGTTATGCCAGCAACTGGTTGCGCTCGATGGCATATCTAAAGTAGAGCGGTTAGAAGGCACCGGAACCGCAGGATAAGATCATATTTAACGGATACATGCAGCATAGTAAAGAGTTATACGGAAAGTATAAGGAAATGACACAGAAAGCTGCCGACCTGCAATTTGCATCGGCAGTGCTTGGCTGGGACCAGGAAGTATATATGCCCCCAAAAGGTTTTGAATACAGGGGGCGCCAGTTAGCCACACTGGCCTCTATGGCACACGAGATGCTTACTGCCGAAAGTTACGGTAAGCTCTTACAGGAGCTTGCCGAAAAAGATGACCTGGACGAAACTGAAAAAAATAACGTGCGCCTGAGCATGGAAGATCATGAGAAGAACAGGAAATTGAGCCCGGCATTTGTAGAGGAACTGACGCAGCAGACCAGCAATAGCTATAACGCATGGATACAGGCACGGCGGGAGAACAAATACAGTATTTATGTGGCGGAGCTATCTAAGATGATAGACCTGAAACGCAGGCAGGCCGATATGTATGGCTACGAGGAGCATCCCTATGATGCACTGCTTGATGAGTATGAAAAGGGAGCCACAGTTGCCCTGCTTGACCCTGTATTTGCAATGGTAAAAGAACAATTACCCCCTTTGCTGAAAAGTATAAAGGATGCGCCACAGGTAGATGATAGCTTTTTTAACCGTCATTATCCCCGGCAACAGCAATGGGATTTTTCGATGCAGGTGCTGAAGCAAATGGGTTACGATATGGAAGCGGGCAGGCAGGATTATTCCGAGCATCCGTTCACTACCTCGTTCTCTCCGGAAGATGTGCGTGTCACAACGCGTGTGGACGAAGATAATTTTGCTTCCATGCTGTGGAGTAGTATACATGAGGGTGGCCATGCGCTTTATGAACAGGGACTGCCTGTCAGCGAATATGGTTTGCCTCTAGGTACAGCTGCCTCCCTCGCCATTCACGAATCGCAGTCGCGGTTATGGGAAAACTGCCTGGGCCGCAGTTTAGGCTTTTGGAAATATTTCTATCCGCAGTTGCAACAATATTTCCCTGAACAACTGGCTGATGTTTCCCTGGATGCATTTTATAAAGGGATGAATAAGGTTGAGGCATCGCTGGTACGTACAGAGGCGGATGAGGTGTGTTATCATTTTCATGTAATGATACGCTACGAGATAGAGAAGAAGTTGATCGAAGGTTCGCTCTCCGCAGAAGGCCTTGATGAGGTATGGAATGAATACTATAAGGAGTACTTAGGTGTATCATCACCCGATGCGAAAAGAGGTGTTTTGCAGGACGTGCACTGGTGTCATGGTAGTTTTGGGTATTTCCCTACCTATTCTTTGGGTAGCTTTTATGCAGCGCAATTCTTTGAACAGGCATTGAAGGATATACCAGCTTTGCAGGATGATGTAAGAAGCGGATCATTTGATAAACTATTACATTGGCTGCGGGACAAAGTGCATGTACATGGCCGGCGTTATACTTCCGAAGAGTTGTGTAAACGTATTACTGGCCGTGGTCTCGATTTTAGTTCATTCATGAATTATGTACAGGTAAAATATGCAACTGTGTATGATTTAAAGTAGCATTATGTCGTTTGAGCTCGAGAAATATAACGAGCCTCTTGAAGCAGATGAGGTTGTATTCCTGGTAGATAAGGAACGCAAAGAGCGCAGGCAATACCTCAGGGTATTTTCCATGCTGATGGTGCTGAGTTTTATAATCCCTTTTGCCGGTGCCTGGTACAGGGCTTTCGATGGGGCCCCCAATGCGTTCTCAGCACCACGTTTTTTTCTGAGCGCGGGTATCTTGCTTACCATATCCGGTACAGCTGTGTGGACAATGTACCGGGTGAACCTGCGCAGGTTGCAGGCAGATATCAGGAACAGGACCAAGACAATAGAATGTGCCCATGTGGTGAAGAAGCTCTATATGCCACAGAACAATACTTATTTTCTTTACCTCGATTCTACCAACAAGCTTAGTATTGAAGTGCAGGAAAGCGATTATCACCGCCTCGTTACCGGCGACGAGATTAACATTGAATTTGCAACGAACTCCCGCTTGTACCTGGGCTATTTTTAGTTACATCAATATGCCTGCTATGGATGCAGAAAGATAAGAGGCCAATGTGCCACATAGCAATGCCTTCATACCTAATTTGGCAAGGTCGGTACGGCGCTCAGGCGCCAGGGCCCCTATGCCGCCTATCTGCATGCCCACACTGCTGAAATTGGCAAAGCCGCATATGGCAACGGTCACTATCGTCAGGCCCTTGTGGGTAAGTATGGGCAATTCGTTACTGGTCATTTTGCTGAAGGCTACGAACTCATTTATCGTGAGCTTTTGGCCCAGCAGGGTGGCTGCGTTGCTTACATCCTGTGCAGGCACACCCATAGCCCATGCGAAGGGGTAGAATATCTTGCCGAATATCCAGTTGAGGCTCAGGTTGAAATCGGGGTTGAAGATATGGCCACATTTCAGCAGTATCCAGTCAAGGCATGCTATCAGGGCAATGAAACCTATCAGCATGGCGATAACATTCATAGCTATTTTAAAGCCGTCGCCGGCGCCATGGCTAATGGCATCTATCAGGTTGCTATAGCCGCTCTTTACCTCCAGCTTCACCTTGCCCATGGTCTGTGACTGCTCTGTTTCCGGGAATACGATCTTGGAGATCACGAGGGCACCGGGTGCGGCCATCAGACTCGCGGCTATCAGTTGTGGCGTAATATTCATGCCCGCCCGCAGGCCCATATTAGCATATACCACCAATATGCCGCCCGCTATACAGGCAAGGCTGCCGCTCATGGATGCCAGCAACTCGCTCCTGGTCATAGTGGCCAGGTAGGGCCGTATCATCACCTGTGCTTCCACCTGGCCTACAAAGGCACTGGCCACATTGCTCAGTGCCTCGGCACCGCTCACTCGCATCACGAAGTTCATGGCACGGGCTATGACCGCAACTATGCGCTGCATGATGCCCAGGTAATAAAGAATAGCTACCAATACACAAACAAGTATGATAGTAGCCGTAATATTGAACGCAAATACGAATGTGCCCGGAGCGCTGTAGTTCACTACGCTATTGGTATAGTCGTAAGCTCCTATACCACCGTACACGAAATTAGCCCCCTGTTTGGCGAAGGCTTCTATCTTTTCCATGCCCCTGCCGAGGAACTGGAAAAAATGGTTAACGGCAGGTATCTTGAATACCAGTATCGCCACAACCCACTGTAGGGCCAGTCCGCTGATCACCAACCTGAGGTTGATGCGTTTTTTATTGTTCGAAAAGAGGAAGGCGATGCCCAATATCAGCAGTATGCCTAAAAAGCCGGTAAAACGCTCCATGCTATAAATATAGGGTTCTGGCACGATATCTAATACTGCATTGCTGTTTTGCAGTGTTAACTATATATCTTCATCAAAAATGCCGCAGTATGCATATTTTTAATGTATAGTGTGTATATTTGATGTGTACTTACTCAAATGTATTCTTTATGCCCAATAAGATATACTCTAATCGAAAACTCATTATTGCTTTTTTATTTTCCTTATATAGTTGCGGGGTTTATGCTGTACCCTATTATGTTCAAAATACCAATCCCTGGGGGCAACCCACCAATATCGATATAATGAATAACGTATATGGGAATGGGAACTGGACGCAGGCTACTTATTCTACTCCTGCAATGACCATCTTTAGCCCATCTACAGATATGGTTTGGCTGGAAGGTGGAGACGCAAATGCATACTATCTTAACCTGTTTTTGGCAAATAACCATGTATTGATCGAAAGCTGGGTAACTGCTGGCGGTAAGTTGATCATCAACGCTGCACCCAACACTGGCGGAGATATTGATTGCGGATTCAACGGTACTACATTGCATTATCCAGCCTACTCGGGAATAGCCCAGGCCGCAGATGCAAATGACACGATCTTTCACGGTCCCTTTACACCAATAACAACAGCATATACCGGTAATCTTTGCAGTCATGCATACATTACCGGTTCTGGTTTGCATTACTTGTTATCAGGCGACAGCGCGCGAGTGATCCTTGCAAAAAGAGATTGGGGTTTAGGGAGAGTTTATTTCGGTACTTTAACACCACCTGTTTGGTGGGTACCGCAGGTGGAAGCCTATAACCTTTGGTATAATATCATGGCTACCATTCATACTCCGCCAACACCAACTGCTGTTGGTCAGTTGGACAGTTTCGAAGTCTATGTTAACGGTTCATGTAATAGTGGAATAGAATTAACCGCATTTAAAAACAATTCCTACGCAGGGTTTGGAGTGAAAACGTATTATGGCGATAACACTATGGATTCATCTTCATTTGGGGCTGCTAATCCTACCGGTGGTGTGTTTGTTATTGATCATCTGTTCCCTTGTACAGGAACCTATACTATAAAGCAAGTATTGTACAATGGCCCCAATGCAGTAGACTCATTACAATTTCCATATACTTACCAAAGTTGCCGGACTCTTTTAGTTTCTTTTTATTACGATGCTAATTCGAACTGTATTTATGATAATGGGGAAATATTTTCAGCGCAGCCCCTACTTACCGAAGTTGATTCCAATAATATCCCAATAGACACGGTTTCAGCAACGAGTGGATTTTATTATACAATTACCGGGAATACAGGTGACATATTCGGATTCAGGCCGATCATGGTAGGAGGAGGATATTATTTGACTTGCCCTGCCGCAGGTATACTTTATGATACACTCGATGTTACTAATTCTACGAATATGGAGTTTGGCTTATCCTGCGCTAATGGGAATATTTTTGATGTTTCGGTTGTTCCTGTTACGCATTCGGGCAGGCATTTGGCAAGTGTTATTCTTGATGTTAATAATGCCTATTGTAGTATGATGAGCGCCACGGTAAGTATGAACTATAGTCCCAAATACAACTACTCATCTTCTAATGCTGCAGTTTTATATACTGCAGGCCAGGAAGTTATTTGGAATATAGCGGCTTTATCCAGCAACACGCCACAAACTATCATTGCTAATTTTAGTCTGGCTACACCACAATGGCTAACTATAGGTGATACAGTAAATTACAGTTTTAATATAGCTCCAACTGCCGGAGATATCGACATTACTAATAATACAGTTATCATTCACGATACTATTGATGGCGCCTATGATCCTAACCATATTGCTGTGGACCCACAAGGCTATATTGCTTCTGGTACAAAGCTTAAATATTCAGTAATGTTTGAGAATACCGGTAATGCGCCGGCGGAAAACATTTATGTGTTGGATACATTACCCGACCAGGTAGATATTAATAGTTTGCGTATGCTTTCGGCAAGTTCCCGAATGTTTACTTATATATTTGAGTCGGGGGGGCACAATATTGTCAGGTTTGAGTTTCCAAATATCAATTTGCCTGACAGCGTACATTATCCTGATAATTGCTTTGGAATGTTCTCTTTTAGTATCAATACTTTTCAGGGGCTTCCGCTTGGTACGTTCATAGACAATGGGGTAGGGATCTATTTTGATGACAATGATGTTGTCATGACCAACACTGTACGGAATATCATAGCCAGCCCGGAAAATGTTTCCTATGTAAATGCAGTAAAGAACATAAAAGTATTCCCTAACCCTGCCACTAACGAGCTTACCATAAATGCAGATAAGAACATTTATCATTCCTATACTATTAGTAACAGCATGGGGCAAACGATGATAGAGCAAGACATACATAACACGCAAACTACAATTAACATCAGGCTGTTTCCTGCCGGTATCTATTATATTACATTGAAAGACTCCTGTGGCAGTGAAGTGAGGAAATTTGTTAAGCTGTAAGCAGATGAATACTCTAAAAGAGAGGCCTGAATACTCCGGCCTCTCTTTTGCATTTTATCCATTTGCGAAAAAATTGCAGTATTTTAATTTCTAATTAGTTTATTGTGTATATTTGGTAATACACTTACTTAAACAATTGCTTATGCCGCACAAGATGTACCCTCTGAAAAATGCGATCTTGGTCACTTTACTCCTGCTCTTTGCAGGTCTGACCAATGCACAGCCATATTATATTGTGGATACGGACCCATGGAACCAGAACTTCAACGATTCTGCAATGGACCAGGTATACGGCCCGGGTAACTGGATACGCACAGATTATACAGCCCAGGCCGCTAATATATTTACTGCTACTACATCTTTTGTAATGCTGGAGGGAAGCGATGCCAATGCCATTGCGATGAGCAATTTCCTTACGAACAACCAAGCGCTTATAGAAAACTGGGTAAGCTATGGTGGCAGGCTCTTCATTAATGCTGCCCCAAACCAGGGTGGTAATATCAACTGCGGATTTGACAATACTACCTTGCTTTACCCCAACTACTACACATCGGGCGGGGCAGTTAACCCTAACGATAGTATTTTCAATGGCCCTTACACACCTGTGGCTACCAGTTATACAGGCAATTATTTAGGACACGCGCTCATTTCAGGGATCAATCTTGATAGCCTGATGTATGGCAATCAACCAAACACACTGGTATTGGCTCAGAAAAGCTGGGGCCTGGGTACTGTATTTTTCGGTGGACTGACACAACCTAACTGGTGGTCGCCTATGGCGGAAGGTGAAAACCTGTGGTATAATATTTTCAATAATTTCGCGGTTCAGACTACACCCATAGACAGTGGCGCACTGGACAGCTTCGTGGTATTTGCCAATTACAACTGTTCCCAGCTGCAACTGACGGTGAATACCGTAAACTATTATCCCGGTATGGGGGTCAAAACTTATTTTGGCGACAATACAACTGATTCATCGGCCATCAATGCAGCGGTACTTACCGGTGGCACGGCATCTATTAGCCATAGCTATAACGCATCAGGCACATATACTATCAAGCAACAGTTGTACAATGGTCCTGCTGTGATCGATTCACTGGAGTTCTCTTACCAATACATCGTCTGCAGTTCTGTGCAGGTTAGTTTCTATCATGATGTGAACAACAACTGCGTGATGGATAATGCAGAAGGTCCTATTACGCAAGCTACCCTGACAGAGGTGGATTCGAATAATGTGCCTATTGATACAATTGCCGCTACCAGTGGATTCTACTATACGGAGCATGGCAATGTAGGTGACATATATACCTTCAGGCCTATCTCAATAACCGGTTTTTATGTCACCTGTCCTATGGCCGGAGAATATGTAGATACGCTGAATGTAGGTAATGGGGGTAACATTAATTTTGGTGTTACTTGCCTGCCCGGTAATTCATTCGATCTCGCGATCAACCCGATTACGAATTCTTACAGCAATACTGCAACGGTGATGATAAATGTGACCAATGTATATTGTACCCCTCAAAACGCTGTTGCCACGATGCAGTTCAGCACTGATTATGCATTCCTGGGCTCTACGCCGGCACCTGCTACAGCAAATGGGCAGACACTGACATGGAATTTGAACAATGTCTATAACGATTCGCCCGCTAATATCGTTGTGTACCTGACTCCCTCAGGGCCCAATTTGACTATCGGTGATACTGTAAATTACACTTTTACTGTCGACCCGATAGTTGGGGACACGGATAGCGTAAATAATATTGTCATTGTGGAAGACACCATTTTCGGTGCATGGGACCCCAATCACATATCAGTTTCACCGCAGGGTTATATCACGGCCGGGACCAAGCTCAAGTATTCTGTCATGTTTGAGAATACAGGCAATGCACCCGCACAAAATATCTATGTGCTTGACACACTGCCTGACCAGGCGGACCTCAACAGTCTGCGTATGATCACTGCCAGCGCTCCTATGTATACTACCATATTTGAGTCCGGCGGCCATAACATTGTCAGGTTCGAGTTCCCCAATATCAACCTGCCGGACAGTGTTCATTACCCCTATAACTGTACGGGCATGTTCTCCTATACGATAAATACAAAACCCGGTCTTGCCCCCGGTACATTCATTGACAACAGGGCCGGTATCTACTTCGATAACAACGATGTGGTGATGACCAATAGTGTGCGTAATATTATTGCCAGCCCGCAGTATGTTCAGTTTGTAAATGCGGCGGATAACATAAAGCTGTATCCCAACCCGGCTACCAACCAGCTTATTATAAGTGCCGATGAACATGTTTATCGTTCCTTTACCATTACCAACAGCATGGGGCAGCTCATGCTGCAGGATGAGGTGAGAGGAACAAATACAACGCTTAATATAAAACGACTGCCTGCCGGCATTTACTATGTCACTTTGAAAGGTACTGAGGGGAATGAAGTGCGAAAGTTTGTGAAAATGTAAAAAATGAACTTTTTGAATAGTTAAAACGGGCGCCCTAAGGCGCCCGTTGTTTGTTGGCCGCTTATGGGCGGAGGTTTTTATTATCTTTGCAGGCCCCTTCATAGGGTTCAGGATATGCTTAGGATAGGTAAAATAGTGGCCACGCATGGCCTCGACGGGACGGTTGTGATGACACACATCATCGGTCACTCAGACTGGCTGAAGAAGGAGGATATCTTGTTCCTGGAACTTAACAAGGATAGTTATATTCCTTTCTTTCTTACAAAGGTTAAGGCTACGGGTAATGATGAATACCTGCTCAATTTCGAGGACACGGCTACGGTTGAGTCGGCACGCAGGCTGGTGAGTAAACATGTATATGTAAAGGAGGACGTTTTGACGAAACATGCCCAGGATTCACCCTTGTTATGGATAGGCTTTAAAGTGATGGACAAGGAGCATGGTGAGCTTGGTGTTATTGAAGATATTATGGAGGCCCCAACGCAGTGGCTGGCAAAGCTTACCTATAAGAATAAGGAAGTGCTGTTACCCCTCGTCGAACAAACTATTCAACAGGTAGACCTGGAAAAAAAAACCATAAAAATGAATTTGCCTGAAGGGCTATTAGAAGTATATTTAAGCTAATGAACATGTATAAAATAGCCTGCGTTTTGTTGTTGTCGCTCATCGCAGTATCAACGATCTCCTGTGGCGATAGTCGGCAATTACAACAGGAACCGGCACCTGCCGCACCCCAAAAGGATGTGTTTACACCGGTCAGCCCCGGAGCTGGAAGGAGCGATTCCCGGGCCAATGATTCCCGGGCTAAGGACCAGAGGCCATACCAAACTATTACAAATCCTGTAAAATAGAACTTGGCTTGCGTATCGATATCATAACGGTCTTGCCAGAGCTGCTGGAGAGCCCCTTCAGCCATTCCATAATGAAGCGGGCCCAGGCTAAAGGCCTGCTTGAAGTGGTATGCCATAACCTGCGGGATCACACGCCATATAAGCAAGGGCAAGTAGATGACTACCAGTTTGGGGGTGGAGCAGGGATGGTTATGATGCCTGAGCCATTAGCTATCCTCATCGAGAAACTACAGGCAGAAAGGAAATACGATGAAATAATATATATGACCCCTGATGGCTCACTTTTCGACCAAAGAACGGCCAATAGATTATCACTTAATGAAAATATCATCATTATATGTGGGCACTACAAGGGTATTGATGAGCGTATCCGGGAGCATTTCGTCACCATGGAGATCTCAATTGGCGATTATGTGCTGAGCGGGGGAGAGCTGGCTGCTGCTATAGTGGTCGATGCCATTGGCAGGCTTATTCCCGGTGTACTCAACGATGAGACCTCTGCACTGTTCGATTCGTTCCAGGATGGACTTTTGGCCCCTCCCGTCTACACGCGGCCAGCCGACTTCAGGGGCTGGAAGGTGCCTGATATCCTGCTCTGCGGCGATCCTAAAAAGATTGAGGCCTGGCGTCATGAAGCTTCCCTAAAACGTACAGCCGAGCGCCGCCCGGGGTTGTTGGATGAGGGAGATAAAGAATAATAAAGAAATATTTTTGTTATCATCGTAATTTGCATTAATTTTGCAGACCCAAAACGATAGTAAAGATGGAAGCTGTAGCTTTTGTACATGAGCAACTTACCGGTAAAAAGGAATTCCCCAAATTCAAAGCGGGTGACAATATTACCGTTAACTATAAGATCATTGAAGGTGCCAAAGAACGTATCCAGTCGTTCAAAGGCGATGTGGTAAAACGCCAGGGCCGCGGCTTTACACAAACATTCACTGTTCGTAAGATATCTGATGGTGTTGGCGTTGAGCGCGTTTTCCCGTTGTATTCACCCAATATTGATTCCATAAAGCTGCACAAAACCGGCCGTGTGCGTCGTGCCAAGCTGTACTATCTCCGTGAGCGTAGCGGTAAGTCTGCACGTATCAAGGAAAAGAAGCAGATACACCACTCATAATATTTCCTTATTTCAGGACGAAAAAGCCCCCCGGTCTTATCGGGGGGCTTTTGTTATTGACTTTAGGTCTTATATATAGCTAACATGCCGTTACATAGCTGTATGCCCTGTTGACAAGTGCATTAGTTCCCCAGTCGTTTCAACACTTTCGACGGTGCTTTAAGCCAGTCCCAGTTCCTGAGTTCTATACTAAACACAATGCTGTTCTGAACTTGCTTGCCGGGATACATGCTTTTCATGTAGTCGCGCAGGTCTTTGCTCATCAGCAGGGGCAGGTACACCTTTACTGCGTCAAACAGCAAATGCAACTCCAGTCCTCCGTCGAAGATGAACTTATTGGTACTTGGATTTTGCTGTGCTGCATTGGCATAGGTGCCTGCATCGAGGAACAAGCGGATCAGTGGTATCTTGGGTATATCACTTGAGAGGTTGACAGAGGCCAGCCAATTGTCATTGCGGCCAATGGGGTTGGTATAGAGCGGGGTAGGCACCTTAAAGCCCCCTTCACGTATAGATACCTGGTGTGCCGCAAAACCGTTTTGGTCACTGCGGCCTATGTAAGTATCATCATACAGGTAATCATTCGCGCCGGTAAAGGTGCTGTTCAGGTAGTACCTGCTTGCGGCGGTTGGGTTGTTATTGACATCGAAGAACTTACCAAAATAGCCCCTCACGTACAGGGCTTTGTTCTTCAGCATATAGTCAATACGTATCCTGCCCTCAATATTGATCTTTGCAAAGTCAGCTCCCATTTGTCCCTCGATGCTATAATTATAGGGGTTGAATGTCCTCTGGTTCTTATGGTCGAAGCGCAGCAGGCCATATACCTTTTGTTGGTTGGTAGCGCTCGGTTTGTACAGGCTGTCCGCAGGGTCCAGGTTAAAGTTGAACACATCTTCGGATATGCCGTAACCTTTCAACGTGAGCGTACTTACGGCGGGGCTGCGCAGGTTATGTTCATTGAAGGTAAAGATGAGTGCAGGGGCTATCTTCACATAGCGTGCATAAAGCGGGTTGGCAATGTTCTGGCTGGTACTGTTGTAGTCGAAGCTCTTACCATCCACTTGCAGGGTGATATTGCTGAACAGGCCCCTGCTGTACCAGGTATAGCTCATACTGCCTGTGCCTGTGAACTGCCCGGCTTTGAAACCGTACATAGGCGCCACTGCAAAGCGAAACCTGTTCTCCGGTATCGTTATGTTATGGAATAACAAGCCTAACTGAAAACCGTCATAATTATTGTAGCCCAGGGCAGGTGCTATAAAGAGTCGTTCTTTTTCGCTCCTGTTCAGCCCTGCGATAAGACCCAGTTTCAGCCCGCCATGGTTGCTGTTGTTAGCCCTTTTTACATCCGGTATATCGTCTGATATTTTCAATTTGGTGTATTGGGCAGCAGGTACTTCTACCGTGGTCTCATTTGTAAACGGCATGGACCAACCACTGGCTACCAGGCTGTCTTTTTGATAAGCGTCTACACGTACGGGGGCATTTATGCCACTTTTGTTCTTTATCCTTACCTCTGTTACTCCATTTACATGGTGTATTCCTCTCAATGCATAGTCGATACGCCTGTCGCTATTCAGTATGTCTTTAAAGAACCAGTCGAGCGATTTGTTGCTATGTTTTTGCATGATGGCCTGCAGGTCTTCCGGGTAGGGGTGTTTGTGTTTCCATGTGTTGAAGTATTCGTGCATGCCGGCCTCAAAATTATCTTCACCCATATACTGTTCCAGCCATTTCAGCACCAGGGCAGTTTTGTAATACACATCGCCGCCATAGTTCAGCTTCGTGAAGTTGGCGGAGGTTTGGTCCAGTGCCTGGTCCTGCCTTATGGATGCATACTCATAATACAGCAGGTCTTCGGCATCATCGCCTACGTTTATCTTAATGCCCTTCGCTTTTGTGGTTATTTTCTCCTTGCCTAATGCTTCCGTCGTTTTATGTTCGTAGAATGTATTGATGCCTTCGTCCATCCAGGCGTGGTCGCGCTCATTGGTGGCCAACATACCGTAGAACCAGTTGTGTCCCGCTTCGTGTACCACCACTGTTTGCAATGCCGAGCTCGCAGTGCGGTCAATGATGGTCACCGTCGGGTATTCCATACCCCCGCCGGCATGCATGTCGCCTTCTACTGCCTTGATGGTTTTATAAGGATAGGGGCCTACCCATTTGCCGTAGTATTGTACGGTGGCTTTCAGGTAGTCTGTGCCCTTCAGCCATTTCTTTTTATCTACAGGCAGGAATGCTGCATAGGCTGTTACAATGTTCCCCGTTTCGGGCACGGTCGTGGTGTCTTTGCGCACTATCCAGCGCTTGTCTGCAAACCAGGCAAAGTCGTGTACGTTATCCTCATGATAGTGCAGTGTTTTCAGTCGCGCATCGCTTGCCGGCCAGCTTTTAAGGTAAGTAGTATCATTAGGCAAGGGTAATTGAGACAAGCTGTCCAGCCACTGCATCTCACTTTTGTCGCTGCAGTTACCGGTAGCCATAACGATGTAGTTCCTGGGCAGGGTGATGCTTACATCGTAACTGCCTATCTCGCTATAAAATTCTCCCTGGTCCAGGTAGGGTATAGGGTGCCAGCCCTTGCGGTCATAAACTGCCGGTTTAGGGAACCACTGCGATATGAAATAGGCCTGTTTGGTATGTCCCAGCCTTGAGAATATCTTAGGTATCTTCACTTCAAACGGGGTGGAGATATGCATATGTGCCCCCGGAGGTAGTGGTTTGGGTAAGTCAATGCGGGAGACATCCGGCATCATTTCCGTATAGTGATAATCGGCCTTTTGCCCATCTACCAGGAAGGACAGGCTGTCTATATAGCCCTTGTCTTTTGAAGCTGAATAGTAGAAGTCAGTACTCCCGTTTTGTGTT
This sequence comes from uncultured Flavipsychrobacter sp., assembly GCA_964481425.1. GTDB lineage: Bacteria > Bacteroidota > Bacteroidia > Chitinophagales > Chitinophagaceae > MKUN01. The sequence goes on from CAYZTM010000001.1 coordinate 192,683, forward strand.
TCCTGCTCTGCAAAGGCTGTATGGTCATGCTCATAGGCATTTGGCCATAGGTGCATGTAAATATATTTAAGTGTGTCGGGGGAGTTGTTGGTGTAGTCGATGTCCTCATAACCATAGAGGAAATGCTTCTGGTCATCCAGCTTTACCTGTAGTTTGGTGTCCACCTTTTGTTGCCAGTAAGGCTCTGCAGGTGAACTGATATATATAAATATGGTTAGTAGTAATATTAACGCTTTTTTCATCATGCTAATGTAAGTAAAAGCCTTAAACGCCACCGGCGTAAATATTTATCTATGTTTATTTAATTTTTCATCGTAGCTTGTGGACGCGTTATATAACGGTACCCTTTTAAAAATTATTTTATGAACCTGTTTGTAGGTAATTTAAGCCCTGAAACAAGCGAAAGCAGCCTGAGAGATCTATTCGCTCAGTTTGGTGAGGTGGTTTCTGTGAAGATCATTATCGATCCTGCTACCGGCCTTCCTAAGGGCTTCGGATTTGTAGAGATGGCCGACAAGTTCCATTCTTACGACGCAGTTGATAACCTTGATATGACCTTCTTCGAAGGTAGTGTGATCTCTGTGAAAGAGGCTAAGCAGAACAACAAAGCCGGTGGTGGCGGTGGTAGCCGTTTCGGCAGGGGCAATAGCCGTCCCGGTGGTGGTGCACGCTTCAGTGGTGGTGGCAGCAGGCCCAATAATGGCGGCGGCTTCAATAAGCGCTTCAACTCACGTTAATTTTTACCGGTTTAGGCCTTTTAGGTAATGAGTTGCTGATACCATTTTCAGCACAGTTCCCTGTATTTATTCTAAATGATCATACTCAAAAAAATACCCTGCCTTATGGCAGGGTATTTTAATATTGTTTACATCACTGTTTAGTTTGTGATCGCGCAGGAGGTACCTTCTACAGCCACTTCGTAGTTGGCGCACCAGTTCTTTGCATCTTTCTTACTTCGGTATATACCCGACAGGTGTTGTGTCGTTTGGTTGTTGAAAGTGCATGTGCATTCATATTGTCGTTTAGCACAGGAGCTTAGTGAACTCAGTGCCACTGCACCTATAAAACTCAAAGCCCCGGCAAGTACTATTTTCCTCATAAGTATTGGCGTTTTATCATTAAGGATTTCCAATTTATGCAATAAATACTAAACACGCAAGCTTTATTGATACCGGGGAGGGTATTGAACTATTATTAGCTTATAGAGGTGTGCTTGTTGAAAGGCCAAAATGTTCGCTTTGTAGCTCACTCGCCCAAATAGGATGCTTGTCTATCCGTACTGGTACGCATGGCGAAATACCCCTATTGGTGTATCCTGTATCCTTTGGGGTAGCAGTAGTTTTACAACACAAAAAATCTGTATCATGAGATCCATCTTTACATGCATCATCGTATTGCTGGCCCTAAATATGGCCAGTGCACAGCCAACCATCAGCAGTGGCTTTGTTTCAGGAATTGCCGCTATTAACGGCACCACCTACACGCATACCGGTAACATCGGCACAGGCAACTATCAATACGTTTGTGCTTCCGGTAGCGAGCCTCATTTTTTTGCTTCTTCGTTCACAACCAATTACCTCTACTACATCGATGTGGCTTCCAGTACTATAGTCGATTCGTTCCCCGCTACCATGTTCGATATTACGGCTTCAGACACAAGCCATATGCTTTTTGCAGTAGGTAGTTCTGATGCCTTCTATCGTTTTAATACCGCTACGAAATCGTTCATGGACAGTCTCTCTTTGCCGGGGTTATGGCGGGTAAGGGAGCGGCCCGGCACCAAAGAGGTATGGGGTACAGCTATAGGACAAATATATGTAGTGGACTATACTTCGGGCCTTGTTTCCACGCCCATGAGTTTCCCGCCGGTTTCCCAGGTCGATGCGGGTGTCAGCTTCTCCCCTGGTGGTTCCTTTGCATACATATCCTGTACTAACACGAACAAGTTGTACAAAATAGATGCCGCTGCAAAGTCAGTGCTCGATTCTGCAGCTTTGCCTTCCGGCACCTTTTGTGCCCTCGTGTCGCAGGATAGCAGCAAGGTATTCGTATCGGCTCCCAACTCTTTCGTCATCTATGTCTATAATGCCGGTACGCTGTCTTTAGAGGATTCAATCAGTACTGATACCCGTGAGCCTTTTATGCTCTACAGGCATCCTGCACGCCAGGAGATATGGGCTGTAAATCATTTCAAGGATTCGGTGACTGTTTATGATGAGAATACCTATGCCCAGTTGGCCGCTTTCGATGTATCGTCCAGTCCGTTCTTCCTTGCCTTTGCCTCCGGTGCAACAGGTGTAAGGAATATTAGCCCGGCCTCAGCCGGGGTAATCGTGTTCCCGAACCCCGCATCGAAGACCTTGAATATCTCCATGCCTGATGTTAAGCCAAGAAGCCTGTTATTATATGATGCTTATGGCCGTTGCCTGCGCCACTTTGATACAGATACTAAACTGGCATCTTTTGACGTATCAGGTATTGTTGCGGGTACTTATTTCATAGCTATACAGCAGGATGGCAAAACCATCAAAACACTCAGCTGGACAAAAGAATAAGGAGGTAATATAACACAGCAATTCTGACGCCGGAGTGCATCACTTCAACGTCAGAATTATGTTATCCCGAACCATCATCCAGTAGCACATGCCTCGATAGAGAGGCTGTGCTTATTCCGTACTGTTTCGCCAATAGGGGTGGGGTTGCCGTCATCATCTATCCGTACAAAGGTTATAGATGTAGTGCACACTACTGTATCCTCTCCGCTGTATAAGTTGTACTTGCGCACCTCTATATTAAGGGTTATCGATGTTTTGCCCATATGGGTGACATCGCCGTATATACGTATGTGGTTTCCGCTTTTTATCGGTTTTTTGAATATCAGTTCGCCTACCCGTAAGGTCACCATGTTGGGAGTACAGCAATATTCGGTGGCAAATGCCGCAGCGGCCTCATCGATCCATGCCATCAGTATGCCGCCAAACATATTGCCGTGTATGCCTATGTCCTTACCCATGCATATTTTCTTGTTGATCAGTTTCATGATTTTGTTGGTCTTTTTTTATGAATGATGCTAAATGAAAAGAGGTCCTCCGCTTGTGGCGAAGGACCTCTTACTATTTTCTGTTTTTTGTATTTATATCATGATAGTAAAACCGTACACTTCGCAGCATGCGCAGCATGTTTACGGCATCGTGTATATTTTATCGGCATTATCACGTTGCAATGATAAGGACTATTTTATTGGAACAGTGTGGGTGAGCATTAATTTATTTTGGTGATATCTGTTTTGGTCACATTGCATTAATATTTATTTGTAGCTCTATTAGCGTTAGTCGTCATTTTCTACGTCTATAATTGTACATGCACTTTTCCCGTGCGTGTGTTTATTTATTGTTACACCAAAAACGTATTGACATGAAAAACACGCTACTTCATTTCTTCTTACTTTTTTCCTTCTCCCTGGCTGGTTCGGTTGTTAGTGCACAGACTACCTTACCTTACTATTCCGGTTTCGATAACACCACTGAACAGGCAGGCTGGCAACAATTCACTAAAGGTGCTGCGGGTTATTTCCCCTGGAGTGTAGGCGGGGGCGGATTCTCTGCACCTAATGCACTTTCGCATGATTACCCCGTTGGCAATCCCGGTACCGATACGGTCACTGATTGGTATGTATCACCACCTTTTCACTTTTATGGTGGCGGTCATCTTGATTCGCTGAAGGTAAAGCTCTATTCCATTACCGATACCTTTACCGCACAGGATCATTTTGGCATCTATTATCTTACCGGCTCATCCGACCCTGCACTTGCTGATACCGTGGTGCTGTTGGCAGATCTTACCAACTGGGCATCGAGCAGCAACAACTGGAGAGATACAGGTGGCTTTGCCATACCGCCTTACAATGGCAGTACTTATATCGCTTTTAAATACATTGCAACCAACGACTGGTTCGTTCCCAATATCGACAATATAAATATTACCGGTGATACGGCTAACTCTGTAACCGGACCAACCGTTTATGCCGATGGCATAAAACTGTTCCCCAATCCATCATCCGGAACACTGAATTTGCAGATGCCAGATAACAAAGCCTTTATAATAACTATATCTGATGCTTATGGACGCTGTGTCAGTAAGCAAGAAGTACATGCGCTGAACACATCTCTGGATATATCCACCCTTGCAAGAGGTACGTATTTTGTTACAGTGTTTGGGAATAGTAACCCCATAAAAACGCTGAGTTGGGTTAAAGAATAATACTGTCAAGATCTGTACAAGAAGAGAGTTAATTAATGCTCTCTTCTTTTTTTAATCCTTTATTGGGAACTTTGTCATATATGCCTGCATTTCTTTTTCACGTTTATCTATCGCAAGCCGCATATTCAGATCAGGCTCTTCTAATTCCCTTCCGTTTTCGTTATAGTATTTCTCAGAGCTCTTCAATCCGGTGTCGTCATAGGTCTGGGTGATCATTTTTTTGCCGCTTTCATATAATATTTTCGACTCGCCGGTCATGGTGTCCTTGCGGAAATTTGTTTGTGTCCATATATGGTTACTACCGGAGTAGTATGTTATCCATTGTCCGTTCTTTTGCCCTTCGCTGAAGTTGCCCTTGAAGACAAGGCGGCCGTTTTTGTCATAAGCGTTTATGCTCCCATCGGCCATGCCGTTCGCAAAGTGCATAACTGCAGCTTTTTGATGAGTATCTTCCCCGAAAAAGGTCCATTCGCCGTCCGGTCCATCGTTCGCATATTGCCCGGCTTGCAAAACATATCCGGTAATTGAGTCAAAATATTTTGCAGGGCCTTGTTTTTTATCATTAAGATAATTTTCTACCGAACGTATTTTACCGTTGTTATAATAAACTCTCCATTCTCCTGTCATCCTGCCAGATGCGTAATCCCCGGTGGTTTTAACGACACCTGGTTTTGAGTAATATACGAAGTGACCATCCGCACTATCATTTTTGTAGTATTCCACTCCGGAAAGGCTATCTGAATTAGGAAAGTAGTAGCGAAATACCCCCTCTCTTTTATGGTCTTTGTAGTTTCCCTCTACCGCCTTTTTCGCTGTTGCAGGATAGTATTGCAGGAATGGCCCGGATAACAGACCCTTTTCAAAATACTTGATTGAGGTCAACCTGCCGTTTTCGTCATAAAACTTCCACTCCCCGTTTTTTTCGCCATAGATGAATGTGCCTTCTGTTTTTATCGAGCCCGGTTCATAGTAGTTAGCGCAGTAGCCGTTCAATTGCACCAGGTTGGTCTGGTCAGTAAAGTAGGTCAGATCTTTGGTTTTTTGCCCGCTTGTTGAGTCATAATAACTTGCTGGCCCGTCCGGTACATTGTAATCCCAGGTCTCGGCAGACTTAAGCATGCCATTTTTATAATAGGTTTTTTGTATGCCGCTTTGCCAGCCATCCCTGTATTGTTCTTCTTTTTTCTTTTGCCCGTTTTCAAAGTAAGTGATCACAGAGCCATCGAATTTTCCATTCTTATAGTTCGCCTCCCTGAATATTTGATCCGTACCCGGGTAATATTCTTTCCATAGACCGTTTTTTATGCTGTCGTTCAGCTGTCCTGTTGTTACTACGTGTCCATGGGCATAGGCAGTAAATTGTCCATCCGGCCGGTTGTCATTTACTTCAAGGCTGTATTTTAATTTACCAGTGTTGATGTCATACATCTTAGCCGTATCGGATATCTTACCCATATTATAGTTGTACTCCTGCCAGAGGCAATTGGAATAAGTACGGTTCAGGGTGAACGATACTCGATATTTACGCATAGGCCCGTTAAGGGTATCATGCATATACGTTTCAGTTTTGATAACAAAGCCATACTTATTATAGTAGGTCCATTCTCCTTCTTTTCCCAAGGAGCTGTTGAGCGCACCTTCTGCCCACAATTCCCCGCTTTCATAGAAATATTTTGCAGTCGCCGTCCCTTCATTTCCAAATATGAATTTTTTAGCCAACTTGCCGGAATAGGAGTAGTAGCTCTTCCATTTGCCCGTTTTTACACCTTCTTCGTAATTTCCGGTCATGGTTACTCTGTGCGTCAGGGAGTCGTAGGCTACCATGGGGCCATCTTCCAGACCATCTTTATAGTTATACTCACTTTTTACTGTGTTACTGTTCACAAAGTAATCCCGCCATTTACCTTCGTGCTTGCCTTCACTTATTATGCCTTCAGATGTTTTGGTGAGCGAGTGGTTTTCGTAAAAAACGAAGGTCCCGTTCCTGGCAGAGTTGCCTGTTGAATCATCATTAAGGCGCACGGGTCGGCTGTAATGTCCCACCATTTGTATGTTGCCGTCTATGTAATGGTCTTCTACCACATACTTGTCGGGCCCCAGTTTGGCGCTTAGCCTATAGTAAGTAGCATGTGCCTTGTCGGTCTCTTTCCAGTCGGCATTGATATAGATGGTGTCGGGCTGCCCGCTACAAAAATGAGGGCTAAGACACAAGAAAAGGCATAACAGCCTGATAGAGTAACGCATAATAATTTTGATGGGGTAAATATCTGATTTTCCGGTTAAAATTACAACGTGCTTGCGATCAGGGCTATCCGGTTCGGTAATCTTTTTTTTGTTACGCTACTGGGGCGGCATTAGCTTTTTATCAATAGTTCTCCTTTTTGCAATATCGTCTTCATCGCTTCATACAGCCTGTCCAGGTCGGCTTGTGTATTGAAGGCATTGATGGAATACCGCAGGAACACCTTATCGTCCTGTCTCGGTACAGGTACTTCTATTTTATATTCCTCGAAAAGATGTCGTTGCAGTTGTTCCGGTGCAGGGCTGTTAATAGGTATGCTGCACATCTGCCCCAGGAACTCATCACTTACAGGGCATATCGGGCGGCTGCCCAGCAGTTCGCAAAATCTTTCGTAGTTATCCTGTACCATCTGCCTGCATGCAGCAGCTACCTCCCACCAGTTATGCTCTTTCATGAACGCGATTGCTTTAGGCACTGTGAGGAATGCCGAGAAGTCTCTTGTGCCCTGCATCTGGTGGTAATCGAGGAATTGAGAATGCGATGGCATAGCCGCCTCGTAGCCCCAGCTTACCACCAGCGGGTCTATGGGCTGATATGCTTTCTTTACATACAGGAAGCTGCATCCTTTAGGGGTCATCATCCATTTGTGACAGGCACCGGTGTATATGTCTGCCTGCAGTTCGCTAAGGTCCAGCGGTATATGCCCCGGTACATGTGCCCCGTCCACTATGGTGAGCAGGCCACGTTCTTTGGCCATGGCGCATATCTCCTTTACCGGCAGTATCAGTGCAGTGGCGCTTGTTATCTGCGATATGAATATGGCCTTTGTGTGCTCATTATATCCCTTCCAGAACTGCTCTATGATCGCTTCTTTCGATACTATTGGCAGTTCTATAGGTTGGCGTAAGTATTTGGCCCCGGCTTTCCTGCAGTAGTAGTTCCACGTTCTGTCCAGTGCTCCGTACTCGATATTGGTGCTCAGTATCTCATCTCCCGGTTTTAGCTCAATGCTCTTTGCCACTATGTTGATGGCGTAGGAGGGATTGGTCACATACACCAGGTCGTCCGCATCACAGTTGATATAAGCAGCCAGTGCCTTGCGCGCTGTTTCCAGGTTCTTTGCGCTGTTCATGGCTATGAACTGCACCGGCTCCCGTTCCAGCAGCAATTGCCACTTTTGGTAGTCTTCAAAGACGGGCCTGGGGCATGCCCCGAAGGAGCCGAAGTTCAGGTAGGTAATATCCGGGTCCAGTAAAAATTGCGATCTGAGTGCGGAGCGGTCTTTCATATTTGTTCGGTTATGTCATTGTTCCTGTTAACGGCAAATCTAATTAAATAATACAGTGGTATCCCGGCAATGAACAACACAAAGCCTGTAAGGGCTGCTTCCGGGTTGGCATAGAACACGCTTATGTTCACCCCGAGATACACCAGTATGAAAAGCGCCGGCAGGATAGGGTAGCCCCATATCTTGTAGATGTCCTTAGGCTCAGCCTCTTTTTTTGCCCGGTGCCTTAGTATGAATATCGAGGCTGCCGCGCTCATGAAGCCGATACTGTCGAAGAACATCACATGCTCCAGTATCTTCTGGAACGACGAGAGGAAGAAGAGGGTGATTAGTATAAATGCGCAGAATACCGTCAATGCGAATTCCTGCACCTGTGTTTTGCTGTTGATGCGTTTGAAGATAGGAGGCAACACTTTATCCTCCGCCATCGCGAAGTACACCCTGGGGTTGCTCATCAGGCCAACGTTCACATAAGCCATCACACTCAGGAACATGGTAACGGCTACTATCTTGTAGGCTATGGGGCCCAATATCACTCCTGATACATCGGCAGCTATGGTTGTGGAGCCCGCCAGCCCCTTAAGGCCAAGCACCTTGTAGAACGAATAGTTAACACTCAGGTACACCGTTAGTATGATGGCGATGCCGTAAAAGATAGCGCGTGGCAGGGTACGCCTCGCATCGGCCACGTCCTTGCCGAAATTCATGGTTTGCTGGTAGCCGCCATACGTGAAGAACACGGGTATGAAACAGAGCAGGAATGCCCGGAACATATCACTGCCGCTTTGTGCCTGCACAGCTTCCTGTGTTACTTTACTGTCTCCATTTACAAAGAACACAGCTGCTATCAGCAGGGCCAGCATGCCCAGCTTTATCACCATAAGGCCATTCAGCAGGCGGGCGCTTGTTTTATAGCCCCTCATGTTCATCAGGTATAGTACCAATAGCGAAGCCACCGTTATCATCATGACCGCCTGCTCATGTGCCAGCTTTGGCAACAGCACAGGCGCTATGTACTCTGCACCCATAATGGCTACTGCTGCCATGGCCCCGGCATTGCTGAGTATCACTACCCAATTGACCATAAAGGCGAAGCAGGGGTGGTAACAATGTGAGAGTATCTTGTAAAAGCCGCCCGCGGCGGGATAGCGTGAGCCGATCTCTGCAAAAGTGATACCGCCTATAAAACTTACTACTGCTCCCGTCACCCATGCCAGGAAGAAGACCGTGGCACTGCCTGCCTGCTGCGCCACTGCCGCCGGTGTGCGGAATATCCCCATGCCGATAACCAGCCCGGCCACCACCATGGTCATGTCGAAGGTTTTAAGCTGGGGTTTTATCTTGTTTTGCGCGTTGGCAGGCATAGACCAGTAAAATAGAGAAATATTTTAATTGTTTCGAGTAGTTTAAAAACTCCTGCTTTGGTAGGTGCGTGCGTGTATGGAAAGAGGGCGACCGTCCAAACAGATGCATTTCCAATGAAAAGAGCGGCCGGGGTGATTCCCTTTGTTATTTCCTGGTTTCCTGTCCTTAGTTATTTCCTGTTGCAAAAGGTATAACAGGCTGAAATCCTTTACTGAAGCTACACAGAGAAAAAATAGTTATTTCCTACCTTGCCCTAAATGCATTGCAATATTAAATAATGTAAGGGATGGAATACTCTGGCATTGCCCATGTATTACCTGTGCATTGCCTATATTTTACCCCCTGTATGGATACAGGATGGGGATGCATGGTAAATGAATTGACCGGTTATAAAAGACATGGTTTACAGGATTCAATATGTAAAAGAACTTATCGCCTCTTTTCCCATTGGCTGAGCAAAAGGAATTTTGACGAACCTGGCACACCTCCCCGGCTAAAAAAGCTTCGGCGGTCGATTCCTCCTTCGCCCCGCGCATTGCGAGGCTCTGGCGGACAAGGCAAGTTACGATTTGAGAAAAGGGGTTTCCAAGAAATGATATCCACATTATTGGTAAGTTGCGGTAAATATTCTTATGAACGACCATATCCTAATTGCGCAAAAAATAGATGAGATACTGTGGTTTGACTGGGACCCAATTGGAGTCAACGATTACCCCGAGGCAAGGGATGAATACAGAAGTTATGTTCCCGAAATATATGATCTGAAAATTTTAGGCGCAGATAGAGCATTGATAGCTGAACGTTTATTAAAAATTGAAACTTAGAGAATAGGATTAAATGGTGATTGTGAACGATGCCAGATCATTGCAAATAAAATATTTGAATTCCCAGGTGGCATTTTTTGAAATCACCTATCTTAATCCCTTCAATAGAAAGATATCTTTTATTCAGCTCAATCCACCCTTCTTTCCACCCGCCCGCAAGGCCAGCCAAAGAGGGGAGCTTTAAAAAAAAGTAGATGATTTCCTAATGGTTGTGTTGCTTTGTTCCGCCATTTAGGGTGGTGGGTGGGCTTGGGGGTTGTGGTGTTGGTAAATATGATAATTTTATATTGATATCTTCCTGTCCTATTACGATTACATCAGTAATCGTCTCTACAATGGTTCGTTTATCTTCAAATGGTAAGGTACTCCATTGGGAGTAGAGGTCTTTAGCGTCCTGGAGCACGACATCGCCGGAACAGTGCTGTATCTTAAGGAAGTCGATCTCGGCTTCGAGTTCTGGAAGCTGGCCCGTTAGCTGCCCATACCGCTCTTCTATGGGCTTCACATAGTCCTCAAAGAGTTCGCGGGACAGCCCATGATTGATGCGCATATCCACCAGTTCATCCAACTTCTTTTTAATGGTTTCTTTCTCGGTCAAAACGACATCGAGCAGCTTTTGCTTTTCGGAAAGCTTCGAATCGAGATTTCCCAAATAATCGGAAACGGATGTTTCGGTGAGCAGAAATGTTTTCAGTTGCTCATGGAAGATCTCGTCGAGGTCAGACGCCCAAATCTTCGTTTTGCAGGTCTTGCAGTAATAACATGGGTTGGGTGTCCGCTGATGGTAGACGTACATCTTCTTTTGGCAGGTTTCGCAGAACACATAACCGGCGAGGAGGTTCTTGGATTCCCTGCCTTTGCGCTTGTACTTCTTTTCCGATTCATCCAAGATGCGATTGCATTCGTTCCAGGTCTCCTCGCTCACAATCGCCGGGCACGCAAACATGAACCATTCAGATGGAGGTTTGGGAACGGAGCTTTTGTGTGGTCCCAGCGTTTTGGTGAAGTTGGCGCGGCGGACACCTTTGGCACAGGTGTCCCGCAGTATGCGGGTTATGTTGCTATCCGCAAAGACAGTCCCCTTCCGGGTGCGATGGCCTTTCTCGTTGAGTATCCGGGCGACTGCCTTTTTACGTTTGTGCTTTAGGAATAGCTCGAAGGTAAGCTGCACCACGGGCGCGTATTTGTCGTCTATCATGAATACGCCTTCCTCCCATTTGTAACCGAGAGGCGGCAGGCCACCGATGCGTTTCCCCATCTTAGCCCGTATGGGTATAGAGGCTGCTACCCGTGAGGCGATCTCTTCTCTCTCCCATTGGGCCACTGCGGCGATCATGGTGTAAAAGAGGCGGCCGGCGGGGGTTGAGGTATCTATGGCTTCCTGCAAGGAAATGAGATCGGCATCTTCCGTCTTGAAGATGTCCGCGAATTCAAGCAGTTCTTTCGTATTCCTGGCCAAACGGGCAAGCTTCGAGAAGATGAGGCCGGTTATGGCCCCGCTCTTGATATCCGCAAGCATGCGCTTGGTTTCGGGATAGCCCATGACGGATTTCCCAGATAGGGCTTCGAGGTGGTACACCTCTTTGACCTTCCAGCCTTTTGAGGCGGCATACAGCCGGGCGCGTTGTTCGTGATGCTCAGGCGAGTCTCCCTTTGCCTGGTCTTCGGTACTGACACGTATCCAGATACCGACGACTTTGTTGTTAAGTTCCATGTACTACAGTGCTTTTCTTGTGAAAGAATTAGATTGAGTTGCTACCAGTACAGTGCGGGAAGGAATCTTCGCATATAAGCACTATGTTGAAATATAAGAGTGGACGCTAGTACTGCATAGCTATGCTAAGTTACAAAATTTTCCCGCTATTTATTGGCTGAGCATAATTTTAATCCACATTTACCTCGTAATGTTGTTTAATAGAAAAAGCATATGCTTTGATAAGCACATCGTGCCCAATGAGTGTGCTATTGTTTTTAAAACATAGATTTAGGTCTGTCGGAGAGTTGTGCGTGATAGTGCAATAGTCGCTACTTACATTATTACCCCGTTTGAAGTTATAAGCGGAGCATCGTTGATTTGTTCCAGAACAGAATATTTGAGCGTTAAAGGTATCCATAAAGTAATAGTCAACCGTCGCTGTGGTATTCCAAACCGGTAGCTTCGGGATTAGTCCCAAACCAAACGCTAACACCGGATCACTAACAACATACTTCCCAGCTCTGGCAAAGGCTTCGGCGAATTGATGCCACTGCTGGATTGCCTGTTGGTCCACACCTATCCAATAGGTCCAGTAAGCGGTATTTGCAGGAAGACTCATTTTTACAGTGGTCGTATTCCGATGATCAAGATTAGCAGTCGAGTACACGTGAATATTCGTATTCAGGATTTGTTGATACGCTGTGTCATGAACAATTTTTGGAGTTGTATTGAATTCGATTCCTTTCTCATTGGCAGGTATTCTGCTTAGTGTGAAGTGGATATTTCGATTAAAAATACGGTTGGTAGAAATGCGAATAAAGTATACCCCCCGCCTTTCAATTTTAATGGGGTGTTCCAAGGTTTTGAAATTATTGCTCGAGTAAACTGACTGTCCAAACGCGTCGGAAATGTCAATGTTAATGGTGCCTTTTTTGTTTAGCAGTTGTAATTCAAGTCCAACCAAATCATCTTTATCAAAGCAGTATACTAGCTGTTCAGGTCCAGTTTCGGCAAATGTTCCACCGACATCAATATCTCTGTCAGCAATTACCAAGGGTGTTTGATTATTATTTAACACGCTAACTTTATCGGCAGAAGAATTCGCGAATGTAAAATTTACAACAACGCTTTTGCTCTTTTCAATAATGATAGTTTGATTGTCAATTTTTCCGTTTGCACGTGCCTGTAATAGATGTTGGCCTTCAGAAAGTACTATTTTTTGTGCATGTTCGGAAACTAGGTTACTTTGGCTCTCTCCATCAACGCTAAGTTCCGCATCGAAATTGGATACAACTACTGCAGTTCCCTGTGCAGAAATGATAAAAGGAAAAAGAAGGAGAACGAATATAAACTGGAACTTCATAGCTAAACAATTAATATTGCCGAAATATAAGATAAATGGGTATTTTAAAATACCGTGTTTTCACGGTATGTATTTTCATTTTTTTGTTTTAATATTGTCGATATTATAAAAATATCTATAACATGAGCAGAGAAAAAGGATTCTTGCGTCTTGCAAAACTATCATTTGCTGTAATTGCTGCGGCAGTCAGCACGCTTACATCTCGGGATGGGAAAGCGCAAGTTACAACTCCGAATGTTGATAATGATAATCACGATATCAATATTGAAGCAGCTAACGTAAAGAACCTAAAGCCGAAGCTTGTATTAAAAGTCAATATAGCTAGTCCAGAAAATAGCCTGTTAGCCCTGCATGCGTCTCACAGTTCACATGCTTCACATGCGTCTCACGCTTCACATAGTTCGCACTATTCATCTTCGTATGGAGGATCGGATTATTCTACTCCCTCAATAGCACCAGCGCCTGCGCCGGTGCATTCGTATTCAACACCTTCGTATACGCCAACACATACTACGGTTGTAAAAGAAACCACCACTTCAGGCTCGGAAACGATGACAGGTACGACTAGCATAAGCAAAGAATACGAATTAGGCTCAAGAGTTTTGCATAAAGGCTGCCAGGGACATGATGTGGAAGAGCTGCAGCAAATGCTTGTAAAACTGGAACCAAGCCTGACCGTTCCAGTGTCAGGTTATTTCGGAGATAGTACTGAAGCTGCCGTGAAAATGTTCCAGCAGGAAAATGAGCTAAAGCCGGACGGCAAAGTTGGTTCCGTAACACTTACTGCAATGAAGTTGAAAGATGGAATGTAAAATTGTCGCCGATAAGCTCGTTATCGAATTACCGAAGAAGGGTTATTCGGAGGAAGTAGTGTATAAGTGCTTTTATTGGTATGGTAATGCCTATACTATTGATATATCTGCAACAGAAGCAGCATTTGAAATAACCATTGGCGAGAATGGTGATCAAGCAATACAGAATGTTCCCGACTTAAAAGAAAGGATCAAACGTGATTTGATTGACTTTAAACTACGACATATTGTAAATGGAGAAACAAAGACGATTCGAGAGTTGATTGTCGCCAAGGCCTTTGCACACTACGATACTAGTGAAGATCCGAGAACTGAGATAAGTGATCCAGTTGGGTTTACTCCATCGCAATAGAACTAATAACTTCATCCAAATTTTAGCTACTTTGCCAGAACCTGTCACACATAAAAAAATACGCAAATTTAAAACGCTTGAGTCGTACGATGCACAAGGCGGCGAGGCATATTATTTGCTGCCGTTTCGTTTTCACCATCTGAATGTTGAGAAGGAAGTGCTTGTGAATGAGGTTGGTGATCACCTTGTGGTTCCGAATGGTACAACAAAAAGAATTGTTGAAAGGCAAATTTCGAAAGACAATGATTTTACCCTATACGGTGATTTGTTGGCAAATTTTTTCATTACTGAAGAAGCCGTACCTCCACTCATCGATGTGCTCGCCACGCGATACAGCACGAAGAAATCTTTCCTAGACAATTTTACTGCCTTGCACATTTTTGTCATGTCATTGCGCTGCGAACATACTTGTCATTATTGCCAGGTTTCGAGAGTAACACAGGACAAAGCCAAGTATGATATGTCAATCGCTCATATTGACAAAGGCATTGAACTCATGATGCAATCTCCTAACCGTTTTGTCACGATGGAGTTTCAAGGGGGCGAAGCATTGTTAGCTTTTGAAAATATCGTTTATGCAGTCGAGCGAACTAAAGAGCTTGCCCCGCTACATGGAAAAGTTGTGAGTTTTGTTATCTGCACTAATTTGGCGGTAATCACTGAAGACATTCTCGAATATTGCAAGCTCCACAATATTCTGATATCAACCTCACTCGACGGCCCTGCTTTCATTCATAACGCAAATAGAAAACGTCCAGGCAACGACAGTTATGAGCGGACAATAAATGGAATAGAATTTTCTCGTGAAATTCTTGGTTCTGATCGCGTGTCGGCCTTGATGACAACCAGCAACCTATCTCTGGAGCACCCCATTGAAATCGTGGAAGAGTATTATCGACAAGGATTCCGAAATATGTTTCTGCGGTCAATATCCCCATACGGATTCGCTGTAAAGAATGAGAAGAAGAATAGGTATGAGGTTGAAAAGTTCTTGACGTTTTATAAGGTCGCGTTCAACCGAATTCTTGAATACAATTTAAATGGCGAGTATTTTTCAGAAGATTATGCCACCATCATACTTCGCAAAATATTGACCCCATTTCCGGTTGGGTATGTTGACCTCAATTCTCCAACGGGGGCGGTAACTAACGTCATAGTCTTTAATTATGAAGGCTCAATCTACGCGAGCGACGAAAGTCGGATGTTGGCCGAAATGGGCGATTATACTTTTAAACTTGGCCATTTAGATACCCACTCTTATCAAGAGATATTCTATGGCGAAAAAGCACTGCAAATTGTTGAAATAGGCACGAATGAAAGCCTGCCGGGTTGTTCTGATTGTGCATTTCAAGCCTATTGCGGAGCTGACCCAATTCACAACTATGCAACACAGGGTGATATGATTGGCTATAGGCCAACGAGTAGTTTTTGTGCTAAAAATATGGAGATTATACGGTACTTGATAGAGTTAATGGAGAATGACCCACGTATTCTTCAAATATTTGAAACCTGGGTAAAGCCTCGACAATAATGCTGCTGAAAACAAAAGGTACTCCCGTTAATGTGTTAACACCAATCGTTGGCCGCGTCACAAGAGACCCCGGTAATGTGGGAGAACACAGCATCTTTATTGCTGACGAAGGTAACATACCCCCACGCCAAGGATTTCGTTGCGCCTTTAGCATTGATTCCACATCTCTCACGCAATCGGCAATAATTAATATTCCCGATCTCAATCATTTGAATGACGGCGATATCGTTGTGGCAAACGAGGATGGCAACATAAATACGCTTTACCGTGTAAACTCGTATCATAATGTCCTCTTAGCTACAGAACGTTGCAATAGCAATTGTCTCATGTGCTCACAACCACCAAAGGACAAAAATGACGTTCCGCGCTTGTTTAATATAAACAGCCAGCTAATTCCGCTTATTCCGAAAGATTGTATAGAGCTAGGCATATCCGGCGGTGAGCCAACCCTCATGGGAGATCACTTCTTTGATCTATTGGCCTTAATAAAAGCAGAGTTACCTGAAACGGAGGTACATCTCCTGACAAATGGCAGGTCATTTGCCTGGCATAACATGGCTGAAAGATTGGCGGGACTTGAGTTCCGGCGACTGATGCTCGGCATACCGGTATATGCAGACTACTATCAAGTACACGATTATATAGTCCAAGCAGAAAATGCGTTCAATCAAACTATGCTTGGTGTGTACAATCTAGCTAGGTATAACCAGCGCATTGAGATACGAATTGTAGTACATAAATTATCGATTCCGCGACTCACTAGATTGGCAAAATATATTTACAAAAATTTACCATTCGTGGAGCACGTAGCCTTTATGGGTCTCGAGTACATTGGCTATACACCTCATAACATAGATAAGCTTTGGATAGAGCCGTATGATTACATGAATGAACTTGGTGAAGCGGTTGAATTTCTAGCTGGGCAAGGTATGCACGTATCAATTTATAACACCCAGCTATGTGTATTGCCTGAGCGCCTATGGCAGTTCGCCCGTAAGTCGATATCAGATTGGAAAAACAGTTACCTTCCGGAATGCAATATTTGCACTAAACTAAACGACTGTGGTGGTCTGTTCACATGGAATCTAAAAAAACACAGTAGTTATATCAAAGCGTTCATAAAATGAGCAAGCTCGTAGAGTTTCCTAAGCATTTAATAAAAGGGGCTGACTTACTTTCCCATAGGTAGGTATAAAGTGTCGATGTATTTTTTTGCCGTGTCCGTATTTAATATCGAAGTGCGTATCACCATGTAATCTTTGTTGTGATCTTTCACCCTTGGTTGTGTGGTTAAAGATCTGTAACCAAAAATACCAGTCATAATAATTGCTGCAACGAAAAAAAGCGACTGTCCAATTGAGAAAAACCGAATATTGCTGTTGTTGATATTTATTTTATCTAACAGGTTCTTTTCTTTTTCCTCATCAGATAATGGCGGACTTGCCTCAGGTTCAATTTTTTTCATCGGCTGTAGCGTACCTGTCAAGGTCATCAATGTCATTACGCCGCAAATAATTGAAACGATGAATATAGCCCATGTCCACACAAGTAGGTTTCTCGGCGCGTTCTCGGCACCCCCTAAGATGTCTTTAGAGAATGTAACTGTCAGCGTAATGATTGCTGTCGAAATAGTAATAAGCTGCTTTGTTGTCTCAGCAGCAAAGTCAAAGGACTTTTTCTGATTTTCTTTCATAGCTTAACAAAATGGCCATAGTGGGCAGACACCCCCTCTGGCATTCAAAAAGGATGTATAATCTAACGATTCATCAATTCGCCTTCTCTTCCCGTCATTATCCATCGCATCAATCAACTTCATTAGATTGTCTTCTGCAACTTGTTTTCTAATTTCAGAAGCGTAGTCTGATGACGTCATTCTATCAACTCCCTCATTAATAAAATTTATCAGCTCGTTATTCACAAAGCTTGAAAATGAATAGTTGCTGTTTCTTGCGCGTCTAATGGCAGCGTTGTAAAGACGTTGTTTTAAATCTTCTCTCATTTATTCTTGGTTTTACCTTTATGAATTTACTAATATTTATTTACTAAACTGGTTTCGCCAGATGCTTATCTGCAATGTTGATATTTATGTACTTATATCCATAATAATACGGTGTACAAGTTAATGAATTTTTACTTTAAAGAAAGGCTTGTAAGGTTCACTGCCCACTGCGTTTTATAGTTATTAATCAAAATTTCACCGAATGCTTGTCCAGATCGACGCATACTTGAGTTGTAATAATCAAGTGACATCCATTATAACGCGGGCCAGTGGGCAAAATCACCCAATGTAGGGATGGTAGCTGTAGTTTTAGCCAAAACACATACGAGGCAGTGTTCTGTTCTCATTATGGTGGAGTAAGGCGATGATTACGATAATTAGCCTTTTAAAGACCACCTATCTAATCCGGCTGATACCTTTAAGAAAACTAAGGTATATGCACAGTACCTCGAGAGCAAACTTTCGCATTAATAAATCATTAAATAAGTCGGCTGTTGAATTGACGCGCGCTAATTGTTAAGTAGTCTTACAAGCTTCTATAATTTAGACCTGCATCCTTGCAATAAAGTTGTTCAATATCTTGGAAATCTGCAAAATTGATATAAATTTGCGTATTGCATCTTTGCAATTAACTTGTTATGGAGGATAGGCCAAATCGGAATTTCAATGTTGATGACCTTATCAGTGGTCTTTTTAAGCCAGATACGTTGAAAGACATATTTGATAAGAGAATTGAAGAGTTAAAAATTTCGCCGACAAACGCTTCTGAAATATTGGGGATGGACTATCGCGCCATGCTTAATATATTAAATGGGACAAAGAAAATTACGGATTATACAAACATTGTAAAGCTGGCCAATTTTTTGCGAATATCAAAAGCAGAGGTTGTGCAATTGTATTTGCGAGTATTAGAAAACAACTTTCCTGAGGAAAATCTAATTTCGCCCGAGAAAGTAAAATTCATTAAGGAAAATTTTGATTTAACATCCCTTAAGCAAGCAGGTTTTATCGAAAGTATAACGGACTTTTATGAAATAGATAAAAAGCTTACAGCAGCTTTGGGGCTATCGAGCGTTTTGGAATATGAAAAGCCAAATAGAGATGCGGCATTCAGTTCCGGAGTCGTTAAGCCGAGCAATGACTTAAACAGATCTCAATGGATAGCCTTCGCGAAAGCTACATTTGAACATATCGATAATCCAAATGAATACGACAGACACGCTCTGGTTGAGTACTTTCCGCAAATAAGATGGCATTCTACGGATGTGGAATTTGGCTTGGTGAGTGTAATAAGAGAACTTTCACGATTTGGTGTCACTGTGATATACCAGGCCCCTTTTTCAGCATTGCATTTACGGGGAGCAACATTACCGGTAAATGATAAGCCTTGCATAGTATTGACTAATTATCGTGGCTTTTATCCCACACTATGGTTTGCGCTAATCCATGAATTGTTTCATGTCATATTTGACTGGAATGAGATACGCACCAAGGAATACCATCTTTCAGACGATGAAGAAGACGAGCTGGTCGTGAAGACTAAGGAGATCGAAGCCGATAACTTTGCGAGAGAATATTTATTTTCTATTGAAAAGACATTGAAGGCTCGACCATTTCTGAATGATCCAGCTTACATCGGCAAGCTTGCAGCGGCCAACCATGTGCATCCAAGCTTCCCATATGTATTTAATGCTTTTGATGTTGGGAAAAAAAATAGATGGGCCTGGGCGCTGGCAAATAAACACAATCCGGATATTGATAAGCTGTTGGCGGAACTATCGAATCCCTGGAAGAGTTTCAAGCCAATAAAGGATCATGCGAAATCTCTAAAACATAAATATCATAGTTTATAAGTATGGCACACAAGGACAAGAAGCCGCCTAAGTCACTGAGTAGTGCGGATAAGATTGTAAAAATAGATGATAGGCATACCCTGCCTGAATTGCTTATTCAACGTACAGATGAGGAAGCGTTAAAGCAATTTTCCGATTATAACCTTGATCGTGAAAATGAGAAATTCCAGCTACTGAGTGGAGTCGAAACATCTTGGAAAGAACTAAAAGAGGCACATTTAAAATATAAGCAGTTTATAAACGCCAAATTAAGGGAGTGGGAGTTCACTTTCCCAGAAGAACTTTATCGGCAATGGCGTAGGCTTAACAATTGGGACATGAATTCTACAAGTCGTCCGATGATATTTGCGGCCTATACCGTTCGTGACATTTATGGAAGCTTACCAAGGGAAATATACTCTACGTTAGAAGAGATAAACGAGTATGTATATCCTGGCATAAGAATGTTTAGATACTGCCAACTTCTTACAGAAGAATGTCATCGGGAAGTCAGGGGTATAATTAATTCAGCCGTTGAAATAGCTAAATCATCCAGTGATGTGTATGAATACAGGGTGAAATTGGCCGCTGCATATGGCAAACCATTTAGCAAAAGCGTAGCCCAATTAGATGCATTTAGAGATAATGATTCGATTCTAGCCGCCAATTCTTAAACCGTATCGTTTCTACTGACAGCTTAAAAACAACACAATAGCAGATATGACTTTAAGTTACGACGAAGAATGGCGGTATGACCGGCTCGCCAAAGTAGCTCAAATAATGAGCATTATTGACCCCGAATTGCAGGACGGTATTTCAAATCTACACGATCATGAAGGCTGCTTGACCGTTACTTGGATGAGTTCTGAAGCCATGACTGAAGAAGGACAGTCTACACTGCAAGGAATTTGGGAATTGTTGAACGAAGTATTGGTAATCCACGAGATCTTTAAATCCTAGAGCCTAATTAAAGGAACACGCGAAGGTCATCTATACTGCGTACTCCGCTTTGCACTGCAAGCAGAACCCATCAAGCCACCGCACAAAGCCCACGCCGCAGGTTAAAAGGAATTCGGATTCCCTATTCGGCAAATAATCCGCCATGCCGGACAGACCCTTGCAAAGCAAGCGTCTGCCCGCCCGAACTAAACGGGTGCTATCGCTTACCCTTTAGATCGGGTTTGCCTGTCATATTATTTGCAGCTCACAGGGAATCCTCATGGCAGCTTCTGTGTCCTTTATAACGCGGCATCCATTCCCGCTCCAGTTCGCTTCAGACGTTCCATTCACTGGCTCTGCGGCAGCTACGCAGGTGCTAAAATCTATACACCCGGCCATGCTTCTTTAGCACTACTGCTATGCTTGGCCCTGTAGTTCATTGCTCTTGTTGCGCTCCGCTACGCTCACATTCCTTCCGCCTTATAAAGTCCACCCGCTGCCTCATCGTCAGTGCTCGCCTGCGGAGCCACCGGCTGCGTGTCGGGCGGGTGCTGGCACAGCCCCACGCTTATTTACATGCCTCGCACCCGCCCTTACTGTGCGACCTGGCACTCCGTGGCCGTATAGGTCGCCCCATCCTGTGGCGCTCGCAGCTTCATTCACTGCGTTATCACTCCATTCATTTCGCTTTTACGGCGAGCTTCCTAGTGTTTAGGAAACCTAAATTCACTTAGATTTACTATAAATCTCATAGCAAATGACACAGGACGAACTTCTTTCGCTTATGCGCTATTTCTATACGCGAACGGGAATTGTGTACCCAGCCTATAAATTTAATGTCTTCGATTATGGCGACAAATTGTTGTTAATGCAGTCTTCAAAGCGGGATTTATTTCAACAACTTTCTGCACAGGGACTAATTCCTAAAGAGGCACATCGTATTGGTTGGATGTTATCCAAAAAATCAATCGTTAGGGTTGTTAATCATGATGAATTGCCACCCGAAATCTTTAAAGATAATGGCAATGCAATTGTTGGGAATGTTGATAGGCGGAATACATTTATCATAGGTGCTGGAGCTTCGGCAAATTGTGTTTTTGGGCCAAAGAAAACGGATTTCGATCTCGACATATTAAAGCCGCCTCTTGGAAATGAACTATTTCTGGAGAGATTCAAGTTCAGTTATGAAAAATATGAAGGAGTTAAAGAAGTCCTGTGTGAATTGCAATTGCCGAATGTTGATGTTGAATCCTATATGGAAGACGAATGGGGCGAGATTGAAACAAACTGTAACGACAGAATGATGCATAGGCATATAAACATACTTTTCTACTTACAGGAGTTGCTAAAAGATATTTCATGCCACGTACAGAGTAATTACTACGATTTCAATTTATATTCACGCTTTGGGCTTGCTCTTCAAAAAATACTAAATAACAGACCTCAAACGCATTTTTCTTTTATTTCCTTTAACCAGGACACCATTTTAGAGAATTTTCTTTGCCGTTATATCGGGGAGCCATTTAAGACCATTGACGATTACATCGAACTAAATAGACGCACATTTAGCGTGTACAAACCACATGGTTCTTGGAATTGGGGTTGGCAGTACCCTAATGCCAAACGACATTCACCTGCGTTATTTTTTGATAAAAAGCTATCGTTTTACGATATATATTTCCAAGTATTAGGAGACCATCTAAGCATGGTTGACTGGCATAGTTTCGGAACAGAGGCAATGATAGATGGAATAGGAAAGATAACTATAGACAAAGGGAAAATTAAGCTATTTCAGGCATCCGACATGGATTCATATTTTCCTTCGATACTATTGCCATACAGAGACAAAGACGAGTTCTCAATGCCGCCCAGGCATTTACATAGCCTTATCGGGCAATTGGGTAGGACAGAGAATTTGTTTGTTATCGGTTGGAAAGGAAATGAATCTGCCTTTAATAAAATGCTTGTTCAACAGGCTCATAACTTAAAGAGGATTGTAATTATCAACCCCGACAAGCAAACCGTCATGGATAATCTTGTGAATATTGTAGGCAAAAGCACAGTCGAATTAGTATTCTATACATCATTTGAGGAGTTTATTGATAATATCCAAATTGAATTATCAGAATAAAAAGCCGGTCTGAGATCAGACCAGCCCCTATAAACCCTATCACTATGAAGGTGCCAAGTTAATAAATTATTGCTAAACGGGTTTGAGCATACTGACTGTGCCACCGCGAAGGTATGCACGCAGTCAAGCCAGGCAAGGTCAAGCCGTGTTTGGCTGCGACAATCTCCAGTCTCCGCTACGGTATATAGTAAAATAACCTCCGCTCCCAAC
>CAYZTM010000002.1:0-154706 GCA_964481425.1 uncultured Flavipsychrobacter sp.
ATTCGGTAACTATATACAGAAACTAAAAACGATTTCTCAAATATGTAGGCATAAAAATAAAGCGGTCATCTTGAACCGCTTTATCTATTGGTGTTATTTCGTGCCTGTAAAATTACAGGTCTCAAAATCCCCGGTCGTCAGGTCAGTAGCGGCTAGATAAATGGTGATGCTGTTGCCGTTTAATGTTCCAGACCCTTGGACGCTTACTTGGTCTCCTCCGCTATAATAAGTTTGATAGGGGATAGTCAAGCTATTCCCGCTGACAGTGCAATTTAATGTAGTAGATGGCCCCTGCATAAACACCTGCGTAGGGTTGGTTGGAGAAGCCGCAAACGTAAACTGGGTTCCGGGCCCCGCACAGTCAGAGTTACCCGTAAAGGTTCCCGCAAACTTTTTATTGATGCCATTCTCGCAGTTATCGCCTTCATAATTGCTGGGGCAACTGCACTTACCCTTATTACAGCTTCCTCCATGCTGGCAGGTCTTACCTACGCATTCTATTTTTGAGCAGGAGCTGTACGTAACGGCGGTGAAAGATAGCAGCGTAGCAACCGATGCCATAGTGAGCGTTTTTACTGTTTTCATTTGCTTGTGTTTTATGATTGTGAGAAAAAAAATAGCGTAACTGAAATTCCTTTGCGGTTCAAGGCTCTGGAAAGCCACCCCAAGCAAAAGACACAGTTACGCCGTAGCGGCGTATCATAGTCATTTGTTGCTCGAGGTCGATTAAATTTTCCAGATTTAGAACCGCAACTAATGTTATAATACGAGTATGGTTATGTTCCTATATTGACTATCTCATTGGCATTTGATTGTTTAAGAAAACAAAAATACTAATACTTCATTTAATTAACACCGTGAAAACACGGTATCTTTGCAGCATGGCAAAGGCAAGCAAAAAGCCCGTAAAACCTAAAAAGCAGGACAAAGAGAAGGATACCCCCTTCCGGCTGGATATGGACTTCAACGAGGCCATGAAACAGGCTGCAAAACCGCCTAAAAAGAATAAAGAGAAAGCATCAAAATAGCCTAATCTACTGTGCGGCCTCAATCATTGTAATTAATTCCCCTACAGTATTGGAAACAAGAACAATCTTAGATGACTTTTCTTTGTAGTCTACGCTGCATAAATGAATCATCGCCCGTGGAATATTATCGTCTTCCACTACGATATTTTGCTGCTTAATAACGTCTTCCAGTTGTTCATGAGCTAATTTGTGAAAAAAGCTAATGGCAGCAATATTGATGTAATAAATATTATTTGGGTCATTAACTCCAATGTCCCGCACAGTGATAAACCCTTTCATGTTAGTATATGTTTGTATGCCAAATGTAGTAACTATTATTTTTCTTTCCCGGTAAGTTGCTTATAGTTGAGGTGAACTCCTTGCAGGTTTTTGATGCTGTCCTCAAAGCGTTCTTCCACAGACACCCTACGGGTGTTATACCTGTACGCAAATTCATTGCAATAGCGCATGATGTGCTCTTTACTCATATACTGGTAGATACCCACATACCCGCGCTTGAAGATGCTCCAGAAACCCTCTATGGTATTGGTATGGTAGGTTCCCTGTGTGCGGTAGGAACTGTGGTTCTTCACAATCGTGTGGTTGTCGTAGACCATCCACAAGGTTTTGTAGGATGCATGCGCATCGCTTATGAGGTGGGCATCTAAGGATACATTCTCCACTACTGCTGGCTGCATGGTGTCTGCGTTCGTGTTTGGCAGATGCTTCATGCGTACCCTACCACCACGCTCTACAAAGCCTATGATGATATGCTTGCAGTTTTGACCCCGGCCTTCTTTGTCTTTCTTGTCGAGGTGCTTGTTGGATTCTAATCCGCCTACGTACATTTCGTCTACCTCTACTACCCCTTCAAGTGGTGTAACTACTTTTTCCACAAAGGCTTCGCGTATGCGGTGCGCGAGAAACCATGCTGTCTTCTGGGTAATGTTCAACTGTGTGGCTAATTGCACGGAGCTAAGCCCTTTCTTGCTGGTGGTGTAAAGGTAAATAGCACCAAACCAGATGCGCAACGGAATGCGGCTATCTGCGTAAATGGTGTTATGCCTGACGGTGAAGTACTGGCAGCATCCTTTGGCCTTGCAGCGGTATTTGCCGGGCTTCACACGATACACTTGGTCATGCTGGCAATGAGGGCAAACGGGCTGGCCGTTCCATTTCTGTTGTTCGAGAAAATCTATACAGGTCTGTTCGTCTTTGAAGTGGTCGAGGAGTTGAACGATGCTCTTAAAATGTTTCATTTTTTACTACCATAAATTCATCCGTTTATCTAATCCAACATTGCTTACTTTTCTCACGTATGTATCCTTATATACCCAAACTGCGTGCCAAACTTATTGTTTTATAAAACAATTTCTTTGCGTATTTTTCTTAGGCTATACCGCTAAAAATGAATACTCCAGTTACAGTTGATACTTCTGAATTATTGAAAAATCAGGACTATTATTTAGACTTAGTCTTACGAACACTGCTTGCCGTAACCGAAAGAGCACAGTTTCATAAAGATGCTATTTTTCAAAATGCTGGACTTAGCCTTACAGAAAGAAATAGTTATATTATTATTCAAAAACTAATCTTGGATGGCTATGTAGCCGAAGCTACTGTAATGTTAGACGGCTCCCCTGTAGGTACGTATCAATACTATATAACGCTTAACGGTGCACAGTTTGTTCACCGTGGAGGATATACTAAAGAGACAGAAAGATTACGGGCTAAGAATCTTCGGGCGACCACCCAAACTTTAGCTTTAGGAGTCGGTTCAGTTCTTGCTGGGCTGTACGGTCTTTTCGAAATGATGAAGGCACTACTGAAGCACTATAAGATTTTACCCGACGTTTTTTCGATTTCTGCAATGGCTCTAATTTGCGTATTTCTTGTCGGTGGTATTTTAACGACAATATTATACCTGCTATTAAAAGAAACACGAAAAAAACAATAAATATGTAATAAATTCCAATGCTATTCATATGAAATAACTTTGAACGGTTAATATATTATACAAAATCTTTTTTAGTTTCTGTATATAGTTACCCTTTATTCCTTGTTTGTTTGACAGATGTTTGACAAGATTACAAGTGCCTTGCTACAAATCCCAAAGCATGGCGATTACTTACAAATGACTGCTATGCTTTTTTTAACGTGTTGATTATGACACCTTATTTATTAATTTTATTTGTATAAATATGGCTCGAGAAAATCTACATGCAGCTGACGGAAGTATGCTTGGCTATTTAATCCAAGTAGAGCGGGCAATTTTTTGGCTATGCTCGCTGCCAGGAAATGCAACGGTAGGAATCGAAGTTGAAGACGATATTTCGGCAAAATTGGCGAAGGGTGATACTATTAAGGAAATTTACGAGCAAGCAAAAAATACGGTAAACTCAAGTGCTCCATATAGCGATAAAAGTGAGGATTTATGGAAAACACTATCAATTTGGGTGAATAACGTCCTTGAAAGTAAAATCAACGTCGAGAATGCCCATTTTTCAATTTTTTCCAATAGACCTATACCATCCTCAAGACTTATTTGGAAAATCAGCCAAGCAAATGAGACAAATCAGGAACAACTTAAGCTGTGTTGTAATAAAATAAAAGAAGTTGCAGCTACATTAAGAACCGGTCTTAAAGATTACGGAAATATAGTCTTGAATTGCCCGGATGAGATGTTACAAAAGATATTATCAAGGATTGAAATTCTGGATACAAATTTCACACATGATAGAGCAAATTTCGCTCTTCAAGTAAAAAGCTTGCTTCATTTATCTGATGATTTACCAGTAAACTACATAATTGATATTCTTTTTGGCTTCGTATCACGAAGTCTAATTGATTGTTGGCAAAATAAACGCGAATGCTGGGTAACAGTGTCTGACTTTAATAAAAAATTTACTGAGATAATTGCAGTATATAAAGAGAAATCCTTTCTAGAAAAAACTATCGAATTACTTCCAGCGGTTAGCTCAACTGAAATTGATAAAAACAAGTCCAAAAAATATGTTGAGCAGCTGAAGATTATCGAATGTGACGATACGGAAATATTAGAGGCAATATATGACTACGTACGAGCGGGGGGTGAAAAAAACAGATTCGCTAAAGATGGGGAACTTTCCGAGGATATTTTTAAAGAGTTCTATAAAGACTTGAAGAACAATTGGGAAATACAATCACGCCCGAAATTCAAATTTGCACAAGAATCAAACTTCTGTCAGATAGGTTACGAGCTATACTACAAGACTCTAGAGTATAAAGGCGTATTGAATCGATATGTTCCTGAACAACATTATACCTATAAGGGCGCCTATCATTACTTGGCAAACGAACTCCAAATCGGTTGGCACCCTCAATGGGAAATTATACTAAATGAAGAAAAATGAAGTTTAGCGAATTTCAAATATATCAAAATGACGTGCTGGGAGCTCACATTCTGTGGGAGTTTTCAAAGACGTTCTATTGGAATAGGGCAAATGATAATTATATAGATGAAGAAGAACTTTACCCTTCGCTTTTTCACCTATTACCTATTCTGCCCCTGTGCTTGAACTCCCGAGTGGTAGAGGGTATAAAAAGTAGAAATCTTAGGGAAGGAAGCATCATTCGAGCGTTAGATGAAAATAAAGACCTGTTTTCAGGCTTACAAGCGAGAATGGAAAATTTGGCCTCTGTAACTTTTGCGTCTATATACATCGCACATACATCGACCCTGATTATCTATGATAGAGAAAGAATGGTAGCTATACCCAATCTTTCTAATTTACCTACCAGATTAGAAAAAAAACTTCACAAAGATTATAAAGATATGCTTGCAGCATCAAGACGACTAGGTTATTGGTTTTCAAAACTCAGTATGGCTGAGATATTAATGTACTTCAATATTGATTTCTAATGAAATTCTATATAAAATCTTTGCTGTTGTGGCCAAAGGATAGCGAAAAGCAAATTCGGAGAATCGATTTTTCAAAAGATAAAGTGAACGTTATAACTGGCGGGAGTGAGCGAGGAAAGTCTGCAATTATATCTATCGTTGATTACTGTTTAGGCAGTGGCAGCTGTCGAATTCCAACTAAAAATATCAAACAATACACCGAATGGTTTGGGGTTTTGTTTTCCCTAGAAAACGACAATGAGCTACTACTTGTCAGAAAAGAGCCTGGTCAAGAGCAGACTTCCGGAGAAATGTATATGAAGGAGGGAGCTAAAGTCGAAATACCTTTAGTTGTTGAGTCAAACTACAGTGTCGAAAATGTAAAACACCGACTAAACAATATTGCAGGATTGTCTGACATACTCGCTGATGAAGAAAGTTCAGGTTTTGAGTCAAATCCATCGTTCAGAGACTTTACTTCATTTGTTTTTCAACCTCAATATATTATAGCCAACCAGTCAGTTCTTTTCTACAGGGCAGATTCTTTTGAGCATAGGGAAAAGCTAAAAAATATTTTCCCTTATATCCTAAATGCTGTTGATAATGAGTATCTGAACAAGAGGGATGAGCTAAAAACTATCGACAGAAGAATAGCCGCGCTTGAAAAACAACTTGAACGCAATAAACGCATTTCTAATGAGTGGCTTGGGCAGGTACGAGGATATTATTTACAAGCTGTCGAATTTGGATTACTACCTGGCGACTTAGTAAACAAAGAAAATGTCCAAAACAATGATTATTTAAATGAACTGAGAAAAATAACTGCTGAAAAAGAGATTATACCACGCATACAAATTGAAGACCTAGTCGTCACTTCGAAAAGAATTTCGGAACTAACTTCTAAAGAAGAAGAGAATGCATATAAATTAAATTTTTTAAAGCACAGACAAGAGCTTCTTAAAAAATTAAATGAAAGTACTCGGGTTTTTAGAAATAATCTTTTAGACCAAAGTAATCGCATTGAAGCTGCGTCTTGGATAAGTGGTCTAGCTGATAATTATGCAAACAAAAATGAATGCCCATTTTGTGGAACTGAAACTAATCGAGCTGTAGAATATTTAAATAATATCAAGGTCTTAAGAAAACAGATTATCAGCAAAGAGGTAACTCTTAGTGATAATTATACAGTTACCAGTAGTGAGTACATAAAAATTTCTAAAGAAGTTGAGGTGGTAGTAAGTGAACTAAACAGTATTAGAAGTGAGTTGGAAATTTTAAGAACAGAGAGTGCTAGTTCAAATAAATATATCCACACATTAAGCTCAATTAATCAATTCATCGGTAAAGTGTCTGCTGAAATTGAAAACTTTGACTCTGCGAATATTGATGATGGAGTTGAAGATGCTTTATTGTTATTAGTCGCAAGAAAAGCGGTACTGGATAGGGTAGTAAATGCTGAAATTGTCAAATCAAAAATTCTAAGTGCAAAAAATAAAATAGCAACCTCAATAAAACATTATGCTGATATATTCAGGGCTGAAAATAGAGATGAGTTAATTGAGTTTAATCACAAAGATTTGATGTTAACTTTTCTTATGCCAAACGGCAGAAGGGAGGCATTGTATGAAATTGGAAGTGGTCATAACTATATGGCTTATCATGTTTCAGTTCTTCTTGCCCTTCATGAATTTTTTCTTTCCATTGACAACCATCCAACACCAAGCTTTATTGTGTTTGACCAACCTACCCAAGTTTATTTTCCTGAATCCACTGATAACGAAGATGCAGGGGCCGAAGATTTGTCTCGAGTGAAGAGAATCTTTGAGGCTCTAAATAGCGCGGTAAAAAGAACAGAAAAGAAATTGCAGATAATTGTACTTGAACATGTGGGCAAAAGTGCCTGGGAGGGTTTTGAAAATATTTCTATGCTAAAAAGATGGAGAGACGGAGAAGAAGACCCTGCATTAATTCCTATGGACTGGATAGAATCTTAATAGTATGATTGAACTGGTAAAGACATATTGGAGTTATATTCTAGCGCTTGGTGCTGTAACAGCATTTCTGTATGATAAAGGCACCGATATCTGGATTGACAAAAGGAAAAGGAGGAATGGTTATGACAAAGCATTTACCGCCGTGGTAAGGCTTTATCTAAGTTACCTGAAACATAAAAGATTATATGCTGAGAAACCTGTTATTGACATGTTACCTGATGATGCGTTTATAGAGTTAATTAGTCATTCCGACACATTCAATGAAGACTTGAACTGTTATAAAGACTTTATTCTAAAAGAGGCAAATTTAATTCCTGAAGTAGTAATCAATGCACAGCAGCTATTGGATAATTTGACTGTACTAAGCATTTTTGATAATATCAAGCTGTCGGAATCACTAGGTGCCATTACAGATAAAGAGGCATTGGCAATAAAGAGAGCGCAGTTTTATTCTTTTGAAAAGTACTTTGACGAGTATTTTTACGATGTCATCACCTTAATCGCCAAGTCTTCTTCTGTGAAGAAAAAGCACGTACAGAAACTTTTGGAACTTAATAATGACTCTTTCGTAAAGGAAATTAGTTACGAGCAAAAAGAGATGCTCAAGAGGTACTTTGAATCTTTACAACGACAAAATATCATAGCTATAGAAGTTGTTACAGCAATTGTAAACCACTTACAACTTAAATAGTTTAAACTAGATTTTTTCCGCCCTTGTTGGTGTTCTTCACCAACAAGGCAGCTGAGTGTACTTGGTTTAGCTTGATTTCTTCGTTCCCCCCGGTCGCACAAACTTCCGCGTACCAGCACTTTCAATACAGCTAAACCTTCCTGTGTTATTGAATATTTATCATAATATTGATCATCAATGATATTGAGCATGGAGATAAAACTTTGCCAAGGTTGTCAATCGGATGAAATTTTTTCAATACTCCATAATTGCAAAAATGACTTAGATAAGCAGGGGATTTTTCAGTGGACGGATGATTACCCAACTCTCGAAATTGTTGAAAATGATATTAAAAAAGGACATTTATACTGTGCTGTCATCGAAAATCTGTACGTAGGGGTCATAAGTCTGAGCGATGAGCAGGAGCCGGAATACTCTGCTATTACATGGAACGATACTGCAGGCAAAGTATTGGTTATACACAGGCTTGCCGTCGATTCGGCTTACCAGGGACAGGGAATAGCGAAAGATCTCATGGATTTTGCAGAACTGTACGGTCTGCATAACAACTATTCATCGGTGAGGCTTGATGCATTCAGTGCAAACAAGCGTGTGCTGAAATTTTATGTAAATAGGGGGTATCAAAAGCGTGGTGAAGTTTTTTTCCCGGGAAGAGAATTACCTTTCTATTGCTACGAGAAGCTTTTATCAGCTTAATAATAAATCCACTGGCGCACTTTGTCGGCTTGCCTTGTGCATAGCAAACTCGTGTCTAACTAATCTAGCCGGTTTGCAACCGGGATCCAGGTTGCAGAAGTCGGGGCTATTCCTTGACATGCTGGTGTTCATTCATCATGTATATCCATTCTATTCCTTTTATTAAGGCATCCTCTTCACCGGTCTCCACATCCGGCATTACCCGGGACCCATATTTTTTCTTTTCCCTGTCTGCAAAAACCGATTCCGCTAAATTAATGACCGAGCCATCCGCTAGTTCATGGGCCATACACCCCGTTGATACGCCATAGGTCGGCATGCCGAAGGAGCGTGTATTATTCCTTTCTTTTAAGGCCACGGTTACTGCTTCTCCCGAGCTGGCAGTTTTGTTGTCTGTGAGTACGGCTACATATTGGTTGCCCAGGTCCAGCGGCTCGAAGGCGGTATTTTCAAGCACAAGCTCATCATTTATGTATGCCTTCCCCTTTGTCAGTTTCCATGCCTCGTATTTGTCGTCGGCATCCACAAAATACCCGAGCGTTCCGTCCCCGGTCAATGGTTCGATGGCCAGTAGCATGGGCCACATATTGCCGCCGAAATTGCCGCGCAGGTCTATGATCCAGCCCTTTACATGCAGTTGCGACTGTTGTTTGATCTTAGTGCTGATCGATGAAATATATTTATGGATATCGTTTTCCGTGCCAATGCAAAAGGGCAGCCTTATATAGCCAATGTCATTCGGTGTTGCAGCATCTGTTAATACGGGTAAGGGTTTGTTTTCTGTGTCGTTTTGTATTTCATCTACAGGCTTGAAATAGCTATGGCTGTCATTAAGCTCGGCAATGGCATATTTGATGGCAGGGTAAGTGTCCTCAATGGTTTTTGCCTTGTTTGCCTTTCTAAAAACATTATGGCGAAACGTTTGCCAGTCTATACTGTTTTTATGTACAGATCTCTGTTCCAGCAGGTCCAGTACCTCTTGCAAATATTTGCTTGGCTCGTCTGGCAGCTTCCTGGCACCGGTACAGCTTAAGGCAATTAAAATGAGCGATATGCAGGTGGTAATTTTCAATGAATTCTTTTTCCCGCCCTTGTTGGTGTTCTTCACCAACAACGATGCTGAGTATGCTTGCCCGACTGGTTTAAATCTTCTGTAAGGCGACTTAAATCTAGCACATAAAACGCAAGTCTCCGACTGGCAACCCCACTAGTCCTCGTTTGTAACGAGGATTCCGCGGTTTAGTGTTTGTAACGCGATATTCCATAGCACCCTTCCATGGCAAGGATTTTCTATCAGATAGCAAAAGAGAACACCATGAAACAGAAAAGCCGCAGCACACCACCCCCCGCCGGGAAGAACAGCACACAGCCCCATCCCGACAACCGCCGCCTCGAAGGGCTCGGTGAGGACGAGCAAAGCCAAATGCTGCGCAAAGACAGCAAGCAGATGAACGAGCTCAGTAAACGCAACCCAAGGCACGGCAACAGGAGCCGCTAAGCCCTCACATTAATAATTTCGGTTCTATTGCAATTTATCCACAAAATAAGGTAGCTCGCCACCGCAGTTCTACCTTTGTACCGGCTGGCAAAAAATGCACAAGCCACAAGTTCTTTGACATCTTGTAAACCCATATTACAGATCATGCCCGCTTTCAGGCACAATCGGGCACGATTCGGGCATCGGGCATTTGCACAAATAATTTGTTACCAATGAATTGTAGAAAATGGCTGCCCGGTTTGTGTTTTCTCCGGCATTCGGGCAACTGAACATAAGCTCCCCTCTCGTCATTGCGGGGCACGAAGCGATCTAAAGAGGGCCTGTCCCGAAGAATTTCGGGAGTGGCCGTTCAAATAGATTATTTTCCTTTAAAAGAATGGCCGGGGTGATTTTAAAAAGACAAACCTGTAATGACCGGAACTTTCTCCCGGTCACCATTAAGAAAGACGGACCTGTAACGACCGGAAATTACTTTAAAACACATGCGATAAGCCAGGCAATACTTTTAGCTTATCGTCCACAAAAAACCGGAAATTATTTTCATGCACGTAAAACCGGAAATTATGGCTTATCATAATATCTCTCCTCGAACGTATGGCCCGAAGCCTTACCATATTTCAGTATCGCATACACCATATACAATAGCAAAAATGGCGCAGCAAAGAACATTAGGACCATATACTCATACCCAATGCCCAGGTAGGGTGCAACCGCGTAAAATAGCGCGAACAAGGTAACCGCTGTTATAATGACTGCAACTTTCATAACCTGCAGTTTGGTGTACCGTAAAGCACACAAAAATATGGCCACCGGCTTACCATAAAATATTAATATCCTCCGCGCCGGATAGCTTCGTAACTTAGACCTGTCTTATAGAAGGTGAACGATAAAATATAGACCAATGAAACGTTTTTTTCCGCTGCTTGTACTTTGTGCCACCGCCTTCCAGCTCCGCGCACAGATCAATATCACGTCGGCAGATATGCCCGTATCGGGCGATACCTTGAGGCATAGCTCGGCCAATATCCTCGATGCCAATATTGTACTTACCGATTCCGGCGCCAACCACACCTGGGACTATAGTAACCTCAGCCCTGTCAGGCAGCAGGTAGATACATTCAGGACCGCCTTGCAGGTCAACCCGCTCTATGCGGTCACTATCTCGCCATCGGCCTTTGGCTATAAGATAGCCGATAGTTTTCCCCTGCCCCCGGCAGTGCCGGTATCTATTACCAACCCATACACCTTCTTCAGGGAGTTGAGTAGTCCTTCGCGTTTCGCTGCCGTGGCTTTTGCCGCCAGTATCGCCAACGTTCCCACCCCTGCCAACTACAGCGACGATGACGAGTGGTATTATTTCCCCCTCAGCTATGGCAACGAGGACACCTCCACCTTTGCGCTCCACTTCGGTACGGCTGCTTTAGGCATTACCCAGCAGGGCACACGCACCACGAAAGTGGATGGATGGGGCACTATCGTAACGCCGTATTATACTGCTCCCGTTAATTGTATCAGGCTCCGCTCCGTGGTCGACGAGGTCGATTCCATTACCTTCAATGCCATCACCGTCCCGCTGCCACGCAACTATGTGGAATATAAGTGGCTGGTAAATGGTGAGCATTACCCGGCCCTGTGGGTTACCGCCGATATAGCTTTCCAGAACAATGAGACCATCCGTACCATAGAATACCGCGATTCGGCCCGGCCATTAGCCATAGCCACCACAAAGCCCGCAACTACATTCATCAAAGCCTATCCTAACCCCGTTGTTGGTGGTAGGGTGTACCTCGATATTCCCACGGCATGGCAAAAGTTTTCGGTAGAGGTGTTTGATATCTCGGGCAAGCGGCAAATGTCTGCAACCGGTACGCGGCAGCTCGATGTACATACGCTCCCCGCAGGGCAATACCTTGTGCGCATCAGCTCAGGCGATAATACAGCATATGCAACACTGACCCGGTAAGAGTTCCTATAAATGAAAAACGCCCCGCTATAGGGACGTTTTCATGGTGTGGATCACCATAGAGGCTGGTTGGCCTTATGTACCACGGCAAACTTACAGAAAACAATTCATTTACAACACAGTGAAAACACGGTGCTCTATGATCCCTATGTTGCCTCCGGCGCTTTCATCTTTTCGCTCCGCCGGGTCAGCAGGAAGAAGATGACCATCCCCGCCAGGAAGCTGCCTATGGAGAATACCAGCAGCTCACCCGCTGGTTTAAGGATCAGTATCGCCCCTACGAATTGTATCAGGATCACTGCGCATAGGAAGTTGACAATGTGCAGGCGCTTGGCCAGGCTGGCCGTCATGGCCCCCAGGGGCGCCCCCAGTATGCAGACCGGTATACAGACCAGCCAGTAGTTGTACACCTCGGGGTTAATGTCGTGCAGTACGAACTGGTGCAGCAAAAAGCCCACCACCGCGTTCGATGCCATCAGCACCACCGAGGTAGGTGTGGCTACCTTCTCCGACAGGCGGTACTTCATCGTCACGAAAGAGAAGGTACAGATATCTATGCCGCTGCCCAGTACTGCGCTCAGTATCCCGCCGATAAAGCCTATCGCGATCAGCTCGGCCTGCTGTCCCTTGTTCAGGCCAGGGAGTTCATCACGCACATTACGCTGCCGGTAATAGTTAACGATGAACAGCGCTATACCAAAGCTCAGCCAGAAGGAGACGAAGAGCATTTTAGCGTAAGCGGGTGGCACATAAGGGGCAATAAAATAGCTGCCGAATATGATGCCTGCTGTGCCGCCTATGAAGCCCCACTTCAGGTAATGCTTCTCGATCCTGATCCTGCGTGCTACGATCCACAGTGTGGCGGCCACCATGCCCGCGCTCTGTATCGCCAGGCTGAAGTTGCGTGCATCGGCAGGATGTATCTTAAAGATCAGGGTCATCACCGGGAAGGCTACCGCGCCGCCGCCCTCCGAGCTGGCCCCGGCTACAAAAGAGCCGAACACCATGGTGATGCTCATGTAGAAGTAATGGTAAAAAAGCTTCCAGCTATCGTGCAGGGCCATATAGGCAGCCCACACCGCATAGGTGGCCAGTACCGGCAGCAGGTATATTTTAATGGCCCTGCTGCGAAGTTCTTTCTTGTTATTGTTCTCCATTGGTATATGCCGGGGTATTGATAGCATTAAAGTATAAAATTATAATGATACTGTACCCCGAAGTGTGGAATGGAGGCAATACTTACCTGTCCCTCAATGGTCTGTGCAATAAAATACCCAACGGTATTCCGCATAAAGTATTGGCTATTTATCACGATCCGGGGATGTTCATCTGGTAATAGGTTGACTGATAGTTAAGTATGTGTTTGGCTAATCCGGAAAATGTAAAAGAGTTGATAATGTTTGCCGTCCGGGTCAGGCTGTGGTACAACTTTTTCCTGTTTAGCCCTAAAATGTAATACTATGAAGAAAATTTTCACGCTTATGAGAAATATGGCCCTTGCAGCAGGTTGCCTGGCCATATTCAGCAATTCGGCTAAAGCCCTTACGTACACCGCTGTGGCGTCGGGCAATTTTAACAGTACAACTACGTGGAGCGGAGGCATTGCGCCACCTGCTACATTGACGACGGGTGACATCGTGGTCATCGGTTCTTCCTACACGGTAACGCTTACCGGCGATGAAACATTTACCGGTGCAGCTTCTTTGTCAGTAGATGGTACTTTGACATCGGGCGTTAATAATACGGCGCTGGTAATGAGCAGCGGCACGCTTACAGGTTCCGGTAGCATAGATGTAGATAGCATGTCGCTGGGCCTGGTATCCGGTTTCACATATACCGGTTCCATCACTGCTCAGCAGCTTACCTCTACTACTGCTAACATCACTGCGGCCGCAAATATTAATGTAGAAGGAAACCTGTACCTCACAGGAGGTCTGTTGAACATTACATCAGGCTCACTTACATTATCTAATAATGCTACCGTGGTAGTGAACGGCGGTTCGCTTGCGGTAGGCGGTACAGGCTCATTAGACCTGACCGGCAGCTATAATGTAATGTATGAAGGTTCCTCAGTCAATTCAGGTTTGGAATTATCCGGTTCGGGCCTGAGCAATGTAACGCTGGACCTTTCATCAGGTGCAGTAACACTTACAACTAACCTGGACATGAATGGTACGCTCACACTTAGCTCAGGTAACCTGATACTGAACGGCAACGACCTTATGCTGGGCGCTAACGGCGATATAGCTGCTTCAGGTACAGGTACCATCAGCTCGGGGGCAGGTTCTAACATCACCATCAATGCTACCAACAGCCTTAGTGGTGCACTTACTTTCAGTGCAGGCAACAATACAGTGGATAACCTGGACATAACCCTTGGCAGTACAAGTGCCAATGTGAACCTCGGTTCTGATGTAACCGTTAATGGTACGCTGACATTGGGTATGGGTACACTTACCTTAAACAATAATGACCTGTCGTTCGCCGTTAATGGTGACTTTGCAGTAAGTGGTACCGGCTCTATCGTATCTACTTCCGGTTCCAATATATCCATTACTTCAAACAATAGCTTTACTGGCGCCATCCGCTTCAATGCGACAGGCAATACAGTCGGCGATCTGAATATCAACATGGGCAGCAACACAGCTATGGTGAACCTTGGTTCTAACCTTATGGTCGATGGCACCCTCACCTTAACCTCAGGTATGGTGAATGTAGGTATGAACGATCTGAGCATTGCAGCCAGCGGTAATGTAAGCGGTGGTTCTATGAACAGCTTCGTCATCACCAGCAACGGCGGTACGCTTACCATGAACTTAATGGCCGGCGGTACCAATACTTACCAGGTAGGAACTATGTTGCACTATGCCCCTGCAGTGGTAACCGCTAATACCGGTTCTGCCAGCGGCGATGTAAGCGTAATGGTTGACGACTCGGTATATGCCATGGGTAATACAGGTATGAACCTTTCAAACATGCGCTCTGTGGTAAATGCTACCTGGTTCGTTAGCAGTACAGCCAGCACAGGTATTGACCTGGACCTGGAATTCATGTGGAGCGGCGATATGGAACTGAATGGCTTCGACCGTAACAATGTTTATATATCGCACTACACCAATGGCGCATGGGACAACGCGGCAACTGCTTCTGCAACCACAGCTGTAAATGGTATGTACGCCATCAACCGCGATCATATAATGTCGCTCAGCCCGTTCACAGTTGCAGATCAGAATGCAGCGCTTAAAGTGAACGAACTGGCATCGAAGAGCAACAACATCGCCCTGTATCCTAACCCAGCTGTAGATGTGGTCAACTATACGGCTACAACCCCTGTTACAGGCATAGACATCTACGATGTATCAGGCAAGCTGGTAAAATCAGTGAAAGGAGCTAACAATAGTTTCCCTGTAAGTGACCTTGCACCCGGTTTTTATACTGCACGTTTCAACGGGCAGAGCACCAGTGTACAGCACTTCGTAAAGAAATAAGATAACGATAAAGCAGGCGTTAGATCCGGTAAAGGGGCAGTTGTTCAACTGCCCCTTTACTTTTAGGGTCGTACAAAAGGTCAACGCCTATAAAAGCGGTGCAGGCCATTCTGTTTTAGGGGCCGGGTGCAGGTAGCTCCTGATATCATCGAAATGTATCTTTTTACTGGTGGTATGGATACTGGCCAGTACCAGCACATCGTAATAGGGGTACGCGTAAAAGGCGAGAGCTTTGTGAAGCGAGCGGTACTCGGCATAGAATTGTACGAACATCCATTTATTGATCTCGTCGTACGGCGCTATGGTTACGCATTCTATGAAAGTGCCTTTGTTTTTCTCGTTACAGAATATTTTTCCGGTCAGTGAACGGAATCGTTTGGCTAAGGCTGATGCCTGCAGTAAAGTAAAAGGCTTGTTTGTCATGCGTAACCAGCACAGTTGAATGGTGAATGAGTAAAACCCTTCAAAGCCTATAAAGGTGAAGGAATCCCATTTTAGCTGGATTCCTTCTTGCATGAAAAAGATCATATCAGTGATATAATGATTTCCACGCGGTGCTTGGTCGCCATTCAAAGTTAACAAATAATATAGTGCTATCGCAAAGATTTGCTGAAGTATTGGAGTACCTTTGCCGCCGGAGGACTAGTTTACTATTCCTCTTTTTTATTATCTTGAAACCTATCAAAGCGAATGAAAATTTTGTTGGCATAAAAATTTAGCGGTATGTAAATGCCGCATATGTTTTAGCTTGCTTAGTTCCCAGTTCTGAGAAACGACCAATTCTTAAAACAATACCGGGAGAATTAGCGTAGGCTTGTGATATGCGCAGGCGTAGGCTACCAGGTATTGGGTGCTTGGTCGTACCTTCAGAGCGGTAGTTCTATGCCCTGCGTATTTCTTACAACAAGATTTACCACCTTCTTGTTTAAGGTTTCTTATAATTTTTTTGAGCAAAGGAAATGCTCTAAAGGTTACTCCAAAATAGATCTGTTCGTTTGTTGTTGAATATCAACACCTTGACCTTTATGAAAGGTCCGGGAATATTCTTTATCAAGTGAAATTCCTGATCCACATCATCAACCAAGGGTAACTGGCCTCATTTTTTTGCATTTATTGTTCGCGCATATTTGTAAAAGACAAAATATTTTTAACATTTAAAAATTGTATTATGTGGCATATGCATGACAGCTATTTTTGGGGCATGAACTGGATCTGGTGGATACTTTGGCTCGTCCTTCTTTTCTGGATCTTTGTAACCCCCTGGAACGTACCCGGCCAAAGGGTGAAGAAAGATACCCCTCTTGATATACTGAAAAAGCGGTTTGCCAAGGGAGAGATCAACGAGGAGGAGTACCGGGAAAAGAAGAAGCTATTGGAGCAATAGTGTTCAAACCCTATAAGGTCATCCAAAGCATAAGTATATGACTCTGCTGAGAGGGGATGTTTTGCCTGTTGAGGATAAAACCGATTATCAGAAGGAACAATGGCCCATTTTGCAACAAAAAATTCACTTTTTTTTAAAAAAGTCCTATTTTGGCCAAACTAAAGACGATATTTTGTCGTCTAATAAGTAACGACCCGCGAGGGTTTAACATAATTTTTCTCTAAAATACAGTCTATAGCAGAACACTTCTACATTATCAATACTTAGCGAATGGCATGAGCCGTACCTAACTTAAGTAGAAGTTTATGCAAACAATCCACCATCTGTCTGATGCCGAACTGGTACATGATTTCCTCCAAGGGAACGATTGTGCATTAGAAACGCTTGTGTACCGTTACAAGGACAAGATCTATACCGCTATCTATGTGCTCGTAAAAGATAAATACATAGCGGAAGATATATTCCAGGACGCTTTCCTGAAAATGATAAAGACCATGCGCGAGGGTCGCTATTCCGAGCAGGGCAAATTCCTGCCCTGGGCCGTGCGTGTGGCCCACAACCTTTGTATGGACCACTTCCGCCGCTGCCGACAGCAGGTGCGCGTAACCCTGCCCGACGGCGCTGATATCTCCGAACTGCTGGGCATGAAGGACGATACCACTGCTACAAGATTGGAGCGCAGGCAGGTACACGAAGGGGTACGCAGCCTGATAGAGCAGCTGCCCGAGGAGCAGCGCGAGGTGATCATACTGCGTATGTATGGTGACCTGAGCTTTAAGGAAATAGCCGATATAACCTCAGTGAGCATTAATACAGCATTGGGACGTATGCGCTACGGACTCATAAACCTGCGCAGGATGATACAGGAAAAGAATATGGTGTTGCGGTAAGAGCGACCGCTCAAGATACTGGATGCCGGGGGCTGGATGTGTTTTCATAATTAGTCTATCCCTTCGGCATCCTCCAATTTTCGGTAATCGACAGCTCTTTAGTATATTGCCTGCTATGGCCTTAGCGCAATTTTTTCATGATGCACCACTGGAGGTAAACAGCGAGGTAATGCTAAGTGATGATGCTGCGAGGCATGTGGTACAGGTATTGCGGATGACAGCCGGCAGCCAGCTGCAACTGACCGATGGGAAAGGCCACCTGGCCACAGCTACCATCGTCCGGGCCGATAAAAAGAAATGCGCGGTGCTGATAAACGAAGTGCAATACTTTGAAGCTCCCGCCACTGCTTTGCATCTCTGTGTGGCCTTTACCAAGAACAGCAGCCGCAATGAATGGCTGCTGGAGAAGGCTACAGAATTAGGCGTGCGCAGTATCACTCCCATATTGGCGACACGCAGCGAACGGGAAAAAATACGTTACGACAGATGGCATAACATACTGGTATCGGCATTGCTGCAATCGCAGCAATATTATCTGCCCCTGCTGCATGAGGCTATGCCTGTAGCAAAAGCGATAGCATTGCAGGAACAGGCTATCCAAAAATTAATAGGCCACTGCATGGAAGGGACAGCGCGAAAGCCCCTGCAGGAAATGTTAAAACCCGGCAAGGAAACTGTTATTTTGATAGGTCCCGAAGGTGACTTTACAGCAGAGGAGGTAAATTTGTGCGAAGCTGCCGGATATAGTGCCGTCAGCATGGGAACACAGCGGCTAAGAACGGAAACTGCGGCGATGGCTGTCTGCGCTTATTTTAATCTGATCAATCATGTTTAAGTATAGATATTGGCTTGTTTTAGTAGTTAGCCTTGTATTAGGTGGTACTGCACTGAGGGCGCAGAATATGAAGCTGGCATTACTGGTGTACAATGGAGGAGGCGACTGGTATGCGAATCCCACTTCGCTGAAGAACCTTGCCGCATTCTGCAACCAGCAGCTGCATACCAATTTCGACCTGCAGGAGGCGCATGTGGAAGTGGGCAGCAGCGATATCTTCAATTACCCCTTCATACACATGACGGGGCATGGCCGCTGGGCGCTTAGTGATGAGGAAGCGCAAAACCTGCGCAAATACCTGGAGAGTGGTGGT
Organism: uncultured Flavipsychrobacter sp.; assembly: GCA_964481425.1. Taxonomy (GTDB): domain Bacteria; phylum Bacteroidota; class Bacteroidia; order Chitinophagales; family Chitinophagaceae; genus MKUN01. The sequence continues at coordinate 18,640 of CAYZTM010000002.1, forward strand.
TTCCTGCATATTGATGATAACTACGGGCTGGACCAATATGTGCGCCCTGCGTTGAAGAAAGTGTTCCCCGAACTAAGCCTTGTGGAGCTACCTTTTTCTTATCCTATTTATCACCAGAAATTCAATTTCCCCAATGGCCTGCCCAAGATACATGAGCATGACGGCGGCCCTCCGCATGGCTATGGCCTTATTTACAAAGGCCGTTTAGTTGTATTCTATTCATTTGATACCGACCTGGGTGACGGATGGGAAGACCATGATGTGCATAACGACCCGCCGGAAAAGCATGAGGCCGCGCTGGAAATGGGCGCCAACCTGGTGCAGTATGTGTTCAACGGTCCGCAGCAGGGCAGTTAAGCTCAGCGCAGGTCTTCTTTAAAGATGTCAAGTACTTTTTGCGCTATACTACCCCAATAGTAATTGTCGTAAAAGCTATGCGGGATAGCCGGTTGCTGTGTGATGGCTTTATTGATATTGGCCACGAAGGCATACCAGTCATTGTCGTCGGAGATATACAGGTTGTCGCCACAGTATTCGGGTAGTATGCCCTCAGCCCCGCTTTGGGTACTAATGACGGTCTTATTGTAACCAAGAGCTTCGATGGCCTTGGTCTTGATGCCCCCGCCCAGTATCACCGGGTTCAGCATGATGTCGCAGGCTTTCAGGAAGGCATCCAGCACAGGTACAAACCCAAGGTAGGTGATGCCCGGTGTATCGCTGATCTGTTGCTGTAGTTTTTCGGAGAGGCCTTTACCGCCAATTAGTATCTCACATTCGGTATGGGCTTCTTTGAGGCGGGGTATTACTTCATCCAATATGAAAACCACGGCCTGTTCGTTGGGGTAATAGTCCAACACACCAAGGAAGTATAGCCATGGTTTCGCAGGGTCGAGGCCTGTTTCTTTTGCTACCTGTTTTTTGGCTTCTTCGTGACCTTCAGGAGGTGCATCGAGGGTGGTGCCATAGGGGATTATGTGGCTTTTGGCAGCATTCAACCCGAAATTCTTCACTGCCCAATCCCGTTCTTCGGGCGTTATGAAAAAGATGCCATTGGCATTGCGCATTGCAAAACGCTCGTAAGAGCGCATGACCGGCCACCACTTTTTGCCAAAGGAGCGGAAACGCTCGGACTCTATATTGTGGCTGCGCATGTACCAGGGTATCCCCAGCCTTTTAGACAAGGCTATAGCGGTGGGGGCCATATAAGGATGGTCGAGGTAAATATGGCTTACATCAAATTTTTTGGCAATGCTCACCATGGTATTATAATGGCAGAGCGGTACGTACCGTTTTGCCTTATCGGGGAAGATAGGGTGCAGCTCAAAAGCATATTTATCAGCCGGTCCATTGTCGATGGTACCCACCAGATGGTCCTGGCATAGCTTACCGAGGTAGTGATGCATCATTACTATACCCCAGTGCCCGCCCGATGTAGCGGGTAATATGCGGTAAGGCGCTATGCTGAGTATATTTATATGTTTTCCGGCCACGTAAAAAGGGGTAATAAAAATAGTGATTAGGAGGATACAATACTAACTGTTATAAAAGCTTTAGGATACTTTTTAGACAGGGTTGTGCTGTTTTTAATAGTTTTGCGGCGTATTATGAGGATACTAATGGTTTGTCTCGGCAATATCTGCCGGTCGCCAATGGCAGAGGGCATAATGAGACAAAAGATCAGGATGAAAGGTCTGGACTGGACGGTAGCATCGGCAGGAGTGCAGTCGTACCATGTGGGCGAACCGCCGCATAAATATTCGCAGAAGGTATGTGCACGTAATGGTGTGGATATCTCGATGCAGCGGGCCCGTAAGTTCAGCGCAGCCGATATGGAGGCCTATGATAGGGTATATGCCATGGCTGATGATGTATATAACGAGATAAGGAGAATAGCAGGGCAGGGAGCCGATGCCGCTAAGCTGGAGCTATTCCTTAACGAACTGGAGCCGGGGAGTAATGCATCGGTGCCGGACCCATGGTACGGCCCCGAGATGGGCTACCATGCTGTATATGATATGATAAACCGCACCTGCGACGCTATAATAGAGAAGTACAAGTAAAGAACTATGTCAAAGCCATCCATACCACAAGGAACAAGGGATTTTTCGCCCGCAGAAGTGCGCAAACGGCAGTATATATTCAGCACACTCCGGGATATATTTGAGATGTATGGTTACCAGCCGCTGGAAACACCGGCCATGGAAAACCTGCTGACCCTTACAGGTAAATACGGAGAGGAAGGAGACAGGCTGATATTTAAGATACTGAACAATGGTCTGCATGAAAAGAAGGAAGAAGACAAGGGAAAGCTGAACGAGGAGTGGAACAAAGTATTGAGCAAAGCCTATTCGTCACCTACGGTCACCGAGCGTGCACTGCGCTATGACCTTACCATTCCTTTTGCCCGCTATGTGGTCATGCATCAAAACGAATTGGCCTTTCCTTTCCGCCGCTACCAGATGCAGCCCGTTTGGCGTGCAGACAGGCCGCAGAAGGGCCGCTACCGCGAATTCTGGCAATGTGATGCCGATGTGGTAGGCAGTACATCATTGATAAATGAAGCAGAGCTGCTGTGTATCTATCGGGGCGCATTTCACCAGTTGAGGATACCGCAGGTAACGGTTAAGATAAACAGCCGTAAGCTGCTGGCAGGCATCGCAGAGCTATGCGGCATGCCGGAGCTGATGATGGATATAACCATAGCCCTGGATAAGCTGGATAAGATAGGCTGGGATGGTGTGGCCAAAGAATTGCAACAACGGGGAATAAACGATAATGGAATAGAGCAGATAAAAAAAGTAATAGCCGTAGAGGGCAACAACGAGGAGAAGCTGGCGGCACTGGCGGCTATAATGGCAAGTAGTGAAAACGGGCTGAACGGTATCGCTGAGCTTAGGCAAACGTTAGCTTATCATGGAGAACTGGCCGATGGCGTATGGGAATCAAACCTGGTGGTAGATATAAGCCTGGCAAGAGGACTGAACTACTATACCGGGGTGATCGTAGAGGTGGCGACAAGTGCCGTGCAGATGGGCAGCATAGGCGGCGGTGGACGGTATGATGATCTTACGGGCTTATTTGGGCTGAAGAACCTTTCCGGTGTAGGTGTATCGTTCGGTATCGACAGGATATATGATGTGATGGAAGAGTTGAACCTGTTCCCTGGACAATTGAGTACCGGGGCTGCGGTGATGCTGGTGAACTTTGGTGGCGAGAATGAGGCTTATGCATTACACATACTGAAAGAATTGCGTGCAGCAGGGATCGCTGCCGAATTATATCCTGATGTTGTGAAATTTGATAAGCAGATGAAGTATGCTAATAAACGGGGCATTGCTTATGTATTATTACCCGGCGATGAGGAACGCGCACAGGGTAAGATCAGCGTAAAGAATTTTGTTACGGGACAACAGGAGTTGATGGACATAACAGCCTGTATCAATATACTCAGTAAGTAAAACGAATATCCAATGAATAAACAGTAAGGGCTGCCAATGGGCAGCCCTTATGTATGTATACTATGAAAAAATTAAGTTTAATGCCATGGTTTGAAGAAGCGCGGGCAGTGTATGTAACCAAGACGCCTGTTGCCAAATGCCCTGAAATAAACTGCTATACCCACATTGCCGAACCAATACCAGTCGTTCGATTTGCTGTCACCACGTTGATATTTGTAGTTAGGATAATAATCCGGATCAGCACCGGGAACAGAGTTACCACGGTAGGACAATTCTGCCGATTGCTTGCCTTTGTATTTAGCCAGCGTATCAAGATTAACGTACGACTTACTCACGTCATCGAGGTAATCGGTATTGGTATAGCGGAAACCGATTTCTGTTGTAACTACCAGTGTATTGCCTATCAGGAATTTTAAACCGCCACCAAAGGGGAAACATGCACTTACGTGACTGTAGGTTTTCCTGTCGGGGTAGTTGGGTACGCCTTGTCCTTCGGTACCCAATGGGCGCAGGAATACTTTCTCACCTTTAAGCCCTAGTGTATAGGGATCGTAGTAGAATGCACCGATACCACCAAAAACGTAGGGGGTAACCTTCATGCGATTGATGTCAATGGGGAGTAAGTTCAATTCCAGTGCTGCATAAACCTCGGCAACGGGGCTCGTAAAACTCAGGTTACGATACTTGTTTACCGCCACATCGGACATGCTGTCCGCGGCTGTTACCTGGGTAAAATTAAAGCCCATCCTGATGCCGACATGGGGGCTCATAAAGTACTTATAATATATACCTCCCATTGGTTTATAGCCGTAATCAGCAAAGATCTTATTCTGCAAATCCCCGTAGTAGTTGGACACCCCTGCGGTCAGTCCAATCTCATGGTGCTGTTCTTGAGCCCAGGAGCAGAGAGGTAGCAAAAGTGCCAGGGAGAGTAAAATACGTTTCAAGGCCTAAATATTTAAGTAAAGATGAATACCGAAAGATAGAAACAATTTTTGAAAAACAAAACATATACCGATCGACTTCCATCCAATTATGTTATAAGATTATTTTTATCAATATAATGTGTGTGAATATTATCGCATTATATAGATCTTGCCATACCCATGTTTAAAGAACTTATCGGCACCGCTGTCGCGGTGGTCCATATTGTTACCATTAAGCGAACTGACCACCCTGTAGAGGTAAACGCCATTGCCCAAAAGCTGACCATATTGGTCTTGGCCATCCCACTTGTATTCGGTGATATTCCGGCCGATGTGCAGCGGCCCCAGTTCGGCTTTGGTGATCTCTTTCACCACCTTACCGGTGACGGTGAGTATCTGTATCTTCAGTTGTGAGGGGATCTGGTACCCGGTGAGTGTGAACAGGAATGCGGTGGAGGTGGAGAATGGGTTAGGGTAGTTGAGTATGTTGGTGATACTGGGCTTGTTGACCACTTCGAAAGAAATACGGTAATCATCAGTGCCACCGGTATTGCCTGATTTGTCCTTGCCGTTAATATAGAGTTCATATATGCCGTCTTCCAACAGTTCGGGCCGGTATTCTATTACGGCTTCGTTACGGCCTTTGTCCAGCGATGCAGGGATGAATTTGCAAATTGTGTTGTCAAAGTTCACAGTACGGCGTGATGTCAGCGGATCGTCGGGGTAGCGGATGGAAAGGCTAAGCAAGCTGGTATCATCGAGTGCTAAATATTTGTTCTCATCGCGTAGCGATATGTGGATATAGGGCTTTGAGGAAACAATATCTTTATCCAATATATGCACCCCATCGAAGGTGACATCTATGAAGGGGTTCAGGTTATCTTTGTTTACAAAGAAGTTGATGTAGCCAAGATTGTTGGGATGATATTGTTCCGGCTGGTTGTTATCGGGGTTTGCTTCTATGAACAGTACATCGGCCCCGGGATAGGAAGAAGGGTTAAATGAGAAGGAGGCGTTGAGCGTATCATTGCCGTTCAGTTTTTTATATTTCTTATCGGCCAGCAGGTGTGAGTTGCCTGAAGCATCAATAAGCTTGTAGCGCACCAGCATGCTGTCCATTGGCTGCCCTGCAAGCTCTTCTATGGCTACAGAAAAATTATTGCTTTGCCCTACCTGTACGGTATCAGTAAGCGCCAGGTGTGCTGCGGGGTTTAGCGCTGCTTCCGGCACCGGTACGTAATAGATGCGCCAGTTGTCGAGCTGCGGTGGGGTGTGGGTGTTGGTGTCGAGGTTGAACCAGTTCAGCTTCAGGTAAGGATAGGCATTGGCATCTATGCCTGCCAGGCTTGTGTCACGGTTAGTAGTGGTGAACAAAGGAGTGACCGTACCGGCATTGCTGATGCCGCTTACTTTGAGGTAGCAGGTATCGTTCTGCGGGAAATTATCGGCGGTGTGTGTCCTCCATAGTAAACTTTGCCAGGTTTTTGCCGGTCCTATGGTCTTACTGGTAAGTGTGCCGCTGTAGCGTAGGGTCTGAATGTTAAGATCTAGCTCGATCTTGTCTGTTGTATCGGCAGAAAATTTTTGATAGACGGGGAAAGCATTATTGCCCTTCTGGCGGGCGAGTATGAATACCCTTTTCCGGTAGAAGGAGTCGATCATGGTAAAGCCCATATTCCTGAGCGTATGATAAAGCGATTGCCCCGATCCGTTCACTGCGGTATCTGCCTTCCATGTATCAATATAGGATGGCTGGAATGTTTGGTTGGCCGGTATATTGTAGATCACGTTGCGTAACAGGACATAGTCATTGTTGGGTATGCTATCAAGAAAGTGACGGATGTTATTCCTTGATGCCAATGTGTTGAGTGGGAACTCGAAGCTCACAACTCCGCTGCTTGAGCCGCAACGCGGATATGCGCCGCTTTGACCAGCCTGAGGATTCACCCAAAGTTGTGCGTCTGCTGAATCGAATACCATTACCTGGAGTGTACCTACAAAAGGGGAGCAACCACCTCGCTGTACACTTACATCATTAACGGATACGCTGCAATCGTCGGTGACAAAGGGCCAGTTGGGGTCTGTACTCAGCATTGCATTACGGGCGATCACAGGGGTGTTTATGAGCGGATAAGTGAACGTACGGCTGTTGTTAATACCCAGTGTTACGAAGCTATCTTTAAGGTATTGATAGTAGTGCGACTGGTTCCAGCCGTTCTTTTGAGGTATATAAATGAATGAACTGTTGCTCCATGAGTAGTTGCCGTTCACAAGGCTATCGTAAGCAGCGCGCCAGTAATAAACCGTAGAGTCTTTCAACGATATAACAGGCGTCCATTTGATAACGCCCGGAGGGCCGCTCATAGTAGTTTGTTGCTTTAGCGGGCTATTGAACAGCTCGGTAGTGTCTATTTCCATCCGGTAGGCACCCGGTTTTTGAAATGAATTGAGCGTACTGGCTTTCAATATTACACCTTGTTGCCCTACTATGCCGAACTCCGGCGGATAGATGGGGACGAGGTTGTTTGAATAGATGAATATGCTGATACTGCCACCATTATTGGTCTCGCTTACCTCGTCGTAAACATTATCAGGGTCTATGGTCACTTTGTAGCGGTTGAGCCCAAGGTCGGTCAGCTTATTTACGGGGACGTTTACGGAAACAGTGTCGGTAAAGAAGAGGTTGACGACCGGTACCGTGGCTATGGTGGTGGTGAGCCCGTTAGGGTCTGTGTGTTCTACTTTTATGTTTACGGTATCTCTTAAGGCTTTGGCCAGGTTATAGCAAACCACATTGAGCTTAAATGAATCGAGGGCAGTACTGATACTGAAGGGATAAGAGGATATGCTACTATCCGAAACATGATAGTCGGGTTTCGGGTTGTTGTAGGCGCTTACTGCAGGGTCGCCCTGGAGGATGATGCTCTCCAGTTCTGTAAAATTAAAATTGGTATTGCTATTGAGAATGCTGTAAAACACAAGTGTGCTGTCGTATGCTTTGCTGCACTGACTGCCTATGGTGCCATTGTAATCGTAATTCCCGATGGCTGCATAATAGGGCCTGATGTAGTTGGAGTGGAAGCTGGTATAGCCGAGGTTGTCCTGCGCGATCATGTTTATGGCGCCTCCATTTGCTACATTGATATAGCGTTCGCTGATCGTGCGTTGAGTGCTCAGCTCAAATATCTGGGCTACATCACATCCCAGTGCCGTGAAAATGGGCATTCGTGGGCTATTGTGGTATTGCTCAGGGTTATTGAGGTTGAAGTCAAAATTGCCGGCGGATGCGTGACCATGGAAGGTGAGCATACCGATGCCGCTATTGATCATGGAGTCGACAAAAGCACTGCCTGCCGCATCTACAGGACTGCTGGTATTCTTGGCAATTGTGGTCACGAAGTCCCCGGCATAAGGGTTTTGGATGATAATCGCCCCACTATTAAGGGTAGAAAGCAGGATAGTTTGTAATGCTGCATCGCTACCGCCTGCAATGTGTAGTACATTCTTCTTCCAAAGTTCTGTGCCGGCCGTTGGTTGAACGGCAGGCTTTAATGCGGCTTCATAGGCTTTTACTTTGTCCAGGTATGTACCTGCTTCCTGCCCGTTCCATACCGATAGTCTGCCGATATAAATTTTCTCTTTTAAATCATTGCCAAAGTTCACGAAGTCTACATCTGAGCCCGGGTTGCCAAATGTGGGCACAATCGGGAAGTTATAAGTTGCCGGGCTCTGCAGGTATTCTTTATACTTATTATAGAGCAGACCGTGGCCGATAATAAACACATAGGCGGGTTTCGTATTCCATTTGTCGTAAGCATAGCGAAGAAAGTTCTTTATTGCCAATGGATGAATATCTGTTCCGTAGGCAAACTGATCGTACAGTTCTGTCACGTCGGCAACTATAACATTGTATGCCCCCCCGGTTGCTGAGCTGCGATAGTCTTTATAATCCTGTATGTAATTATGTCCATTATAGTCCATCAGCCCTTTGTGGCTAATGATCACGTAATTCCCCTGGTTGGCAGCCTGGCTGTAATTGGTGAATTGAATTGTCCTGGCGGGGGTAATGTTATATATGGATGTACCTGAGGTACTGAAAACTACAAGTTCGCGTTCAGTAAGCGAGGGGTCAAGGTAGAACTTAACGATGCCGGGAGCAGATATATCACCGCTATACCATTGTTTATTTGTAAGGTCGAAGAGCTTTGGAGGGTTGCCGCCATCTGCGAGGCTCTGGAACTCGAGGTATTGGTTATTAGTATTGGCTGCAAGGCTAAAATGAAAATAATCAGCACCCTGCATGTCAAAATTGTGTGCATAGCGCAACTGGTTGTAAGAGCAACCATAGTAGTTGTACCCGACGGCATTGGCCATAGAAGGCGCATAATGCACGAGGTTATCGACATTTAGCAGGCCGGCAGGCACAGTAAGGTTAAATGTAACTACTGCCGCGGGGTTTGTGGACAAGCTGATCAAAGAATCGGTGAGTTGCTGGTTGGCAACCGATATCTTCATGTCTAAAGGACTGGCGGTGACACTTCTGTTCACTGCGAGTACAGTGGTCTGTAGCTCTGCCGGTTCGGAGTTTACGATACCCGGCGCACCAATGTAGGCATCAGACGCCATATTGAACGTAAAGCCGTCCTGGAGGATACGTCCCTCGCCCTGGTCAAACTGTGAAGAATAAAGCCCCTCATCGGCAGAATAGGTGCGGCCACTCAAGAAATGTTCCGTGTAGTGTAGTGCAGATGTCACGGTGCAGAGCGCTTCGGGTGCTGGGGGCGTAGCCGGTATCGTATTGGTGTTCTGTATATAACGCGAGTGCGTATTATTATCGTAAGTAAGGTAATAACATGCCGTATCGCTAAATAAACTGGCACCGGGATCAGCCTGCCATGCCGGGTCTACATACAAGTTACGGTCAAGGCTGCCATCGTTCTGCCGCCCGTAGAATTCTATATAATCACCTGCGCTGAAAGTGTTTTGTGTTGATGTGTATAGTGGTACTTCCTGCCCATCGCGGTATAAGACAAACTGGTTGCCATTCACTGTGGCCGGTATGCCGGCAGCATCGAGGGTAGCCTTGGTTATATGGTAGATACCTTCTTTCCCCACCTTGAATTTATAGTAGGTCTTGCTATAATCTATCCACTCATTGCCATATGGCTGCGCAAAGCTGCCGGCTGCGAACAGCAGTAGCGTAACGATACATATGGCCTGGAACATTTTGTGCATAGACCTGGTGCTTATTTTTTCTTTTTTGTTTTTCTTTTCTTCTCCCGGTGTGGTAACAAGGTATCATCATCATTATCTCGGGCCGCATGCATTGCCCTTGTTTCCTTCTTATTTATATCCAGCCTCAGCGATATGATATGGGTATAGAGCGGGTTGGCCTGCGTTTGCAGGCTGGTGAATGCATAATCGAGCATAAGGCCCTTTATCTTCAATCCTATACCGACGGCGGGCTGGTAAATGGTATATTTCTTTTGGTTGGTAGTGTCTTTATCGTCGAGGACCCTTTGGATGTTCCCTACACCGAGGCGCAGGAAGATAGTATTCTTGTAAGCGCCTTCAATGCCCATATGCGGATCAAAGCTAATTGGCTTGCCGCTGATGAGGGTATTACGTTTGCCATCAGTGGTCATGTCCACGTCCAGCTCGGCCATCAGTTGTATCTTTCGTTCAGGCTGCATGAAATAGCGGGAAAAGCCGAAATTGAAACGCGGTAGCATCACTTCATAGGATTTTACAGGTATCTCGTTCCCGGTATTACCAAATACTATCTTGTCATGATCGGAGAGGTGGAAGCTCCAGGCAGTATAGGTTGTTGTTATGTCTTTTGCCATCAGGCCGAAGCGCCATTGACGATATGCTGCCTGGATGCCCGCATCTACACCCGCACCCCATGCTTTGGCAAGGGAACCTAACTGGCGGTAGATGATCTTTACATTGGCGCCGATATTGGTTTGTATCTCCTCGTTCTTAAAGAGTTTCAGTTTTTGGGCATAAGACAAGATGAAGGCATAATCGCCGGCGCTCATCGATTTCAGTTTGCTTTCATCGAAGGAGCCATCGGGCTGTACATAATCTAAAGTGTTGGGGATATCATCGATCGCGAAGCGCAGTATGGACAGGCCTATTACGTGTTGCGTGTCCTTCAGGGGCATGGCAGCTGCTCCGTAGTCGTATTTGGCATTACCGGAAAAGTACTCCGCGTGCATCAGGCCCACTTCAAAGTCATCGTGTACCTTCATCAGGCCTGCCGGGTTCCAGTAGCCGGAGGTGACATCGCTAACTGTAGCCGACTGTGCCCCGGCCATACCCAGGCCCCTTGCCCCTACGCCTATGTTCAGGTATTCGTTGACATAGATGCGGGTCTGCGCGCTTGCGCAGAGGGTAAACAGGAGCAGCAATAACAGGGTACTGATTTTTCTCATTCCACTTATTCGTCAATGGGTTATAAAGTTAATACATTATGACCGAAGCGCTGTTTTAAGCAATTATTACAGCAAAGCAACAGGTATTTCATAATATCTGTGTTGTCAGCCTCTCAACTTATCAAGCTATCCGTTATTTTTGCCGCAAATGAACCTGATAGCTGATTTACAGGCCCGCAACCTGGTACAGGACATAATGCCGGGCACCGAAGAGCAACTGCTTAAAGAAATGACCTCGGCCTATGTAGGCTTCGACCCTACTGCCGATAGCCTGCATGTTGGCAACTTGCTACCTATATCGCTGCTTATGCGGCTGCAGCGTGCGGGCCACAAGCCTTATGCCCTTGTAGGAGGCGCTACGGGTATGATAGGGGACCCATCGGGAAAATCGGCAGAGCGCAACCTGCTGGATATGGAAACGATAGCGCATAACTGTGCCTGCCAGCGCAAACAGTTGGAAAAATTTCTTGACTTTGATCCTGCCAAGCCGAATGGCGCTGTGATGGTGAATAACTATGACTGGTTCAAAGATTTCGGTTTTCTTGATTTTATACGTGATGTTGGTAAGCACATCACCATCAATTACATGCTTTCTAAAGATTCTGTGCAGAAACGCCTTGAGACAGGATTGTCTTTCACGGAATTCACCTACCAGTTGATACAGGGCTACGATTTTTACTACCTGTACAATCATAATAATGTGAAGCTGCAAATGGGTGGCGCTGACCAGTGGGGTAATATAGTGACGGGCACGGAACTGATACGCCGTAAAGGTGGGGGCGAGGCATTTGCATTTACCTGTAAGCTGATCACCAAAAGCGATGGCAGCAAATTCGGTAAATCGGAGAGTGGTAATGTATGGCTGGACCCCGAACGCACTTCCCCCTACCAATTTTACCAATTCTGGTTGAAGTTGCCGGATGATGATGCGGCAAAGATGTCCTACAATTTCTCTTTTCGCAGTGTGGAAGAAATAAAAGCGCTGGTGGAGGAACATAGCACTGCACCGCACCTGCGCAAATTGCAAAAGGCATTGGCCGAGGAGATGACCATTATGGTGCATAGCAAGGAAGACCTGGAGTTTGCACAAAAGGCTTCTGAAATATTATTTGGCCAATCCACTGTTGATGCCTTGCGCGCGCTGAATGAAAAGCAGTTACTCGAGGTGATGGATGGTGTACCGCAGGTAACCGGCAGTAAAGATGCATTAAATGATGGGTTGGACCTGCTCACCTTCCTTGCGGAAAGCGGAGTGTTCTCCTCAAAGGGGGAGGCCCGTAAGATGGTACAGAATGGGGGCGTTAGCATTAACAAAGAGAAAGTGCCGGGTATCGACCATAAGCTTACAGCGGAACACCTGCTCAATGAGCGCTATGTGCTGGTGCAGAAAGGTAAGAGCAATTATACGCTGGCGATATTTAATTAAGAACATTTATAAGGTTAATATAAAGAGCCTTGAATCTAATTCGGGGCTCTTTTATTTGTCGCGTTTGTGTATGCCCAGTCTTGATATTGTAAAATAACCCGCACGGAGCAGTACGAAAAACAAACCTGTGTACATGGTGCCGGCAAATAAGATGTCGCTTATAACCTGCCCTATGCCATAGGGCCCGTTAACAGGATCATACAACCAGTCATGGACAAAGAGCATGGAGGTAAGTAGTATCGATATCAACAAGATGATTTTGTCTGCTTTCTTCATACGCTCAACTATTTAGGTGATGGTAGGATCAATCCACTTTTTGCCCCGGGTTCTTTTCCCGCCATTCATATTCTTCCTTGCTTAAGTACTGCTCCAGTATTCCCGTCTCTTTATTCTCGCCCTTTACCAGTTCTATGATCACTTCTTTGGGGTCTTTTGCTTCTTTGGGTTCCAGTATCCAGCTTATGGTAGTACGATCGTTGTTTTTAGTGCTGGTGGCGGGTTTACCGTACTGGTGCTGCAGCGATTTCTTCAGTTTTTTAAAGGCAGCCTTGGGTTTATCATTTTTATAATCGCTGATGACATAAGCTGCCAGCAGGTTCTTGTAGAAGGTCAGTAATATCGAGCAGGAGTCCCCTGCATGATAGTAGTGCTCATAATTGAGGTACAAGTGATTGGCATAGCCCCCGTTACTTTCAAAACTAGGTGTGCAATTCTGCCTCCCGAACATAGCCTTCACCGAATCCCTGGTCATTGCAAAGGGAATATTGCTGTCGCCGTTGGGGCTTTGTGCCCATGAGCTACTGTGAAAACCAAAACATAAAATAGCGGTGATTATTATTCTATATGTCTTTTTCATAAGGCTAAGATATTTATTTTGGCAGGTAAATGGAAAGGTAAATTTGTCTGCCTGTTGTTTTACCAGGTAAGTTTTAGCTTTTCGCTTTTCACTTTTGAGTTAACTTTAACCGATGTCCCCCCGTGTTTTACGTAGCATATTGCTTTTTGTGGCGTTGGTAGCCGTTACGCTGCCTGCATTCTATTGCAATAGTCCCAAAAGCAGTACGGAAAATGTAGCAGGCTCGCCCTGGAAGAATGTGTATGACAGCAGTGCCCATTATGTAGGTATGCAGAAATGCCGTACCTGCCATGAAAGTGTGTACCAGACCTTTATAAAAACAGGCATGGGCCAGTCGTTCGATCATGCCACCCGGCAGAAATCAGCTGCCGATTTCTCGCCAGCCCATGCACTGGTGTATGATAAAGACCTCGACTTCTATTATAAACCCTACTGGCAGAATGATACCCTATATGTGATGGAGTTCCGCACCGAGGGCAAGGACACGGTACACAAGCGCATACAACGTGTTGATTATATTGTAGGCTCGGGGCAGCATACCAATTCGCACATGTACGATAAGAATGGTTATTTCTACCAGGTGCCGATAACCTTTTATACTCAAAAGCACCAATGGGACCTAGCGCCGGGTTTTGAGAAAGGGGCCAGTAGCCGTTTTTCGCGCATGATAGAGATAGAGTGCATGAGCTGCCATAACGGTTATCCGGATTTCGTAGATAACAGCCAGAACAAATTCGTTAGTGTAAAGACCGGCATAGACTGCGAGCGCTGCCATGGCCCGGGTAGCCTGCATGTGGCCGCCAAGGAGTCGGGAGATATAGTGGACACCTCCAAAGGACCTGACTATACTATCGTTAACCCCCGCAGGCTGCCTACGGAATTGCAAAACAATGTATGCCAGCGCTGCCACCTGCAGGGCATTGCAGTACTCAATGACAATAAAACATTTTTCGATTTCCGTCCCGGCATGCACTTATCGGAAGTGATGAATGTTTTTATGCCCGAGTATGAAGGAGCTCGTGACAAAATGATCATGGCCTCACATGTGGAGCGGATGAAAAAAAGCAGGTGTTATGTTGAATCGGGGAAAATGAGCTGCATTACCTGCCACAACCCACATATCAGTGTTAAGTTCACACCGAGGGAGCATTTCATCAATGCCTGCATGAATTGCCATGGCGGTGCAAAGCAACAACAGTGTACCGAGAAGGCCGAAGTACGCGCTGCTAAAGGTAACGATTGTATCACCTGCCATATGCCGCACAATGGCAGTATAGATATACCCCATGTGGCCGTGACCGACCACTATATCCGTAAGCGGCCACTAACTGACACGGCGGAAAAAAAGATAACTGCATTCCTGGGCCTTAAATGCTTCAACAACAAACATGTTGACGCCATTACCGAGGCGCGGGGTTATATGGAATTTTATGAGCGTTATAACCAGAACAAAGGCCTGCTCGACTCCGCCCTGTTCTACCTTAATAAGCAGCCCGATGCGGAAGCGAAAAATGAACAGAACCGAGATTACATACGTGTCTATTACCTGCTCGACGATTTTACTAAAGTAGCAGGCTATGCAACGCAATTACAGCCTACAGCTATCAATGATGCATGGACGGCTTACCGTGTGGGTGAGGCCTATTTTAGCATGCAGCAGTTTGATAAGGCACTGCCCTGGTACAAGCGTGCTACAGAGATATGGAAATACTCGCTCGACTTCCAGAACAAATACGGTACCTGCCTGCTGGCGCTTAATCGGCTGGAAGATGCAAAAAAAGTATTCGAGTTTATTGTGAATGAGAACCCCGATTACCAGAGTGCTAATACTAACCTGGGTTTCCTGTATATGCAGGAGGGCAATAATACTATGGCTTATAATTACCTGCGCCATGCCAACGAACTGGACCCGGACCATGAGCAAACACTCATTAACCTTGCTGTGTATTACCACAATAACCAGCAAAGCGACAAAGCGAAAAAATGCCTGGAACACCTGCTGAAAAAACATCCTGGTAATGCACAGGCAAAGGCCATGCTGGCTGATCTTGCTACTACTCAGAAGCTATAGTTCAGGAACAGGCGCTGGTTGATCCTGCCAAGATCAAAATCGAAATTGCTGCCGATAGTTCCCGAAGAGCTGCGGTAGGAGCTAAGATTTGAAAATTCAGTACCAAAGACGATTTTCCCGAACCTGAATTTGATGCCCATTGATGGTGCCAGCCCTACTAAAAGCATGTTGGCTTTAGGCCCGCGATTTCCTGTGCCGGATTCTATGTATGTGTTTCCATGGTTCGGGTCAATATCCGGATAGTGCCGGGTAATTGTTGTATCTATAGAACCACTGCCATAGCCTAACCTTAATTCGAATGCGGCAAACATATACACATGCTTATATAAGGGATGTTGCCCTTCGATGCCCAGACCCACCATTGGCATATTAACGGTAAGGGAGCTATGTTTCTCAACCGAGGTATCACCCGCTGAAAAGTAGATATTGCTGAAATTGTATTCCTGCGCTTCCCCATATCCGGCAAATACCCGGTACCCGATATTCTTCTTCCCAAAATGTTTGAATTGGATGCCGGCAAGTGAAGTTTGGCCACTGGCATTGCCCGAGATGTTGGTCTCTCCCATTAGCCCCAGCTCGTTATATTTTGTAGTTTCTTGCCCGTAGGTACCGGTAGTGCAGGCGTAGGAAAAAATGACCAGGACTAGCTTTTTCATAAAAATGGTTTCCATTTAAACGATTGGTTATCATGGTTATTGTGTGCAAAATAAAAAACCACCGCATTGCAGTGGTTTTTAAATATCATGTATCGCTTAGTGCTATAGTGCAGCCTTATAGCGTTTAGCAACCTCGTCCCAGTTGATCACGTTCCAAATAGCGCTAAGGTAATCCGGGCGCTTGTTCTGGTACTTCAGGTAGTAAGCATGTTCCCAAACATCTATGCCCAGTATGGGGTGGCCTTTAACATCTGCAATGTCCATCAGGGGATTGTCCTGGTTGGGTGTGGAGCATACGTCCAGCTTACCGTCTTTTACTATGAGCCATGCCCAGCCGCTGCCGAAGCGGGTAGCACCTGCTGTATTCATTTTTTCTTTCATTGCATCGAAAGAACCAAAAGCATCATTGATGGCAGTGGCCAGGTCGCCGGAAGGTGTACCGCCCGCATTGGGGCCAAGTACCGTCCAGAACAATGTATGGTTGTAGTGACCGCCACCATTATTGCGTACCGCCATTGGGTAAGCAGAGATGTTGGCCATCAGTTCTTCCAGTGTTTTTCCTTCGCCATCGGTGCCTTCAAGGGCCTTGTTCAGGTTATTCACATAGGCAGCATGGTGCTTGTCATGGTGTATTTCCATGGTTTGAGCATCTATATGTGGTTCGAGTGCGTTGAAAGCATAATCTAAAGGAGGGAGTGAATGTGGCATAATTCTTAAGTTTTATTGTTAGAAGTTCAAAGGTAACGGGAGTAACGGTAAAGCCCAAATGAGCCGCTCTGTTAATAATAAAATAAAATAGTGCCATAGAAAAATAGACGGTAAGCTATGCGAATACTATGTGTTTCATTTGCAGTAGCTTATAGTTTAGTATCTTCAATAGCGCATAACCGGGCATTTTTGGGTGCTTTATATCGGTATATTTGACAGCATTTTTCGAAAACAGACTGAATGAGCCTGCCTTCCATATCGCTCCGCCGCCCTGTAATGGCCATTGTGCTGAACATTATCATTGTTGTATTCGGGGTCATTGGTTTTAAGTTCCTGGGTGTGAGGGATTACCCTTCTATCGATCCGCCCATTATCAGTGTACGTACTTCCTATGCCGGGGCTAACCCTGACGTGATAGAATCGCAGGTAACAGAGCCGCTTGAAAAGCAGATAAACGGGATAGCTGGTATTAAAAGCATTTCTTCTTCCAGCTCACAGGGCTCCAGTAATATAACCGTAGAATTTGACCTGAGTACCGACCTTGAAGCAGCGGCCAATGATGTACGCGATAAGGTATCGCAAGCTGTGCGTAACCTTCCGCAGGATATTGACGCCCCGCCTGTTGTTACCAAAGCGGACGCCAACTCATCTGCCATCATCTCCATGACGGTGCAGAGCGATACCCGCAATGCCATGCAGCTATCTGATTATGCTGAGAACGTGCTACAGGAGCGGCTGCAGACCATACCGGGCGTCAGCAGCATACAGATATGGGGCCAGCGCAGGTATGCCATGCGGCTATGGCTTGACCCCGTGAAGATGGCCGGTTACAATATTACCTTCCAGGATATTCAAAATGCCCTGAACAAGCAGAATGTAGAGTTGCCGGCCGGCAAAATAAGCGGCTATCAAACCGATCTGACCATACGCACTTACGGCAGGCTCTACACGGAGGAGGACTTCAATAACCTGATCATAAAGAACGTTGACAGTACCGATATACACCTGAGAGATGTGGGTGAGGCTGTATTAGGGCCTGAGAATGAAGAAACGGTGTTGAAGAATAAAGGCACGGTGATGATTGCCCTCGCCCTGGTACCACAGCCGGGAGCCAATTATATATCTATTGCCGATGAGTTCTATAAACGTTTTGCGGCCATCAAAAGGGACGTGCCGAAAGATATCAAGCTGAACATAGCTATCGACTATACCATCTTCATCAAGAAGTCGATAGCCGAGGTGGAAGAGACGCTGATCGTGGCCTTCGTGCTGGTCATCCTGATCATCTATGCGTTCTTCAGGGATTGGCTGATAGCATTGCGACCTCTGATAGATATTCCGGTGAGCCTCATCGGCGCTTTTTTCATTATGTACCTGATGGGTTTTACCATCAATATACTCACCCTGCTTGCTATAGTGCTGGCTACGGGTCTTGTGGTGGATGATGGTATTGTCGTCACGGAGAACATCTATAAGAAGATAGAGCAGGGTATGGAAAAGCACCGGGCGGCCAAGGAAGGCGCTGAGGAGATATACTTTGCGGTCATATCCACTTCCATTACGCTGGCAGTGGTATTCCTGCCCATTGTGTTCCTGCAAGGGTTTACCGGGCGTTTGTTCCGTGAATTCGGTATCGTGGTAGCAGGTGCAGTACTGATATCCGCTTTTGTTTCGCTTACGCTTACCCCGGTACTTAATGTATTCCTGACCCGGAATAACCATAAACGTTCCCGTTTTTACGACAGGACCGAGCCATTTTTCCAGGGTCTTGAGAATGGTTATAAAAAAGCACTGAGCTGGGTCATGGGGCGCAGGTGGATGGCCCTTACTGCAATAGCCGTATGTTTTGTTGTCATTTTCGTCATTGGGGGCAGCCTGCAAAGTGAGCTGGCGCCACTTGAGGACAGGAGCCGTATCTCTTTTTCCGTTGTGGCCCCTGAGGGCACTTCGTATGATGCTACTGAGCAGTATATGGACCAAGTGACCGGGTTATTGATGGATAGCATTCCCGAGGCAGAAGCCGTGTTGGCCATAACGGCTCCGGGCTTCACCGGCTCAGGCGCTGTGAACATAGGCAGGGGTTTTGTTCGCCTGTCTGACCCTGATAAACGTCAGCGCAGCCAGGCTGAGATTGCACAGATGGCCAACCGGAATTTTCAGAAGCTGAACTTCGGTAAGGCTTTTGCGATACAGGAGCAGACCATATCTGTAAAAAGAGGGGGTAGCCAGTTCCCGATCGTATATGTGTTACAAAACATCAATTTTGATAAGCTGGCAAAAGTACTGCCCGATTTTCTTGATGAGGCCAATAAAAGGCCGGTTTTCCAGGGCGTGGATGTGGACCTGAAATTCAATACGCCTCAACTTGCCATTACGGTTGACCGGGCTAAGGCATCACAAATGGGTGTATCGGTAAATGATGTATCACAGGCTCTGCAACTGGCATTAAGTAACAGCAGGTTGGGCTATTTCACGATGAATGGCAAACAGTACCAGGTGATAGGGCAGGTGTACCGTGCCAACAGGGAAAGCCCGGTGGACCTGAAAACATTTTATGTACGCACAGAAAGCGGCCAGCAGATATCGCTGGACAATCTTGTGAATATCAGGGAGACCACCAGTCCATCGCAGATATACCATTACAATCGCTATAAATCGGCGACCATATCGGCAAACCTGGCACCGGGTAAGACCATAGGCGACGGTATCGCAGCTATGCAGGCCATATACGATAAGCTGGTGAAAGAGAAGAAAATTGATGAATCATTCTCGCATGCCCTCTCAGGTTCTTCGCTCGACTATGCAGAAAGTTCTTCCAACACTTCTTTTGCCTTCATTCTCGCACTGGTGCTTATATACCTGATACTTGCGGCGCAATTTGAGAGCTTTGTAGACCCATTTATTATCATGTTCACGGTACCGCTGGCCATAGCAGGGGCCGTACTTTCCTTATGGTTGTTCGGGCAAACGCTTAATATATTCTCCGAGATAGGTATGATCATGCTTATTGGGCTTGTGACCAAAAATGGTATCCTGATAGTGGAATATGCGAACCATGTGCGCGATAAGGGGAGTTCTAAAATGGAATCGGCTATTTATGCGGCCTCAATGCGCTTGCGCCCTATCCTGATGACCAGCCTGGCAATGATCTTCGGGGCATTACCCCTGGCTTTATCCATAGGTGCAGCTTCTACCAGCCGCATACCTTTGGGTATAGTGATCGTTGGCGGGGTACTGTTTTCACTGGTGCTTTCGCTGTTCATTGTACCTGTTATTTATACTTACCTTTCGAGGAGAAGAAATGTTAGTCCTACAGCAATAGAAAAACTGGATGAGTAAATGTTCAAAAGACTCACGATAATATTGTCACTTGGCTGTTGCGTGATCAGGGTCACAGCACAGGAACGGCTCAGCCTGCAGGATGCCATAAACCGTGCCCTGCAATACAATTATGATGTGCGCATTGCCGATGCTGCTGCTAAACAAGCAAAGGCAAATAATACCATAGGCAATGCGGGAATGTTGCCCAATGTCAACCTGAATGGTACACTAGGCGGCAGTGATTATAATACACACAACCAACTGGTGAATGGCGATGTGCAGGATAACCCTGCGGCCAAAACTTATAACTACAGTACCTCTGCCACCCTGGGTTGGACCTTGTTTGACGGGGGGCGCATGTTCCTCGTCAAAAAGCAACTGGATATAGAAGAACTGGCAGGTAATGAGCAATTCCGGCTACAGCTACAATCCACAGTATCGCGTGTGATACAGGTATATGCACAGGTCTTATGGCAGCAAAAGCAGCTCATAGCAGTGGACACTGCCGCCGCCCTAGCCAAGCTGCGCATGGACATATCAAGGGTGAAATTTGAGACCGGGGCATCGCCGAAGACAGACTATTTGCAGGCGCGGGTCGATTACAATGCGCGACAGGCAGATTCGCTGACACAGGAAGCGAATATCACCCAGTCTTTTGATTCTCTGAATGTATTAATAGGTGCAGCAGTAAATACGGCTTATATCCTCGATGATAGTTTGCAGCTTAATACACGTTTAAGCCCGGCAAGCGAACAACTACTGGAAGATGCTAATCTTTCCTTGAGCATTTACAAGCATAGCGCCGACATCTCCAAGCTCAACGAGCGCATAGCCAGAAGTTACCGGCTGCCGGTATTGAGCATAAACGGGGGCTATTATTACAACTATAGCAGGAGCGCAACAGGGTTCCTCTTATCCGGCAGGAGCTATGGTCCCACAGGAAGTGCAGGCATCAGCATACCGCTCTTCCAGGGAGGCAATATCAATCGCCAGGTGAAGGTAGCCTCTTTGCAAAGCATGCGCGATGATCTGCTGTATGAAAGGCAAAAGACTATCATCAGTAACCATTACCGCAGCGCATGGCGTAATTATGAAGTTGCTGTAGCTGCATACCAGTTGCAATATGATAACATCAAATACGCCAAAGAGAACCTGGACGTACAGGAAGCAAGGTTTAAAGTGGGTGTAGGGACTACATTGGAAGCCCGTGAGGCGGAGAACAGCTATGTTCAGGCGCTTATCTCGCTGCATACAGCAGCCTATAATCTTAAGGTTAGTGAAACCATCGTCTTAGAACTGGAAAATAAATTAGTCAAGTAAGCTTTCTCCCGAGAGGCCCATGCACCTTAGGGAAGTTTAAATACAGGCATAAAAAAAACACCCCGCATTTGCGGGGTGTTTTTTTATTTGAAGTCTGTTATAACTATTGTTTCATGATCTTCCTTGTACCGATCAGCTTGTTGTTCTCATCAAGGATGTTCACAATGTAAACACCGTTTGCGAGCTGAGCCATTGGTATTTGCTTAGCGTTTTCAACATTGATGATCACGCGGCCGGTAAGATCCTGTACTTGTACATTCACAGCCTGGTTAGCATCTACATAAAGGATGCTGCTAACAGGGTTAGGATACAATTTGATCGTTGCAGGAGCAGTGGCGCCGTTTACAACGGTAGGTCCATGTATGGTAACGGTATCATACACTACGCAACCATTGTTGTCAGTCAGCATCAGGTAGTAAGTCTGACCATCGCAAAGACCAGATATAGTCTGGGCGAAATTGCCGCTCAAGCCAGTGCTCCAGTCGTAGTAGTAATCAGGTACACCGCCTGTTACAGTAACGGTTACACTACCTGTACAGTTGCCAAGATCGTCAGTAATGTTGTTGCTAAACTGGATCTGAGGAGGTGAAGTGATCTCCTGAGTTACACTCGTATGGCAGCCGCTGTCATCATAAGTAGTGATGGTATAAGTACCGCTTCTCAGATTAGTGAAAGACAAGCCGGTATCCGGAGGGTTAACTTCCAGAACGTAGGTATAATCGTAAATGGTGTTACCCCAACCGCCTGATGTATAATCGATATCGATCTCACCGGTGCTATCGTTGTAGCAGTTGTTATCCCACCATAATAATGATGTCTGTATGCTATCCGGCTCATTAACGCTGATGTTTGTAGCAGCAACGCAACCATTGGTATCCATAACGTTTACTACGTGGAGGCCAGCGGTGAGTGCGAGGTTGGTATCAGCAGTTGTTTTGTATGAAGTGAAAGGACCATTATCCCAGCTGTATTGATAAGGAGATGTGCCGTTCAGCGCCATTGCAGTAGCCCAACCGTTGCTACCACCTGCGCAGGTAACCCATTTGAAAGAGTAACCGCCAACATACAGTGAAGCCGCAGGCTCAGTCAGGTAAACAGGGAAGTAAGTAATAGTACCGTCAGTATCTTTCACCATGATGGTGTGTGTACCTGCAGGCAAGCCTGTATATGAAGTCGTATTTGAGAATACAGGAGGATTAGGCACCAGGCTATCCAGTGCATAAGTGTAACCCGGAGCACCGCCTGCTGCCATGATGTTGGTTATAGAACCGGTAAGGCCACCGTGGCAAGGAATATTTGTGCTGTCGTAAGCAACAGTTACAGGAGGTTTGCCTGTCCATGTCATTTCAACATCGTCGATACCTACAGTAGGATAAACCAGTGAGTTGGTTGCAGGGAAGAAAGAAGATATCCGGATCCAAACGTTGCTGTCCTGGTTGTTTACGATGCTAGGCAAGGTAACACTGATGTTGGTTTCAGTGAATGTGTTGTTACCAACATTGTAACCACCGGCCAGCGTGCTGAAGCTGGTAGGGTTAGAACCCATACCATAGCTTACATACCACCTTTTTGTCCTGGCTGCGTTCAGGTCGAGGGACTGAAGCTTAAAGGCAAAATTGATGCTAGATAAACCACGTGTATTATCGATACGGAATACAAATGAAGTACCGGTATCGTTAGCCGGGCCTATCTTGGCACCCAGTGCCCTGTTAGGTGAAGCATTCTGTGCAGCAGCGGTTGCGTTAGCATAGAAGGTGTCCTTTGCAGCATAGTTGCCGAAAGTACCGCTACCCTGATCCCATGGTGTAGCTGTGCTAACGAAGCTGGCAGGAGTACCTAATGTATCGAACCATGCATTAGTGTACACCATCCAACCGTCAGGTAAGCCATTCCCGATGTTGTCAAAGTTTTGCGAATAACTATGTCCCAACAGAACATAGGGCGATTGGGCTAGTGCCGTGGCACTGACACCCAACGTCAAAAGAGAAAGTGTCAACAATTTTTTCATAATATTCATAGATTTTTTGGTTAGTTAAAAAGTCTTAATTTAATGGGTTAACGTAAATGATGACGCGAAGATAGTGTGAAAAAACAAAAGTAAACCTATGTATCTTACGCTTGAATACCCATTTAGTGGTATTTTCCTCGTCTTCACGGTGCAAAAAGTTAACCTATAATTATCAGTTTAGTTTTAAACGTTATTTATAAATAATTTACCGTTACCCGGATTTTTCGCAAAAGTAAAGTAAAAAAATGATGTAAAAAACAATTGTTAAAGTTAAACCGGTTTAAGTTATTATTAACAATTTTATATGTATATTTTAAAGTACTCAAGCGTTCTTTTTAAGCCTTCAGCCCTGTCAACTGAAGGTTGCCAGCCAAGTATGCTTTTAGCCTTAGTAATATCGGGCTGCCTTTGCTTGGGGTCGTCCTGGGGCAGGGGTTCAAAAATGATCTTGCTTTTTGAGCCTGTGAGCGCTATAACCTCTTCTGCGAACTGGAGCAGGCTTATCTCAGACGGGTTGCCGATATTAACAGGCAAGTGGTAGTCGGAGAGTAAGAGCCGGTATATACCTTCCACCAGGTCATCAACATAACAGAAGGAGCGGGTTTGTGAGCCATCACCATATACGGTCACGTCTTCGCCACGCAGGGCCTGGCTCATAAAAGTTGGCAGGGCGCGGCCATCATCGAGCCGCATACGGGGCCCATATGTATTGAATATCCTTATTATTCTTGTCTCTACATTATGGAAATTATGATAGGCCATGGTGATACTTTCCATGAAGCGCTTGGCCTCGTCATATACACCACGGGGGCCAATGGGGTTTACATTGCCCCAATATTCTTCCGACTGCGGATGTACCAGGGGGTCGCCATACACCTCGGATGTGGATGCTACAAGTATGCGCGCATTCTTAGATTTGGCAAGACCGAGTAGGTTGTGTGTACCTAATGCACCAACTTTTAAGGTCTGGATAGGCATTTTCAGGTAGTCTATCGGGCTTGCGGGCGAGGCAAAATGCAGAATGTAATCAAGGTGACCCGGCACATGCACGAATTTTGTGACATCGTGATGGTAGAACTCGAATTCCTTGTTAGGGAAGAGGTGCTCGATATTCCGGATGTTACCTGTAAGCAGGTTGTCCATACCGATCACGGTGTACCCTTCTTTAAGGAAACGGTCGCAAAGATGCGAACCTAGAAAACCCGCTGCGCCTGCTATCAAGATACGTTTTGCCATTTTTCTACTTTATGCTGGTGTATTTAATGTAATAAGTCTTCGAAACAGGGTCATCATCTTTAATCCATGGTGCCCCTTTCCCTGATAATTGTGGTTTCCGGTACAGCGATCTTACTTTTCAGTTGCTCATGTACTACCTTCCTGCCAATGCTTTCATAATAAAAGCCTAGTTCTTCCATCTTCTCCAGTGCATATACATTACGGCCATCGAATATCACGGGATTTTTAAGCGTTTCACCAATACGTTTGAAGTCAGGGTTCCTGAATTCGCTCCATTCGGTTACTATGGCCAGCGCTTCTGCCCCCTCAATCGCGTCATATTGGTCTTTAGCAAAGATCACTTTGTCCCCGTAAATACGTTTCACATTTTCCATCGCTTCAGGGTCAAAAGCCCTCACAGTGGCCCCTGATGCCAGTAATTCGTCTATAAGGTAGAGTGCCGGGGCCTCACGAATGTCATCCGTTTCGGGTTTGAATGCAAGCCCCCAAATGGCGAAGGTCTTCCCCGCGAGGTCGGAGCCGAACAGTTCCTTTATCTTTTTGCCCAAGCGGGTCTTCTGATTTTCATTCACGTTCATTACCGTATTCACTATCCTGAAGTCATAGTCCATTTCCCTGGCTGTTTGGGCCAGTGCCTGGACATCTTTAGGAAAGCAACTGCCACCATAACCCACGCCCGGGAAAAGGAAACGCTTGCCGATACGGGAATCGCTACCCATGCCTACGCGTACCCAGTCGACGTTAGCTCCGGCTTTCTCGCATAGGTTGGCCATCTCGTTCATGAACGAGATGCGCATGGCCAGGTACGCATTGGCTGCATACTTGGTCATTTCTGACGAACGCTCGTCCATAAAATATATGGGATTGCCCTGCCTGACAAAAGGCTGGTATAATTCGTCCATTAATTTTTTAGCCTTATCTGAAGAGGTGCCTATTACCACCCTGTCAGGCTTCAGGAAGTCCTCCACAGCTACGCCCTCACGCAGGAACTCAGGATTGGATACAACGTCAAAAAGCGAAGTATCGAGTTTTTGAGCGATAACTGCCGCAACCTTTTCAGCAGTACCTACGGGCACGGTACTCTTATTTACGATCACGGTATATTTTGTGATGATAGTGCTGAGCTGTGCCGCTACATCCAGCACATACTGCAGGTCTGCCGCACCATCCTTGCCCGGAGGCGTAGGCAGGGCCAGGAATATTACCTGTGCATCGCGTATACCATCCTCAAGTGAGGTAGTGAACTGAAGCCGCTTTTCTTTGATGTTGCGCTCCAGGAGTATATCAAGGCCCGGTTCGTATATGGGAGACCGACCTTCCTGTAGCATGCGGACCTTGTCCTCGTTAATGTCAATACACATTACATTGTTGCCTGTTTCGGCAAAACAGGTGCCGGTAACGAGGCCTACATAGCCTGTGCCAATGATAGCTAATTGCATAAGCGGTTTTCAGAAAATTTCGGCAAAAGTAGTTATTATTTGGTGGGCTTATGTACATGTATTAACAAAAAAAAGTTTTAGTAATTTTAAACCCGGCACAATAACCGCTGTCTTACTATTAAAATCTGCAATTATGATACGCAAATCACTTTATGGTAAAGGATTGATACTGGCGGCGACAGGCTTGCTGCTTTTTGCTGCTTGCAAACGCACAGCTACCGATACAAGTAGTACAACCACCTTGTCGGAGGACGATAAGGGATATGGTGGAGACCAGGCAGCAATAGAGCGGGAGAACAATGATGTCTTATCTATGGCAGATGCTGCAGCAAACAATGGCAATGCGCAACTTAAAGGAGGATTTACCGAATTATCAGGTTGTGCAGTGGTTACGAATGATACAGTATCTGTTCCACATGTGCTTACGCTTGATTTTGGTAATTCACCCTGCACCGGATGGGATGGCCGTAACCGAAGCGGTAAGATAATTGTGCAATATACCGGTCATTATAAAGATGCGGGGAGTCAGCATACCATTACTTACGATAATTATATAGTAAATGGTAACCAGCTTACGGGTAGCAAGAGCGTGACCAATATGGGTATGAACAATGCAGGCAACTATTACTACGATATATCTGTTACGGATACTTTATGGTCGGGCACAGTGGCTAATAACAATGGCTTTAGAAGCTGGACCAGCAGTCGTGAGCGTACATGGGTAGACGGGTATAGCACAGCAACAAGAACTGACGATACTTACGATATCACCGGCAGCGCCACCATACGTCGCATCAATGGGCATACATTTACTGTCAACATAACTTCTGCACTTAGGGTAGCTGCCATTTGCCCCTGGATAGAGCAAGGTACTGTACAGATAACACCACAGAATGGCAACAATGTGCGCACTATAGATTATGGCAACGGTAATTGTGATTCGCAAGCCACGCTTACCATTAACAACCAATCGTACAATATAACATTATGATAATCTAACTAATGGGTTTGTTATAAAAGGAGCGGCAATACCGCTCCTTTTATATTATCAGGTCATCAAACCATGCTACAAGCTGTCCATGATAATAGCGCAAGCCTCTTTTATCTCCGCTTCGGTTATTGTAAGGGGCGGGGCAACACGTATACAATTAGCAGCAAACAGGAACCAGTCTGAGAACAGACCTTTTTTAAGGCATTCTTTCAAGGTTGCCAATACATGATCAGCTGTATCCAGCTCAATGGCTACCAGCAGGCCTTTGCTGCGCACGGCTTTTATAGCCGGGTGTTTTAGTGAGGAATGGAATAATTGCTCTTTTGCCGTAATGCCTGCTATTAATTGCTCATCAAGCAGCACTTGCATGGCAGCCATGCCGGCGGCACAGCATACCGGGTGCCCGCCAAAGGTGGTTATGTGGCCCAGCACAGGATCGTGAGTGAGGGTCTGCATCAGTTCGCCCGATGATACAAATGCACCCAAAGGCATACCTCCGCCCAGAGCCTTGCCTAATAGAACGATATCCGGTACTATATTATAATGCTCAAATCCCCACATGTTACCTGTGCGCCCGAAGCCACACTGGATCTCGTCCATAATGAGTAGTGTACCTGTCTCATTACAGCGTTGTCTCAATTTGTTTAACCATTCTGTTTGGGGTTCTATCACACTGGCTTCTGCCTGTATTGTTTCTATAATCACGCAGGCGGTATCGGTATCTATTGCCTCGATCAGGTCAGTACTATTATAGTTATACCTCTTTACACCGGGTAATAAAGGCCTGAATGCGTTGCGCCAGTATTCATCGCCCATCAGGCTAAGCGAGCCCAGGGTCGAGCCATGGTAACTTTTATTGCAGCTTATGATGCCTGGTCTGCCGGTAGCTCTTCTTGCAAGCTTGATAGCGCCTTCGGTAGCCTCTGTCCCCGAGTTGGTGAAATATACGGAGTTCAACTGATCGGGGAGGTGTTTTGCCAGCATTGCTGCATACTGTACCTGTGGGCTTTGTACCAACTCGCCGTATACCATTACGTGCAGGTATTCATCTGCCTGTTGCTTTATTGCTGCTACTACTTTGGGATGCCTGTGCCCGATATTGCATACGCTGATGCCTCCTATAAGGTCCAGGTATTTTTTCCCATCTATGTCGGAGATATAATTCCCCGAAGCCCCTGTAATATGCAAGCCTATGGGCTCCGCAGAGGTCTGTGCCAGGTATTGCTGAAACAATTGTCGCCCGTTCATGGCACAAAATAACTCCCAAAATTGCTATGAAAAAAATCACACAGACGCAACGTTTGCTTAACCAATAAGTAAGAATTCATATTTAGTTAACATTTAGTTCACTCACCCGTAACATTGAGGTAAGGCCTTGGTAACATACGTTGAGCACCTTTGCGCAAATAATAAATATATATACAAAATGCGCATTGTACCGCTCTTGGCTTTAATGCTTTTATCAAGTTTGTACGCTTTGGCCGGCGGCAAAATAACCGGTAATATAAAAGAAGAAAAGACCGGAGAAACCATAATAGGCGCCACTGTCATTGTAAAAGGGACGCCCCACGGTGCAGTGACAGACGTTGACGGCAACTTTGCCATAGCCCTGGATGCTGGCACCTATACGCTGGAAGTAAAATACATTGGTTTCCAGACCAAAGAAATTGAAGATGTGAAAGTTACGAACGGTGCTTCTACGAATGTAAACGTATTGATGAGTGAAGCAGGGAACACCCAACTGCAGGAAGTAGTGATCCGTTCATCGCTCAAAAAAGAAAACGTAAGTGCCTTATATGCACTACAGAAGAACAGTGCATCGGTATCGGATGGCATCTCTGCCGATGTGATCAAAAAATCTCCTGACCGCAGTACCGGAGAAGTACTCAAACGTGTGAGCGGTACCACTATACAGGATAACAAATTCGTTATTGTACGTGGTCTTAGCGACCGTTACAATACTGCCCTTATTGATAATGCTATACTCCCCAGTACGGAGCCTAACCGTAAAGCATTTTCTTTTGATATCATTCCGGCCAACCTGATCGATAATATCATTATCACAAAATCAGGTACCCCCGACCTACCCGGCGATTTTGCCGGTGGTGTAATTAATATTCTTACCAAGGAGATACCTGAACAGAATTTCAATAACATTTCGATCGGTACCAGTTACAACACGGTATCCACTTTTAAAACATTCAAATCGGGTACACATAGCAGCACCGATTTCATTGGTTTTGATGACGGTATGAGGCAACTGCCCTCAGGCTTTCCAACCACAAGTAAGATCATATCGGGTAACCTGAGTGCCGCAGACCAGCAGGCGGCTGAAAAATCGCTCAATAACGATTATACTGTAAAAGAGAGGTCGGCACTGCCCGGTATCAGCCTGCAGGGCTCGCTTGGCCGTTCGTACCTGCTTAAAGGTAACAGGAGTTTTGGTGTGATAGGCGCCCTTACCTACAACCACACTGAATCTATAAATGGTACAACAGACAACCCTATCATCAGGAGGTACGACAATTATGACTTTAAGGACAACAGTTATCAATATTCTACGAATGTAGGTGCTTTGTTGAACTTCGGTTACTCATTCGGCAAGAGCAAGCTTGTTCTTAAGACGCTATACAATAAAGTGTTCGACGATAACTTCCTCTACAGGGAAGGCTACAACTACGGTAGTTCGAAATTCATCAATTACTATGCTTTCGACCTGATCCAGAAATCATTATTCAAAACCTCACTTGAAGGCGATCATCAATTGGGCAAAGGACAAAGTAAGCTCAACTGGGTAGTGTCTTATAATAAGATTAGCAATAACCAGCCGGACCAGAAGAAGAATACCTACTTCAGGGACATTAGCAGCCCGGATGCACCTCTCGTTGCTGATAACAACAGTGTAGGTAAAGCTAACAACCGTTTCTTCTCAGACCTGAATGAAAACCTGTATACCGGTGCGCTGAACTTTACTATACCGGTTAACTTTTTAAACAAAACATCAATAAAAGCAGGTGTGCTTGGACAGTACAGGAGCCGCACTTTCGATGCTCGCTATATAGGCCTGAAGCTGGATAATACAGTAGCCGGTTCAGATGAAGTTGTATCACGCCCGCTGCAAACATTATATGCTAACGATGCTATAGATGCTGGCTACTACCAGCTTGATGATATCACTTCAGGTTCTGATAAATACGATGCCAAAACTATAGCAGGTGCAGGATACGCAATGGCCGATAGCAGGATCACTGATAAGTTCAGGGCTGTTCTGGGTATCCGTACCGAATATTTTAATGTACAACTGAACTCTACCTTATCCGGTAAGCCCCTCAATATCAATAAGACCTGGGTAGATCCTTTGCCTTCACTTAACCTGACCTATGCACTAACATCCAGGTCAAACCTGAGGGCTTCTTATTATAGGAGTGTTGCCCGCCCTGAATTACGTGAGATGGCGCCATTCTCCTATTACGATTTCGAGATGTCGGCACTGGTAAATGGTGATCCGCAACTGGAAAGGACAAAGATCCATAATGCAGACCTGCGTTACGAGATATTCCCTAAAGCGGGAGAAGTATTGTCGGCCTCGGTATTCTACAAATTCTTCAAGAATACTATTGAGAACGAAGTCTATTCTTTAGGCATCAGCCAGTTTGAAATAAATCCGAAGAATTACTATAGCGCATATAATGTAGGTGTAGAAGCTGAAGCAAGAAAGAATCTTGACTTTATCGCGCCAAAGAGTTTCCTGAAGAACATGACCTTCTACGTGAACCTGGCATATATTAAGTCACTGGTGAACGATACCACTGCGAATTCGGAAGACAGGCCGCTTAGTGGTCAGTCGAACTACGTGGTAAATACCAGCCTTAGCTATTCAGCATTGGATGGCAAACTTAATTTCAATGTATTGTATAACAGGATCGGCCAGCGCATTTACCTTGTAGGCCAGGGTGGCGGTACAGCTGCTGCGTCTAATTCCTTGGGTAATGCCTACGAGAATTCGCGCAATCTTTTAGACTTCCAGGTTGCATATAGCATCAGTAAGCGAAGCGAATTGAAGTTCAATATTAAAGACCTGCTCAATTCGCCGATCGTTTTCTATTACGATCAGAATGGCAACAAGAAGTTTGATAAGGTAGACTATAAGGAGGGTGTTACAGATCCTACACAAGACTATATACTGAAGAAGTATCGTCCCGGAAGTACCTATTCGTTAACATACACTTACCGCTTCTAATCATTACTTAACGTTTAATTAATGCTACGGTAATGTGGCGGTTACATCATAATAATAGTTTCGCAAAAAATTAACCAACATGAAAAAAATTTTATTAGCTGGCCTGTCATTGACATTGCTTTTTGGTGCTTGTAAAAAGAAAGACAATAATACAACCACCGACAACACTACAACTACTACTTCTCCTTACGTTGAATTGTCCGGAGATATCTCTTCTGACATGACACTCGATGCAAGCAAAAAGTATTTATTGAAAGGTTTTGTGTACGTTACCGATGGTGCAACGCTGCACATACCTGCCGGTACCATTCTGTTTGGTGATAAAGCCACCAAAGGTACACTGGTTATTACCCGCGGCTCTAAAATAGATGCCCAGGGTACTGCTACACAGCCTATCATATTTACATCTGCCATCGCTGCCGGTGCACGCCGTGAGGGTGACTGGGGTGGTGTGATCCTGTTAGGTAAAGCGCCTATCAACGCTGCAGGCGGTTCTGCCAAGATCGAAGGTGGTCTCGTTCCTACCAACGGTGGTTCTGAAGACAAATACATCAACTATGGCGGTACTGATCCTAATGATAACTCTGGTACTATAAAATATACACGTATCGAGTTCGCTGGTATCGCTTACTCTCCGGATAACGAGATCAATGGTCTTACTTTCGGTGGCGTTGGTGCAGGTACTACCATCAGCTACGTACAGGTATATCGCTCTGGCGACGATGCTTACGAATGGTTTGGCGGTACTGTTAACTGCGATCACCTGATGGCTACTTATACATGGGATGATGATTATGATACAGATAACGGTTTCTCTGGTCATATACAGTTCTGCGTTGGCCAGCGTTACAAAACGATCGCGGATCAGTCAGGTTCAAACGGTTTCGAATCGGACAACGATGCGAATGGCTCTACTAATTCTCCGAAGACAATGGCAGTATTTTGCAACATGACCATCATAGGTCCAATTACTTCGGCTAACTCACCTTCAAGCCCGCTTAGCGGTATCAATGCTAACTTCCAGCATGGTGCACAGATACGCCGTAACTCTTCTCAGAGCATCTACAACTCAATAATCATGGGTTATCCTGTTGCTGGTCTTTATATAGACGATACAAAGGGTTCTGCAACATCACTGAATGCTGAAGCGGGTACACTGAATTTCAAGAACAATATCATTGCCGGTTGCCCTACTCCTTACAAGCACAACACATGGGCTAATGCTGATACATGGTTCGCCGGTACCAACACTACCATCCTGGATAGCTCACAGCAGGTTGGCCTGGTTGATCCTAACAAATTCACTTCAGCAATATCTGCAAGTGTAGGTCGTCCTAACTACCTCCTGAAAGCATCTTCACCTGCTATGACCGGTGCAGATTTCACTGGCCTGTCAGGTTACGGATTTACTACAGTATCTTACAGGGGTGCCTTCGACGGTACTAACGACTGGACCGCAGGTTGGTCAACTTTCGATGCTGAAAACAATGCTTATTAATATTCAGATAGCAATCAAATCCAAAAGAAGCGGGGCATTATATAATGCCCCGCTTCTTTTTATAATTTTTTGTTTGTTTGGTTATGCGTTTCCCTCTCCCTGGTGTTTCAGAACCTTAGCTTCTATATAGAATATGATCTCCTCTGCTATGTTCTTTGCCTGGTCGCCTACGCGTTCCAGTTTCCTGATAATGGACAGAACATAGAGGGCCTCAGCAATATTATCCATGTTCTTCCGGATGTAGGCCGATATGTTCTCGTTAGCATTTTTGTTGATCACATCGAGCGCTTCATCCCTTTTGAATATACTGCGTGCCAGGATAGTATCCTCCTTCTCAAAAGCTATTCGGGTATCCATAAGGATGTTTATTGCATCGGTATACATACCCAGCAGATGTGCACTTTCCATTAGGTCGTGATCAAAATTAACAGGGGAGTCTATCACAAACTTGCATATACCCTCTGCTATATCGCCGATCCGCTCCAGGTTATTGTTGATTTTTAGTACCGCTAAGAGGAAACGGAGATCTACCGCTACCGGGCAGTACAGTGCAAATATATTTTCGCAGTCGCGGTCTATTTTGAGCTCAAAAGCATTGACCCTTTTTTCTTTTTGTACTACTTCATGGGCAAGGTCCTTATCGAAATGGAGCATTGCCTCCCTGGTTTTATTCAGTTGCGACTGCACGAGCACCCACATGCTGATAACCTCATTTTTGACGGATTCCAGTTCTGTCTCTAACTGTGTCATGATTACTTATAGATTATACGTTTACTAGCTGAAACGGCCTGTAATATAATTTTGTGTCCGGGTGTCTGAGGGGTTAGTGAACATCTGCTTGGTGTCATCATATTCCACCAGCTCACCCATATAAAAGAATGCGGTCCGGTCGCTAACACGGGCAGCCTGTTGCATATTATGCGTCACAATTATCAGTGTATAGCTCTTTTTCAACTCGTGTAGCAATTCTTCGATACTTGATGTTGAGATCGGGTCAAGGGCTGATGTTGGTTCGTCCAGCAACAGCACTTCCGGCTCCATCGCGATGGCCCGGGCGATACATAATCTTTGTTGCTGGCCGCCTGAAAGAAAAGTTCCTTTTTTATGTAAGGAGTCTTTTACTTCATTCCAAAGCGCAGATCTCGTAAGTGAGGTCTCCACTATCTTATCTTTTTCCGCTCTGGATAGTTTGATGCCATTGAGTTTATACCCTGCAATGACATTGTCGTATATGCTCAGGTTCGGAAAAGGATTAGGACGTTGAAATACCATCCCGATCTTTAACCGTACAAAGATAGGGTGCATTTCATAAACATTTTCTTTATGTAACATCATAGTCCCCTTGGTAGTAGCATTGGGGATCAATTCGTGCATACGGTTGATGCAGCGTAAAAATGTGGTTTTGCCGCAGCCCGAAGGGCCCATAACGGCAATTACGTTATTCTGCGGTATGTCTATGTTTACGTTTTTTACTACATGGTTATCGCCAAAGTATGCGTTGAAGTCCTTAGTGCTTACAATTGTATGTTCCATCTCCTGGTCGTAATTTTTGTAATAATATTTAGCAATAACACCCACAATAGAAGCACTAGTGATGCGCCCCATGCCAGGTCGTGCCAGTCATCGTATGGGCTGGTAGCATAGTTAAATATAAGCAATGGCAGGCTTTGCATGGGCTTGAAAATATTTGAACTTAAAAAAGGGTTGCCAAATGCGGTGAACAAAAGAGGGGCAGTTTCGCCGGCTATACGGGCTATCGACAGCATTATGCCGGATAATATACCGCTGATGCCACAGGGCAATATTACCTTTAACATCACACGATGATAAGGCATGCCAAGGGCCAGGGCAGCCTCTTTGAGCGATTGGGGCAGCATTTTTAATGTTTCTTCTGTTGAGCGTACCAGTATGGGGAGCATCATTATGGCTAGCGCTATACTACCCGAAAATGCCGAAAAGCCGCCAAACGGTTTCACCAGCCAGAAATAAATGACGATACCTATAACGATAGAGGGTACACCCTGCAGGATGTCAACAGCCAACCTGCTCCAATAGGCCAGCTTGCTTGTTTTATTCTCACTAAGATATATGCCGCAAAGTATGCCAATAGGTATGGCGATGACTGATGCCACCAGTACGATCAGCAAACTGCCGAGCAGGGCATTGGCGATGCCCCCGCCGGTCTCACCTACAGGTTTGGGTATGTTGGTAAGGAAATGCCAGTTGATCTTGGTGAGCCCTTCCCTGACGATGTAAAAAAGTATCGCCAACAGCGGCAATATGCTCGCTGTTGCAAAAAATATAATAACACCTTTGAAGAACGCACTTTTCCCGATCCTGTATTTGATATGTACACTCATAAATTATTCGTTCGTAAAGCGTTTTATTATTCTTTTACCTATCATGTTTATAACTACTGTAACCAGGAACAATACTAGGCCCAGTTCGATCAGGGCCGACAGGTAAACGGTCCTGTCCGCTTCCGTAAATTCGTTCGCTATGACACTTGCCATAGTATTACCCGGTGAAAAGATACTCTTGGGTATCAGGCTTGTGTTACCAATTACCATGGTAACGGCCATAGTTTCCCCAAGTGCACGACCCAATGACAGCAAAACTCCGGCAAATAAACCGGATTTGGTATAGGGTAATATTATGCTTTTGATAACTTCGTAACGTGTGGCACCTAAGGAATAAGCACCTTCTTTAAGTGGTGACGGTACCATCCGGATCATTTCCCGGCCCATTGAGGCAGCATAAGGGATAATCATTATCGATAAAATAAGGGAAGAGGAGAATATGCCGATACCATAGGGGGTAACACCTATTTTACTCTCGAACGCACGTACAATGGGTACGAGCACAAATAAGCCCCAAAAGCCATAGATCACCGAAGGCACTGCTGCTATGAGCTCCACAGTGTTCTTTATGAAATTGGATAGCCAGCCCTTAGGGTAATATTCGCCAAGGAATATAGCAATGCCAAAAGAGAAGGGTATAGATATTAGCAAGGCCAGGAACGATGTAAGTAATGTGCCCAGTAAAAAGGGGAACGCCCCATAAACATTGGCCACCGGGTCCCAAACCCTACCCCATAGATATTTTATTCCTAATGCCTTGATCGAAGGCATAGATTCAACCGTTAGCGTAATGGCTATACCAAGCACCACTACCAACATCAACAAAGCCATGATGAAAAGTACCCGCCTGAAAACGTTCTCGGCTTTAATGTGCCTGTAAGAGCGTTTAAGCCGCTTTGTTTTTAGTATCTCAGGTGTTATTATGTTGATCACCCGCAGCACAGGTTGCTTTTGAGCCACTACGCTATCGTTTGAATTAGTTTCCATATATGGTTATTTGATCAATGATTACTGTAATATCGGCTTGCCATCATAGGTAGCCGACTTAAGAATATTTTCGGCAGTAGTGGTAGCATTTTGAGAAAGCGGAGCATAATGCAGTGCTGCACTATATTGCTGGCCCTCGTGTATCTGCCACCAAATAAGTTTCAGCAGTTTAGTAGCCTTATCCAGTGAGCGGTCATTATACTTCTGTTCTTTGTAGATGAGTACCCATGACAACCCGGAAATGGGATAGCCTTCTGCAGCATCTGTATTGGTCAATGATACTTTTCCGTCAGCTGGCAGCTCGATGTTTGCAGCAGCTGTTACAGACTCTATGCTGGGGGCTATGAAATTCCCGGCTTTATTCTGCATTTTGGCATAGGCCATATTATTCTGTATTGCATAAGCCAGCTCTATGTAACCTATAGTGCCCGGAGTTTGTTTGATAAGCCCGGCAACACCTTCGTTACCTTTGCCGCCGAGGCCTACAGGCCAGTTAACTGAAGAACCTTTGCCCACTTTGCTGGTCCAGTCATCGCTCACTTTGCTCAGGTAGGTAGTAAATATATTGGTAGTACCACTGCCATCAGAACGGTGTGCGATAACTATGTCCATTGCAGGTAACTTTACACCCGGGTTAATGGCAGCTATTTTAGCATCATTCCATTTTTTGATGTTACCCAGGAAAATGTTTGCCAGTACATCCGGTGTCAGTTTAAGTGTATCCTTAACATCAGGCAGGTTATAGCTAAGCACTACAGCTCCTGCTGTTATAGGAACATGCAGCGCAGGTACACCCATTTTCTGAGCCTGCTCGTCATTCAGAGGGGCGTCAGATGCACCGAAATCTACTGTTTTATTGGTCAGTTGCAAGATACCGCCGCCGGAGCCAATTGATTGATAATTCACTTTCAGGCCGGTAGCCTTGTTGTATTCTGAGAACTGCTTGGAGAAAAGCGGGTAGTCAAAGGTACTGCCTGCTCCGAGTACAGTATTGGCTTCACCTGATGTGCTGTCAGCACCCGATGTGCCGCCACCATTACAGCTTGTTAAAGTAAGGCCGCCGGCGAGTGAAAATATGGCGCCTGCTATCGCTAATGTTTTGATCTTTACTAAGGTATTCATTTTGGATTTTTTTTGCGTGTTATTTGATTGTTTTATTTGCCGTATACATAATAAAAGGTAAGCCTGTAAACCATGTCGTAATCATTGTTTGCCGCGCCGTAGTTATGGGGGCCAACATTGCTATACGAGGTGTACCAGATATTAGGCATGATGTGTACATTCTTTATCGGTGTGTAATCTATACCGGCTGTAATGAACTGTTCTTTCGTGTTCGGATCGTATTGAGAGGTCAATGGCACATCGGTATTGTATTTTGTATTGTCTATATTACCGGAGGGCATGAAATTATCGTACCGGGCAAAGAAGCCTAACTTATCTTTATAGATGCGTCCGCGAGTGAATATAGATATCGCTGTAGCAACGTTGGCAACCGTATCCTTGCCCCCGCTTACTTTCGTATCAATATCATCTGCCATTATTTTATTGTAGAATGCCTCAACACCAAGGGTGAATTTAGGAGTAGTATAAGCTACAAAGCCCTTGATCATACTCCTGCCGTGGTGGAAGCCGGGCGACCAGTTGAGGCGCTGATAATCGGCATACAGATCGATGATCACCTTCTTCTTGAATAATTTGGCATATACATCGCCATAAAAAGCCTTGAATTTATCGTTCTCAGGGCGGGCGGCAGTACCATTACCTACCATTATATTATAGCCGAAGTTATCATTCTTGGGAATGAACTTCCCCTGTAATGCTACACCGAGGTCGAACGAAGGTGTTCTGCGTATATCTGCAACTGTCCTTTCTATCGATCGGTAAGACCATACAGACTCAGAAGTCATTGGGAAAGCGGGAGTGGATACCATACCGATAACCACATCAGATCCGGGAAATATGTTTTTCCACCGCAGGTTCGCCAGTTTTATATAAGGAGCAAACTTGCCGTTTGACAGCACATCTCCACCGGCAAAGTCGTCTTCAGCAGCTAACAGGCATTCAGCAGCAAATTTTTTACTGATATCGTAATTGTATCCAAGATATACCCTGCGCAGTTGAAACATGGTTTGACCGGCTGGTATCTTGGTGTACTGGTTAGAACCACCACGACCGCCTCCCACAGTGTCAGCATGGTCCTTGTACGCGAAGTCCCCAAAGGCATATCCCCATAACTGCCCGTGCGGTTTGAAATTTTTTTCACTCATTGTATCGGCGGCTGACTGTGCTTGTGCGTGGATACTACCCATACCACTTGCCAATACTAAAGACAGAACTGCGTATTTGATACGCTTTGCGGTGAATTTAACCATAACTTAATGTAGATTTAATTTTGACGCAAAAAACGCAGTATGCTATTATGGCAATGTTACCGCAATATTAATTTAATGTTAACTGATTTAAAATAATTTTAAATCAAATTAATAACATATTTAAACGTCAGGGGAACGTCGTTCTAAAGCAATAATTTAGAATAGATGGTGCAGTTACTGTGATCAAAGCAAGCAAAGAAAATTTCATCAGCCAGATCCGGGTATTGTGTGGAAAAATCATGCACAGCTGTTAGAGCTATCGCAGCCGCATCCTCTTTGGGGTAATTGTAAACGCCCGTGCTGATATTGGGAAAGGCAATGGTCTTAATTTCATAAGACAAGATATAGTTCAATGAGTTGCGGTATGCATTGTAGAGTAGGGATGCTTCGTTGTTTGTTCCCCCGCGCCATATCGGCCCCACGGTATGTATCACATATTTGGCCGGCAACCGGAAACCGGGTGTTATTTTTGCCTCGCCTGCTTTGCAGCCATCGAGTTTGCGGCAGGCCTCCAGCAGTTCCGGTCCCGCAGCCCGGTGAATGGCCCCGTCAACACCGCCACCACCCAGCAAAGAAGTATTTGCAGCATTCACTATTGCGTCTACTTCCATTTTGGTGATATCGCCCTTATATACCCTTAGCTTAGTCATATCATTTCACCGGTTGCAAACCCATTTCTGCAGCTATATTCAGTACGTAATTGTAGGCAGCCTCCCTTTCATTAGGTATCAGTCCGTCGAGTATGGCTTCCCGTAATGCGGTCTTTATGCTACCCACTTCACGCGAGGGAGGTATGTTGAACAACTGCATTATCTCATCGCCATCCATAGGTGGTTGCCAGTTACGTATCCTATCCTTTTCCTCCACTACTTTCAGGCGCTCTTTTACCAGCTCAAAATTCTCCAGGTAGCGTTTCACCTTCTGTTTGTTCTTCGAGGTAATGTCGCTCTCGCAAAGTATCATCAGGTCGTCCAGGTCGTCCCCTGCATCGAACAACAAGCGGCGCATGGCCGAATCGGTGATGTCCTCTTTGCTCAGGCTAATGGGGCGCAGGTGCAGTGCCACAAGTTTGGCCACATACTTCATTTGCTCATGCTGGGGTAGCTTCAGGTCCTTGAATATCCTGGGGGTCATTTTCTGGCCCACTACCTCATGCCCATGAAAGGTCCAGCCATGGCCTTCCTCAAAGCGTTTGGTGGCTGGCTTGCCAATATCGTGTAATATGGCAGCCCAGCGCAACCACAAGTTATTGCTGCGGGCTGCAACATTGTCCAGCACCTGTAGCGTATGGTAGAAGTTATCTTTATGCCCTTTGCCCTCCACGAATTCCACTCCAGACAATGCGGTCATTTGAGGAAAGAACTCCTTGAGCAGCCCGCTGCGAAACAGCAGATCGAAGCCTATGGAAGGCCTGGCAGCCAGTATGATCTTGTTCAGCTCGTCGGTTATCCGCTCCCTCGACACGATCCTGATCCGCTCTTTATTACGCGCGATGGCATCGAAAGTTTCAGGGTAGATGGTAAAATCAAGTTGGGTAGCAAAGCGTACAGCCCGCATCATTCGCAATGGGTCATCTGAGAAGGTGATGTCGGGGTTCAATGGTGTGCGGATGAGTTTATTTCCAAGGTCTGCTATACCATCAAATGGGTCTACTAATTTGCCGTAATTATCTTTATTCAGGCTTATGGCCAGCGCATTGATGGTAAAATCCCGCCTTAGCTGGTCATCTTCTATGGTGCCCTCGCTTACCTCGGGCTTGCGTGAATGTTGCACATAGGATTCCTTCCTGGCCCCGACGAATTCCACATCAAAACCATTCACCTTGAATTGGGCGGTACCGAAGGTCTTAAAAAAATGGACACCCGGTTTGGGTTTGAAACTGTCGGCCACGGCATGGGCCAGGGCTATGCCATCGCCGGTGCACACCACATCTATATCTTTACAGGGCCTGCCCAGCAGTTTATCGCGTACAAAGCCCCCTACCAGGTAGCAGGCAACATTCAGTCGCTCAGCGGCTTCTGCTATACGTTCAAATAATTTCAGCTCCTCCTTGCTACAGGCAATGTCCATAGGCCACAAAACTAAACAGTATTCATCTTTATCACCTAAGTATTTCGAAATTGCCCTCATCATCAAGGCGCAATATCCTTGATGCGCTGCGGATAGTATGGTCGTCCTGCCGGTATTTTACCACGTAGTCACAGCCTTCCGTTATCCCGGGTTCTATCATACTATAAGTGGCAGGCGAGGGTTTGCCGCTAAGGTTGGCTGAAGTGGAGATGATCGGCTTGCGAAACCTTTTGATCAGCGCCTTGCAAAATGGTTCGTCAACTATGCGTATGGCTATGCTGTCATCGGCCCCTGTCACACTGGCCGGAAAGCCCAAAGCACCTTTGTAGATAACGGTAGTAGGCACGGTAAATTCTTCCAGTATGTGGATGATATCGGGTGGTGGGGCAGCTATATATTGCAGGATATCCCTGGCCTCTGCCAGCAAGACGATCATGCTTTTTTCTTTAGGCCTTTGTTTGAGAGCAAAGACCTTGTCGACAGCATTTCCGTTCATTGCATCGCAGCCAATGCCCCATATAGTATCTGTCGGGTACACTATCGTACCCCCTTTTTCAAGTACTTCGATACAATTCTTTATATCTTCTTCAAAAATGGCCATCTTCTGCTTATTATCAGGTGTAAAAATACCCACTTGTACTTTGTCCTTAAATACCCAAAGCAACTATTTTATTATATAATATTGAAAATCAATAAGTTCTTTTGGTAACATGGAAATAAAAGCGGTTTTAACAAATTATCTTGCTGAAATTGATATTTCGGTATTAAATTTGTTATCTATCATTATCATCGCAAAAAAGATCATTAAAATGAAAAGAGTACTACTTTCTTTAACGCTTGCGTTATTTGTATCCGGCCTTAGTATGGCACAGGAGACGCACACGCAGGTATCTGTAAAGCCCACAGCCGGCACTGCGCAGGCAGCTACCACTTTAAAACCCGAGAACCTGGATTTTAAAACGGAAGTGCATGATTTCGGAACAGTGGAAGAGGGGCCAACAGCCGATTTCGAATTCTCATTTACCAACACAGGTAAAGAGCCGATCCTCCTGCAGAATGTACATGCTTCCTGCGGTTGCACTACACCTTCTTATTCCAAAGATCCCGTATTGCCCGGTAAAACAGGTATCGTTAAGGCTTCGTACAACACATCAGGTCGTCCCGGTCCTTTCAC
This sequence comes from uncultured Flavipsychrobacter sp., assembly GCA_964481425.1. Lineage (GTDB taxonomy): Bacteria > Bacteroidota > Bacteroidia > Chitinophagales > Chitinophagaceae > MKUN01. The sequence continues at coordinate 60,194 of CAYZTM010000002.1, forward strand.
CAAATCTATTACAGTGGCTACCAATGCAGGTACTAAGGTACTAACTATAAAAGGTACGGTGGAGAAAGCGCCGACAAGCTCTGTACCTGAGAATAATTCAATGATCAAAACCAACTAAATACCACTATAATCGGTCTTTTATATTGTCTAATAACAAAACAAGCATATCAATCAAATTATGAAAAAGCTGTTCATTACACTCGTTTGCCTGTCGATAGGCACATTAGCTGCACAGGCACAAGGAGTATCATCATCGCAAAGCTCGGCCCCGGCCACACAAAAAGAAAATCCCAACGCTGCGAAATTCAAATTCGCTACTGAAACTCATGATTTCGGTGAATTGAAGGAAGGCCCTGAGGCAAAGTATGCTTTTGAATTTACCAATGTTGGTAAAGAACCCCTGATCATCCAGAATGCTACCGGTTCATGCGGTTGCACAGTGCCCGATTGGCCAAAGCAACCCATCCTGCCCGGTAAAAAAGGTGTGATCAATGTTACTTATCATACACAAGGCCGTGTAGGTCCTTTCATGAAGGATGTGTACATCCAGTACAACGGCAGCGCTGAGCGTTATACCCTGCACATTAAGGGTACCGTTAAGGCTAACCCTAATCCTACCGTGCCACCGGCAAATGGTACAAGCGGTACTACACACTAAAAAGAATAGTTATTTATGATAGAAAACCGGCCATTGGCCGGTTTTTTTTATGTTTTTTCCGGTCCGGGTATTTGCTCCTGCGGAATGGTCTGTGGTATGAAGTCCCTGCCTTTGTCAACCTGTACATAATCATACGGCCAGCGATGTACTTCCGGAATGTCGCCTTCCCAGTTGCCATGTGGTGGCACTATCGGGGTCGTCCATTCAAGCGTTGTGGCATTCCATGGGTTTTTGTTTTTTACTCGTTTCCCATATGCCATGCTGTAGAAGAAGTTGATCAGGAATAATATTTGCGCGCCAAAGGCGCCAAAGGCAGCATAAGTTATGAATCTGTTAATCCCCTGGAACTGGGTGAATGAGTGCCATTGTGAGATGTCATAGTACCTGCGGGGCATGCCTGCGATGCCCTCATAATGCATTGGCCAGAATATCATGTAGGCACAGGCGAAGGTTGCAAAAAAGTGAATGTATCCGGCGGTAAGGTTCATTTGCCTGCCGAACATCTTAGGGTACCAATGGTAAATACCGGCAAACATCCCAAAGACTGCTGATACGCCCATTACCAGGTGAAAGTGTGCAATGACAAAATAAGTGTCGTGCAAATGAATGTCAAGTATAGAATTGCCGAGAAAAATTCCGGTAAGGCCACCGGAGATGAATGTGGACACGAACCCCAGGGCAAATAACATCTGGACCGTGAAGTGTATTTTCCCTTTCCATAGCGTGGCCAGCCAGTTAAAAACCTTGATAGATGAAGGTACCGCTATCAGCATGGTTAGCAGTGTAAATATCGACCCCAGAAAGGGACTCATTCCCGACACAAACATATGGTGGGCCCATACCAAAAAGGACAAGATGGCGATCCCGCTGAATGCGATGATCATGCCATAGTATCCGAATACCGGCTTACGGCTAAAGATGGCAAGTAGTTCGCTGGTGATACCCATGCCCGGGAAGATGACGATATAAACCTCCGGGTGGCCGAGAAACCAGAAGAGGTGCTGGTAGAGTATTGCAGAGCCACCTAAATGTGGCAGGGCCTTGCCGGCAATGAATATATCTGATAGAAAGAAGCTAGTTCCCCCGTTCCTGTCAAACAGTAATAACACATAGGTACTCAGTAATACCGGGAATGACAATACGCCCAACAATGCAGTAAAAAATAACCCCCATATTGTAAGCGGAAGCCTGGTCATCCACATGCCTTTTGCACGCATGTTCAGTATTGTCGTCAGGTAGTTAATGCCCCCCAACAGCTGCGACATGATGAACAGAATGAGACTGATCAGCCAGAGGTCCATGCCCAATCCTGACCCGAGTGAAGCCTCGCGAAGAGCGCTTAACGGCGGATATGTTTGCCAACCATTAGCATTAGGGCCCGTCTGCACGAAGAGGGAGATGAACATGACCACACTTGCACTGAAAAATGTCCAATAAGACATCATGTTAACAAATGGCGATGCCATGTCGCGTGCACCTACCTGCAGTGGTATCAGCAGGTTGCTAAAGGTGCCACTTAGTCCGGACGTGAGTACGAAGAATATCATTACCGTGCCGTGCATGGTTACCAGTGCGTAGTAAAACTCAGGAGATATTTTTCCGCCCCGGCCCCATTCCCCAAGTATTTTTTCGAGAAAGGGGAACGCTCTGTCCGGGAAGCCAAGCTGAAGGCGAAAGACGATCGAAAACAATCCCCCGATTATAGCCCATATTATTCCGGTTATTAAGAACTGCTTCGAGATCATTTTATGATCCTGGGTGAAAATGTACTTCCAGAGAAAATGTTGTTTCTCAAGAGGGTAATGTTTTTTTTCGGCTGTCTGAGTCGTCGCTTGTTCTTCTGTTGGGTACATCGAATTTTTTTTAGATCATATGATTAAGCCATGTTTCGTTTGGACTCCTGTAATTTTGCCGGTTTTCCACCGGCGTTTTATACGTAAAGCTCCATGGGCTTTATTCGTCACCACGGGCTCTATCCAATTGTTGGAAGAATAAGCGGGCATGTTCAATTTGGCAGTGTTGTCTCAAAAATGAGTTTTCTCTATGCTGCGGATATGTCCCGCAGCCAAAAAATACATGCCATCATATAGCATGCAGCATCAATGCTGGTATAAATTTTTTGTAGCTAATATTCTAAAACCTTCTGTTGCATGGATTTCAGTAACGTGACACCTTTTGAAAAAGGTTTGTTGAATGTCATCATCGAAACGCCCAAAGGTTCGGCAGATAAGTACGATTTCGACCCCGCTTTGGGACTATTCCATTTAAAGAAGACATTGCCGCTTGGTACGGTTTTTCCTTTCGATTTCGGCTTCTTACCCCGCACCTTGGGTGGCGATGGTGACCCACTCGATGTATTGGTGATCGCCGAACGTCCGGCATGGCCAGGGTGCCTCATTCCATGCAGGCCGCTTGGTGTGCTCCGTGCGGAACAGAAGGAAAAGGGGAAAGGTAAATCGAGGAACGACCGGATCATCGCTATTTCTGCCACATCTCTTGTGTTCGGGCACATATCCAAATTAAAGGAACTGGGCGATAATGTGCTGGAAGGGATAACGCAGTTCTTTATCGACTATAACAAAAATGAGGGCAAGACGTTTACGCCGCTTGGTTGGGGCAAGGCTGACGAAGTGATAAAATTTGTAAAGCACAAAACTATCTAGTGCTCCGTTGGCTTATTGATTATGGTTATCCGTCCATTCCGTTCCATATAGGCTGTCTGTACATTGTCTAGTTCTTCGGTATGGCTAGCCTGCCGCACGCTTTCCATTACGTCTTCTTTGCCCGCCAGGGCTCGTTTCATGTTTTCATCTATAAAGTCGTCTTTCTCGTACAGCAGTATTTTCTCCCCTTGTATCTTTCGCGCTATCCCCGGGTTGTTCACCATAAGCCAGCTAATGGCCCGGTGCAGCACTACGATGGCCAAGCAACTGCATACTACAGGTATGAAAGGCGACACACCTACGACCGCCCTGCTTAACAGTGAGCCTAGTGTGATCGCAATGATATTATCGAGCGGATGCCTTAGTCCGAAGGAGCGCCTGCCGGATATCCTCAGCAATATCAGCGTTATCAGGAAGATAGCGATACCTCTGCTCACCATCTGCGGCACATTTAGGTCCCGACCCTCACCGAATACTGTTTCGATTATGTCCATAGCGTTTGTTTTAACTACTCTTAGCGCTTTTTTTCGATGTGCTCATTGTGCAATATGTTACTATGCGCACACACTCAAATTGTGCCAACAATGCCTAAGGACAGTCGGGGCCCGGTATTTATAAGCAATGATTTTGTGATACAGCAACCTGTTCATATCGGTACTTCGGGATGGAGTTATAAGGATTGGAAGAACGTATTTTACCCGGCTAAGCTGCCTCCGGCTGAATGGTTATCCTATTACGCAATGTGGTTCGATACTACTGAAATAAACTCCAGCTTTTACCACTTGCCCCGCCCGCAAACGCCATTCAAATGGGCGGAAAGCGTTCCGGGAGATTTTACCTTCTGTCCCAAAATAAGTCGTTACCTCACACACATGAAAAAACTGCATGATCCGCAAGAGCCGTTAATGCGTTTTTTTGACATTTTCGATACTATGAAAGACCGGCTGGGGCCTATACTGATACAGTTGCCGCCATCGCTGAAATATGATGAAGTTCTGGCGGCGAATTTTTTTGGGCTGCTGGAAAGCGCTTATGCCGACTATGATTTTGCACTCGAGGCCCGGCACGCGTCATGGCTGAAAGATGAGGCTTTGTCACTACTGAAAAGATATCACATTGCCTGGGTCATATCTCAATCGGGCGTGGGCTTTCCGTATGCTGAGCACATCACTTCCGGTAATATTTATTTCAGATTTCATGGTCCTGAAGGTCTGTACAATTCATATTACTCCAAAGAACAGCTGGCATACTATGCTCTGAAATTCAAAAATTGGCTAAAGGCTGGGCATAGGCTTTGGATATATTTCAATAATGATTATTATGGATATGGTATAGATAACGCACTAACTATGAAAAAAATGCTTGGGGTGCTTTGATATGACCTTATCCCACTCCTTCAGGCTACGGTTTTTTTATTTGATGATATTGATACTTACTGGTAATTAGTATAATAAGTATTGGGCAATATCACATTTGCATTATTTTTGCGCCATGCCGCATATATCGCAGCGTGGCGCGCACATGCCGCCATCACCCATACGCAAACTGGTCCCTTATGCCGAAGCCGCTAAGAAAAGAGGGATAAAGGTATTCCATCTCAATATTGGCCAGCCCGATATTGAAACACCTCCTGCCATATTGGATGCAGTAAAGCATGCCGACATCAAAGTATTGGAGTACAGTCACAGCGCAGGTTTTGAAAGCTATCGCCGGAAGCTGGTGGAATACTATAAGCGTAACAACATTTCCATAGACCATAACCAGGTGATCGTGACAACCGGTGGTTCCGAAGCGATACTCTTTGCCATAATGAGTTGTCTCGATCCCGGCGATGAGATCATTATACCTGAGCCATTCTACGCCAATTATAATGGCTTCTCTACAGCCTCCGGGGTCAACATCGTACCGATCCATTCGGGTATAGAAGATGGTTTTGCCCTGCCACCTATCGATGCTTTTGAGAAGGCTATTACACCTCGTACTAAAGCCATAATGATATGCAACCCCAACAATCCTACCGGCTACCTATATAGTCGTGAAGAGTTGGAAATTCTGAAGAAGATATGCCTCGAACACGACCTGTTCCTGCTCAGCGATGAAGCCTACAGGGAGTTTTGTTACGATGGGCGTACGCATATATCTGCCCTTTCACTCGAGGGGCTGGAGCAGCATGCCATATTGCTCGATACCATCTCGAAACGTTATAGTGCATGTGGCGCGCGTATAGGGGCCTTTGTTACGCATAACCAGGAGGTGCTCAATGCTGCTATGAAGTTTGCGCAGGCACGGCTTAGTCCTCCCTCCTTCGAGCAGATATTGGGCGAAGCAGCAGTAGACCTGCCGGATGATTATTTCGATAGCGTTCATGCCGAATATACCGCTCGTCGCGATCTGCTGGTAAAACGACTTGAAGCTATGGAAGGTGTAACATGTCCGCTTCCGGGTGGGGCCTTCTACGCAATGGCCAAACTGCCGGTAGATGACAGTGAAAAATTCTGCCAGTGGCTGCTGGAAAGCTTTTCACACAAGGGCGCTACGGTAATGATGGCGCCTGCAGCAGGTTTTTATGCTACCAAAGGCAGGGGCAAGGATGAAGTGCGCCTGGCCTACGTGTTGAATACCGATGACATCAATGCTGCTATGGATTGTTTTGAGGCTGCGCTGAAGGAATACAACAAAGGCTGATCATAACTCCACAGGAGTGAATTTGAATTCCTTCCCGTCGAACAATCCTTTATCACTCAGCTTTAGGGCGGGGATCACAAGCAGCGCCATGAACGATAAGGTCATGAAAGGCGCCTTCAACTGTGTACCCAGGTCCTTTGCTTTTCTATCCAGTTTCGAATATTCTTCTGCTACAGCGTAGCCATCCTCGCCTGTCATCAGCCCGCCAATTGGCAGGGGCATTACGTCTACGCTTGATGCCTCACCGGCTACAGCTACACCTCCTTTGCAGGCTATCAAGGCATTTACAGCCGCGCATATCGAGGCATCGTCCACCCCCACGGCTATGATATTATGGCAATCATGTGCTACGGTTGATGCCAGGGCCCCCTTTTGCAACCCGAAGTTTTTCATGAATGCCATGGCTACAGGGGCATCCGCTTCATAGCGGTTCACCACTGTTATTTTTAGCAGGTCATTAGGCACATCACTTACCAGCATCCCGTCTTCTACCTTGCCCGGTCGTATCAATTCATTGGTTATCAGCTGTCCCTCCAGGGCTTCTATTACGCGTATCTCTGTATTTTCTTTCCCGGCTTTTATTGCAAAATCCAATGCTCGTTTCGGCTTTGCAGAAAAATTATTGATCACCGGGGCCGGCACATGTGAGAGTTTGGTTTCCCCATCCTGCGCTACCAGTTCGCCGCTTATATAGGTTTGGTGCACCAGCCATTCTTTAGTGTCTTTAACTACAATAAAGTCGGCGGGGTCCCCTTCGCGCAATAAGCCTACAGGTAGCTTATAGTGCAATACAGGATGCACGGTAGCTGCACGGAGCACATCGTACAGATCGTGACCTTTGTCAATGGCCCGCTTCACCAGCCTGTTGATATGGTGCAGCACCAGTTCATCAGGATGTTTGTCATCGCTGCAGAACATCACCTTGCCAGGGTGCAATTTTATGATATCTGCAAGGGCTTCGAAGTTTTTCGCAGCGCTCCCCTCGCGTATGAGTATTTGCATGCCTGCTTTCACCTTGTCCAGCGCTTCGTCAAGGGTAAAGCATTCATGGTCCGTACTGATGCCTGCTGAGGCATAAGCCAGGGCATCAGCACCTTTTAATCCCGGTGCATGTCCATCCACCGGTTTCCCAGCTTTTTTCGCTGCTTCTATTTTGGCTATCACTTCGGGGTCTTTATGCAGTACACCCGGGTAGTTCATCATCTCGCTCAGGTACCATATATCCGGCAGGGCCAGCAGTTCGGCTACGTCATTAGCATCCAGTTTTGCTCCTGCTGTTTCAAAGCCTGTTGCAGGTACACAGGATGGTGCCCCGAAAAATATTTTGAAAGGTGTTTTCTTGCTGTTGTCAATCATGTACTGTGCTCCTTCCTTTCCGCACACGTTGGCTATCTCATGCGGGTCCGATACGGTGGCTACCGTGCCATGCACCACAGCCAGCCTTGCAAATGCTGTGGGTACCAGCATCGAGCTTTCTATATGCACATGCGCATCTACAAAGCCCGGCAATATGTATTGCTCCGGTGCGTTTGGCAATTCTGTCACCTCTTTTACCAGCCCGTTTTCTATGCTTACACTGGCCGGGTAAGTGCGTTTTTGGAAGAGATCTATAAATTGGCCTGTTATCGAAAAGGAAGTCATGTACTGAATTTATGTCTCGTAATTTTGGATTATTGAATGGCATTTCCAAGCCTTGCCCATTCCACCTTCATCTTTATCAGGTTGAGCATCAGGTAAGCTTTGTTTTTTATCTCATCGGCGTTTTCACCTTCAAATAATTCGTCTGTAGTTTCACGCCATAATGCTAGCCAGCGTTCATAGTGCTCCTCTTTTAGTTGTTCTTTTTTATCCAGCTCAATATGTTTCTTTATTGGGTTGCCGGTATAGCCCGGTTGATTGAGTAATACTGTTCCCCAAAACCGGTACATTATGGGCAGGTGATGTGACCAGTCTTCGCCAATGATATTGTGGAAAATATATCCGATGGTCGCATCGGTCTTTACCTTGTTGTAGAATATATTTACCAGTAATTGTATATCGTCTGTATTTTCAATATCCTTTTTCATTTTCTGAATATCTTGTCCTAAAGATACGGCCTTATAGTTTTTGCTATCCATCAACCCGCTATTTATGTTTATCTGCTTGCTTATTAAACAGCCTTTGCATATATTACTTGGTCTATGATCCGCCGCGTGGGTATAATATTGCTTTGCTGCATTCTGCAGTATATAACTGCAAGCGCTATACCCGATACCGCTCGCTTTCAGCATTTCGACCTCGACAACGGCTTCCCTTCCAATAACGTCTATAGTGTCATACAGGATAAGTTTGGGTATTTATGGTTTGCAACGGACAACGGAGTAGTAAAGTACAATGGTTACTCTATAAGGGTATTCAATACGGCAGATGGCTTACCTTCAAACGATGTGTATCAGCTTTATGAGGATGATAGCGGGCGTATCTGGCTGCATTCGGCCTCGTACCAATTCGGATACATAGAAAAAGACAAATACAGAAACATAAGCCTGCAGACTCGCGATAAAGTAATGCGGGCCTGGGGTACTACGGGCTCCGGTTCATTTCTTTTTTTTGATTTTTTAGACGGGGGTATAAATTACCTGGCCATTGTTAAAGACAAAGACCTTCTCAGCATCGTACCGATCTATCGAATGTATATGAAGTATTCTGCTTATAAACAGGACAGGTTATTTTATTATGATGTATTCATCGGCGGCAATTGTAAAATGTACGCAAGCGGGAGCGATGGCTGGTTTTATGTATATGATCTTCTGAGACCTTTTGTAAAACCTCGAAAACTATGTCGGATCGATTATCAGAAATATCCACTGGCAAGGGCTAATAGTACACAGGTTAATAAAAAAGGTTTGATATTTTTTTTCGAGTATAAGAGTGATCATTTGTACTTGTTAAATAGCAATATTTGTCGGGACACGTCTTTAGTATTTAATAGCAATGGGGATGAGTATATATACACAGTGATACCAAATGACCGACATAAAAAAAATGGGAAAGGTCTTACGATCATCACGAATGCTGGCATCTATGAAACAGGCGACAATTTTAATATTATTTCAAGCAGGTCTCAGGATGATATCCTTCCTGTTCATTCACAAATAGCATATGTTTTTAAGGATGCTGCTAAGAATATATGGTACACTACCACGTCCAAAGGGGCCTGGTACAGGCCACACCAATATGCGACATTGGATCCTGTTCCGGCTTTAGCGGATATCGTTGGGACAAAGTACTATGGAAATAATACCAGTGGCGATACATATTGGTGGGATAAAAGTACATCAGTACTATATATCGTAAGTAAAGATGGACGTCAACAAAAAATTGCAATACCCCACAAAGAGAATTTACGATCAGTTACTCCTTCCGGTGGTACAGTCCTATATCTTACTATGTCTTCTTCTATTTTTGTCTATGATCTTAAGCGTCAATTACTGTCTGATATTATCAGTGGTTATAAAAGCATTTATGTAGAGCGGTACGGATATCGAGAGAACGTTGTTGACGACCGGGATATGGTGCTGCCCAACTTGGGCGAACATTTAGATCTTATGTTGTATGGCAAGAAGAAAATATTCTCAGTTAATCCCAATGGTTTTTATGTTTTCGATATTTATAAAGATTCACTGGAAATAAAAGCTTTGTCTGAGGAGCACTACGAACACCTTGCTTTTGATAGCGTAGATAACAGGATAATAGCATACAATAAAAAGAAAATGCTGGTCTATGATCCTGAAAATGGCAGAAGCTTAACTATTGGGAGGCAATACCTTGATAAAGTTGGCCTGGATAACATCATAAATATTGAAATTGATAAGGTAGGTAACATATTCATTGAGGACAACAATAAGATATTAGTATACAATTCCTCTCGCCTGCAGTATAAATATGTGTCCACCAGGTTCGATTTGAGTAATGCGTCTATGCACATATTTGGTGAACATGTGCTGATCGCAGGAGATTTTGGCTTAGCTACCGCCGATATTAAAGGCCCTTTGTCTGTTGGTAAATTTAAAGTGGTACCTAATGTGGCTAATAGCTATTATAATCGGCTTTATAATTTCAGCGTTGATTCCCATGGGGCGGTCCTTTTAAATACTGACAAAGGTTTTTACAAAATGTCGATGAAAGACCTTACTAAAGGGGCTATGCTTCTCGACATTAATACACCTGAATTTGTCAAGATAGTTATGAGTAATCCCTTCCAGGAACCTATTGTAGATAATGATACAATTTTTTTGGATCAGGGCATAGAGAAGATCAGCCTGGATGCTATCAACTATTATGCTAAGGGAAACTGGTCGCTCAAATATAGTATCAGGGATTTGCCCCATGGTAGCTACCAGACAGATGGTGACATATATGTAGGAGGTTTGACTCCGGGAAGATACTATTCGGTAAACTGTAGTGTTAGCGACGATATATGGGAAAGTACGCCACGTACTTTTTATGTTTACAGATTTCCATACTGGTGGCAAACCAGAAAGTGGATCATTGCATTTACTTTGTCAGGAATTATGGTAGTTCTGGCGCTTATTCTTTTTATTGTTTTTGTTACCCGAAGAGTAATAGCGAGGAGCAGTGAAAAGAAACGGGCATTGACCGAGTTGGAGCTCAAAGCAGTGTATGCACAGATCAACCCTCATTTTATTTTTAACACACTTAATGCGGCCCAATATTTTATTAGCAAGAAAAAATTTGATGAGGCCTACACTCACGTCAGTAAGTTTTCACGTTTGCTCCGTGCCTATCTTAAATCTTCGCAAGATCGATATATAACGCTCGACAGCGAAATTCAAATGCTCAAAAACTATATTGAATTACAGCAGATCCGGTTTGAAGAAAAATTTGAATACAGAATTGAAGTTGATAATAAGTTACCGGTCCACAATTTATTGATTCCATCGTTATTGTTGCAGCCGTTAGTTGAGAATGCTATAAACCATGGATTGTTTCATCGTAGCGGAGGCGGCCTTTTAGTAATCAAATTCCTGTTAGGGAGCAGTAATGATGAATTGGTATGTGTCATCGAAGACAATGGTGTAGGCAGGTATCGTGCCCGGGAGATACATGCACAGAATAGCACAAAAAGAGAATCATATGGTACTAAGCTTACCCGCCAGTTGATAGATATATACAGGGAATACGAGCAAGTTGACATTAAGCTCGAGTATATAGACAAAGGCGGAGATGAAACGGGTACCATTGTTAAGCTGACCGTTAAAAACCTAAAATATACTACATAGTAAATTTGCTAAAGATCATGTCTCGCTGTTTTTGTATAGTGTTAATTCTAAGTTGCTTTCCTCGAATAATAATGGGAGCAACTAAGGATACGGCACGGTTCGAGCATTTCGATCTGGACAACGGCTTCCCTTCTAATAACGTTTATAGTGTCATACAGGATAAGTTCGGCTATTTGTGGTTTGCAACGGACAATGGAGTGGTGAAGTACAATGGTTATTCCCTTGATATCTTTAATACTTCAGATGGGCTCCCTTCCAATGATGTGTTCCAATTGTATGAAGATGGGCAAGGCGATATCTGGTTAAATTCTATGAGTTATTCCCTAGGTTATATTTTCAATAACAAATACCACGCTACAAATTTACCTGTCACAGATAGGATGCTTCATACATATGGTATGGCTGATAGTGCAGGCTGTTTGTTCCTTGGTTTTTGGGAGTATGGCTACTTTGCCCTGGCAACTTTCAAAAACAAAGACTTGCTAACAACTGCCCCCGTATTATATGCAGCTCGTCAAAAGCTAAAGACAGACCTGCCAAATTTGTATGGTTGTGCTATTAGTGCAGACTGTAAGCTGTGGGGAGTGAATGAGAATAATGCTGTTTATCGTCTGGATCTTATGAGACCTGGAAAAGGATATCGGAAGGTTTGCGATGGCAAGGGGCACTACCCGCAATATTTAAATGGAGGCATGAATGTCTACGGCAGTCACAACGTGTATTACTTTGAATATAGGGGAAGGGAAGTTTTTACTATTAATATAGATTCGTGTTTATACCGTTATATACCAGTGTGCAGGCAAGAGGGTGAATCGATTTTTACGGTCTACGGTGAAATTTATAGGCATAAAAAGGCGCCTTTGAAGCACATGTATGTCATAACCAATAAGGCATTGTATGTCTATGATAGTAATTTTACCTTTATAAATACATACAATAGTGATTCCCTGATACCGGCTGCATCTCAGTTAGCTTATTTTATGGAAGACGATTTCGGGAATACTTGGTACACTACTAATTCTACCGGCGTATGGTGTAAATACAAGAAATACGGTGCTCTTCATTTTCATGAAAACATGAATCAGCTGACAGGGACGAAGCATGTCGGTACATCACATGATGGTACCACTTACTGGTGGAGCAAACGGGCAGAAAGGTTGTTTATATTAATGCCTGGGGGAGAAATAAAGCAAAGGGATTTTGTGGACCACGGTGGTTTAAATAGTGTTTCTGATTATAATGATTCTGTAGTTTACCTGGCTTTGCTTTCAGGTATTTGCAAGTACAACCGATACACCGGAAAGCTGCTCAGCTTGCGGGCCGAAAATAGGAATACCTACATATACAGGTATGGGGTTCATGATAGAATTAATGTTAATAATGATACGCTTGAGAAAATACATTTTGGTAACCAGACCGGGCTTGCTGTATCCAGCACAACAGACTTTTTTTCTATCTTCCCAGATGGGTTAAATCATTTTAAAAAATACCGTGATTCGCTTGTTGCCCAGGCGTATACAGACGAGAGGTTCGCAAATATCTATTTCGACTCCTTGCATGCAATGTTATATGCCTACAATAACCAGAAAATATTTTTATATAATACTGCAACAGACCATAGTCTTCTAGTTGACACAAAATACATTGAGAGTTTGGGTATTAGAAATATTACCAACCTTGAAACCGATAGAAATGGCAATATTTATATTATGGATAATGATAGACTAGTTTGCTACGATCCATTTCAAAACAGGTTCGCAATACTGGGTCCCGGAACTAATATGGAGAACTCTTTTTTTCATATTTGTAAGGATAAAGTAGTTCTGGCTGGCCGCTATGGATTAGCTATAGCAAATATTAAGCCTGGATTTGGTTGGGGAAATTTTTCATTGGTGCCTAATATCAACTATGACTATTACAACAGGATATATGGCCTTGTCAAAAAGAGCAGTACTGAGCTAATTCTCAATACAGATAAAGGGTTTTACACCTATGCTATCGGGGATCCAAAAAATAATCTTTTTTATCCCGGTCGTAGCGACTTCTTTAGAGTACTTATTAAAGCGCCGTTTGAGCACAGAATATTGGACAATGATACAATCATTTTTAACCCTAAGGATGACCGATTGAAGTTTGATGCTGTCAATTTTTATGGTAAGGGGGCAGTGACATACCAGTATTGCATTGACGGGTATTCAAATAATTGGCAAAATACTGATGCCGAAATGTTTCTGGGAAATTTCTTACCTGGTAAACTATATCGCATCACTGTACTGGCATCGGATGAAATGTGGAAAGCCAGGCCATATACTTTTTATATCTACAGGACGCCCTACTGGTGGCAAACCTCAAAATGGATCATTGTATTTACAATATCAGGCGTTGTGTTAATGCTTTCATTGCTGCTTTTTGTTATTTTCTTAACACGGAGGATAGCTGCGCGTACCAACGAGAAGAAACGCGCAATGACCGAGTTAGAACTTAAAGCTCTCTATGCACAGATCAACCCGCATTTTATTTTTAATAGCCTTAATGCTGCGCAATTTTTTATTAATAAAAGACGATTCGATGATGCCTATATACACATCAGCAAGTTTTCACGCCTGCTAAGGGCATACTTAAAGTCGTCGCAAGACCGTTATATTTCACTCGAGGATGAGATCCAAATGCTTAAGAACTACATAGAATTGCAGCAAACACGTTTTGAAGAAAAGTTTGAATATGTGATAAAGATTGACAATAAAATACCGGTTAAAAACCTTCAAATACCATCTTTACTACTTCAGCCACTTGTGGAAAATGCAATAAATCATGGCTTATTTCATAAAGACAAGGGGGGGATGCTTATCTTGAGCTTTTTACAGGGGGCAAGCAGTAGTGAACTCATATGTATCATTGATGACAATGGCGTAGGCAGGCATAAGGCTTCGGAGATAAAAAAGCAGGATACTACAAAACGAGAATCGTATGGCACCCGGCTTACACAGCAGTTGATCGATATATACCGCGAATACGAAAAAATGGACATTTACCTTGAATACACCGATAAAGCCGCACCGGAAACAGGAACAATTGTAAAACTTACCATCAAAAATGTAAAGTATGTTGCCTGACATTAAGTGTTTTATTATTGACGACGAACCCAAAGCGATAGATGTACTTTCCGAAAGACTCAAATTGCTTTTCCCCAGTATCCAGGTAGTAGGCAGCTATACGGATTGGAAAATGGGACTGGAAGCGTTACGCACCACGCCTGTAGATCTGCTCTTCCTTGACGTATCTATGCCTGAGAAGACAGGGGTCGATTTTCTTAAATTATTCCCCTCAATGTCATTCCAGGTGATATTTGTTACGGCGCATAGCGAATTCGCAATGGAAGCCATTAAGTTTTCTGCTACGGGGTATGTGCTGAAGCCTATTGATGATTATGAACTGTCCTTTGCCGTAAATAAGGCATTGGAAAGAATGAAAGGTGCAAAGGTTGTGCAGCCGGCAAATAATAATAAGAGAAAGATCGGTATACCCAATATAAAGGGCATCGACTACCTGAATATTGACGATATCCTCTATTTTGAAAGCGTGAATAAGTATACTAAAGTGGTCACCAAAGAGTACAGCATCATGAGTTCCTATAATCTTGGGGAGTTCAGGAAGATCATCGACGACTCGGTATTTTTCCAGGTTCACCGCTCATATGTGGTAAATCTTAATCATGTGGTCAGGTACGAGATATCCGGTTCCATATTGATGGAAGATAATATGCAAATACCTGTTTCTAAAAGTGTTAGGAATGATTTTGTTGGACTTTTTAACAAAATAACCCGCGGTGGAGGGTCAAGATCTTAAAAAACAACAAAATCCATTCGTCCGTCCGAAAGTAACTTTCGTCCAACCAAACAGTATTTTAGACCGATAGGGCATTACTGTCTTGTTCATTATCAGTTATTTTGACTCAGGTAATGAGTTTTTGTTAAGAGCTGTTTACCTTTTACGGCGAGGCCCAGCCCTTATGTACCCTCAAGAGGCAACAACATTTTACCCGTATACACCCCATAATGCTGAAATCCATTTATCCGAGCATACACAGGATAGGGGGTATTTCAGCATTTTTATTTATCCGCATTTACAAAAAAGCAAAATACTTCTCCCGGGCCATGTACGCCCGTTACCAATGTTTTCTCAATATCAGCCGTTCTGCTGGGGCCGGTGTTTACATTGATCATTGATGGTAGCCCATTCTTATACTTGCCTTTTACCTGTTCCAGCCCTTGTGATATGTCCTTATAAACCTGGTTGGCATATACCACTACAAGATGTACCGGATAAAATATACTAGCTGTGCGGCCCCTGTTTTGCCGGCTGCTGAACAGTATAGACCCGGTGCGTGATACTATGCCCTCGCAGCCGGTGATGCAGGCATCGGCTGCTTCGCTGCAATCGGCAATGTTTTTTATGCCGTTTATGTGGTTGTTCAGGAACATTTGCAGCAACTCTTCTTCCGCACAGCCTACTTCTGTCCACCCCCTGTTTTCGTACAAGGTGTAGATGTTCTCCAGCAGTTCCAGTTCATTGGCGCAGAATACGAATTTGCCTCCGGCATTGATGAACGCCTCGGCGAAGTTTTCTTCGTCCGATAGCTCATCCTTTCCGAATATAGCACCGGGAGCTTCTTTATCCGCATTGGGGTAGGGCATGGGCGTACTGTGCCCTTCCAGGTTCTTGCGTATGCGGCTCAGTATGTTCTCTCTTGCTTTCGAGGTCTTGAATGTCTGCATGGGGCAAATATCGGGATACTAAAAATAAAAAAGCGGTGCATTAACACCGCTTTTTAAGAACTAATAATTTCCTTGTGGGGCTACACTGCCCGGCAGGGGTGGCGTAGGCTCCATGCTGCCTTCCGATATCGGGGGGTCTTCATAAGGTCTTGCACCGATCAGCCTGTCGAGGTCGTCTTTATACAATACCTCTTTTTTCAGCAGCTCTTCGGCTATTGTTTTTACCGACTCTATTTTTTCAGTGAGCAGTTGCTTTACACGCTGGTAGGCAACTTCCACAAGCTTACGCACTTCATCATCTATTATCTTGCCTGTCTCTTCAGAATATGGTTTGGAGAAGCTTTGGTCGCTCTGCGGATCGTAGAACGATATATTACCTATTTTATCGTTCATGCCGTACATAGATACCATTGCATAGGCCATACGGGTAACATGCTGCAAATCGCTCAATGCGCCGGTAGATATCTTGTGGAACATGATCTCTTCCACAGCCCTGCCGCCGAGGCTCATACACATGTCGTCCATCAGGTGGTCTTCATTGCGTATATACATTTCCTTGGGCAGGTATTGCGCATAGCCCAGTGCAGCAACGCCGCGGGGTACTATAGTAACTTTTACCAACGGATGGGCATGCTCCAGGAACCAGCCCGATACTGCGTGGCCAGCCTCATGGTAGGCTATAACGCGTTTCTCGTCGGGTGATATGATCTTGTTTTTCTTTTCAAGGCCACCTATTACACGGTCTATCGCATCGTTGAAGTCGCTCATATCCACCTCTGTCTTGCCTTTACGGGCGGCTATAAGCGCTGCTTCGTTACAGATGTTGGCTATATCGGCACCGGCAAAGCCCGGTGTCTGTATGGCCAGCTTGGCTATGTTCAGCTCTTTCGATTTCTTGATCGGCTTAAGGTGTACCTCGAATATCTTTTCGCGACCTTTTACATCGGGTACGTCGATTGATATTTGCCTGTCGAAGCGGCCGGGGCGGAGCAGGGCCGTATCCAGCACATCGGGGCGGTTGGTAGCAGCCAGTACTATAATGCCGCTATCGCCGCTGAAACCATCCATCTCAACCAGCAGTTGGTTCAGTGTGTTCTCGCGTTCGTCATTGCTCATTACCACGTTCTTACCACGGGCACGGCCTATAGCATCTATCTCATCTATAAACACGATACAGGGGGCTTTCTCGCGTGCCTGTTTGAACAGGTCGCGTACACGGCTGGCACC
This sequence comes from uncultured Flavipsychrobacter sp., assembly GCA_964481425.1. GTDB lineage: Bacteria > Bacteroidota > Bacteroidia > Chitinophagales > Chitinophagaceae > MKUN01. The sequence goes on from CAYZTM010000002.1 coordinate 77,484, forward strand.
CACACCTACGAACAGCTCCACGAAGTCGGAACCGGACATAGAGAAGAAAGGCACCTGGGCCTCACCGGCTACGGCCTTGGCCAGCAGGGTCTTACCCGTGCCGGGAGGGCCAACGAGCAGGGCGCCTTTGGGTATCTTACCACCCAGTGAGGTGTATTTCTTGGGGTTCTTCAGGAAATCTACTATTTCCATCACTTCCACCTTTGCCTCGTCCAGCCCGGCTACATCGTTGAAGGTGATGTTCACCCTTGTACCTTTTTCGAATAGCTGTGCCTTCGATTTGCCGATGTTGAATATGCCGCCAGCACCACCAGCACCACCTGCGCCGCCGCCCATCTTGCGCATCAGCAGGAACCACATAGCCACCAGCAGTATCAGCGGCAGGAATATGGAGTTCAGGATGGAGTGCAGCAGGTCGCCGCGGGTATCGTAAGTGACCGTAACGTTCCTCAGGTCTTCAGGCAGTTGCTGCTCTGCATCGTGCAGCTCGCTGTAGAATTGGTCAACCGAGCCTATCCTGAATGTAAAGGCAGGGCCTTTGTCATTGTTCAGGTTCAGCGCAGGTATCTTGCTGTCCGGCTGTGCCGGTGCAGGCTCTGCACCCGGTTTCAGGTACACCTCCACATAGTCGTTGTTCACCACCACCAGCTTGGTCACCTCGCCCTTTGCCATATAAGGCTTCAGCTCCTGGAACGAGTGCTCGTGCGCAGGGCTGCCCGAATTGCTTACAAAGAACTGCAGTGCAAGCAGCGACAATATGATAATGCCATATATCCAGTATATGTTAAAGCGCGGGCCTTTGCGCTGGTTGCGGTTCTCATTCCCCGGCCCCATTGGGGGCCTTTGATTGTTATCTTCCATTTTCTCTTAAAAACGTATTGTGATGTAACAGGGTTTTAATCATTATGTTCGGTACGCGCGGCATCTTCCCATAGGCTTTCCAGGTCGTAGAACCTGCGGTGCTCGTGGTCAAATATATGTACTACTACATTTACATAATCCACTAGTGTCCATTGGGGGCCTTGCTCCGTGTGGTAAGGTCTTTCGCCGCACTCCTCCCATACACATTCTTCAATATAGTCGGCTATTGCTTTTATCTGTACGTGGGATCTGGCCTCGCAAAGTATGAAAAAATCCGCCACAGCCTCATCTATCTTTCGCAGGTCGAGCGATATGACCTTGTCACCTTTTTTTTCCTGTATTGCCTTTAGGATCGTTTTAAATAGTTTACTGTCTCTGGTAAGGCGGGTAGGCGATTTCTTTCTTCCCTGCAGCGCGGTTATTACTTTATCCAAATTGGTGTATCTCTGTTTTTAGTTTCTCAATATCTTTACGATCAATCAAAATTATAAAATTCTTTTGGCACTTGATGTTATGGCTGTATTAGAAGCGCCTATCGTAGAATTAGACACTATAGATAGCACCAATAACTATGCCATGCGGCTGATAGATGCCGATACGGCACAGCCCGGACTGACAGTGACCGCCTTAGAGCAGACGGCAGGCAAGGGCCAGCGGGGGCGCCACTGGGCCGGAGTGCGGGGGCAGAGCCTGCTGATGAGCCTGGTGGTAACGCCACAGAGGCCGCTGGAGCAGCAGTTCCCCTTCAGCGCCGCCATAGCGGTGGCCGTGGCCGAGGTGCTCGATGCCCTGTACGAAGGCTGGACCATAAATATAAAGTGGCCCAACGACATAATAGTGAATGACAAAAAGGCAGGAGGCATTTTAATAGAAAATATATTAAGGGGCAGCAACTGGGTATATAGTGTCATAGGCCTGGGGCTCAATATCCTGCAGGATAGCTTCCCTCTCGAGCTGCCTTTTGCGAGCTCCTTAAAGATAGCCTCGGGCCGCGACTTTGATGTGCTGACCCTGCGCGATATGATCCGGCAGAACATCATCAGCACGGTATATGCTAATACAAGCCCGGATGCTATCATGCAGCAATACAACGGCTACCTGTACCGCCGGGGGCTGGAGCAGGCCTTTAGCGACGGGCACAATGGCTGGCTGGGCATAGTGGTAAAGGCTGGTGCCGATGGCCGGCTGATGGTGCAACTGGAGAACGGCAGCATGGCCCACTATACCCACGGCGACGTGGTATGGATGTGGTGAATACCTGGACCAGGGATAATCATATCCACATTTTCCCCCTCGCCGTCCCACCCCAATCTTTCGTAATTTACCTTAGTATTATGAGCGGGGAGCAGCAAAGAGCGGTACGCAAGATCATCCATATCGATATGGATGCCTTCTACGCATCGGTGGAGCAGCGCGATGACCCTGAACTGAGGGGCAAGGCCCTGGTGGTGGGCGGCTCGCCCGAGGGCAGGGGCGGGGTAGTGGCCACGGCCAGCTACGAGGCCCGCAAGTATGGCATCCGCTCGGCCATGTCGTCGAAGCAGGCGCGGCAGCTTTGCCCGCATGTCATTTTCGTTTATCCCCGCTTCGATGTGTACAAACAGGTGTCGGAGCATATCAGGGAGATCTTCCGCCGCTATACCGATATCATAGAGCCACTCTCGCTCGATGAGGCCTACCTCGATGTAACTACGGATAAACAAAACATCGGCTCGGCCATAGAGATCGCCAAACGCATCAGGCAGGCCATAAAGGACGAACTGGACCTGACGGCATCGGCAGGGGTATCGGTCAATAAGTTCGTGGCCAAGATAGCCAGCGACCTGCAAAAGCCTGACGGCCTTACTTTCATAGGCCCCTCGCATATAGAAGAATTCATGGAACGCCTGCCAGTGGAGAAATTTCATGGCGTGGGCAAGGTGACTGCGGAGAAGATGAAGGGCATGGGCCTGCATACCGGCGGCGACCTGAAGCGCCTGAGCGAAGAAGAACTGGTGGGCCGCTTCGGCAAGACGGGCCGCTTCTACTACCGTATAGTGCGGGGCATAGATGAGCGCGAAGTGCAGCCGCACCGCGAGGCGAAATCGGCAGGGGCCGAGGATACCTTTCCTTACGACCTCACCACCGTTGAAGAGATGGACCGCGAACTGGAGCGCATAGCCGGACTGGTGCAGCGCCGCCTGCAGAAATATAACCTGAAGGGCCGCACGATAACGCTGAAAATAAAGTACAGCGACTTCCGCATCATCAACCGCAGCCAGTCGCTCCCCCATGCCATTGATGACATGGAGCTGATAGCCGAAACGGCCAAAGAGCTGCTGCGCAGCACCGACCCTACCGATGTGCAGGTGCGCCTGCTGGGCATCACCCTATCCAACTTTTACGAAACAGAAGCAGGGGAAAAGAAAAGCGATAAGGGGCAGTTGAAATTGTCTTTTGGGGATGAATTGCAGTAAATTGTTTTCGCCAATCTGGAGATTGGCTACAGGAGCGACGTAGTCAGAGACTACGCCGAGCGAGGGGGATAAAAATCTAACTCCGATTTAAACGCTAAATAGAAAAAATAAAAATGAAGTTTAATAAAAGTTGGTTTGATATAAATATGCGGTCGCATTTGACAGGTTGGCATATAAAAGAGCGATCCTTTTATAACGATAATACGGACGAGTATTTAGATAGGGTTGAAATACGAAAAGGAGATATTGGAAGTGATATTGAATTTTATAGTTCAGGAATGTTGCAAATTTTAGTGTATAATTTTAAAACTAGAGACGAACCCATGAATATTGCAATAGACTCAGACAATGAGAAAGAAAAAAAAGAAGTCTTTGATCAACTTTTTAAGATTTTAGGTATACAAAAGTAGAATGGCTCCGGACTACCCACTGGCGCGAGTCTGTGCGTGGCTTTAGCGTAGCTGGACTCCTGTCTAAAAAATCAGCCGGTTTGCAACCGTAATTTAAGCAACAAAAGTGGAGAATTTGAGTATCAGGTCTTAACATTTGACAGCTGCATATATTAACATTTGTTTTCAGCAAACACAGCTACCTTGCAGTAGAAGATGAAACAGCACTTCAAAAACTATTGGGCCATCTGGTTGCTGAATGTACTTATTGTAGTTAGCTACTTTCTTTCGGTAGATAAGATAGGGGCCCATGGTATTATCCGTGTAGCCGTTTTTGAAATGGTGCTTGTTGTATCATTCCTTATCAAAGGGCGCTACGATAAAACCGCCCGGCAAGTGTTGCTGGAAACAGATGACCGGTTGATCGTAAACGGTGTTTTTCGCAAGCTGGAATTTGACAGGCGCGAGGTAAAAAAGATCGTAGTGGCCGTAGATTACCTGTCGAAGGTATTCGATACCTCAAAGGTGCAGGTTTTCACTGATAGCGGGGTGTTCAGCATTTATACAAGAAGGCTGAGCAACAAAACTGCGGATGTTTAGTATAGCTCCACCCAATTCTTTAGCAATTGCAAACCATGCTCCGTACCCACCGATTCAGGGTGAAACTGCACACCCAGCGAAGGAAATTTTTTATGTGCTATGGCCATGATGCAGTCATCATCCTTCGAGCTGGCAATGCATTCCAGCTCTTTACCGTCCACGTCATCGAGCACCAGGGAGTGGTAGCGCATTACCGTAAAGGGGGCGGGTATCCCGTTAAATAGGGGCTGCCCTTTATGGTGTATGCTGCTGGTCTTGCCATGCATGGGCCGCGGCGCCTGCATCAGCTCGGCGCCAAAGTACATGCCTAGTGCCTGGTGGCCCAGGCATACGCCCAGTATGGGTACCTTATCGTGAAAGTAGCCTATGGCACTCATGCAGATGCCTGCCTGCAAGGGCGTTTCCGGCCCCGGCGATATGATAATGCGCTGCGGGTCCTTGTCTATGAGTTGCTGTAAGGTTATTTCGTCGTTGCGGTACACTTCGCAGTCGACCCCTACCTGCTGCAGGTAGTGCAGCAGTATATAGGTGAAGGAATCGTAATTGTCAATGAGCGCCCACATGTTCCGGTAAGTGTTGGTTAACGCCATCGAAATAATGCTGCAGGTCGGCGAATATATTTTTGGCAAAGGGCAGCACCTTGCCTATGTGGTCGAAGACCCAGGGGGCTATAGGGCTAAGATAGGGGTAGGTCTTTGATGCGGCAATGGCTTCAGGCTCCAGCAGGTGCATCTGGTTGCCTATCCAGAGCAGCGAGCTCCATACCAGGGCAGCCATAAAGGCGTAGATGAGCCCGCCCGCCAGTTTATTGACGAGGCCAAGGAATACAGCCTGCAGGCTCTTCTCAATAAGTTTGGCAATAAAGCGCACCAGTATCACCACGCCGAGGAAGAGCACGATGTAGCTGATGAGCTGTGCCCATCCCGAGGTGATGATCTCCTTCTCCAGCAGCCATGCAGCCAGTGCCCCCGATAACTTCAGCGCGCAGATGATACCGAGCAGTATGGCCAAAAGTGAGAACGCGGCTACAATGATCCCTTTCATGTAGCCGCGTATGAAGAATATGATGATGAGCGTGATGCCGACAATATCGAGCGCCATGTACCTGTTTTAGGACAGCAATTGTTTTACCGCTTCAGAGATGGCTTTGCCGTCGGCCTGCCCGCCCAGTTGTTTGGTGGCCACGCCCATTACCTTGCCCATATCGGCAGGCGAGCTGGCGCCCACCTGCTCTATAATGGCCTTGAGGGCTTGTTTCAGTTCGTCGGCGCTCATTTGCCTGGGCAGGAAGCGCTCCAGTATCTGCAGCTCCTCGCGCTCCTTTGCGGCAAGGTCTTCACGGTTCTGCTTTTCAAAGATGTCCAGCGAGTCGCGGCGCTGTTTGGCCATCTTCTGCAGCATTTTTATCTCGTCGGCCTCGGTAAGGTCTTTACCGCCTGCTTCCGATGTCTTTTCCAGCAGTATGGCAGCCTTTATAGCACGCAGGGTACGCAGCGCAGCCTCGTCCTTGGCTTTCATAGCCTGCTTCATTTCTTCCATTACTTTTTGTTCCAGTGACATATGTGCAGTGTTTTTGTTTTACGGGATTTGGGGGGTACTTATTGTTTGTTCTCTTCTTCCAGTGCCTTGGTGGCCTTATCGTGGAAGCCTTTGGCAAAGTCTCTCAGCTCCTGCGCCAGCGCGGCGTTCTTGGTGGCGCGCTGGTAGGTATCCGCCATCTGGAAGAGGCTCTGGTAAAAGAAGTCGTTCATTTCATCTACCATCATTTTAGCGGTCCAGAGGTCTATGCGTAGTGCGGTCTTTTCTTCACCATCCCACAGGCCCAGCAGTATAGCCTTTGCAGGCTGCATATCGGGCAAGCCGCCATCGGGGGCACTCCATTCTATGGTTGCCGGCACTTTTTCTTCGTCCAGCTCTACCTGTATGTTTATATTCGATCTGTAAGGCATGTTAATGTTAAAGTCAGTTTTTGTAAGGCTGCAAAAATACTTTTAATTGCTTAAAACGTTAAATGGGTCGCAGTTGCCCTTCCTTAGCCGGTAACTGCCCATTTGTTCAGTTGCTTCACACAGGCTGCAATATCTTTCGGTATCGGCGCTTCAGCTATTATTTCCGTACCGTCCTCTTTTTTGAATTCCAGCCTGAGCGCATGCAGGGCCAGCCTGCTGAGCAGTGGTCGCTCGGCTTCTTCGTTCTCAGACAGCCTGTATTTGCGTTTTATGGCCGAGAGGAAGAAGGGTTTGCCATCGCCGTACAGCTCGTCGCAGGTTATCGGGTGGCCTATCGATTGCATATGTACCCTTATCTGGTGGGTACGGCCTGTGTGTATTTGAAACTCAACCAGTGAGTACAGGGGCCATTGTTCCAGTACCTTGTAGTCCGTCACCGAGGCCTTACCTTTTTTGGCCACTACCATCTTCCCTTTTACATGCGGGTGTTCAATTATAGCCTTTTCTATGGTGCCTGTTTCCGGTACTACCCTGCCATTCACCAGGCCTATGTAGTACTTGTTCACATCGCGCTCCATGAAGAGTTTGGAAAGATATTTATGGCTTTGCTCGTTCTTCGCAAAGCAGATCACACCGCTGGTCTCCCGGTCAAGGCGGTGCACCACCCATAGGCGCTGGCCCAGGCGTTGCTCCAGCAGGCGGTTGAGCGAGGGCAGGGCGCTGTTGAACCTGTCGGGTATCACCAGCAGGCCGGCAGGCTTGTTCACGATCAGCAGGTCATCGTCTTCAAATAGTATGTCTAAACTTGTGCTCATTGTTCAAAGTATTGCGCCAGGCACTGGTCTTCCATTTGCCTCATTTCTTTTTTATCGGCTGCTTTTTTGTCGCCAAAGCCGCAAAGGTGCAGGGCCCCGTGGAAGATGACCCTGTGCAGCTCATTGTTATAGCTCACACCAAATTTCACTGCGTTCTCTTTCACTCTTTCTATGCTGATGTATATTTCCCCCGCCAGTTCACCGCTGCGTTCGCTAAGGTCGAAGGTGATGATATCGGTCAGGGTATCGTGGTCCAGGAAAGCCTGGTTGATCTGCAGGAGGTATTCGTCGCTGCAAAAAATGTAGCTGAGCCCAACCTTTTTGATATTTTTTAAATGCTTATGCACCAGCCCGTCCAGGAAGGCGGAGAGCTTCCTTTTATCCTTGAGCCGGGCGTCTGTATCCTGCTGGTAAAAACTGGCGGGCATTTAAAATGATTTGGCGCGAAGTTCGTAACATTTCTCCAGAGCTGGGTAATTAGGCGTATTTTTGTACAAATGAATGCGGTGGAAGAGAAGGTAATACGCCTTTCGCAGTTGCCCTCGGGCCTGAAGGCGGTGATCAAGTCGCATGAAGAAAGCGACTTTCAGCTCACACTAATGGAAATGGGTTGTGTGCCGGGCGAGCCGGTATGGGTAGAGATGGTGGCCCCGCTTGGCGACCCGCTGGCCATACAGATAGCCGGCTACTACCTCAGCATCCGTAAAAAAGATGCGGAAAAGATACTGGTGGTAGTACAGTAGCACCCTGAAGCTGCTTTTGCAAGGCGTCATATTTTAATAATCTTGCTCCTGTAGGCAGATAGGCCGATTTTAGTAGATTTGCCACTATGCACATCGGGTTGTACTTCGGCAGTTTTAATCCCATACATACAGGTCATCTTATCATAGCCAACCATATCATTGCACATACCGAGATAGATAAGGTTTGGTTCGTGGTATCGCCGCACAACCCGCTTAAGGAAGCACATTCCCTGCTCAATGAATACGACAGGCTGCACCTGCTCAACCTTGCCATAGAAGACAATCCCAAGTTTCGAGCCAGTAATGTTGAGTTCCACCTGCCTAAGCCATCCTATACTATTGATACGCTCACCTACTTAACCGAGAAATTTCCATTGGAGCGTTTTTCGGTCATCATGGGTTCAGATAGTTTTCAGAACATACACCGCTGGAAAAACTTTGAGCAACTGGTGGCCCGGTACTCTTTTATTGTGTACAACAGGCCGGGCTTCGATATCACCGAAAAACATGATGCGCAACTGACCATTGTGGATGCCCCTTTGCTGGACATATCGGCTACCTACATCCGCACCGAGGTGAGAGAAAAGCGCTCCATTCGTTATTTGGTGCCCGATGCCGTCCGGGAGTACATCGAGCGGAACCGTTACTACCAGGATTAAGCTGCCCGTTTTTTCACAAGTCCTTTAAGGCTTTCTCCGTTAGGGGAGAATTCAATATTGTATATCCGTACCAAAAGTAGAAGATAAGAAACCAGCAGGGGGCCGAATATAAAGCCCATAAAGCCGAACATGGGCAGCCCGATCAATATACCCACCAGGGTAATTACGGGGTGCACATCACCTATCTTTTTCAGAATGGTGAAGCGCAGTATGTTGTCTACATTTACGATGACCAGCAGGGAATAGGCAAAAAGGCCTAAGCCTGCGCCTGTGCGCCCAGAAGCGATAAGGAATATGCATACAGGTATCCAGATGGCAGCGGTACCAATAGCCGGGAACAGAGAGAAGAGCCCTGTAACTACACCCCAAAGGATATAATCATTAAGACCGAAAATGTAATAGCCTAAAGTGGCAGTTATGGCCTGCGCCAGGGCCAGCAAGGGAATGCCGACGGCATTGGCCACCACCATGGTTCGTGTGGCTTGCCATATATCATCTACATTATGCTCCTGAAGCGGCAGGAAGCGTTGTATCCTTTTTTCCATTTCCCTGCCTTGCACCAGCATAAAGAAAAGGGTGAAGAATAGTAGTATGAGATTGATCATAACATTGATCGTAGAACCCAACAGCCGTGGAATGGAGGAATTGATGTTCTCTGACAGTTTGTCTACCTGCAGAGTATCGGGCCTGAGGAAGGGCAGGAAGTGGTTCAACCTGCCGGAAAATAGTTTGAGCGTCCTGTCTATACTCCCCGGTTCAGCAAGGTGATACACCTCGGGCAGTAGTAGCTGTACCAATAGCACAAAGGGAATAATGAATACGATAATGCTCGCAATGATGAGCAGTACTGCAGTGAGTTGCCGGGGCAGTCTTTTGACCACCACCAGGTAGAAGTAAAAATGCCGTAACAATATATACAGTGTTACGGCCCCAAGCAGGCCGGGGAAGTAAGGATATAATTGCCAACCTATCAGGAAGGCCAGCATAATGATGATACCGAGGAACAGGTATTGCTTTACGTATTGGTAGTGTTCTTTGCTCATGAATGTGTGTGTATAACACATCTTGTGTGTTACGTTTCAATGATTTTCGTCATTAAAACCTTGCCATGCCCGAAAGCTGGCATGATATTTATTAATTTTGCAGTACATAATCCATCATTTGTAAACAAGTAAAAACAAAGAACCATGGCAAGTACAGGCAAGACCGTAGCTACATTATTGATTGGCGCTGCAATTGGTGCAGCAGTAGGATACATACTGGCAACTGATAAAGATTCACGCCAGGAAACAGTGGACAAACTGAAGGACCGCCTTAACGACCTGAAGTCAAAACTCAGCAAAAAAGGCCAGGACCTCGAAGAAGAGATCTACAATTCATAGTTTTAATCTCCCCGGATGAGTTTCTTCGATAAGTGGAAAGATAAAATAACCGAGTATGTGGATGTGCGCGTACAACTGATCAAACTCAGTTTTATAGAGCGCACATCGCATATATTGGGCTATTTCGTTTACGTTTTCATCGTTTTGAGCATGCTGCTGCCCATATTGATATTCCTGGGTATCGGCCTCAGCGAAGTATTTACCGATCTATTCGATTCCCGTATAGCAGGTTATTTCATGACTGTGGGTGTGTATATCCTGCTTACCTTGATCATCATACTATATCGCAAGCCGCTCATCAAAAAAGTTGCCGGCATCTTCATCAGTAAACTTACCGATGATGATGAGGATGATAATGGTGAACAGGCTGGCACATCAACCGAACCATGAGGCTCTACCGTAAACAGTTGAACAGTTTGGAAGAATTGCGGCGCGAAAAGGCTGCATTATTGCTGCTGCGTAAAAAAACGGAGGAGGAAAATCTTTTTGACCCAAAGGACCTGGTCCCTTCTTTCACAAAAAAGGATAAAGGGCACAGTGAAGAACAGACTTCCGATAACGGGGATATACTGGACATGCTCAAAGGTGTAGCGGGGGATATTGGTATTGCGAACCTCTTGCCGCTAATATTGAATCCGCTTGAAGCTCTTGCGGGTAAGAAGCTTAGAGAAAAAGTACTCTTGCCGCTAGCAAAAGAAATGTTGGGTGGCTACCTGAAATGGAAAGCAGTGGAATTAGGTCTTAAAGCCCTAAAACACTTCGCTAAAAAAAGCAGGAAAAAAAAGAGGGCCGCACGTTCCGAAGATTGATCCTCCTTTTATCTGTCATGTAGTGCTACAAGCGGTATATGCGTCATGCGTATCATCGCTTTCACATGCCCCTTATGGAATATGCCCTCGAAGAAGCTATGCTTATGCGGTATAGACACCAGCCAGTCAATACCATTATCCTGTACGAAACTCTGTATCGCCGAATCCACATCTTTATTATCCACGAAATGATACTCCGGTGATGCAGGTGCAAGGTACATACGCAGCTCTTCGTTCTCCATCACCGTGTCCGGTTCAAAGCCCTGGTTGCTATGGCCTATGGTCAGCACATGTAGTTCGGCACCTGTCTGCTCCACGAGGCTGAGCAACTGTTGTGTCGGCAGTTGGTTGGTAACATGTTTCAGGTCACAGGTAAAGCATATTTTTTTCACATCCCCATAACTTGCACCGGGAGGCACGGCCATAACCGGGTAAGGCAGGTTCTTAAGTGCATTGAGTACCGTGCTGCCAAGCCATATGGCGCTGTCGTCGTCCACATCGCTGTTGCCCAATACGATGAGCCAGGGTTCTTCATTCTCTTCAAAGTATTCCTGCAGACTGTCCACTATATCACCATACATTACCCTGCCTGTCAGTGGCAGGTTGGGAAACTCAGCTTTTAATTTCTCCAGGAGTGCCGTCATCTTTTCTTCGGCAATTTCTCTGCCTTCGTCCACGGGCATTACCGGCATCGGCGTATCGCTGAAGGCCACCGGGATGATAAAAGAATGCGCTATGGTAACAGATGCATTACAGCTTTGCGCAAGCCTGCAGGCATACCTGACCGCGTTTTCTGCAATATCGGAAAAGTCGGTCGCAGCGATGATCTCAGACATTTTCATGAGGTTTTTCATGCAAAAAATACCACGAAAAACTCAAACGGCAAAGTTTAAGAAATTGTTAAGCGGCTTGTTATATCCTTGTGATAGCGCGGAAGACCTTGCGCACCACCTGCCATGCAGTGTTGAATAATATCCTGAGGTCCAGCCAAATACTGCGGTTCTTCAGGTAGTAGATGTCCCACTGGATCCTTTTGCGGAGTTCGCGTTCTGCGTTTATCTCGCCAATATATCCTTTTACCTGTGCCATGCCGGTAAGGCCCGGTTGTGCTTCGTGGCGCAGGTTATAATAAGGTATGTGTGAGGCATAATAACGCGTGTGATATAGCATGTGCGGCCGTGGTCCTACTATCGACATATCGCCGAGCAGTACATTGAAGAACTGTGCGGTTTCATCTAAGTGGCTCAGGCGCAGGAACTTGCCTACAGGTGTTATGCGTTTATCATTAAAAGTGGCCTGGCGCGTGTCTGCTTCATCGTTCACATACATGGTACGGAACTTATAGCAGTCAAATTCAACCCCTTTATAGCCCGTACGTTTTTGTATGAAGAAAATGGGTCCCCTCGAAGTAAGCTTGATCAAAAGCGCTACCAACGGGAAAAGCCATGACATTACGAGGATGATGAAGGTCATGGAGATCGCTACATCCATTGCTCTTTTAACTGCAAGGTAATAAGACGATGGTCTGTAGACCATGTACCTGTTGTGCATCTCGCTGAACATATCACGTATCTCTGCAAAGTCGGAGCGGGTAGCCGCCTGTTTTTGCAATACAGTACGTTCTGCGGGAATTTTAATGAGTATGGGATGTTCCATTTATTTTTTTAATGAGTTCGGTAACTCATTATAACTATCAAAAATCGTGTCAGATTGACCGCAAATTTCTAAAAATAATTCCACATTTAGCTGTATAAGGCTAAGGCTTTTAACAATATACCATACATTTATTATAGTACACATGTATTTGTGCCCATGTTTTAAGGCAATAACACCATTATAAATATGTATTTCTTTTATTTCTGATGGCTGTGTTTTATGTTTAGTTTTGTTTAAAAAGGTAGCGAAGCAGGTAAATATTAATGAAAAACAGGTTACTTAAAAATTTCTTTTCATCGGGCCTGCAGGCGGTTTCTATCCAGATATTCGGTACCATTTTTTTTTATATCATTTCCTTATATCTGAGTAAGGATGACTTTGGGATCATCAGCTGGGGCAATGCTACCTCTTCCCTTATCATTACCATATTAAGCTGTGGACTGGAGCAGGTAATGGTGCGCAGGGTAGCCCTCTCCCGTACCTCCGATTGGGCAGCAGTGGCCTACCTGATCCACGCCATTGTCGGCGTTATGGTCAGTCTGCTGATATTGCTTATCATCAGCCTGGCCGGGGGCAATATCACCTTCTCCCTGCACCTGCTGCCGTATTTTTTCATTGCACAGTCGCTCGGCTACATAGCCAATCCCTTCAAGCAATACCTCAATGCTAAAGAACGCTTCACCCCCTATGGAGTAGTGGCCTTCATCAGCAACGCCGGCCGGATAACAGTGGCCTTGCTCTTTATCTGGAACAAGACATTTAACATTTACACCACCATTTATATACTTATTGGCAGTGCAGTATTTGAATTGACCGCACTGGCTATATATACCTGGCTGAAAACCGACTTGCAGCTTAATTTCCGCTTCCTCGCCTATAAAAAATTGCTGATGGAGGCCCGTGCGCTGTACCTGGCCGTGCTCTTCGATAGCAGCTTATCCCGTTTCGATTGGTTTCTGCTTGGCCTTATGCAGGCAAATAGTGTAACGGCCGACTATACCTTTGCTTACCGCGCTTTCGAGGTGGCCCGCCTGCCTATCATGATCGTGGGCCCCATCATTTTACCCAAGTTTGCACGCCTGTTCAACTCCAACAATGATAAGCTGGCCGCACAGAAAAAAAGGCAGGTGAACAAGTTCTTTTCGCTGGAAATATTTTTTGCCATATTCATGGTGCTCTGTCTCAATATCATTTGGGGGCCGGGTATAGACCTTATTACCAAGGGCAAGTACGGTTACTCTAACTCGCTTATATTCTTCATCCTGTCACTTTGCATCCCGCTGCAGTTCACCATTAACCTCCTGTGGACGCTCACTTTCTCGGCCAAGCGCTACAAGTCGGTAACTATCGTGACCTTCATTACGGCAGTGGTGAATATTGTGCTTGATGTGGCGCTCATACATTTCTACGGAGGCGCGGGCGCTGCCATAGCTTTCTTGTTGTCTGTGTGTATTCAAACGGCAGCCTACACCTTTGTCGTCAATAAGTTTATCATGCGTTTCTCCTTATTGCCATTGTTGGTATTGGCCGTAGCAGGCAGCATAGCCTACGCAGCTTCTGTTTACCTGGTGCCCGGCATATGGTCGCGCATTGGTATAGCGGTTGTCGTGTATGTTGTGCTTAGCCTGCTCAGTAAACAGGTAGGCCGGCAGCACCTCGATATTTTAAGGCTATATTTGAGGCGATGAACATCTTATACCTCTGCGATGAGTATCCTCCCGGCAGGCATGGGGGTATCGGTACTGCTGTGCAGCTGCTGGCACGTGCTATGGCAAAACGGGGGCATAAGGTGGTGGTGGCAGGTTTTTACGATTGGGGCTATGGCGGCACCGATGAGTTTGAGGACGAAGGTGTAAAAGTATATCGTTTCCGCAGGGGGCTAGACGCGTCATTCTTTTCGAAAAAGGACTCCCTCCTGGTAAGGGGTACCTATAAATTATTTTACCTCACCGGCATTTTCCAGCGCGATATCAGTAGGAGCATTAAGAAGTATAAGACCTTCCTGGACAAGATCATTCGCGAGCATAAAATAGATATTATAGAGCAGCCCGATTTTAATGAATATGTACAATACTGCAAAAGCCCTGTTTATTTTCCGGAGCTATCCATCCCCGCTGTGGTGAAATTGCATGGCAGTATCAGCTATTTTATGAAAGAGGCGGGGCAACAACCACCCATTGCTATTTTTAATGTGGACAAAGAGGTGTTGCACAAAGCCGATGCGGTCAGCAGTGTGAGCAGCTATACTGCGGCTAAAACCGCGGCCTATATGGATTACCATGGGCCGATAGAAGTAGTGTACAATGGCATTGACACACATATAACAGTACCGGCTGTGAAAGAGAAAGCCCTCGTCATTTATACAGGCTCACTGGTGGCCAAAAAAGGTATTTACCAATTAATGAAAGCCTGGAATATCGTTCATGAACAAATACCGGCTGCAAAGCTGGAGGTATATGGTAAGGGGCCTGTCGATCGTATAAAGAAGTGCTTGAGGTCATCAGCCGTTAATTCCGTTTCGTTTAAAGGCCATGTGCAAAGGGAGCATCTTTTTAAAAGACTTGCCGCAGCCTCTCTGGCAGTGTTTCCTTCATATGCTGAGTGTTTTGCCTTGGGACCGATGGAAGCTATGGCAGCGGATACGGCGGTACTTTATAGTACAAGAACCTCCGGTCCTGAGTTAATAAATGATGGATTTAACGGAATGCTTGCGGATCCTGACAATGTAAATGAGTTAGCTAATAAGATGCTTTACCTTTTGCAGAATCCCGGGGAGAATGAGAGGATGGCTGCCGAAGGACAAAAACGTATACAGGAGCAATTTGATATTGATGTGATCGCTGAAAAAAATGAAGCCTTTTACCGGTCGGTTTTAAACAGGTGATGCACTACTTTTCCGGCTGGTTTTATCCCTGTAGTAAATATTATAAAATACCATAGCAAAGAAGGCATACACTACTATGCCTGCCTCGGTCTGTAGGGCAGCCTCTGCGACCATCAGTGTAGCAGCCCCGATATGGAATACCAGGAAAAAAGGGGCGTTCGGGCTATTCCTGAGCATAAAGAAAGGTAAGAATACCATCAGTAGCAAAATGGCCAGGCCGGGCAGGCCGGTCATCAGTAATACCTGCAGGTAGGTGTTGTGCAGGTTGAAGTTCCAAAGTGGCGGGTGCTTATCCAGGGAATGTGCTTGGGCATTATAGGCCATTATGGTCTTCTGCTGCATGATGGCAACATCCCCTATGCCGCAGCCCGTTAGCCAAAGGTGATTTTGGTTCATATCGTCGATAGCCATCTCCCATAGGAAGAGACGAAGGGTCAGGTTGTTGAATTGCTGGTTTTGGTTTTGTACCAACTTTAGTTCCGGGTGCTCTACAACTCTTTCAAAGCGCTTGCTCACCGGGTTGTTTGTAAAGGCAATGACACAAGCCAGTACCAACATGCCTGCAAGGCCAAATGCCAAAACAGACCGGGATACCTTTCCCTTCAACACATTCCGATAGTATAAGGGGATAACAATAAGTACGAAGAGTGCCAGGAAGGTCTTGGAGGAGAGCAATATTAGGAAGAGAAACAGGAGCCCGATCAGTGGGAAACGGAGTTTTTTCCGCGCCAGGATATTGGTCCATTTATACAGCATTAGCATCGCCAGCGCCAGGAATACATAAAAGGAGTAATACACAGGATTTGAGTCGAAATCTTTTACCAGCGTGTGATAAAAGAACTGTGTAGTAGTATGTACGGTAAAATAAATATAAACGCTCCTAAACAGGCAATAGATAGCTCCCAGGCTACAACCCGCTACGAGGGCTGTAAATATATTTTCCAGGTTTTTTTCTTTGATTTCCGGGCCAGAACCTATTACAAAAGGTAGCAGCAGGAAACTGAGCTTGGTCTGCAGGTCGAAGAGTGCCTGGTCTTTGTTGGTACTATAAAAGTAGCCCGCCACATGTAGGAAGAAGAATGCCAACCATACCCACAATACTTTCCGTTCGCGGAAGCTGACGAAGTACTCTTTTTTAACTTGAAATACCCAGCATATTGTGAGCAAAACGATAGATAGTGAGGTTAGGTTAAAAGCGATCGGTATGAAAAATGCCACAGAGCATAGCATCCGGTAGTAAGTACTTTGCAGGAATTGTTTCAGAGGCATAAAGCACAAATTTAGGTATTTATACGAGGCTTTAGTTAGTATAAATAAGTACATTCTTGTAGTTTTGCCCACTGGCTTAGGCTATATAGGAATGCAACACAACGATAACGCTGAACATGTCCGTGAAAAGCGATTTTCATGGTCTTATATTAACGAACAGGTGGACCCTGTATTGCTTGCTTTCCTCATTTTGTTCCCTATCGATAAGGTGGTCATAAAGCCTCTTGCCCTGATTTTCGGCATTGCCTGGCTTGGTCGCAGGTTCCGCTTCAGGGATATCAAGGCAGCGCCGCCCTTTTATTTCCTCATACTTATCCCCGCATTGTTGCAGTTCCTGTTCTTCAACAGCGATTTTTCTATGGCCCATTTTGTTTCTTTTGGCATAGGTACACTCTATTGGCTTATGTGTGCGCTGGCATTCGCGCTGATGCATAATAGGGTATCTGTTGATTACACCGAAAGGGCAGAGCGTACCATCAGGGTGTTTTTTCTCCTTAACCTGTTCGTGTCAGTGGCTAACCTTATCTATACTATGGTAATTTCCGGTAGTCTGAACCCCTACTGCAGTACCGACCTGCGTTTTGGAAATTCTACAGGCGATTTTATCAGGGGCATATTTATGGCCCCCAGCTATATCAATATGTTCGTCAATGCCCTGTTCGGCATTTACTTCCTTTACCGGGGTCGGTATGTTTACTCGTTCCTGGCCATCGCAGTGGCTTGTGCTACCAGCAGCAACTTTGCCAACATGGTTTTATTACCATTGCTTGTGGCCTGTCTTTTTATATTACCGCACAAAAAGGCGCGTGTAACCATAGTACTTGAACTATTACTATATACGGCTTTCTATATTTTTATGTCTCCTGGCAATTTTGCCTACGTCCGTTCTTCAGTGGCACCTAAACAGATGGACTCTGCTGAGGACCGCGCCTTCAGTAAGTTTTACAGGGGTGGTGGCAAACTGATGCATTATTGCAAAGTGATCTCGGTTTGCGAGACCTATGAATATTTGACTTCCTCAAAAGAGCATTTTATCCTGGGTGCAGGCATGGGCAATTTTTCTTCTCAACTTGCAGTACGTACTTCCGGGCTTAACGCGCCATCTAAGTCCCGCTTGTTCCGGGAACTGCCTGAATATGAAGCGCCGGCCTTTAAAAATAATCACTATCGCATTTTTGATGCGGTGTATAGCCTGCCCCCGGAGTATCACTCCATAAGGCACTTTCCGGCTTCGTTCATTAACCAGTTATTAGGTGAGTATGGTTTTACAGGCTTAATATTATTCCTCTTCTTTTACATAAGCTTCTTTTTGAAACGATACAGGCATTTAAGCTATACCATTGTGATGCTGGTAATGGTATGTGGTTTCCTGGCATTCGACTATTTATTTGAATATCTTTCAGTAATGGTATTCTTCGAACTATTCTACCTGATCGATCTGCGGACCAAACCTGTTGTAGTATTATGACAGGGTCATTGGTAAGTATAATCGTGCCTGCATACAATTATGGGCATTTCCTTGCAGCTACCCTGCAGAATATTACCACGCAGCGGTATGACAACTGGGAATGCATTATAGTGGACGATGGTTCGATGGACGATACGGCTTCTGTTGCACGGGTATTTACTGAACAGGACAAAAGGTTCCGATATGTGCACCAGCAAAACCAGGGCCTTTCCGCAGCCCGCAATACCGGTATCAGGCAAAGCAGTGGTGCATATATTCAGTTCCTCGATGCTGATGACCTGCTGCATGAGCACAAGCTGGAAATACAGCTTGCTTATCTTGAGGGGCATCAGGAAGTAGATATTGTGTACGGTGATTTCCTTTATTTTCATACTGACAGGCCGGACGACAAGCTGAAGGGTAGGGGTAGCGAAGAGCATACCGAAAAACATTTACTGGGCAGTGCATGTGGCATGGAGATGGCGAAGCGTTTTTGTATTAATAATTTCATACCCGTTTCAGCTCCATTGGTCCGCAGGAGTATTATTGATAAAACGGGTTTTTTCGATATGGAATACCGTTCTTACGAAGATTGGCAATATTGGTTTCGCTGCTGTTTACAGGGTGCCTGTTTTGCCTATGCGCCGCAGCAGGGCACAGAAACGTATATCAGGTTCGGCCATGCCAGCATGATGGGCAATAAGAAAAAAATGGTGGCCAATGGTATCAGGATACGTAAGTTCATGGGAAGCTATCTGAAAGGTAGCCTGAAAAGATACAATAGCTATCGCCTGCTTAAATTGCAGCTAAGGGCTTTGTTGGGAATATGAATACTGCATATACACAAATATTGATACTGAACTGGAACGGTGGGGCTGATACCCTTGCCTGTGTAAAGAGTGTATTACAGTATTCAAATGCAAGAGTAGCGGTACTGGACAATAATTCTACAGATAATTCGCTGAGTTTGCTTAATGAAGGTTTGAAAGAAGAAGGTCTTATTACAGTGAAGGTCGGGGAAGCGTTTGATAAGAATGCAAAGCTGGTTTTGCTCCTGTCTGATATAAATCTTGGCTTTGCCGGGGGCAATAACCTACTCATGCGGCAGTATATGGATGAGTCGCAGGTTGCATATTTCTGGCTGTTGAACAATGATGCAGTCGCCGGGCCCGAAACGCTTGATAAAATGTTGGAGACCATGTACCAGGATAGCAATAATGCATTTATTGGCTCAGTAATACTCGATTTCACAAGAAGGGATATTGTACAATGTGCAGGCCTCCATTACTATCCATATTTTGGCGTATCGAAGATGTTGCTGAAAAATGAGCATTGGGAACAAAACAGGAAGCATATTCCATTCGATAGGATACATTTCCAGCATGGGGCCAGCTTGCTTGTGAAAAAGGATGCACTGGCGAGGGTAGGTTTAATGGACGAGACCTTTTTCCTGTATTTCGAGGAGCACGATTGGCAGCAGCGGGCGGCTGAACTGGGGTATAGGAATGGCCTCGCCGCAGATGCAATAGTTTACCATAAAGGCAGTGTGAGCACCAGCAGCAAAAAACACCTGTTCTTTTATTACTACAACAGGTCTTCTATCATCTTCGCAAGAAAGCACAACAGCTTTTTTGTGCGCGTTATTTCTGTTTTGTTATTGTCAGGCGTTACTTTAGTGCGTACAAGGCTCAATCTGAAAAGTCTTTCCTGGGGATTCAAAGGTTTATTGGAAGGCCTTACCAAAAAGTTATCATGAGTTTCGATACGGCTTCATTGTTCGGCTTCAGACTTATTGACGCTGTCTCGGTTAGCGAGGTGGCAGAAGATATATTGCAGCATTACGGTGTAGTGAAAGAGGGCCCTGTGGATTTTCTCGTCACGCCCAATGCATCTACCATAGTTTATTACAATGAGCGAGAGAACAAGGCAATAAAAGACTTCTATGCCAATGCTGCTTATATACTACCGGATGGCATGCCCCTTGTCTGGCTCAGCCGGGCGAAGGGTAAACAAAAGCTACAGGCAAGGCTTACCGGCAGCGACCTGTTCCCGGTATTATGGCGGGGTATCAAAAACAAAGAGCTGGGGGTTAGCATGGTATTGGCAAACCGGGAATTGGCAGATCGCTTTACAGGAGACCATGCACTGGTTAAAATTACAGTGCCGTCCTTCTTCGATGCCACCGATAGCGAATACATCCATTCACTTGCTGTGGCAATAGCTGATGGTATAATTGAGAATCGTTCATCCTTTCTTTTCCTCGGTCTGAATTTCCCCAAGCAGGAATTGCTGGGTATGGCTGTCGCGAAAGCGCTGAAAGAGAAAGGTTATAAGCAACAGCTATTGGTTCTTTTATTGGGTGCTTCTTTCGAGTTTTATTTTGGCATGAAGAAACGCGCTCCTGCGTTTTTCCGCAAAACAGGCATGGAGTGGTTCTACCGGTTTATGAGCGAACCGGGTCGCTTGTGGAAACGCTATACAGTGGACAATGCCCGTTTCCTCTTGCTTGCATTTAAAGAATTGATGAAAAAATAAGACCGGCGGAGGCCGGTCTTATTTTTAATTAGCTGTTTTTGCTTTGAATTTGTTGATGGCATTTCGGGTGAAATCACTCAATACCAGTCTGCCGCTTATCGCAGCCCGTTCGGCCAGTACGGTGTCCCAATGCTCGGTGCCATGCCAGAATATCTTTTTGAGTTGAGTCATGGCATCAGGGCTGCTATGAGCCAGCCTGTTGGCAAGGTCGTACACAGCCTGGTCTAGGTCTTCTATGTTCTTGTGCACTTCTGCATACAGGCCATGTTTTTTGGCCCACTCGGCTGAGCGCCAGCCGGTGGCATCAATGGCCAGTTGTGAGAAGCATGATATCCCTATTTTACGTTCCACTGCAGGCCCTACCACGAAGGGGCCTATACCCACGGCCAGTTCGCTGAGTTTTATAGAGGCGTCTTCGGTCGCTATGGCATAATCTACTGCGGCGGCAAGGCCTACGCCACCGCCTACAGCTTTGCCCTGTATACGACCTATGATCAGCTTATGGCACTTACGCATGGCATTGATAACATGAGCGAAGCCGCTGAAAAATTTCTTTCCTTCAGCTTCATTATTTATGGCCATCAGTTCGTCGAACGAAGCCCCGGCGCAAAAAGCTCTTTCTCCGTAACTCTTCAAAACGATAACACGTACCGACTCGTCTATGCCGATATCATTTATGGTCTTGGCCAGGTCGCCCAGTATGGCCCCGGGCAGGGAATTGCTGGCAGGGTGAAAGAATTCGATGGTAGCGATCCCGTGCTCTATGTCGCTACGCACATAACCATCAGCATGTTGCATATAAGGCAGATTTAAAGGCAAATATCCGTTAAAACTCAATAAAAGTAAAGGGGATATCGCCAAATAAGGAATTTTACCCTTTGCAGCGATATTATAATATCCTCACCAGGCAAAGGGCAAGTACCACTATTACGAACAGGAAAATGTAAAAGCGTCTTCTGGCCTGCCTCCCATTCTTTAGCGCCCTCGATAGCGTTACAACCACGTAGGGTACAAGTAGCAGCAGGAATACGGTCAGCAGCGCTTTGAACACCTTAATCCTGGTTCAGCTTTTTAACCATTGTCAGTATGGTAGCTATGGCAACGGTCTCTCCTGTTTCGTCATATACATCCACCAGCCACTTCACGATGCCCTTGGCAATATCATCTTCGCTGCGTTTTTCCTGGTCCACTTTTTCTTTCACGGTCAGCTTCACCCCTATGGTCATGCCGGGGTACACAGGTTTGGTGAAGCGTGCTTCGTCTATACCGTAATTCAGTAAGACCGGCCCTTTCTTGGGGTCAACGAAAAGCCCCGCAGCCTTTGACAATACGAAATACCCGTGTGCCACCCTTCCCTCGAATATAGTGCCCTCGAGTGATGTGGCATCCATATGTGCGTAGAAGTTATCGCCGCTCACATTCGCAAAGTTGGTGATGTCGGCCTCTGTTACTGTGTGTTTATGCGTTGTCACTGTATCGCCTACTTCCAGTTCCTCAAAGTGCTTGCGGAACGGGTGTACCACTGTTTCATTTTGCCGGCCACCCTGCTGGTATACGTTCGTGATACGGGTAATAGTGGTTGGTGAGCCTTGTATTGCCGTACGTTGCAGGTAATGCAGTACACCGCGTTTTCCCCCCATTTCTTCACCGCCGCCTGCACGGCCGGGGCCGCCATGTATGAGCAGGGGCATAGGCGAGCCGTGGCCGGTGCTTTCTTTTGCACAATCGTTGTTCAGCACCAATACGCGGCCATGCATGGTCGCCACACCCAGCACGAATTCTTTAGCTACATCATCATCCTGTGTCACTATGGAGCATACCAGTGAGCCTTTGCCCATGCGGGCCAGTTCTATGGCATCATCGAGTGTGTTATAGGGCATTATGGTAGATACCGGGCCGAAGGCCTCGATATTATGGCAATCCGTATTAGTGAAAGGGTCTGTGTTCAGGAATACCAGCGGGGGCAGAAAGGCCCCTTTTTCTTTGTCGGCGCCCATTACTTCAAAATGTTCCATATCGCCGATCACGATGCTCTGCGATCTGGCCAGTTGCTGCACTTTCTCCCGCACTTCGTTACGCTGCGATATACCGGCCAGTGGCCCCATACGCACTTCCTTTATAGTGGGGTCGCCAATGGTGGTGCCTTGCAGGCGTTTGCCTAATGCTATCTGCACATCTTCCACCCTGTCGGCTGGTACTATCACACGGCGTATGGCCGTGCACTTTTGTCCCGCCTTGGTCGTTATCTCGCGGGCCACTTCTTTGATGAAGATGTCGAACTCCGGCATGCCGTTATGCACGTCCGGTCCTAATACGCAGCAGTTCAGCGAATCTGCTTCCAGGTTGAAGGGAACATTCAGTTCTACCACACGTGGATGCGTCCTGAGGCTGTTGCCTGTGCTGGCCGAGCCGGTAAAGGTGATGATATCCTGTGCCTCCACGGTATCCAGGATACCCCGGGCCGACCCGCATATCAATTGCAGGGAGCCTTCAGGTAATATTTCCGATTTGATGATCTCCTGGAAAACAGCTTCGGTAAGGTAAGAGGTTAGCGTGGCGGGTTTTACAATGGCCGGTACACCTGCCAGCAGGTTCACCGCTACTTTCTCCAGCATGCCCCATACCGGGAAGTTGAAGGCATTGATATGTATGGCCACGCCTTCGCGGGGTACCATAATGTGGTGGCCTATGAAGGTATTGTTCTTTGATAATTTGGCCGCTTCGCCATCTACGTAAAAACGCTCATTAGGGAACTGTCGCCTGAGGCTGGCATACGCGAACAGGTTGCCGATGCCCCCTTCAATATCCACCCATGAGTCCGGTCGTGTAGCACCGGTATAGGCACTCACCTGGTAAAAGTATTCTTTGCGCTCCAGCAGGTACAGGGCCAGTTTCTTAAGCATCAGGCCCCTTTGCTGGAAGGTCAGCTTACGCAAGGCCGGGCCACCCACCTTACGGGCATATTGCATCATCGCCCCGAAATCCAGTCCCTCGCTGCTGGCGCTGAAGAGCGCCTCGCCTGTAACGGCATTATATAATAGGTCGCCATCTTTTTTTGCATTCACCCACTTCCCTTCTGCGTAGTTCTTTAATTGTGTTACAGCCATATCAAATACTGTTTATTAAGGCCTGCAAAATAGTCAATTCCTGAATTATACACTTTAACTATACTATACGTCTCTGTTTTTCGTTTTTACCCCATTTTGAAATATCTTTCTGCCATATTATCGCATGAAGCTTGCCTTAGATAAGAATAAGACAGATAAGCTGTTGTTCTGGATCGCCATGTTCATTATGGCTGCGGGTATTATTGTGCGTTTGGTGGTGTTGATACAGAACCGGAACCTGATCATCGATGAGTGCAATATTGCCCGTAATATTTATGAGAGAGGCTTCGCAGGCTTGATGAAACCCCTCAATTATGAGCAATATGCCCCCCCTGTCTTTTTGTGGATACTGAAGCTGTTTACCAATATGTTTGGTATGAGCGAACCCGTATTACGCCTTTACGCATTTTTATCTTCCATAGGGGCCACGGTCATGATGTACCTCGTGCTGAGGCAATTCACCTCTCTCAGGTCGCTTTGGTACCCCCTGGTCCTTTTTGCTATTGCCCACATAATGATACGTTACAGTACGGAAGCAAAACAATATATGGCTGATGTATTTGTGATCCTGTTGCTTATATGGTCTGCATTGAAGATAAAGATCGAGACCACGCCCTGGTACAAGTTCCTTCTTCTGTGGCTCCTTTTTGGCTCGGTGGCCATTTGGGCATCCATGCCATCGGTTTTTATGTTGTCGGGCGTTGGCCTCTATTATGGTTACACCTGTTTGCAACAAAAGAACTATCCTAAGTTATCACTCATTATCCTGGTCGCAGTGTTGTGGCTGCTCCAGTTCCTGCTTTACTATTATACTATCCTCAAGCCCCAGATACAGTCCGATTATTTACAGCAGTTCCATAAAGATTATTTCTTGTATGTGATACCGCATGGTTTCCTTGAGTGGAAGCACAATTATCACGTTCTGGCTGATCTACTTGAGGCTGCAGGGGGATACCACGCACTTGCTGTCATCTTTCATACTTTGCTTATCGTAACAGCAGTTGTAGTGTTGTTGTATAAACATACAGCCCGTGGTCTCTTGCTGGTAACTCCCCTGGTAGCCGTGGTTGTGGCCGCAATGGCCCATCAGTTCTCTTTACTTTCACGGGTTGCCCTGTTTACGCTTCCGCTTTTGCTTATTCTCATCGGCTATGGTTTTGAGTTATTTATGAATGTGCGCTTCGCTGCATGGCGTTTCATTATGCTGGTGGTTACGATGATCTGTATCGTCAATCACAACAGCGCCTCGAAAATGATACGAAAGCCTTTCTCCACAGAGGATTTTACTGCAGGACTTCGTTTCTTTAAGAAGGAGCATATTAGCGGCCGGGAGTTATACATACACAACGGTTCCCGTCCCGCGCTTATTTATTATACCCAAATACACCCGGACAAAGAGGAATGGGCCCAATTCAGTGATGCACATTTGTTGAATTGGGATGCCAATTATGATGAGATAGCCGGCAATGCTACAGGTCGTATCGGATTGATAATTACCAGCGTGTATCCCGACGAGCTGGCCCGGATACGCAACGCTATGGAAGCGCATTTAACGGTAGTCGCCAAACTGGATGACCAGGAGAAACATAGGGTATATGCTTATGTCTACCAGAAAAAATAAGTTATTCTACACCGAATTGCCTCAAATGATGTAGGGCATGTTTGTGTAAGAGTTGTACCGACATGTCATAGTCCAGCTCTCCAAAGAAGGGGTTGATCACCTTTTTCCCGGGCTCATTTTTAAACACCTCGAAGAAATGGTCCAGCTCATCCTGTAGCTCTGCCACAGCAGCTTCTTTGCTGTTATGTTTCACCGGGGTAGGTGTCTCGCTCATTAATGAGTTGGGTGTATTCTCCCTGAAAGGTTTTTCCGTCAACAGGAAGGCCTGGTATTTAGGCAAGTGTTCTTCAGGTGTTTGCAAGGGTTGTACTTCTTTACCGCAGCCTATACGTACATAGTCGCTCATGTGCTCTATCATTTGCTGCACATTCATTTTACCCCACCTGCGCTCTGCATTAGCATCAAGGGCAGCTAATTCTTTTGTCAATTTATTTTGAAGAAAGTCGGCTTTTTCAGCTAAGTTTTCCATAGCTATAACAGTTGTTTTATCAGCGATTCCTGGCTTACGCCTTCTGCTTCCGCCTTATAGTTGCGCACTACTCTATGGCGCAGCACAGGTAGCGCCATAGCCTGTACGTCCTCTATATCAGGCGAGTATTTACCATTCAGCAAGGCATGGCATTTTGCCCCCAGTACCAGGTATTGCGATGCACGGGGTCCTGCCCCGTAAGCCACATATTGGTTCGTGGCATTGGGTGCATTACCGCCTGGCCTTGTTTTATGTACCAGTCCCACTGCATATTCCAGCACATTATCGGGCACCGGCACGCGGCGCACCAGTTCCTGGAAGGCCAGTATATCGGCTCCACCCAGCACTTTGTGCAGTTCGGTGTCCATACTGCCCGTAGTGTTGCGTACAATGGTCACCTCTTCAGCAAAGCTGGGATAATCCAGCGTTATCTGGAACATGAAGCGGTCCAGTTGCGCCTCGGGCAGGGGATAGGTACCTTCCTGTTCTATCGGGTTTTGTGTTGCCAGTACAAAGAAGGGCGCAGGCAGTTTATACAGCATACCACCCGCAGTCAGGCTACGTTCCTGCATGGCTTCCAGCAGGGCTGCCTGTGTTTTTGGGGGGGTACGGTTTATTTCGTCCGCCAATATGATGTTGGCGAATATCGGCCCCTTTATGAAACGGAATTGTCTTTGTTCGTCCAGTATCTCAGCCCCGGTTATATCGCTGGGCATAAGGTCGGGGGTAAATTGTATGCGCTTAAAGGATAGGTCCAGTACATCGGCCACGGTCTTTACCAGCAGGGTCTTGGCCAGTCCCGGTACACCTACCAGCAGGCTGTGTCCATTGCACAATATGGATATGATCAGTTTACTCACTACATCTTCCTGCCCCACTATTATCTTTCCTATTGCCTTGCGTATCGACTCATAATTCTCTTTCAGCGCATGCGCTGCATCTATATCATTTGCGAAAGACTGCATCTTTTTTCTTGCCTTTGGTAATAAAGAGTGGAAGTTCTGTTATTTTGTGTAAACTAACAAATCTCGCATTCATGGATATAACTATACGCGAAGCGCAGTCCCGGGTGGATGATTGGATACGTACTGTAGGTGTCCGCTACTTCAACGAGCTGACCAACCTGGGTATACTGATGGAGGAGACCGGAGAACTGGCCCGCATCATGGTGCGCAGGTATGGGGAACAATCCTTCAAAGAAAGTGATAAAGGGAAAGATCTTGCCGACGAGATGGCCGATGTACTTTGGGTGCTTATTTGCCTTGCCAATCAAACGGGTGTCGATCTCACAGAGGCCCTGCAGAAGAACCTTGAAAAGAAGGACGTAAGGGATGCCGAACGACATAAAAAGAATGAAAAGCTGGGATGAGCAAAAAATAAAATGGGCTGTGCAAATGCACAGCCCATTTTATTAATATGGTTCAATAATTATTTTGCTACAGTGAACATGCAGGCAATAGCACCGCCGGCTTTTGTAGTAATAGTATAAATATAATTACCGGCAGCCCAGTCTGCAGTTTCCACGTTTACGGTATGGTCACCAGCTGAAAGGTTTGTTTGATCGATGGTCTTGATCACTTTGCCGGTGATGTCGGTTATCCTGATGCTCACATCGCTGTTTTGAGTAAGAGCAAACCTGATGTTGGTATTATTTACAGCAGGGTTAGGATAGTTGTTGTACATAGTAAGTGACCTGTTGCGAAGTCCGTGTACACCCACAGTGCTTTCGAACTGTATCAACGGAACAATGGAAATATTCACCTGGCCGATGCCATATTCTAATACGTCAGACCAACCGCTGGGATCTTTAACACATGTCTGTGCGAACACGATAGTATCCTGTCCCTGCATGGTATAGAAGCCTGCGCCCCAGCCGCTGCCAACACGTGTAGAATGTACGCCGATGGTATCGCCACCGGTGCTGCCCCAAGTATAGGTCATATCATAACCTACGTGGAAATTGTCAGCAACGCCGGTAATAGCTGTGGGGAAGAACCATGTTTTAATGGTATCAGGCGCTGACGCACCACCAATACCTAAGTTTTCCATGTTGAGGGTCATGCTGCCATAAGGTGCTGCACTGCTTGGGAAATCCCTGAAATAAGTGTGTGCGCTGCGCTGTACATGGGTAGTATCATTTTTCCATATCCTTATGTTGATCTGCTTGCCGGTGCTAACAACGGTTCCGCCAAATGCAGTCTGTACACCAATGATATGTAAGGTAGTATCTACACCGTAAATGCCCTGGTACCAGTCAGAGAAAGCAGTAAGACCTAGGGGGTTCATACCAAATATGAAGCCGCTATCATATACGTTGTCGCCGCTCAAGTAATAAAGCAGGCTATGGGTCATGATGCTGTCGTATTGTGCAGCGGTAAGCGTAGTGGTTGTATCGCTCAGCGCGGTCGATTTGGCTGCCAGGTTTTCATTGAACCTTAACTCCTTTGTAGATGATACATAGGTAAGGTCGTTGCCTAAATTTGTGGTAGGATGCAAATTCAAGGCGTTTTGTGCATAGGATACCATCCCCATGCATGCCGTAATAGCTAGTAGTAATACTTTTTTCATAAAAGCGGTTGTTTTAAATTTTTGCTAATTTATTCATTTTAGGTCTTATTTCAAATATATTATTCACCGTCGGTAAAAAAGTACAAAATCGTGACTTTCATGCCCCTTGTCTGTGAATAGACGTAAATTTGACTGGCATTGTTAGTTGAGTTTGAGTTATTAAGCATTTTTAGCTTTTGTTTGTATTATGGTTTTTTCCTCGAAGTTGATAGAAGATGCGGTACAGGAATTTTCCCGTTTGCCGGGCATAGGCCGGAAGACGGCCCTGCGTATGGTGTTGCATTTGCTTAAGATGAAAGAGGGCGAGGTCGACTCATTTACCGGGGCCCTTGCCCGCATGCGCCATGAGATACGTTTTTGTGATACCTGCCACAATGTGTCCGATGCACAAGTGTGTGCTATATGTGCCAATCCCGGCCGCGATCACAGCCAGGTTTGCGTGGTCGAGAATATACGCGATGTTATCGCGATAGAAAGTACCCGCCATTATAGCGGCCTGTACCATGTACTGGGCGGCATACTTTCCCCGCTCGATGGCATAGGTCCTGAGCAATTGAATATTGAGTCGCTGCATGGTCGTGTAAAAGAACAGGGTGTGGAAGAATTGATCATGGCGCTCAGCCCCACTATTGAGGGCGATACCACGGTGTATTATATAGCTCGCCAGTTGAGCGATCTGCCTGTACGCATCACTACCATAGCACGGGGCATTGCTTTTGGCGGCGAACTGGAGTATGCTGACGAGATGACTCTGGCCCGCTCTATTGCCAAACGCTTACCTATAGAGAACTATGTTACAGTGCACAATAAGGCCGAATAGCAATTTTTAAAGACATTGATAAAGTAGCTGCGTGATACTTGATAGCCATGGAAGAACGATAGATTATTTGCGACTTGCGGTCACCGACCGTTGCAACCTGCGTTGTACCTACTGCATGCCGCACGATGGGTTGCAATGGCTGCAGCGCGATGAACTGTTGTCCTATGAAGAGATGTTGCGCCTTTGCCGCCTGTTGGTAATGCAGGGCATTAAAAAGATACGCATCACGGGCGGGGAGCCTTTTGCCCGTAAGGACATGATGCACCTGCTCACTGCACTATCGCAACTACAGGGGCTCGATGAGCTGACCATTACTACCAATGGTGTTTTGACGGCAGCTTATGTTCCTGAACTGAAGAAGATAGGCATTCGCTCGGTAAACCTGAGCCTCGATACGCTCGACAGGGAGCGCTTCCTATCCATAACACGTCGCGACGAATTGGATAAGGTATTGGACACATTGCATACCCTGCTGCAGCAGGGCATAGAGGTAAAGCTGAATGCAGTGGTGATGGACGGCACGAACACGGAAGATATTATTCCGCTGACCCGCTTGACGAAAGACACTGGAATAAGTGTTCGCTTTATAGAAGAGATGCCTTTCAATGGCGATGGCAGCCAATACCATTCCCCTGCTTGGGATCATATGAGGATTTTGCAGGAGATTCAAACACATTTCCCCGGCTTGCATAAAATACCGGATACCCCGCATGCTACATCATATAATTACGCCATCCCCGGTCACAAGGGCACGGTGGGCATCATTGCGGCCTATACACGTTCTTTTTGCGGCTCCTGCAACCGTATCCGCATTACGCCGCAGGGCACGCTGAAGACTTGCTTGTATAGCGACGGTGGCCTCAGTGTGCGCAACCTCCTGCGTAGCGGCATGGACGACGAAGCCTTGCTCGCGGCCTTGCTCAATGCCATAGGGGCCAAGCCGGTCGATGGCTGGGAGGCAGAGCATAATCGCATGGCGGGTAAAGTATTGGGTGAATCAATGGCGGCCATAGGTGGTTAAGCTAAAGAGAATAATATGATCAGCGTACAGGAAGCGGAAAAGATAGTATTGCAGCAAGCGGCCGATTACGGCGCGCAGCAACTGCCTTTTGAGCAGGCCTTAGGTCATGTATTGGCTGAACCACTGCTGGCGGATCGCGACCTGCCCCCCTGTGACAGGTCCACTATGGATGGTATAGCTATAAGCTATGATGCTTTCCTGGCTGGTATGCGCACTTTTTCGGTTGTGGCTTTGCAGGCTGCTGCGGATGAGCCATATGTCTTAACTGCTGCTGCCGATTGCATCGAAGTAATGACCGGTGCCGCAATATCTGCCCCTGCTGATACAGTGATTCGTTACGAAGATATTGACATACATGAAGGCAGGGCTACACTGAAAATTGAACATATAAAGAAGGGGCAGAACATCCATAGGAAAGGAGTGGACAAAAAAGCAGGTGAGGTGATCGTTCCGGCAAACACGTTAATTGCCCCGGCAGTTATAGCTGCGGCAGCTTTCACCGGCAATACTACACTGTCGGTAAGGAAGCAACCCTCCGTTATCATATTTTCCAATGGAGATGAGTTATTGGAGGTCTCCGAAACGCGGCCTCCGCACCGTATCAGGCGTTCTAATGTATATGCTGTGGCCGCGGCGCTAAAACAATATAACATAGCGGCCGCTACCCGCCACCTTCCAGATGAAGAAGCGATCATTGAACAGGAATTGCGTGATGCTCTTCAGCGTTATGACGTGATCATTATGAGTGGCGGGGTATCCATGGGCAAGTATGATCTTGTGGCCAATGTGTTGGAACGTCTTTCTGTCCGGAAACTGTTTCATAAAGTGCAGCAGCGCCCGGGTAAACCATTTTGGTTTGGCTTGCATGCCGGTGGTACAAGGGTTTTTGCCTTTCCGGGTAATCCTGTTTCTACTTTTATGTGCTTGCACCGTTACTTCCTGCCCTGGTATTTTAAGTGCCTGGGCTTGCAGCAGCGCAGCAGGTACGCAGTGCTCGGTGCCGATCATTCTTTCGCGCCTGCATTGCAATATTTTTTGCAGGTGAAACTGCATACTAATGAGACCGGGCAACTGGTCGCTATTCCTGTAGAGGGTAACGGCTCAGGCGACCTGTCAAACCTCGCTGTGGCCGATGCCTTTATGGAATTACCCATGGAATTGAATAACTTTAAGAAGGGCGACGTGTACCCATTATGGCCGTTCACCCCGCTCGTGGCAGTATAACTTATGAACGATTTTACACATTTAGACGATAAAGGCCATGTAACAATGGTGAATGTTGGTGCTAAAGAACCGACCGCCCGTACTGCGTGTGCGCGTAGTATAGTTTCGTTACCACCTGGGGTGTTGACTAAGCTGGTGGATGGTGATATACAGACCCCCAAGGGGGCGGTATTCCAAACAGCTATCATTGCCGGTATCATGGCAGCAAAGCGAACAGGCGAGTTGATACCTTTATGTCACCCGCTTGGCCTCGATGATTGTAAGCTGACCATCGCTGTCAACGATAAGAATGAATTAGTTATAGACTGCACAACGGCCATCACGGCTAAGACGGGTGTGGAGATGGAGGCTCTTGTAGGTGCTTCCATCGCTGCACTTACTGTTTACGATATGTGCAAAGCATTGAGTCACGATATTGTGATAAAGGAAACCAAACTAATGGAGAAGACCGGGGGCAAAAAAGACTTCAAAAGGGATGAGTAGTGTATTGAATGGTTTGGTATTGGCGGGTGGTAAAAGCGCGCGCATGGGACAGGACAAAGGGGCTATGCGCTGGCATGGTATAGAACAGCGGAATTACCTCGCTTCTTTGCTGGAGCATTATTGCATAGAGACATTCTTATCCTGTCGGCAGGAGCAGCACCTGGATGCTTCGGTTCCATTGTTGTTCGATGCTTTTGAGGGGATCGGCCCGCTGGGTGCTATACTCACCGCATTTCAGAAAATGCCTGCTGCTGCATGGCTCGTCGTGGCATGTGACCTCCCTTTGCTGGATGCCGCAATGCTGCAATATCTTGTGGACAACAGGGACGAAAAGGCCACTGCGACTACTTTCGAAAGCCCTCATGATGGCTTACCTGAGCCTTTGGTAACCATTTGGGAACCAGCCGCTTACCCCTATTTGTTAGCTGCACTTGGGGAGGGGTATAAATGCCCCCGCAAAGCGCTGATAAGAAGTGACAGGGTAACGATATTAAAGCCGCCTCGCCCCGAAGCGCTTATTAATACCAACACGCCCGAGGATGCGGAAAGAGTGAAGATTATACTTGCTAAAACAGTATTGTGATGAACACGCTGCACACCAATAGGTACACATGCCAGTTGCTTTTGCCGGGTTTTGGCGAGGCAGCACAGCAGCGTCTGCAACGGTCAAAAGCCTTGATCGTCGGGATGGGGGGGCTGGGTTGCCCTGTATCTCAATACCTGGTTGCTGCGGGTGTGGGCACATTAGGCATTGCCGATCATGATGTTATCAGCCTCAGTAACCTGCATAGGCAGGTGCTTTATGCCGAAGATGAGCTTGGACAGGATAAAGTAACTGTAGCTGCAGCCAAATTGAAAAAGCAAAATCCACAGGTAGATATTATAGCACATACTGTGCAGGTGAATTACAGCAATGTACAGGATTTGGTATCAGCATATGATCTGGTTATAGACGCCACCGATAATTTCGAAACCCACTACCTGCTTAATGATGCCTGTGTTATAGCAGGTGTTCCGCTGGTGCATGGGGCCATTTACCAGTACGAAGGTCATGTTGCTGTGTGGAATATGCCGAACGTAGATGGTACCCGTGGTCCCAATTACCGTGATGTATTTCCTGTAGTGAATGCTATGCAGGTGCCGGCTTGTAGCGATGGGGGCGTGCTGCCTACCATTGCAGGTATCATCGGTTGCATGCAGGCCAATGAGGCCATTAAGGTACTGGCGGGCTTGCCAGGTGTATTGTCAGGCAGGATGCTGGTCTTCGATGCCCAAAGCATGCGTAGCCATGTCATTAAAATTGCGGACTGTACCAATACACATATTACCGAACTGCAACCTGCTGCTGATGTACCCTCCCTGGATAAAGAAGCGTTGCAGCAATTACTGAATAGTGCCGATGTTTTGTTGGTTGATGTGCGCAGTCCTGAAGAGCACGAAAGGTTCAATATAGGGGGTATCAATATTCCCTTGCAGGAGTTAGAAGATAAGGCGTCTGAATTGTCAGGTGGCAGGCGCCTGGTATGTTATTGTGCTTCGGGTAAGCGAAGCAGGCAGGCGGCATGGTGGATCAAACAGAATTTGCCTGCTGTTGACGTAGCTACTCTTTCGGCTGGTATAGAGCATTGGCGCTAAGGATGCGCGTTCACCCACACTTCGCCGTCCGAAAATACCTCCTTCTTCCAGATAGGTACGGTTTCCTTAAGTTGATCTATGATGTAGCGGCAGGCCTCAAAAGCAGCTGCCCTGTGTGCCGCCGACACGGCAATGACCACGGGCACATCCCCTACACTTAATACACCCGTCCGGTGATGGATAACGATATGTTGTAGCTCCCATTTGCTTTTCGCGGCGTCAGCTATTTTCTCCATTTCTTTCAGCGCCATACTTTCATAAGCTTCAAACTCCAGTCGCAACACTGTTTTACCTTTCGTTTGGTTCCGCACCGTGCCTATGAATACATCTATGCCACCTGCCGAATTATGGCGCACAGCAGCGATACAAGCTGCGATATCCAGTTCCGTTACCGATAGTATTATCTCTGTCATATGCTTAGCCTCCGCTTACAGGTGGTATGATAGCTATTTCATCGCCTTCATGTATGATGGTATCATTTGTGGCATACTCATTATTTACGGCAACCATATAGGTCGATAATTGCTTCAGCCTTGGGTGCCGGCCTTCTAATTGTATCCTCAATGCCGCAACAGTCATGTCTGCCCGGATGCTTGCTTCAGTATCCGTTCCGCCGACGATATCCTTTGCAACTCCGAATACCAATATCTTAATGTTCATCACCGCAAAAATAAAAGCTTTAATGCAGATGCTTGATAAGTACCTCAATCCCCGCTACGAAAACCAGTATCGCTGTGGTCCGCCGGATGATAAGTGGTTTAAATTTACTTGCTCCCATTCGTGAGCCTAATTGCCCGCCTGCAAATACAGCAAGACACAGTATTGCGATACGGCTGTAATTGATATCGTCAGTTAAATTATGTAATTGACCGGCTATGCCCGCTATCGAATTCACCAATATGAAAACGCTTGCAGTTGCAGCTATCCGTTTTGCTGTATCCCACCTGCCCAGGTTGAGTAAGGGGGAGAGGAATATACCGCCTCCTATGCCCACCATCCCCGATAAGAAACCGATTGCTCCGCCCAATGCTCCGTCTTTCAGGTAATTCACCTTTCCCGTATCTCCATCGGTATAGTTTCCCTTGGTTTTGATCCATAGCAGTACGGAAGCGGTCAGCAGGCTGCAGCCAAGTATGATGAAGAAGGTGTTCTCGCTTATCCGCAGTCTTGCGCCGAAGTAGGCCATCGGCACGCTGATCAGTACCAGGGGCAAGATTTTTTTGAAGTTCACCTGCTTATTACGCAGGAAGATGATAGTGCCGCCCGTTACCACGATGATGTTGCAGATCAGCGCTGTCAGCCTTATTTCATGAAAGGGTAGTGCATATAAGGCCAGTACTGCCAGGTAGCTCGACCCACCCCCAAAGCCGACCGACGCATATATCGCTGCAATGACAAAAAAGAAAAGAATAAGCTCGTAATGTTGCATAATTAATCGGGCAGCACTTGCATCTTTCTTGCTGCAAGCTGCGTTGAAAAAACTATCAGATGATTGAAATATCCCCCTCAAACACAAACTCCGCAGCTCCCCTTAATATCACATCCTCTGCACTGGTAGGAGTATTCTTTGTAAATGTTACCTCTAATAGCCCCCCGGGTGTTTCGATGGTTATGTCAAAATACCCGGTTTCGTTCCCCGTTGAGGCTATGGCGCTGGCAGTTACACCCGTGCCACAGCTTAGTGTCTCGTCTTCCACGCCGCGCTCGTAAGTGCGTACCTTCAGGCCATCACCATTCCGCTGTACAAAATTCACATTGATGCCGTTTGGTTCAAAATCAGGCCTGTGCCTGATGCTCCTGCCCTCTTTCACTACATCGGCCTGCTGTACATCGCTCACCCAATGCACATAATGTGGTGAGCCGGTATTGAGCAGGCAATAATCGGTAAAAGTATCTATGCCATTCACATTGCTCATGTGCAGGCTGATCGTGTCATTGGTATTTATGCTGGCAGTATGTTCCCCGTCTATTGCGGTAAATGATGCATGCTCGTTGATGATGCCCAGTCTCCGGGCAAAGGCAGTGATACAGCGGCCGCCGTTCCCGCACATGGTACTTTCGTTTCCATCCGCATTATAATACACCATACGGAAATCATAACCGGTTTTATGTCCCAGCAGCATCAGCCCGTCCGCACCTATGCCCATATGTCTGTCGCACAGCCGAGCTATCTGCTGCCTGTTTAGCTTTATTTTCCCATCCCTGTTGTCAAAAAGGATGAAATCATTGCCCGTTCCCTGGTATTTATAAAAATGCAGTTTCATTAGCGGTTGCGTATATATTGTTCAGCCCTCGAATTATCGCTGGAGGCTCCGTTCATTTTGTAGAGATAGTTACGCCAGTTCGGGTTCCTCGTTTCGCCATTCACGGTTGAGTGCAGCAGGCGGTAATCGCTTACCATTTCTGCAGGCTTATAAAACAAAAATACACCTTCCTGGTTCAGTTTCCCCAGCGAGCGGTATTCCCATATTTCATATGGTAGTGCACCTGGCTCATTCTCTACCGGCACGCGCTCATCAGGTTTGCCGTACTTAAGGTAAATGACACCCCTGTCGGTCTCATATCCGCGCAATGATCCCGCAGTGAAGAGCCGGTTCACCTCTTTTACTTTTTCAGCATACTTCTTCCACTCACCCTCAGGGTCCTTTTGGTTCCTGCTGCTCCAGAAGTTATAGAGAAAATAGCGCACGTACATCTCGTTGGGCTTTTTCTGGAAGCCCTTAATGGTTTGCATTTCCAGGGCATCACTTATGGGTGTTATCATTTTCAATATAGCCATTAGTTGCTGAAAGCTATACTTCATCACAAAGCTCTTGGCAATGTCTATTACTACAATTTTTTCGGGAGTAGTGTCCCGTTTCGTCTCAGTCTTTATTTCTTCCGGGTGCTTATTCTCTCTTTGGAAGAAGAAATGATTAGCTGCTATACGTAGTCCCGTTTTATCTTCAAGCACCACGTTCAGGTAGTAATTGCCCGAGGGCAGCACTGCGGTATTGAAGTCGCCATATACAGGAGATACAACTGTCCTGCCGATGCTATCGGTATGCATGAGGCCATAAACCGGGGCCTCGTATTCGTGCTTGGATATAAACACGCGTTGTACCAAAGGATATTCACTGGTGGCGAGCATACTACCCTGGTATAGCTCGGCATAGTAATGCAATACCTTTTTATAGTCGTCGAGGAAATTGGTGCACAAGGGTACCTGCATCCTGTTATTCTTCGAGAACATAGTTACCTGCTGTGAGGCATAGGACGTGTCGAGTAATTGTATACCACTGTAAAAATTCCCCGCCTGTTCCGCTACGGTGAACGAGTCGGTGTATATGAATTTATTATCAGGGTATCCCGGTTCTGATAGTTGCAGTATCATCCTTACAGCGCCGGTAGGCATCATGTAGCGGTGCAGGTCAATAATGTTTTGCTTTTGTGCCTCTGCCAGCGATCCGGCCGGGGGTGTATGCTGCTCCAGGTGTTGTTCAGCCACTATCCCTGTGTCATTCCGGAATATGATATCCGTTTTCAGCGTGGCCCGCCACTGGTTGTCTTTATCGAAGTGCAGGCTTGCCGGTACTACCTGCCAGTAGGCTTCTATATAGGCGCCGCCCGGCCCCCCGTCTGCATCCACGGTATGGAACAGTGTATGCCATACCAGGGCATTGAGCGCATGCGCTTGTACCGATAAGATGATAGCTAACAAACAAAGTCCTGTCCTGCGGCCCATTTTTCGTATTTTTCGCAAATTACTTCTTTTGTCCTGATATGGCTTTTGCAATAGCTTCATATATACCTTTTCCTTGTGTCTCCTGGTGGGCGGCTGTGGCAACTCTTGATGAACTGCTGCTCGATAATGCCGAGCACTTCGAGAAGATGACCTATCGCAACAGGTACTATCTTTCTGCCGCCAATGGTTTGCTCACGCTCAGTATTCCTTTGCAGCATGGCCGCGAGCAGCGCACTGCTATGAGCGAGGTACGTATAGATAACAAGACCCGCTGGCAGATGCAGCACTGGCGGGGCATTACATCGGCCTATAAGCGCACTCCTTATTTCGACCATTACGAACCTTCCTTGCAGCAATTATTCCTCCAACCATTCGACCAGCTGGCAAATTTCAACTTTGCTTCTATACAATGGCTTAAGGAACAGTTAAAATTAGGTTTCAACATACGCCGGGCAGATGAGTACCATGCCCTGTACCCCGATGCCGCCTATGACCTGCGGAAAGGACTAAAAAGAAAACCGGCTCCTGCCTTCCCGGCTTATTACCAGCCCTTCAGAGATCGTATCGGTTTCCTCCCCGACCTTAGTATCCTTGACCTACTCTTCGTAGAAGGGCCCAATACACTGCACTGGATAAAAACGAACCGGGAAAATATAATTGGCAGGTAGCATCAGCACCACTTTGGGCGGTCAGACGCATTGGGGGTCAGAACTTCCGCATCTTCCATACACCATACATGGCTTCCTGAACGATACCCTTCGTCATTTTAGATACGCCCTCTTTTCGGTCCACGAAGGTGATGGGCACCTCTTTTATTTTAAAGCCTGCCTTCCATGCGCGGTACTTCATCTCTATCTGGAAGGCATAACCAATGAACTGTACCTTATCCAGGGGGATGGTCTTTAACACCTTTGCACGGTAGCAGATGAAGCCCGCAGTAGGGTCCTGCA
The DNA here is from genome assembly GCA_964481425.1 of uncultured Flavipsychrobacter sp. Lineage (GTDB taxonomy): Bacteria > Bacteroidota > Bacteroidia > Chitinophagales > Chitinophagaceae > MKUN01. Next base: position 115,560 of record CAYZTM010000002.1, read on the forward strand.
CCGGCATCCATGTAATGACCCGGGTATAGAGTGCACCACCTTTGGAGATGAATATCCTGTCCCAGGGCCAGTTGACCACTTTGCCTCCCCGTGTGTACCGTGAGCCTACGGCCAGGTCGACGCCCTGTTCGCAAGCTTCGTACAGTCGTATAAGATCTTTGGGATTGTGCGAGAAGTCGGCATCCATCTCGAAGATGTACTCGTAGTTATGTTCCAGCCCCCATTTAAAACCCGCTATGTAAGCGGTGCCCAGTCCCATTTTACCCTGGCGCTCCACGATAAAGAGCCTGCCGGGGTAGGTAGCCTGCATACCTTTCACGATGCCGGCAGTACCATCGGGTGAGCCATCGTCTATGATCAGTACATGAAAACCGCCCTCCAGGGACATAACGGCAGGTATGATCTTGCCGATGTTCTCCTTTTCATTGTACGTAGGTATTATTACAAGTTTGTCCAAGGCGGGCCGAAATTAAGAAGCGGCAAAATACTAAATAATACGCAACACGGTGTCCAAAGGTTTTACTAAACTTTCTGGCCCAGCTTGCCCAGTTTCATTTTATTTAATATCTCCGATATCTTTTGCTTGGTGTGCAGGGCAAAGTCACCTTGCATCATCCAGTCGTAGTACTGGGGCTCTTCGGTGAATACATCGGTCACTTTGCGGCCTTTGTGCTTGCCGAAGTTGAAGACCGGCGCACCGTCCTTTAATATAATGCGGCGGGCATAGTCTACGTACTGGTCGGTATTGGTGAAGTCGTGCAGGCCCTTTACTTCTTTTGCCAGCTGCTGGTAGCGGTCCAGTTGGGCCTCCAGTACCTCAATGGTAGCATTTATATCCGCCTCGGCGCTGTGGGCGTTCTGCATCTCTTTGTTGCAATAGAAGGCATAGGCTGCGCTCAGGGTGCGGGCCTCCATTTTGAAGAAGATCTGTTGCACATCTATCATTTGCCGCTCGGTAAAGTCCACATTGATGCCCGCCCGGAGGAATTCCTCGGCCAGTAGCGGCAGGTCGAACTTGCTGCTGTTGTAGCCGCCCAGGTCGCAGTTGTGCATCCATTCGTACAGCTCTTTGGCTATATGCTTGAACAGCGGGCTGTCCTTTATGTCTTCATCGGTAATGCCGTGTATGTCGCTCGACGATTTAGGTATGGGTATCCCCGGGTTCACGCGTTTGATGTAGCTCTCGCGCTTGCCGTCGGGGTGCAGTTTGATGAATGCCAGCTCTACTATCCTGTCCTTCGCAGGATCGGTGCCGGTAGTTTCCAGGTCAAAGAAGACTATAGGGCGTTTCAATACAAGTTGTGCCATGGGTGTAAAATTCAATACTGATTTCTATTGCGAAACTAAGTTATTCCAGTCAATTCCGTCGAAGGTGCCCGAGCTCATAAGCAGCAGGCATACAGGCTTGCCTGCAGCGGCAAGCGCACCACGTACTTCGGCCTCCAGTTTACCCTTGTTATCGCTTACTATGAGGTCTTCGCGAGCGAAGTATTTTTTTACCGTTGCAGGCTCCAGTTCCGGCAGGCCCTTCAGCTCTATGGCATGGTGGCTGAAGTGGACGATGGCCCTATCGGCTGCGTCCATGCTGTGCGCATATTCCTGCAGGAACTGCTCATTGAGGCTGCTGTAGGTGTGCAGCTCAAAGCAGGCTATCAATTCCCTGTCGGGGTAGGCTTCGCGTACCGCATCCAGTGTGGCCTTCAGTTTCGATGGGGCATGGGCAAAGTCGCGGTAGGCTACCATGCCATTGCGCTCGGTCAGTTTTTCCAGCCTTTTGGCGGCGCCGGCAAAGCTGGCTATCGCCTTATAACAATCGCTTTTGGCAATGCCGAGCTGCACGCACACGGCCACGGCGGCCTCCATATTCAGCAGGTTGTGCCTGCCGAACACCGACACCTTGACCGGTCCCGTCTCCGTATCCAGCACCGCGTCACCGTTCTCGTAGTGGAAGGCAGGCATGCGGTAGGGCAGGGCATTGAGCTGCTGCGCCGATGAGGCGATCACTTTCTTCACTTCCTCGTCCTCTGCATTATAATATACTGTGGCCCCCGGCTGCATATTGCGCAGGTAGGTCTCGAACTGCTGCAGGTATATCTCGTAGGTAGGGAACACATTGATATGGTCCCAGGCTATACCGCTCAGCACGCTTATCTGCGGCTGGTAAAAGAAGATCTTAGGTTTTTTTTCCTCGGCCGATGCCGGGTACTCATCACCCTCCAGCACTATCAGGGGCGCATCGCTCAGCCGCACCGAGCTGTCGAAGCCCGCCACCTTTGCCCCTACCATATAGTCAAAGTCCACACCCTGCATCTTCAGTATATGCATGATCATCGAGGTGATGGTGGTCTTGCCATGGCTGCCCGCCACTACCACACGCTGCTTGTTCTTGCTCACCTCGTAGATGTATTGCGGAAAGGAGTAGATGGGTATGCCCAGTTCCTTTGCTCGCAGTAGTTCCGGGTTGTCGGCTTTGGCATGCATGCCCAGTACTATGGCGTCTATGTCTTTGGTTATTTTTTCGGGATACCAGCCATGCGCCGGGGGCAATAGGCCCGCAGCGGCCAGGTTGCTTTTTGCGGGGTCGTTTATCTCATCGTCACTGCCTGTAATGGTGTAACCCTGCCTTTGCAGCGCCAGGGCCAGCTGGTGCATAATGGCCCCTCCGATGGCAATAAAATGTATGTTGTTCATTAATTTTTCTTATCTTCGTACAAAAGTAATTTACGTTTTTACTATTTTATTAAGACAGTTTAGACATGCGAATAAATTCAACCTTCCGCCGAATAGTACCTGCAATAGCTATCATCGCGCTTGCTTTAATGGCTTCATGTGTATCGGGCCAGAAGAAATACGGTTGCCCGAACCACCTGCATACATCATCATCGGCCTTACTTCGTTAATATTCAGCGATAATATTGCAGCAAAAGGTTGGTAAACGCCCCGTTTATCAACCCTTTGTTGTTTATAGCCCTTTTTCACTACTTGCTTGTTCGCCATCCTGCCTGCTATTCGATCCGCCAACTCATTCAACCAGCACATTAGTTCCGCTTAAATCCCCTTGTCTTCGGCAAGTAGGCCTTCAGGTACAGCACGGGGTGTATCTCCATGCCGTTGGGGGCAAAGCTCTCGGTATTGCGGGGCATGTTCCAGAAGGGTGCGCCCACCAGGTCCACCTTTACCACATAGCCTGCATCGTTCCAGCTTTTTATATCGTCGGCCACGTAGCGGGCGTCGGCATATTTACGTTTCAGGTAGGGGAAGCGGTTCAGGCTGGTGCAGCGCGGGTTGGGTATCTCGGCGCTTATCTTGTCGCCCGTGCCATCCTTATGGGTGCTTAGCAGCAGGCGGTACTCCATATCTTTTTCGTTCACCTTTACATCATATACATAGCAGGTCATTTTCACCAGCCTGCGTTCGGCATCCTGGCGCACCATTTGCGCATCCTCTATGCTGGTATGGCGGTATTCATTAGGCTCTTTCAGGTTGCGCAGCTCTGTGATGGTAGCACTCTCCGGCTGCAGCTCCGACCAGTTGATGCGGCTGCGGTCTATCAGCAGTTTTTGCTCCCAGCGCCATACGCCGCATTCGTCCTGTGCAAATAATTGTTGTGTAGCTAGTAAAACTAAGGTCAGCAAGAGTATCTTCTTCATACCTGTAAAAATAGGTTGCCAGGTTGATAAGTTGGAGCTTGTATTTTTTTTATTTCCAGTGGGCACTTTTCCGTGTGTAGACTGCTGGTTTTATTATATTCATGACGCTTCCTCTCCATAGAAAGCTTATTATAGTACGTGCCGCGTTTCTTTTACAAAACCTACTTTCTTTTGCCATACGGCGATAATATATCAGCTATTAGCCATCCACTGAAAATTTTTTCTCCTCTGAATAGAAAAAATCTATATTTTTTTAGCTTTGCGCAGCGGGTGCAAGCAAAGCTACGGTTTTTTTTAGACATTCATTAGAATTTATATTTGGTTGGATTAGACAATGTTGTTAGTTTTGGTCTTTCATTGATTTATTATGAACTATCAAGTAAACATATATGATAACGAGAGGGATGAATTAATTAAATTTCATCAATCTAATATTCAGCGTATAGATAAGGAGATTGACGAGCTACAGGCTCAGCGCGAACATGCTATTTCAAGGATAACCGAACTTGTAAGAACTATTATTCATTCAGAAAGTGCACCACCGCAGTCCCTCCTTTTTGATGACGGCAACTATTACCCTGAATTAACCCTGGCCCGCAAGGCTGAGATTATACTTATTGATGAAAAAAGGGTTTTAAACACTAGGGAGATTGCGCTCCATATAAAAAAGTTGCACCATCCATTTGTTGTACAACAGGGTTATCCGGATGTAGATATAAAGGATTTGGTAAGCAATCTGGGAGCTACCCTAAAACAAAAGGTGGACAAAGGTGATACCTTTCACAGAATAGACGTGCGTGGTGTTTGGTATTACGGGATTGCTGATTGGTTTCGTGGGGACGGTACTCTGTACGCAGAATTTAGCAGAAGGCTTATCGATGGTGTTGACGATGAAGAAATGAATGGACCACTCATGCTTGGTAAGCCAAGCGGTTTAAATGAGTTTGATAAATAATGTTGTTACCAGTATAGGAACTATTTCCTACATGCAAAAATACCTGGGTTGCTTGAACTTGCTAGGCCGCACCTTGAAGGCGGCGCAACAAGGGGTAACCTGAAAAAAAGATGTAGGGGCGACTGTTAGTGTAATGTAGCACGTCGCACTTTGATGGCGAAGGACTGGTATAATTCCAGGCAGTTCCCTAATCTTTCAAAGCCTCCTCGTTCCCAGCGGGGGGGCTTTGTTTTACAAAGTTAGTAAAAATATTTCTTAGCCAGCGCAAGTCTATTCCCGACTCGTGTCATCACAATCCAGCCGGTTTGCAACCGGAATTCACCTTGATAAGCTCGGTTCCCCCGTTGGTTCAAGAATGCAGCCTGATTCTGTGCACAGCGTTCTTGGACCCTCGCGCTATACACGATTGCCGCATTGTTTTTCACTTGTGTCTACCAAGGCCCAATTTTTTTCTACTTGCTGTTACATAAATTTTTGGCCACCATTGGCTATTCAGGGCTAAAGGTTCTAACGACCACAGGGTCCTGTGCGTCCATGAATAACTTTGTCCTTCCAAATAGGCAGATTTTCCCTGTTTTATCAAATACGTTAGCTTGTCCCTGGCTATTAATCAAAACTTCTGCCCTGCATAAGCCATCCATATGCCTGGCCTCAATATCATCCCAGTATTGTTCTATCTCAGATTTGAACACAATGCTAAAGGCCTGGTGGAGATATTCGATAAGGTAATTGCCGTCATCCATGGCCCTGGGTTTGAAATCGACATGATAATGAAAGATATTGTTCAGGGCATCTTTCGCGCTTTGTTCGATGTTTTCTACTTTTTTTGGGAAAAGGTCACGGTCCCGTTTTTGAAAATGGCGAACTGCAGCTTTCCTCCCATATAGTACTTTACTTTCTCAAAGATCAGTTCAATATCTATAGGGTAATCGGGCTTCCACTTAGGTATAGGAGGAAATTCCTCCTTCTTTTCTTTCTTGCCAAATAGCTTGTCGATAAGCTTCATAAGTATCCTTTACAATAAATAATTAAACGCACTCCAAACTATGAAATTTTACGGATAAGCCCCGCTAGTCCTCGTTTGCAACGAGGATTCAACGGCACAGCGTTTGCAACGCAATTAAATATGCTTACACCGGCGCAAGTATGCAGTTCAGCCTCCCGTATGGCGTACTTGTGCCTGTAGTGTGGCCTGCCCAATAGCATTTATGCCACTATTTCCATTTCATCTTATTAACCCTTGATAACCATGGAGCATAATGCTAAAAATAACAGTACCATACCCCTAAAAGCAGGGTATCATACCCTGAAAATCGGGGTATCATAAAAACTCGATTTTCCCATCCCCCTCCTCCATCCGAACTTTGCGATAAAAAACGAAAAATTGAAAGGTAAAAGCAACCGGCATTTGAAAGAAAAGCGTTAAGAAAATGGGAGTGTAGGCCGGTTAAAAAAGAGCTCCGTCTACTAGGGCTTAAAGATAATTGCCGTATAAAAGTCCTCCTCCCACCTGGACATGCTATTGGCTGGAACTTATAGCTCTTTTCAGGCCGGAACGAGCATTTTTAGCTTTTCTTTCAATAGCCTTGAACTTAGCGCAGCGATTTCATGAGCACCTTTGAAAAAGACATTGACATTGCGAGTATCTTTCTTTGGTTACTTTCTTTGTATCAAGACAAAGAAAGTAACAGTATGGTCAGTGCGACATTGTTGACCAAATAGAAACATCGTCGAAAACAACATTTTTAACCAACCAAACCCCTGTCACCCCTTTCCACCTGTGGAGAGGGGCCGGGTGTGAGGTCAAATTTTATCACTATGGACCCTAAACAACAAGCCGAACACCTCTACCTCAACACCGGCAAGAGCCAGAAAGACATCGCTGCACAGCTCGGCATCGACCCCAAGACCCTCTACCGCTGGATGAAGCAGGGTCATTGGCGCGAGCTAAGATCAGCCACCCGCCGCATGCCCTCCGTCATTGTAGAGAACATCTATGCCCAGCTCGACGATATGAACTACAACATCGCGCAGCGCGACCCTGGCGACCGTCACCCCACGCACTACGAATCCCTCATCATCAACAGGCTCATTAATAGCATTGGCAAAGTAAAGAAAGAGACCAGCCAGGGCCAGAACATTGAGTTCATGATGAGCTTCATCTCCTGGCTCCAGCCGCAGAACGACGACCTCGCAAAGCTCCTTACAGAATACGGCTCCGCCTACCTCAAAGGTGCCCCTGTTAAAGGCTTTCATCCATACGATATAGAATACGGCGCTGAAGAAAAAGAAGACGGACCCGATGCTTCACTCGCGTCATTGCCGGGTACGGCCTGTCCCGATGATATATCGGGTAAGCAAGCTAACGACAACACCAATTCCATCCTGCCGGGCATCCCTTTCCCCCTCGATCCCAACTGCCCGCTGCTCGCTAGCTGTCATCCCGGGCTTGCTGAAGGACCGGGCATCGCCCGCCATAGCTATAGCGAAGGCGGGTGCGATTCGGGCATCACCATTCTGTCTGAATTTTCCCCGCAAAGCAATGATAACCAATATGATGTATCAAAAGCACCTGCTCCGGAGATGCCCGAAATGCCCGAAAAAAATATTCCCCCGGATCGGGCAGCCACCCGTCCTTGCGAGGAGTGCATGGCCCCTTGGCTAGCCACAGCGAAGCAACCTTCCCACGAAACTATTGAAACGCAGTTTAGCACGATTCCCCTCTTGGTAGACGACGCTCCGGGGCCAGCGGATGTTGTTTCCGAACAGGGTCGTACCACTGGGGACAGTGAACCTACCTCCGAAACAGAACTACTACCCCCTGCTATTGGTCACACCGCGCAGGACACAGAAATACCCTGCCCGCTGCCCCCCGAAACTGACTACACCCCTCCCACCCCTGAAGAACGCGCCGACCCTCAATATTTCGTGAAGCAGTACATGCGCGAGCAGGGCCTCGACCACCCCGACGACTTTCAGCTATTCTCCATCGGTGAGGCAGTTTATAAGGTGCATCTCGATAAAAGCAGGAAAAAACGAAAATGACAGTCGTCATACTGAAAAAATTACCACAAGCTATTTTAATACAATTTAAATCTGCTAAAAATGTCCTTGAGAGAAAAGCAGCGGGTACGGCTCTGGCAGCCTTTGCTAATACAGGCAAATAACTACCTTAGCGCTGCTAATTGAGCACGGGATAAAATGAAACAAAAGATAGCCAGGATATTTCGCGTAACAGGTATCATATTCTTTGTGGACCTGCTGCGCTACCGGTATATGTGGTTAAAGAACAGGAAGAAGAATAAGAAGTTCCTGGCGGATAACCCGGGTGTCGCCTTGCCGGGCCCGTATATGATCTATGAGACCTTCCGCCTCGATTACCAGCGCTATTATGAGAAAGGCAGGGAGACCGCAGAGTGGGTAAAGGACGAAGTAAGCCCCTTTATGGAGCTGGCCGGCCGCGATATCCTGGACTGGGGTTGCGGACCGGGGCGCGTAGTGCGGCACTTGCCGGAAGTGATCGGTAATGGCTGCCGCTATTATGGCAGTGATTATAATGCCGATTATATTGATTGGTGCAGCAGCCACATACCCGCTGTCACCTTCAGCAAAAACGGCTTAAATCCCCCGCTGCCCTATGGTGACAAGCAGTTCGATCTAATTTATGTCCTTTCCATATTCACACATCTTTCTGAGCGCAGCCACAGGGAATGGTTCGACGAGCTATACCGCTTGCTGAAGCCGGGTGGTATCCTGCTACTCACCACGCATGGCGTCATTACCCGGCAGAACCTACTGCCGGACGAGATGAAAAAGTTCGATTCGGGGGAACTGGTTGTGAGGGGCAATGTAAAAGAAGGACACAGAATGTATACCGCTTACCACCCTTTGACCTATATGCAGCAGCTAATTGCCGATAAGCTTACCATACTGAAGCATAAAGCGGGTAGCCGGCAAAGTTGGGGCCTGGAGCAGGACCTGTGGCTGTTGAAAAAAGATGAAGCGTAGGTAACATATTTGGCACAGCGCTGTGAGCGGCCATTTATTTTATATCATAATTTTGTGCTCATGGCATATAGGTCACTAGGAGAATTTATTAATGCGCTGGATAAGGCAGGCGAGTTGGTTCGTATCAACACCTTCGTCGATCCTGTGCTGGAAATAGCCGAGATAACCGACAGGATATCCAAGACACCCGATCGCAATAAGGCCCTGCTCTTCGAGAAGACGGGCACCGATTTCCCCTTGCTGATCAATAGCATGGGCAGCGAACGCCGCATGTGCATGGCATTGGGCGTGAAAGACCTGGACGATGTGGCCAAGGACATAGCTGACCTCATTAAGAAGGTAGCAGGGCCTAAACGTGGCCTTATAGAGAAGCTGGCCATGCTACCGCAGCTCAACAAATTTGCCTCATGGATGCCCCGTGTGTTGCCCGGCAAGGGCGCCTGCCAGGATGTGGTGATCACTGAAAAGCCCGATCTCGGCAAGCTGCCCATACTGCAATGCTGGCCCAGGGATGGGGGGCGTTTCATAACCCTGCCGGCCATACATACCAAAGACCCCAATACGGGGGTGCGCAATATTGGCATGTACCGCATGCAGGTATTCGGCCCTACGATGACGGGTATGCATTGGCACAAGCACAAGGTATCGGCCCGTCATTACAACGAGTACAAGAAGCTGGGCAGGCGCATGCCGGTAGCCGTAGCGCTGGGCGGTGACCCTGTATATACTTATGCTGCCACGGCCCCCCTGCCGGAGAATGTGGATGAGTACATGCTGGCAGGCTTCCTGCGTAAGAAAAGTGTTGACCTGGTAAAATGCATCACCCAGCCCGAGCTGGAAGTGCCTGCAGATGCCGACTTCATCATAGAGGGCTATGTGGAACCCAATGAAGAACTGATATGGGAAGGCCCCTTTGGCGACCATACAGGCTATTACTCACTACCCGACTGGTACCCGCGTTTTCATGTTACTGCCATCACCCACCGCGACGATGCTGTGTACCCTGCTACCATAGTGGGCATACCCCCGCAGGAGGATGCCTGGATCGGTAAAGCGACGGAGCGCATCTTCCTGGCGCCGATGAAGATGACCATGGTGCCGGAGATAAAAGATATGAACATGCCGGTGGAGGGTGTTTTTCACAACCTTGTTATCGCCTCCATTAACAAGGAGTATGCCGGGCAGGGCCAGAAGGTGATGAATGCCATGTGGGGGGCAGGCCAGATGATGTTCAACAAGATACTCGTGATAACCGACGGCGATGTGCCGCTGGATGACTATAAGAAGCTGGCCAAATATGTATTTGATAACCTGGACCCGGCTACTGATGTCTACTTCAGCCAGGGACCCATGGATGTGCTGGACCATAGCTGCTCGAAGCTGGGCTTTGGCGGTAAGATGTGCATCGATGGCACCTGGAAGTGGGAGGAAGAAGTGAATGGTACCCGTAAACTCTTCAAGCTTTCGAAAGATTTTTCGGCGGCAGCACTGCAGCAGGCCTACCCTGAGTTGGTGAGCATTAATGATACTGTTGCGAGGGATTGGGGGATACCGGTATTGTTCGTGGCAGTGCATAAGAACAAACCGGGCCATGTGCGCGAGCTGCATGAGGCCTTATGCAAAAGGCCGGAGATGGAGGGTATCAAAATGGTATTATATGTGGAACATACTGTGGATGCAGTGGATATTGCCGATGTGCTCTGGCGCTTCTGTAATAACCTGGACCCGCGCCGCGATCATATGTATGGTGGAAAAGATAATAACATGCTTGGCCTCGACGGTACCCGCAAAACCAAAAAGCTGGACGGTTTTGAGCGCCCATGGCCCAATATCATCGTCGCTGATGACCGTACCATCCATTCAGTGGACAAAAAATGGGAGTTATTGGACCTTGGAGATATAATAATTTCTCCATCTTTGAAGTATAAAACCCAACTATATGGGGAGGAAGCCTCTGTCTTAGATAATGAATAGTGAATTTTTTTAGTAATTTTACTAACTTTAAAAAAAATAGTATAATGAAACGTTTTGTATTATCCTGCTGCATACTGGCTGCGACCAGTACCATGGTATTTGCCCAGTCTGCGGTCAAGAGCAATCATAACAATGCTAAAGCTGCCGTAACGACCCAAACCCCTTCAGTGGCATTTAACGATAAGGTAAATGAGTTTGAGACCGGTATCAAACAGGACAATATGACTTTGGCAAAGCAGCGGTTTGAAGACCTGAAAATGATCATGACCGATGACCTGCACAGCCTGAAGCCTAAGATCATGAACGCTGCGAATGCGAAGGAAAAGGACAAGTGGATGCAGACACTTAATGCTAAGCAAGGCATATATTTCGAGATCATCAATGCTGCATCTGATATGAAGGGCAACGGAGCGCTGATGGTAAAGAAATATCGCGAATACGCCAAGACGCTTTAAGCGCAGCGGTTTTCATATATTACATATAGCAGGCTATAAGTATAAGCGCATTATACTTATAGCTTCTTGTTTTAAGAAATTAAGAAGGCTGAGTGAAGAGGCTGCGTTTTGCAGGTTTTATACTATTTTCACGCTGCCAAAGCGGGGTACAACAGCACAGGCTGGTATCCCTGACCGTGATAAGCTAAAACGAATAATGTGAAAGCAATTATCCCAGTAGCCGGAGCCGGTACTAAATTACGCCCCCTGACCTACACCCAGCCTAAGGCCCTGATACCCATAGCCGGCAAGACCATACTCAGCGTTATCATAGACCAACTGCTGGATGCGGGTGTGAAGGATTTTGTATTCGTAATAGGCTACCTTGGGGAGAAGATACAGCGCTACCTTGCCAAAAATTATGCTGACCTTTCTTATACGCTTGTGACCCAGAGCGATCGTAAGGGTACCGGCCATGCGATATGGCTGACGCGCGATGCAGTGCAGGACGATGACGAACTGCTGATAGTACTGGGCGACACCATATGCGACTATAATGTAAGTGATGTGCTGAAGAGCCAGACCTCGGAGATAGGTGTGCGCAAGGTAGATGATCCCCGCAGCTTTGGCGTAGCTGAACTGAATGATAAAGACCATGTGATGCGGGTGGTGGAAAAGCCCCTGATCCCGAAATCGAATATGGCGATGGTGGGGGTGTACTATATTAAGGAGACCAAAGAGTTATATAAAGCACTGGAGCAACATATGGCTGGCAGTGCAGCGGGCGAGGAGGGTGAATATCACCTGACCAGCGCATTGCAGTATATGATAGAGCAAGGCATCGATTTCAAGGCCTTTAGGGTAAATAACTGGTTCGACTGTGGCAAGAAGGAAACGCTGCTCTTTACCAATGCCGTGTTGCTAAAGCAGCTATCGGAGCAAAGCGGGCAGCAACAGTCGCATACTTACGATACCAGTGTCATTATCCCGCCGGTGAGCATAGCTGAGGGCTGTAAAATATCTCACAGTATCATCGGCCCTAATGTAACCATAGGGGAGCACACTACGATAGATGCTTCTATCATCAAGGACTCGATCATAGGCTCCTATGCAGAACTGGAGGAGGTAGTGCTGCATTCATCCATCATAGGCAGTGACGCCTTTGTGCGCGGGCTTAGCCAGAGCCTGAACATTGGCGATAATACGGAGATAGACCTTGGATAAGATCAGCTTACTGTGGGTGCCTTTTCTCTAAGAGGATAATCTTGCTGCATATAACGGCCGATATCATCATCAGCGGAAGGTAATAATACTTGTAGGTAAGTGGCCCGAACATAAAGAAAAACAGAAGAAAAAGATATAACATCAAAAGGCTAAAGTCGTAAAAGCTGATCTTCTTCCTCCACCTGTTATACATAAACAAGCCGGAAAAAAACAAAAGCAGCATGCAGGTACCCTGCACCACGCGCGCAAGGAAAACTTTATGCTCCATATCGCCAGGGAATATTTTGTAAAAAAAAAGAGCAAAATTAATGCCTGAATCGAATGTGTATGATGTTCGTGGCGTCGCAGCATAGCCCTTCCATTCGCCCAGTACCGCAAAGCGATGGTAGCCAAGCCCTTTGGACAATATGGAAGGATCTTTTGCATAGAATGGTAGTACATAAAGAAACAATACGGATAATATAAGACTAACCCAAACCAGGATGTTATTTCGTAGCCGGGTACTAAACCAAAGCAGTATGAGAAACAGAGGCAGCCAAAAAGCGAGCGTATAACGGGACAACAAGCAGCATATGATACCGGTGGCAGTGAGCACAAGATTCTTTTGTGACAGGCCTGCAGCTAAGAGTAAATAATACGCTGCCACCACCGTCTCGAAAGTGCAGGCATAATCCTTGCCGTTAAGCAATAGCGATAAATACAAGATGATGGCAGGAAATGATATTGCTGCTACTTTTTTTACAAGACCGATCCTTTTTTGCCCGATATAATAGCCATATATACCTGCGGCAACAGCAATAAAGATAAAGCCGATCCACCGGGGATCAATATTTAATAAGGTTCCCAATCCGATCGGTAACCAGTGGAGCGGCATATATACAGGATAGGGGTGCCAACCATATTTCATAAGCGGGAAATAGGGAAAGCTACCCCTGCTGAACGCCTGGTACTGGCTGATCAATTGCGGCAATACATCGGACATAGAAGAGAAATCGGAATACAGGTGCAAGTTGGACTTAAAGACGGGATAGCAAAGCATAATGCTCAAAAGGGCTATGATAAGGCCGGTAAATGCAGATCCGGACTTTTTTTCATGCATTTTATAGCAGTTATCGGGTTTCATCAGCAGTAACAGGAAATATAGCGGGATAAATAATGATACGGCTAAAATGCAGATAGGATTATATTGTGGCCCCAAAGTTCCACCACCCATATATATTAAATATGCTTGTGTGAAAAGGAGGAAGATGCCTGATATTAACCTGATCATAGAGGAATTTGATGCAATTTACCCGAAAATAATATTCTTTAAGGGCTATATGGGATTGAGCGAAGCTATGCATGCCGAAATTCGTTTGCACTGTTAAAATGTATAACTTCGCACACCTGAATTTAGTAAATGAGTTCCATTATTGACAAGCTGGAGGCTATAAAGGCAAGGTTTGAAGACCTAGGCGTAGCCCTGACCAATCCTGAAATAGTAAGCGATAATAAAAAGTTCTCGCAGACAAGCCGTGAGTACCGTAAGCTAGAGAAAATAGTGGATGCGTACAAGCGTTATAAGGCTTGTACAGAAGGGATAGATTTTGCCCGAGAAGTATTGAACAATGAGAGCGATGAAGAATTGCGGGACATGGCAAAGGAGGACCTTGAAAAGCAGGAAGAAGAAAAGGGGAAATTGGAGGAGAGCATCAGGCAACTGCTTATACCTAAAGACCCGCAGGACGAAAAGAATGCTATATTGGAAATAAGGGCCGGTACAGGTGGGGATGAAGCGAGCCTGTTTGCGGGAGAACTGATGCGTATGTACATGCGCTATTGCGAGCGAAGGGGCTGGAAATTATCAGTACTAAATGAAACAGAGGGCACTGTGGGTGGTTATAAGGAAGTGCAGTTGGAAGTAGTGGGTGAGGATGTATACGGGACCCTGAAGTTTGAAAGCGGGGTGCATCGTGTACAACGTGTGCCTGCAACAGAAGCCAGCGGTCGTGTGCATACATCGGCTGCAACAGTAGCAGTAATGCCTGAGGCAGAGGAGATAGATTTTGAACTGAAAGAAAGTGACCTGAAAATGGAAACTGCACGAAGCGGGGGAGCGGGCGGACAGAATGTGAATAAGGTGGAAACCAAGGTGATATTGACCCACGTGCCTACGGGAACGGTAATAACCTGCCAGACTGAACGGACCCAACTGGGTAACCGGGAAAAGGCAACCGAGATGATGCGTACCAAACTGTATGAAGAGCAGGTAAGGAAGCAGGAAGATGAGATAGCGCACAGGCGTAAAAGCCTTGTGAGCACGGGTGACCGGTCGGCGAAGATAAGAACGTATAACTTTCCGCAGGGCAGGGTGACGGATCATCGTATCAATATGACCTTGTACTCGCTGGACGCTTTTATGAATGGCGATATACAGGAGATGCTGGATGCCCTGCAGTTTGCGGAGAATGCAGAAAAGATGCAAGCAGGAGAAACAGTAATGTAATATGGGCCGATTAGGAAATTGCCTGTTAAATATTTAAGTTTAAAAAATTTTAACCACGATAAAAAAATGAGTACACCCCGTTTTGATCTTGTAGATATAACGCAAACGCTGCGCAAACGCAGGCGTTTTATCCTGATAGTTACCCTGGTTACATTCATACTTGGTATTGCGTTTCATCTGATCAGGAAGAAAAAGTATGTGGGTAAAACTGCCTTCTTTGTGAGCAACCCGCTATATTCGGACAGAGCTAATTTGTATGGTGCTCTTAACAGCAAACTGGATTATTTTGGTGACGAGGACGATATAGATAAAGTGATTGCGCTTGGGGAGTCGGATACGGTGACGATGCAAATAATAAAAGGCGCAGGGCTGGACACCGCATACAGGCTGGATATCTATGACAGGAAGCAACTTGGAGAGTTGAAAGAGAGGTTCCGTAAAGAATTTGAGCTGAAGCGTACGGAAACGCGTATGATGGAGCTAACCTACACCGACCCGAACCCTGAACGGGCTGCGAGGGTTGCCAACGAAGCCGAAAAGGACCTGGAACGTTCGTACCGTGGGATATACAATACGATGCGTATCTATTCCTACAGTATTCTGAATGAAACAATGCGCCAGGACGACAGTATCATAAATGCATTGACCGATACGCTGGCCAGATTGCGCGAGGAATCAGGTATATACGATGTTATCAGCCCGAACAGGGAGAATGTGGTAGTTGGTACTGTGAAAGGAAATCCGGGGAAGAACCTGGGAAGAAATGTGGAATTGATACAGAACTACGAATCGCTGAAAGACATGATCGTATCTGACAGGGCAAAGGTACTCTCCCTGATGCAGCAGTATGCCACAGGAACTGCCCCGGACGATATGTCGTTCTTTCATGTGATCACCCGTGCGACACCACCGATAAATCCTGGTGGTCCGACGCTGATCATTGTGCTCCTATCCAGTTTGTTCCTCGGATTCTTCTTTAGCAGCTTATATGTATTACTGACCACTTATTATCGTGAGCTGATAGCAACAGAGAGATAATGCAGGAGGTCATTCCATATAAGTGGTGGCAGGGCATCAGCCTGGCCATATTATTTGCCAGTATAGCTGCTTTTGCCTATACAGGGTCTTACCTATTGCTTGTGGTACCTGTGGGATATCTTTTTATGCTCCTGATGGGATTGAACTGGAAGACTGCATATTGGATATTATTGTTTACCATACCATTTTCCACTCAACTTGAGTTTTTCAATGATACCTTGTCGACAACGGTGCCGGATGAGCCCATTATGTGGCTGTTCCTGCTTATGTTCGGCTTGACCTTTGTGCGGAGACCTGATATCTTTCCCAAATACTGGTGGCGAAATCCGCTTGTGATGGTGATACTGCTCCAATACCTATGGTTGATCGTGGCGGTGTGTTATTCAAAAGAGACATTCATTTCTGTGAAATTCCTGCTAGCGAAAACGTGGTTCCTTATATCGTTCTTTGTAATACCCTTCTTTGTATTCAGGGAAAAGAGAGACTTCAAACGCGGTTTCTTCGTGTTAATGATACCCATTACTATCACTATATTGATTGTTCTGTACCGTCATAAGGCGTACGGATTTCATTTCAGTAAGGTGGAAAATGCTGTAAGTGGCCTATATTATAACCATGTTGACTATTCTACTGTCATATCGATGTTCTTCCCTATACTACTGATAGCCTTTCCGATGCTGAAACGAAGACCGGGATTGAAAGTATTGCTTGCCTTTTTTATTTTATTCTTCCTGGTAGCCACATATCTTACGTACGCGCGTGCGGCTATGGTCGCAATATTTTTTTCACTGGCAGTGGGCCTTGCAATGAGGCTGAGACTGGCAAATCTCATAATGCCGGTATTTTACGGTGTGATGGCAGCTATGCTGGTATTCCTGATACACAATAACAAGTACATTGATTACAGGCCTAACTTCAATAAGACATATATGCATAAGAAGTTTGCCGATCATATTGTGGCAACTTTCAGGGGCGAAGATCTTTCATCGATGGAACGACTATACCGCTGGATAGCAGGTGTGCGCATGAGTACGGACAGGCCGATAACCGGTTATGGTCCCAATACGTTTTACTATTACTATAAGCCATATGCGGTCACGTCTTTCCGGACGTGGGTGAGCCGGAATAAGGAACATTCTACAACACACAATTATTTCCTGTACATGCTTGTGGAGCAGGGCTGGCCCGCCATGATATTGTATGCCATACTGGTGGCCATGGTGTTTGCGCAGGCACAGAAGATCTATTTCCGCTTCAAAGACAAATTCTACAGGAATGTGACGCTGGGGCTGGCCATGATGTTCGCTGCCGGGTTCATCAATAATTTCTTCTCAGAACTGCTGGAAACCCATAAGGTAGGTTGTCTTTTCTTTGTATCGGTGGCACTGCTGGTGGTGCTGGACCATAAAAGCAGGGAAGAACAAAAACGACTGGCAGAAGGCAATACACAGCCTATATCATAGCCGGATCGACCCAGGCCTCGTTGTCTTTTAAAAGCTGTATCAATTCATCAACGGCTATATTACTAGGCACGTTGCGTTTCACAACTTCTTTGCCTTTGTATAAGGTTATCTTACCGGGGCCACTGCCTACATAGCCGAAATCGGCATCAGCCATCTCGCCGGGGCCATTCACAATGCAGCCCATAATAGCGATCTTAACACCTTTGAGATGTGTGGTTGCAGCACGAATTTTGGCGGTGGTCTCCTGCAGGTCAAAGAGTGTGCGGCCACAACTGGGGCAGCTTATGTACTCGGTTTTGCTAATGCGGGTGCGCGTAGCCTGTAGTATAGAGAAGGCTGTATTATTCAGGAACTGGTTGTTGTTATTTACCGGTAAATAAGTACGCCCACTTACTTTGAGGTTCTGCAAATGCACCTCATCATTCTGCAACCATATACCATCGCCAAAACCATCGAGAAATAGTGCGCCGGTGTCGGTGGCGAGGTGTATCAGTTGTTCGTCGATAGTGGTGTCATTACTCCTCACCTGAAGGATAACAGGGTTGTCGCAAGCCTGTTGTTGCATTTCGATAAGGAAACGACGTACAGAAGGCATGGCATGTGCATTACTGCCGCATATACAAAGAATCGTGTGCCTGTTCTCTTTGATCTGCGCCAATAACTGCATGAGATCGGTCCAGGGAGCTGCAGCATCGACGGAGACAAAATGCGGGGCAGTATGTAGGGGACTATTGGGGTATTGCTGCTGTGTGAATAAAGGATGATATTTAGGATCGCCGGCCGGACAGTTGCTGTTATCGCAGATGATCTGTAATGTGCCGGGCAGACCGAAGTCAATTTTTTTATTGCCGGTATAAAGGTAGTCGGCAGCACCATCGCTAATTGTCCATTTGTCAGTGACCTCCTGGTAAGTGTAGCCTATTGCCTGAAGGTCGGCAGGTGTTATTTGATCTTTATTGCTAAGGTCTGCAATGACCACAGGTACATGCGCGTCGCCTATATTGTTTACGGCGATGGTGTGACGCCGTTTGTATGAAAATGGATCGTAGGGAAGATGAACCTTTTCCTCTCCGCTGAGTGGTTCGATAGGGGCATGCGTGCTGCGGGTGGTGTAACGGGAAACTATATCGCGGCAAACAGGTATCTCGAACTCCGGATCTTCGGTAAGTGATACACGAATGGTATCACCTATGCCATCTTCGAGCAAGGTGCCAATGCCGATGGCGCTTTTGATCCGGCCGTCTTCACCATCGCCTGCTTCAGTAACACCGAGATGCAGGGGGTAGCATTCGCCAAACTCTTCATCCATCTGGCGCACCAGCAGGCGATATGCCTGTACCATGACCTGCGGGTTGCTGGATTTCATACTTAAGATGATCTCATGATAATGCTCATCGCGTGCGATACGCAGGAACTCCATAGCGCTTTCGACCATGCCAATAGGTGTATCACCATAGCGGCTCATAATCCGGTCGCTAAGCGAGCCGTGGTTGGTACCTATGCGCATAGCGGTGCCATACTCTTTGCAAATCTTTACAAGCGGTGTGAAGCGTTCACGTATGCGATCGATCTCGGCAGCATATTCTGCGTCGGTATATTCAATATGATCGAACTTCTTTTTATCAATGTAGTTGCCGGGATTAACACGTACCTTCTCGACAATGCGGGCTGCGATCTCCGCAGCATTGGGCGTATAATGAATATCGGCCACGAGGGGTGTGTCATAGCCCAGTTTCCTGATCTCATTTTTTATGAGCAGGAGGTTTTCAGCCTCTTTCTTACTGGGTGCGGTGATACGTACCAGTTCGGCGCCGGCCTCAATGCAACGAATGGTTTGCGCTACTGTGGCAGCGGTATCCATAGTATCGGTAGTGGTCATCGTCTGTATGCGGATAGGGTGACCATTGCCTAAGAGAAGCCCGCCGACCTTTACCTCCCGGGTGGGGAGGCGTTGATACCGCGTGAGAGAAGGACAATACTGTTGTAACATAATGAATAACGCCCGCAAAGTTAGTTTAATAGCGGCATCAGAATTGTGAATTTTAGCGTTAAATATCTGCAATAAAATCATAAATTGTAAAGAGAAGAAATTGTTACGATAAGCTTATTATTATGTATTTTTCAGGGAAACAATAGTATTTTAGCAGCATCTATTAAGCGCATGGACTACGAAATCAAACATTTTGGGAAATTTAAGTTCGTAGAAGAAGGAGCAGGTGAACCATTGGTATTGTTGCACGGACTGTTTGGCGCCCTGAGTAATTTCAGGGACCTGGTGGACCACTTCAAGCTGACCCATAAAGTGATCATACCCATGCTGCCTTTGTATGACCTGACGATACTGGATACAACCGTATCGGGACTGGCCAAGCATGTACAGAAATTCATAGAGGCAAAAGAACTGACACAGGTGCACCTACTGGGTAATTCACTTGGAGGTCATATAGGGCTGGTATATGCGCTGAAGCACCCGGAGATCGTGAAGACAATAACATTAACAGGTAGTTCGGGATTGTTTGAAAACGGCATGGGCGAAACCTATCCCAAGCGCGGGGATTATGATTATGTGCGGAAAAAGACCGAGCTGACCTTCTACGATCCCGCAATGGCGAGCAAGGAATTGGTGGACGAAGTATTTGCCATTACCAATAACCGCCTGAAGGCATTAAAGATCATATCGCTGGCCAAATCGGCCATAAGACATAACCTGGGTGAAGAACTACAGGATGTAAAAGCCCCCACCTGCCTGATATGGGGTAAGAACGATACTATAACACCGCCTATGGTAGCAGAGGAATTCCTTAAACTGCTACCGAATTCTGAGTTGCACTGGATAGACAAATGCGGCCATGCGCCCATGATGGAAGTGCCTGAGGAATTCAACAAAATACTTGATGAATTCCTTGCGAAGCATAAGGGATAAGAATTGTCATCCTACTGTTATTATTTTGCAAAATGAACAAAATTGGTGCGGGATTTGTACTAATATATGATGAACGTATAAGCAGAACGTGAAAGAAAGATGAGAATAGAACAACTGATATCGCCCATAATACCGACACTGGAGCTGACCGATACGGGGAACAGGGCGTTATCGTTAATGGAAGAGAACAATATCAGCCACCTGCCGCTTATAGCAGAGCAGCAATACAAGGCGCTGGTGCATGAGAACGATGTGATGGACTGGGAGATGCCTGAATCGCCATTGAGCAAAGCAGACTTCCTGAACTACAGACCTGCAGTATTTGCAAACAGCCATCCTTATGATGCCCTGCGCATAGCGCACCAGCATAACCTGAGTATAGTGCCGGTGATAGATAGCAGCAACTTGTATCTTGGTTCGATCACAAGGCATGAATTGCTGAGCTATATAACCGAGAGCAGTGGCCTGGATAACCCGGGTGCTATCATAGTGCTGGAACTGGACCCGAGAAACTACACGCTTGTGGACATAGCCAGGATATGCGAGAACGAGGATGTAGCCATCATCAGTACACAGCTCCGGAGCAATAGTGCAACGGGGAAGGCAGAAATAACGATCAAGACCAACCGTATGGACCTCAGGGGTGTCATATCATCGTTCGAGCGCCACAACTATGTCGTAAAGGCAGTGTACGGCGAACAGAACAGTGACGAGGATATGCAGGACAGGTTTGACCTGCTGATGAATTATATCAATATGTAGGCATAATTGCGAGTTTTTGGGCTGCCCGTGTTGCAAGACACGGGCAGTTTTTTTTATTGTAATCTTATCTTTGCAACTCAAACAAGAACAATGATAGCGATAGATAATGTGCTGCTGAGTGATGAGGTGATAGAGGAAAATTTTGTGTGCGACCTGCAAAAATGTAAGGGTGGCTGCTGTGTGGACGGCGACTGCGGCGCACCACTTAACAAAGAGGAGACAGAAATACTGGCCGCCATATACCCTAAGATAAAGCCTTACCTGGCGGCGGAATACATAGCCGAGATAGAAAAGCAAGGCACGCATACTACAGACCCGGAGTTTGGTTACGTGACACCAGCCGTTAATGGAGGGATCTGCGCCTATGGCTATACCGATGATGCAGGCGTAGTGAAATGTGCCATTGAGAAGGCTTATAATGATGGTGTAGTGGATTTCAAGAAGCCTGTATCGTGTCACCTGTTCCCGCTACGGGTGAAGGAAATGCCCGGCTATGAGGCTGTGAATTATGAACCACGGACGAGCCTGTGCCGACCAGCCTGCAAACTTGGTAATAAGCTTAAGGTTCCCGTTTACCAGTTCCTGAAAGAGCCCCTGATACGTAAATATGGAGCTGAGTTTTATGATACATTGGATGCGGTAGCAAAGAAATACAGGAAGGCGTGAGCTCTTAACGCGTCTGACCCGCTTTGAGCGGTACTGAGGCTGTTTGTGCTTACAACTCTTTTCT
The DNA here is from genome assembly GCA_964481425.1 of uncultured Flavipsychrobacter sp. Classification (GTDB taxonomy): domain Bacteria; phylum Bacteroidota; class Bacteroidia; order Chitinophagales; family Chitinophagaceae; genus MKUN01. Next base: position 137,206 of record CAYZTM010000002.1, read on the forward strand.
TAAACGCGCTACCGGTATATTCAGTTGTTCCCGGTATTTGGCAACGGTACGACGGGCAATGTTGTAGCCCTTTTCCTGCAACATTTCGGTAAGTTTCTCGTCTGAGAATGGTTTGCGCTTGTTTTCCCCGGCAATTATCTCTGAAAGGATGGATTTCACTTCGCGGGTGGACACTTCCTCGCCGCTATCGGTCTGGAGGGCTTCTGAGAAGAAGTATTTGAGTTTGTAAGTGCCAAACTCTGTCTGAACGAATTTGCTATTGGCCACACGTGATACCGTAGACACATCGAGCCCTGTTACCTGGGCAATGTCTTTAAGTATCATTGGTTTCAGGGTGGTATCGTCGCCGGTAAGGAAAAAATCTTTCTGAAAATCAAGAATGGCCTGCATGGTGTGGAGCAGGGTATGCTGGCGCTGCTTGATGGCGTCTATGAACCACTTGGCAGAGTCGAGTTTTTGCTTGATGAACAGAACTGCCTCGCGCTGGCGCTTGTCTTTCTTCTCGCTACGCTCATAAGCCCGCATCATCTCTTTGTAACCATCTGATATACGCAACTCGGGTGCATTCTTTGAATTGAGCGAGAGCTCCAGTATGCCATTGTTGTTGAATACGAAGAAATCGGGTATTACATAGCTCTCAGCCTTATTGACCACGGCAAAAGCTGAACCGGGCTTGGGGTTAAGCTTAATGATGACGTTGATGACCTCCCTGAAATCATCGTCATCGAGGCTTAGCTGGCGCTGTATCTTATCGTAGTGTTTTTTGATGAACTCGTTGAAATGCTTGTCAATTATCGAGATGGCATTTTTTACCTCTTTGGTCTGGGGCAGGCGTTTCAATTGGAGCAAAAGGCATTCCTGGAGGGTCCATGCGCCAACACCAGGGGGATCGAAAGCCTGTATGGATATGATGATATCCATCACCTCGTCCATATTGGTATAGATGTTCCTGCCGAATGCGAGGTCGTCGACTATAGCTGTGGGCTCGCGGCGCAGGTAGCCATCCTCATCGAGGCTGCCGATGACCTGCTCGGCTATGGCGTGGGCGTGCTCATCAAGCTCCAGCATGCCTAACTGGTCGAGCAGGTATTCGTGAAAACTGGTCTCGACACTTACCGGGACAGTTTGCTTTTCTTCCGCATCACCATAGTAGTCGCCGTAATCGCGCCCGCCATCATCATCCTCGTGCCGGAGGAAATCATCGAGGTCCACCTTTTCGGCAGTATCATTGCTCAGTTCCACGTCTTCCCCGTCCGTCTCGTACTCGTCAGCAGCAGGGCTGTCGAGGTTGTACTCGTCCTGAATGCCTTCATCTCCGCCTACCTCAAGTGCAGGGTTCTCTTCCAGCTCTTCCTTAATGCGCTCCTCGAGATTAGCAGTAGGTATCTGCAGCAGTTTCATGAGCTGAATCTGCTGGGGGGATAACTTTTGCAGTAATTTCTGGTGTTGCGATTGTCTTAGCATAAGTACCGAAAAGGGGTAATTGCAAATTTATAGTTTAACGGCTGAAAAGCCTATTAAAGCTGTTGTTAATAAGTGTTTTGCAATGTAATGTTAATATCATTTGACGTGTTAAAAAACTTCTTTAATACCAAGGAGTTTTGTATATTTAAGCAAAACCTCGTGAAGTGGCAGGAATAAGTAAGAAACCATATGTTTCGCCCTCATTTTCATACATCCCGCTGGAGGAGACGCTGGAGATACTGCCGAAGAAAAAACAGTTATTTATAGGTATCCCAAAGGAGACCTCCTTCCAGGAGAACAGGGTTGCGCTAACACCGGAAGCGGTGAGTGTGCTGGTAAATAACGGGCATGATGTGGCTGTGGAGCATGCTGCGGGTGAAGGTTCTTTTTACTTTGACAGTGACTACAGCGAGGCGGGCGCCCGCATCATATATGATAAGGCCGAACTCTATAAGGCCACGACGATCATCAAATCGGCGCCGGTATCGGAAGAAGAAGTAGGCTTGCTACAACCGAACCAGGTGATCATTTCGCCGATACACCTGCCCTTCCTGAAGGCGGAGATGATAGACCTGCTGATGCATAAAAAAGTGATCGCGCTGGCGCTGGAATCCATTAAGGATGATGCAGGCTCCTATCCCATTGTGCGTTCGATGAGTGAGATAGCGGGTAGCTCGGCGATACTTACGGCAGCCAAATATCTAAGCAATGTGCATAATGGCAAGGGTATATTGCTGGGTGGCATATCAGGCGTGCCGCCGGCAGAGGTGCTGATCATAGGGGCGGGGGTAGTAGGTGAGTTTGCAGCCAGGACGGCCCTAGGTTTGGGTGCATCGGTTAAGGTGTTCGACAATTCGATATACAGGCTTATGCGGCTACAGAACAATGTAGGTGCACGGGTTTTTACTTCTGTACTGGAGCCGGTGACACTGGCCGAGGAACTGGCCAATGCCGATGTGGCTGTAGGCGCCCTGAAACCGGTGAACGGAATAACGCCCGTGGTAGTATCGGAAGAAATGGTGAGCCATATGAAGGCGGGCTCGGTGATAATAGATGTGAGCATAGACAGGGGAGGATGCTTTGAGACCTCGCATGTGACAACCCATGAGAACCCGATATACAAGAAGTATGATGTGATACACTACTGTGTGCCTAATATCGCCTCTTCGGTATCGAGGACAGCTTCGAGATCGATCAGTAATGTGATGATGCCCATACTGCTGCAATGTGCGGATATGGGCGGCATGGAAGGGCTGATACTCAGCAAAACGGGGATACGGAACGGTGTGTATATGTATAAGGGCTGTGTGACAAACGCACCGATAGCCAAGCGATTTAACTTTAAATATACGGACCTGGACCTGCTGCTTGCCGCACAGAGTTAGAACACTATTGCAACCTATGCCGAACAACCGAATGAATAAAACGATAGCCGGCTACCACTTGCTGATGATATTATCGGCGGTGGATTTTCGCATTTCACCGGAGGAGGATAAGGTGATCCGGGACTACCTGGTAACGGAATTCCCCTTCCGTGTGAACCTGGACCGGGAAATGGCCGTTATCAGCAACCTGAAACCGGATGAATGGGAGCAGCATTATATGAAAGCCCTGGAAGATTTTTACGATGATGCCACGGAAGCAGAGCGTAATAAGCTGCTGAAATTTGCCATAGAGCTCACGAAAGCCGATAATGTGATCACCAAAGAGGAGAACCATTACCTGAACCTGCTTTTTGACCACTGGGGCGTAGCTTAGGCCCCGTGTTGCACCTGCGTGGTTATAGCCATTGATGTTTTAGCCTGATCTGCTTTGGGCGTTTCATTTTCTTTCTTAATGATACCTGCATATATGAGTGCAATGATGGCAATGCCTGCGAGTATGCGGTAGAAGCCAAAGGCACGGAATGAGTGCTTTTGCAGATACTGAATGAAGGTGCGTATCGCGACCATGGCGACGAGGAAAGCGATGATGTTACCCACTATAAGCATGGTAAGCTGACCGGGCTGGAAGGTGAAACCGTCCTTATGAAAATCCCATAACTTTTTGACGGTGGCAGCAAACATAGTAGGCACCGCCAGGAAAAAAGAAAATTCGGCAGCAAGGCGGCGTGTGAGCTTCTGCTGCATACCACCTATGATGGTGGCGGCGCTGCGCGATACGCCCGGTACCATGGCAATGACCTGGAAACAGCCAATTACGAATGCCTTGCCGTAACTGATGTCCTCGTCTTTATCAACTGTCAGATTCCGGAATATACTGTCAATGAAAAGGAGGACTATACCGCCGAGCAGTAAAGTGACGCCTACTGTCATCGGGCTTTCGAGCAGGGCATCGATCTTCTTGGCAAATAATAGGCCGAATACGGCTGCCGGAATAAATGCGACAAGGAGTTTGATGTAAAACTGTAGCCGACCGAAGTCGAGAAACTTTTTCCAATAGAGGACCACTACGGAGAGTATAGCACCGAACTGTATGCACACTTCGAAAAGTTTGGTGAACTCATCGCTGCTGATGCCCATTATGGAGCTGGTGATGATCATATGCCCGGTGGATGAAATGGGCAGAAACTCGGTTATGCCCTCTACAATGCTAAGAATGATGACCTCTAGCCAGTTCATGTTATGGTATGTTGATGTATTTATGTGTTTGTAAAGATAGCTGCCATTGAGGATGCTCCTGTATGTAGCTAATGATAAGCGGTGTCATCTCGTCTTTTTTGGTCCACTCGGGCTGCAGGTACAAGATACATTTTTCCGACACTTTCGCGGCATGTTCTTCAGCCCATTTGAAGTCGGTCTTGTTATAAACCACTACTTTCAGTTCATCGGCCATTGCGAGGCTATCGTCTATGGGCGCTTTGAATTTTTTGGGAGACAAGGTGATCCAGTCGAAAGTGCCGCGGATGGGGTAGGCACCGGAGGTTTCGATGTGTGCCCGGAAGCCGGCCTTATGCAATGCATCGCAGAGCGATAAGAGGTTGTACATAGCAGGTTCGCCGCCGGTGATGACTGCTATACGGGCGGGGTGTGCCATTGCTGCTGCAACAATGCTGTCTATGGTCATCACAGGATGCGCAGCGGCGTCCCAGCTCTCTTTAACATCGCACCATACGCAGCCTACGTCGCAACCGCCGAGGCGTATAAAATACGCAGCCTGCCCGCTGTAAGCACCTTCGCCCTGCAGGGTATAAAAGTGCTCCATAACAGGATAAGCAGTAGTGTTCGTTATGGTATCGCTCACTATCAATTATACATTGGTTTCGGCAGTTTGGCTGCCAGGAGGGTGTTCTTCATAAGGCCGCAAATGGTCATGGGCCCTACACCCTTAGGTACGGGAGTGATATAGCTGCAAAGCGGCGCTACATTATCGAAGTCAACATCGCCTACCAGCCTGCTGCCGCTTTTGCGGGTGGGATCGTCGATGCGGTTAATGCCTACATCAATAACTATGGCGCCTTCGCGTACCATGTTTGCCGTTACGAAGCGGGGCCTGCCTATGGCAGCCACTATCACGTCGGCTGTTTTGGTTATCTCTTCGAGGTTGCGCGTGCGCGAGTGGCAAAGGGTAACTGTGGCATTGCCGGGGTTGGCATTGCGGCTCAGCAGGATGGTCATGGGTGTGCCCACGATATTGCTGCGGCCTATGATGACACAGTGCTTGCCGGTAACATCTATATTGTAATGCTCGAGCATCAGCATGATGCCATAGGGTGTGGCCGGTAAAAAGGTAGGCTGACCGAGCATCATCTTGCCCTGTGAGATGGGATGGAAGCCATCCACATCTTTATCTGGGTTTATGTTATTGATAACGAGGTCGGGGGATATATGGTCGGGTAAAGGCAACTGTACCAGTATACCATCTACACCATCGTCTTCATTGAGCTTCTTTACCTGTTCAAGCAGATCTTTTTCGGAAATGGAAGTATCGAAACGGAGCAGTGTGGACTCGAAGCCCAGCTCGGCACAGGTCTTTACCTTGTGACCAACATATGCTTCGCTGGCGGGGTTGTTACCTACCAATATAGCCGCAAGGTGAGGTGTTTTGCCTCCTTTGGCCTTTAGCTCTTCTACTTCTTTTTTGAGTTGCTCCTTTATGTGGGCAGCTACAAGTGTACCGTCTAAAATTTGCATGGCGCAAAGATAAGGTTAAAGGATAAAAAGTTTTATTTAAAGTATTCATGCTGATTTAAAGTTTAATGGAACATTATGATATAATTTTGTACAAACTGATAATCCTTTGAAGAGATTTTTATTATTGGCATTTGTTTTAGGCCCTTTGGTGGCGTTCCCGCAGATACCCCCGGGCTATTATAACAGTGTGACGGGGCTCACAGGGCAGCAACTGCGCATAGGGCTGCGCAATATCATCCGCAACCATACACAGCTTACTTACACACCCGGCTTGTGGAATGCTTACCAAAGCACCGACAGGAAACCCAATGGCAAGATATGGGACATCTATTCTGATGTGCCGGGTGGCACTGCTGCTTACGAGTACACGTATTATACCGACCAGTGCGGGGCCAATAACCCCAATGCCGAAGGCGGCTGCTATAACAGGGAGCATACCTGGCCCAAGACCTATTTCAGCAGCGATACGCCGATGTACACTGACCTGTACATCGTGATGCCAACGGACTATTGGGTGAATAATAAAAGGAGTGATTACCCTTATGGTAAGGTAGGAACTGCTACCTATACCTCGACCAATGGCAGCAAGCTGGGGAATAATGTGTACCCCGGGGGACCCGGCGGTACCTGTTTTGAACCGATAGACTCGTTCAAGGGGGATATAGCACGCAATTATTTTTACGTTTCTACCTGCTACTGGGCTGACAGCGCGCATTTCAATAACAATTACTCCATGGCCAGCCAGGTGAACCTGAAGCCGTGGGCGGTACAGATGCTGCTGGAATGGCACCATATGGACCCGGTGAGCCAGAAGGAGATAGACAGGAACAATGCTGCCTACCTGATACAAGGTAACCGTAACCCCTTTATAGACCACCCGGAATATGCGGACTGTATATGGGCGGGTAACTGCGGCCCGGCGGGTATTGCGAGTATGAGTGCAGGAAATAAACGACTGATACTGTACCCGAACCCTGCGCATGACCGCGTGGTGATCAACTGGAACTCGTGCGCAAAAGGAAGCGGCCTGCAACTGGAAGTACTGAATATGCAGGGTATGGTGGTGTACCAACAGGAAGTGACGAAGCTAAATGAAAATGTGGTAGAGCTGGCTGTAAGCAACTGGCCGAAGGGTTTGTATTTTGTGCGGCTGAATGCTGCCAGCACGGTACTAACGGATAAATTTGTGAAGCAATAGTTGAAAAGATATAGCATAATAAAAAGGCAGCTGTTAGGCTGCCTTTTTATTATTATGTATTGAGAAATCCTCTCCTGTCTATTGTTCAAAAAATAATTTATGTCTATTTTTATATACTTCTATTCACCGGTATTAAAATACGATCATGAGATATACCTTACTCTTTCCCCTGCTCCTGCTTTTTATTTCCGCCACTGCCAACCAGGGCAATACCCGCAACAAAAGCAGCGATGCCTACCATAACAATTACAAGCGGATCACAGGTGGAGAACTCAATGCTTTCGAGATAAGGGGGGGGAAGCTCTATGCCTTTGGCTTTAACTTCTACGGTACCCTGGGACTGGGCAATAATGTGGACCAGTGGAGCCCGCTACAGGTGGGTGCATCAAGTAATTGGGTCAGCATCACCACCGGTGCAGGCACGGCTATTGGCGTTCATTCTGATGGTACTCTATGGACATGCGGACGTAATAATACGGGAGCTTTAGGTATCGGCAATACAGTAGACCACAATACCTTTGTGCAGGTAGGGGTGGACAATGACTGGTTGTCGGCTTATGCAGGTGGCGGTTTTTGTGTAGCCATTAAATCCAATGGCACGCTCTGGGCATGGGGAGACAATACATATGGCAACTTAGGTATCGGCAATACTACCGGCCAGTTGAGCCCGGTGCAGGTGGGTACCGACCACGATTGGGTAGCCGTTAAGACGGGCAATAACCACGTGCTGGCCCTTAAGAGCAATGGTACCCTTTGGGCCTGGGGCAAGAATCAGTACGGTGGCCTGGGCCTGGGCAACAATACCGACCAGTGGAGCCGGTGCAGGTGGGCAGCGACCACGACTGGGTATGTGTGAGCGGCGGTGTTGATTTCTCCCTGGCCCTGAAGGCCGATGGTACCCTTTGGGGCGCAGGCTTCAATACCTCGGGCCAGCTGGGCATGGGGAATTACCTGAGCCAGAATACCTTTAGCCAGGTGGGCGGCGATAGCGATTGGGTAATGGTATCCTGCGGTAATGCTCATGTGCATGCCATCAAAGGCGATGGTACCCTATGGTCCTGGGGATCGGGGGGAGCAGGTAAGTTAGGCCTCGGGAACATAAACAATGTATCCACCCCCACACAGGTGGGCATCAGCCATAACTGGACCGATGTATCAGCGGGCACTACCTTCGGCATAGGCGTACAGGCGGGCGGGCGTGCCTTTGCCTGGGGCTCGAATACTTACGGCCAGCTGGGTATAGGCAACAACATAACACAATACAGCCCGGTTCCTACCAGCACCCCGGCCATCGAGTGGATCAATATCTCTGCGGGTGGCGCCCATACCGTGGCTGTGCGTGCAGAAGGCTCTCTATGGTCCTGGGGCCACAACAACCATGGGCAACTGGGCCTTAACAGTACTACCGATTATAACTACCCCGTGCCGATAGATGCCGATACCACATGGGTGGGCGTGGCGGCAGGCGATGAGCATACCCTGGCCATCAAGGCCAATGGCAGCCTCTGGGCCTGGGGCTACAATACAACGGGCCAGTTGGGCAACGGCAATACTACCGAGCAGCACAGCCCTGTGCAGGTGGGCGCCGACTCCAACTGGGTAAGCATCTCTGCGGGCCATGGCCACAGCGTGGCCCTTAAAAGCAATGGCACCATCTGGGCCTGGGGCGATAACAGCTCGGGGCAGCTGGGTACAGGCAACAATAACGAGCAGCACAGCCCCGTGCAGGTGGGTGCTGCACACGACTGGATCGCCGTGCAGGCAGGCCTGTACTTTACCCTGGCGCTTAAGGCCGATGGTACGCTATGGGCATGGGGACAGAATACCTATGGGCAGCTGGGCACAGGCAACAATACCAACAGCAATGTGCCGGTACAAGTGGGCGCTGCCGGCGACTGGACCAATATATCGGCAGGCGGCGACCACAGCATTGCGCTTAAGAGCGATGGCACCTTATGGGCATGGGGGCTCAATACCTACGGGCAGCTGGGCACAGGCAACAATACCAACAGCAATGTGCCGGTACAGGTGGGCGCCGGCAATACCTGGATCGGTGCCACCACCGGCCAGCAGCATTCCTTCGCCTTCAAGACCGATGGTACGGCCTCATCGTGGGGTATGAATACCTACGGTCAACTGGGGCTTAACAACAATACCGATTACAACACGCCGCAGCCCATACCCGCGCAGGCAGGGGTAGTGCAGCTTTTCTGCGGCTCCTCGGGCCTGCACAGCACCCTTATCAAAGATGCGCGCGACCTCGTTTGCCTTGCAGGACGCAATACCTACGGGCAGCTGGGCGACAATAGCAATACTGACAAGAACAATTACAACTGTATCGATATCTGCAATATCGTGACGCCTACGTTCACGGTAAACGTATCGCCCAACGACTCGTCCTGTACCAACCAGACCTTTGTGTTCACAGGCACGCAGACCAACGGGGGGCCCACACCCACGTACCAGTGGTATGTGAATGGCGTACCGGTAGGCAACAGCATCACCTATACCAATAACAGCCTGGTGAGCGGTGATGTGGTGTCCTGCACGATGACGAGCTCTGCCCCCTGCGCTTTTCCTTCGCAGGTGTCTGATACCATCACCATATATATAGCAGGGCCACCCACAGCGCTGGCAGGCACACCGGGCAATACGGAAAGCACTACCGTAAACATAGCGGCGGCTACCGATGTGCGCTACCCTGCCGATTGCGACCTGATGGCGACAGTGACACCGGCGGGCGCCAGCCCGGTATCGGGCAACACCACCGTTAAAGTAACCCTCGACAATGCGGTGAACAACTTCAACGGCCAGCCCTATGTGCAAAGACATTTTGACATAGAGCCTGCGCTGCTGGCCCCTTCGGCCACTGCCGACATCAAGCTCTATGTGTACCAAAGCGAGTTTGATGCCTACAATACTGTTGCGGCCTTTGATGGCCTGCCCCTGCTGCCAACGGGCGCGGTGGACAATGGTAATGTGCTGGTCACCCAGTTCCACGGTACCGGCACACAGCCTGCCAACTATACGGGCGGCGAGGTGCTCGTAGTACCTTCCGTGAGCTGGGATGCTGCCGGCGGCTGGTGGGTATTGAGCTTCCCCGTTACGGGCTTTAGCGGTTTTTACATCCATACTGCATCGGGCCCCGACCCGCTGGCCATAAAGCTGAGCGATATAGCCGCCCAAAACCTGGGCGCTGCCAACCGCATAGACTGGAAGAGCAGCAGCGAGGAGCCGGGCGATACCTACATCCTGCAGCGCAGCGCCGATGGGCGTACTTTCAGCCAGCTGGCCACAGTGCCTGCCAAAGGCAAGGCCTCATCCTACAGCTACCGGGACGAGCAGCCGTATAACGGCATCAACTACTACCGCATCCTGCTGCGCGATGTGGCGGGCAATATGGCCTACAGCAAGGTGGTGAGCGCTACGGTGCAGCAGGGCACAGGCTTTGATATCACCGTTGCGCCCAACCCGGCACATAGCAGCATCACGGTCCGCAGCATGGGGACGGAACAGGCCAATGCAAACATCAGCATTAGCGATATGACCGGCAGGGTGCTGCTGCAACAGCAGACCGGGGGCAGCAGCACGGTGCTCGATATCAGCGCACTGCCAGAGGGCATATATATGCTGCGCTACAGCAGCGATGCGGGTAGCCGGAACATCCGCTTTGAAAAGACGAAAGAATAGGATATTAAAATAGACAAAAACTCAGCATCCGTCCCGTCCTGCTAAACACAGGGCGGGACGTTTTTTTCTGCTTTGCCGGGTTAAATAAACATCATCAAAGCAGTACCCTGATTCCGTTGAGTCCTCTGAAGGGAGAGAACAACGGGTAAAGAAGCTGATCTTGCTCAAGAAACAGGATAGTAAAAAGGCAGCCCAACGGCTGCCTTTTTTGTGATCTTTGGTTAGCTGACTGCTCCGAGTTTTTTGAGCAGTTTCCTGTTCTCGCGTTTATGGATGAGGTTGTACACCCGGGCGTAAAGCACAGGCAGTATCAATAATGTAAGTATAGTGGATGTGATGAGGCCACCTATAACCACGATGGCGAGAGGTTTCTGGGTCTCGGAACCGATACCTGTGCTTATGGCTGCGGGCAGCAGGCCAATGGCCGCCATGAGTGCGGTCATCACTACGGGACGTATGCGTGACTGGACACCGACCTCAATCGCCTTATTCAAAGGCATTTTCTCCTCCAGGTTCTTTCGGAATACGCTGATAAGTATCACGCCGTTCTGGATACAGACACCGAACAGGGCTATGAAGCCAATGCCTGCACTAATACTGAAATTGATGCCCGTGATATGCAGTGCCAGTATGCCCCCGATCAGCGCAAATGGTACATTGAGTATGGTAAGTACAGCATCCTTTACATTGCCATAGGTGATGAATAGTATCAGGAAGATGCCAATAAGACAAAGTGGCACTACATTGGCCAGTGTGCGTGATGCACGTTCCTGGTTCTCAAATTCCCCGTTCCAACTAATGGAATAACCCTTGGGCAGGATGAGCGCTTTCTTCACTTTCTGCTGTGCCTCGGCAATGGTGCTACCGAGGTCGCGCTCGCGATTGGAGAACTTGACGGCGATGTGACGGGTATTGTTATCGCGGAAGATAAATGCGGGTCCCGTAAGCGTACGGATGGTGGCGATCTCGCTGATGGGTATGCGGGTACCATCCTGGGTTGGCACACGCAGTTGTTCTATCTTCTCCTGCGTATTGCGGAACTCTTTGGCGTACCTGATGCGTACATCGAATTTACGTTCGCCTTCATACAGTTCTGTGGCTGCCTTGCCCCCGAGGGCCATCTCGATAACGGTATTGGCATCGGCGATACTAACCCCGTAGAGTGCCATTTTTTGTTGGTCGAGCTCGATCCGGAACTCCGGCTGGCCAAGGTTGCGCAGTATGCCGAGGTCGTCGATGCCGCGAACGGTTGCCAGTACGCCTTTTACTACTTCGGCCATTGAATCGAGCTTCTGGAAATCGGGTCCGAATATCTTAACGGCCAGTGAGGCATTGACACCTGCCACGGCTTCCTCCACATTATCGCGTATGGGTTGTGAATAGTTGAATACGCAACCGGGTATTTTGGTCAGTTGCCGGTTCATACTGTCAATGAGCATGTCTTCGGTTACGCCCTTTCGCCATTTATCTTTTTGTTTCAGGTCTACCTGTATCTGGACGTTGAAGAAACCCTTGGGATCGGTACCGTCGTTGGTGCGGCCTATCTGCGAGAGCGTTTGCTTCACTTCGGGGAACTTGCGGATGATCTGCAGCATCTTATCGCTGATGGTCTTTGCCTGGGGCAAGCTGACACTCATAGGTAATTCGCTTTCCACCCACAAAGCCCCTTCGTCCAGTTCCGGAAGGAATTCTGTGCCCAAGAATTTTGCCGAGAAGAAAGTGAGCGCCATTATAACGACAGCGGTAGTGATACTGATGCCCTGGTGTTTATATACCCAGCGGAAAGCCTGCCCGATGTACTTCTCGAAAAAGCCCACCACAGGATTGTGCTTTTCCCGGACATTCTTTTTGAGCAGTACGCTGGACAATGCAGGTACAAGCGTAAGTGTGTACAGCAAGGCCCCCAATAAAGCAAAGCCAAGGGTATAGGCAAGGGGAGAGAACATTTTACCTTCTACCTTCTGGAATGAGAAGATGGGTATGAGGCAGGTGAGGATGATGATCTTGGAGAAGAATATGGCTTTGCCCATCTCGGTGCCTACGTTCTTGAACAGACCGAGTTTGGCCAGTTTGTTGAAACGCTCCATACCCACTTCCTTAGCCTTGTGGTCGAGTGCCACAAAGAGCCCCTCGACCATTACTACTGCGCCGTCTATAATGATACCGAAATCAACTGCACCCATGCTCAAAAGGTTGGCCGACATACCTTTTATTCGCATGAGCATGAATGCAAAGAGTAGTGACAGGGGAACGATAATACCAACGGTAAGGGTCGTGCGCCAGTCGGCCATAAAAATGAGCACGATCACCGTTACCAGTATGATGCCTTCTATCAGGTTGTGCAGTACTGTGTGCGTGGCATAATCCATCAGCACGGTACGGTCATAAAATGTGGCGATGCGCACCCCTTTAGGCAAAATATTATCGTTAAGATCCTTTACTTTTTCTTCTACTCTTTTGAGTACTTCACCGGGGTTCTCCCCTTTGCGCATGACGACGATGCCTTCTATCACATCGTCCTCATCGTCGCGGGTTACCCAGCCCAGCCGCGGTGCACCGGCTTCATGCACATCGGCTACCTGTTTTACCAGTATCGGTACGCCATTTATTTTGGTTATTATGATGTTCTCTATCTCGTTGGTGTTATTCAAAATGCCTATGCCACGTACTACGAATGCCTGGCCATTGCGCTCCAGCACATCGCCGCCTACATTGATATTGCTTTTGGCAACCGCGTTGTACACGTCGAGCGAGGTGAGGTTGTACTTGCTCAGCAGGTTAGGATTCACGCTTATCTCGTATATCTTCTCTTCACCACCAAAGCTGTTCACGTCTGCCACGCCGGGTATTGATTTGAACTGGCGATCCAGTACCCAATCCTGTATGGCGGTAAGCTCACGTATGTTTTTGGTCTTGCTGCGCAGTGTATAGCGGTATATTTCGCCAGTGGGGCCATACGGTGGCTCCACTTCGGGTTTAACTCCTTCGGGGAGATCGGCATTGTTCAGCCTGCTGAGCACTTGCTGCCGCGCAAAGGCATCGTCAACACCATCGTCGAAAATGATACGTATGTAGCTCAGGCCAAATGAGGAAGTGGAGCGAAGGCTCACTTTACTTTGTACTGAATTGAGCGTAGTCTCCAGGGGTATGGACACGAATTTTTCCACTTCTTCAGCGCTTCGGCCGGGCCACTGGGCTATAATAATGATCTGCGTATTGGTAACATCGGGGAATGTTTCAATGGGCGTATTGCGGTAACTGACAAAACCTAAGACTGCCAGCACCGCCGTACAAAAGAATACGAAGTAGCGGTGACGCAGAGAGAAGTGAATTATCCGTTTTATGAACTTATTCATGAAATGTCTTTAAACGTTTGCGTGTGCTACTCGTTGAGCAACTGGTTAAAAATGAATAACTGGTTTTGCGTGATCAGTTGCTGCCCGGTGTGCACACCACTCCTGATGAATGTCTTTTCGCCTACTGTCTTTATGATGTCTATTTCGGTAATAGCCATATCGCTGTCGCTGTTATAGACCACTACATAGTTTTTACCGTCCTGCGATAAGATGGCCGATGTGGGTATGCATGTGGCTTCAGAGCCCTCCCTATTGCTCACGATCACTTTTGCGAACATATCGGGCTTCAACAGCATATCCTTATTGTCGAGGGTAACACGCACGCGCATGGCTTTGCTCTGGGGGTCGAGCACCTGGCTCACCTCGTCTATTTTTGCATCATACCTTTTATCAGGGTAGGCCATGGGTATCACTACCGCATCGTAGCCTGCTTTTACCTTAGGTATATCAGATTCGTAGACGTTGGCATAAATCCAGACGTTCTTGAGGTCGGATATGGTGAAAAGGTTGTCGCCCATATCGGGACGGATGAAAGCACCCGTAGCGATCTTCTTTTCCACTATGTAGCCACTTATAGGAGCTACCAGGGTGTATTGCCCGGCCTCTGAAGTACGGCCACCGCCATTAATGGTAATGACCGACTGTATCTTATTGCGCGCAGCGAGGGCTTTTTCATAGTTCTGCTTTGCCTCTATGTATTCGCGCTCGCTACTGATACCGTTTTTGAACAAAGATTCAGCATTATCCATCTGGCGTTTGGCGATGGTCACATCGGCATTGGCACTGTTGAGGTCGCTGTAGTTGCCCGCGATATCGGCACTGCGGATCACAGCCAATACCTGGCCTTTTGTTACTTTATCGCCGAGCGATACACGGGATTCAACCACCTGGCCACTGCTACGGGGGAAGATCTTCACCACATTGTTTTCGTTAAAACTCACCTCACCTGTAAGCGATAACTCATCGGCTATGTTACAGTACTGAACGGTATCCAATTTTATGAGGTGCTGCATGGAGTCGCTCAACACAAATTTTTTGTTCTCTTCCGGCGCCTGTTCTTTTTTCCCGCAGGCTGCCAGCAGTGTTGTTGCGATGAGGACTGTTATTATATGCTTGTTCACTTTTCTTGTTTTTACAGTTTTTTAATTATTTCACTACGTCCATACCTACCTGGTAGTTCAATTCTTCTTTTGCGAGCTGAACGTTCAGTATCTGCTGCAGCTCCTGCTCGCGTATGCTTTCGTAACCATTGAAGTAGTCTATGAATTCCAGCATGCTGATGCGGCGTTGCTTATAGCTCTGTACCACATTGTTGTACAGCCGGTAATAATTAGTGTAGAAATCTTCGTTCTTTCCCGAGCTTAACCGGAGCGTGTAGAGTAGCTTCCTGTAGGCATTCTGCACATCGTTCTGCAGCTTGTCATCAGCGGCTTGTGTGTTGGTCTCTTCCTTTTTAAGTTGCCAGCGGGCTGCTTTTATGTTTCCCTGGTTGTGGTCGAAAATGGGGAGGGGTAATGCTATACCCAGCCCAAAGAGGTTGTGGGTATAGCTGCTGTTGCGGTCATATTCCGGGCCAAAAGTGAGGTCGGGTACAGCCAATGCCTTCTGGTAGGAGAGGTTTTGCTTCTGATAGAGCAGCTGTAAAGACTGGAGCATGAACCCTGAATTGTACAAACGGGCAGAGTCAATGAGGCCGGGCAGGCTGAGTTGCGGCATTGTATTGTTTTCCTCGTTACCGGCAATGGGCTGAATAAAAGTGTCGGCAGATACCTGCAACAGCGTTTTCAACTCGGTTTCTATGTCTGAGATGTTCTTGTCGTTGTCTGTCATCTCATGCTGCAGGTTCACATCCAGGGCTTGTATGCGGAGGTAATCTTTTTCCGCAATGTTACCGGCCTGCAATTCTGCGGCCATAGCCCTGAGGAGTATATCCAGTTGTTCCTTTTCCTGGTCGTAGAGCAGACCGTTACCCTGCAACTGGACGATAGTGTAGAAATCTTTGCGCAGCTGGTATTTAAGACTGCGCATCACATCCCTGAATTGCCATTCGTTCATTTGGGCATTCGTGCGGGCCATGTTTACCTCTTTACCACGCTTGCCCGCTGTTCTTATGAGTTGCTGCAACTGGATATAGACCTGACCTTCGGGGTTGCCTGTGGCATCGGTACCATGTTTGAACCATTCACCGTTGGCATATACATTCTGGTCGGTATTCAACACCGGGTTATCCCATAGACGGGCCTGCTGTATAAGTGCTTTACCCGCCTCAACATCATAGTGTGCGGCCAGCAGAGACAGGTTCTTGTCGAGGAACTGTTTTTCGGCGGTTTTTATATCCAGCCGTAATGTATCGCCGGTTTGTGCTTTTAGTGGCGATAGCTGTAAAAAGTATATGCTGCAAACTGTGCATATGCCTTTCACAAACCTGTTGTGTAGCATTGTATTTTATGTTAATTGCAAAAAGTGACCACAGCGTGATAAAAGCTGTGATATTACAGACCTGCTAAGAATCAGCAAGACCGGGGCGGCGGAGGATTTATCTCCCTGTAGAAAAGATACCTGTAATGCGTAGGTATGTTCGGCGTTAATGTAATTGCTTCGGAGGGTAAGAACATTGTGGCGTCGTCCGGTATATGAAAATAGATCTCGGAGGAGTTGTGCTTGCCGCTATTGTATTTTTTGCTGTGTTTATGGTCGGAGGAGAAACAATTATCTTTTTTGTGATCCTGTGTATTGGTATGGGCTGCATATTGATGATGGCCCTGTTGTATCACGGGGTGACCGGTGAGTACGTCAATAGGATCGAAGAGCATATCCTCGGCGTTTGCACCGGAGCATAGAAGCGCCAGCACAGTATAAAGCCCCAAAAAATATTTCAGTATCCCGGACATGTCCTGAAAAACGAAGCAATATTAGGTAACAAATCAATAAAAAGGTGTTAAATAATTGAGGGTGCGGGCAGAAACGCCTAATTTCCCCTCCTCAAAAAAGGTGCAGGTATGAAAGTAAAAGACGTTATAGCGGCAATAGAAGAATTTGCTCCACCCACTTACCAGGAGAGCTATGACAATGCAGGTCTGCAGGTAGGCGACCCGGAGGCTGCGGTGAAGGGCATACTGATATCATTGGACGTTACAGAAGCAGTAATAACTGAGGCTATGGAAAGGGGTTGCAATATGATCGTGGCCCATCACCCGGTGATCTTCTTTGGTATCAAACGGCTATCGGGTCGCAGCTATGTAGAACGCGTGGTGATGCAGGCTATAAAAAATGATATCAGTATCTACGCGGCCCATACTAACCTGGACAATATGCGGCAGGGTGTGAATGCCAAAATAGCCGAAAAGCTGGGCCTGGAAAACACATCGATATTGGCACCGGTAAAGGATAGCCTGAGAAAGCTTTATACCTATGTGCCGGTAACGGCAGCTGATAAGGTGCGTGAGTCCCTATTTGCTGCCGGGGCGGGGCATGTGGGCTTGTATAGCGAGTGCAGCTTTAATACCGAGGGGCTAGGTACCTTCAGAGCTGCTGAGGATGCCAACCCGAACATAGGACAGGCCGGGGGCGCAAGGGAAAACGTACCGGAGATAAAAATGGAAGTTCTATTGCCACGGCACCTGGAAGGCCCTGTATTAAAAGCCCTGAAAGCCGCCCACC
>CAYZTM010000003.1:0-120381 GCA_964481425.1 uncultured Flavipsychrobacter sp.
TGTGGCACGCCTGGGGTCCAGCTTATGTATATTCTGTAACAGGAAATACAAACCAACGGCCAGGAATGAAATGAAAAGCTCGATGACGAAAAACCCTGCCTTCGAACTGTAGCTGTCCGGTTTCATCGATGCATTGAAATGCGTTGGTACCTTTGCCGGGATCTTGTTCCAGGTAATGAGCAGATATAATATCGGCAACAAACAGATACCTGTAAATAGTAAATGCCTCAGTGGCGATCTTGTACTCATATAAATGTATTTTTAGTTTATTTGGATTTAAATTGCATGAACCATTTAACTATTTCATCAACTACAGAGGTGTTCAGCGAGTAAACAATGAATTGCCCTTGCTTTACCGATTCCACCAATTCGGCTTGCTTCAGCAGATCAAGATGGTGCGAAATGCTTGGCTTGCTGATATTGAAATGGTCCGCTATCTCCCCTGCCGTCAGATCTTTTTCCCGGAGTAATTCCAATATCTCCCGTCTTGTCTGGTCATTCAGCGCCTTGAACAGTATGTTCATCTGTAATTAAATATTTAGACAAATGTCTAAATACTATTTCAGAAAAACAAGGGCCCGGCAAAAATATTTTTTGCCGGGCCTGCTATTAAGCTGATCATCAGGCTACACTTTCCTTAGAGGAAACGTATTCCAATGCTTTTTTTACAAGATTTTTAGAGCCGATGTAGATGGGTACCCGCTGGTGTAATTCAGATGGGGTCACGTCGAGCACACTGCCGTAGCCGGTATCAGCGATGCCGCCTGATGCCTCTACAAGAAAGGCCATCGGGTTGCACTCATACTGCAGGCGCAGTTTACCTTTAGGTGAGCTCTTATCGGCCGGGTACATGAATATACCACCCTTGATAAGCGTACGGTGCATATCGGCCACCATAGAGCCTATATAGCGATGCGAGTAGGGACGCCCTTCTTCTTTCTTATTCTCCATGCAATACTCGAGGAACGACTTCATACCATCGTCATATTTGGAGGTATTGCCCTGGTTGATAGAATATATCTTACCATTTTCCGGGCATTTGATATCCGGGTGCGAAAGACAGAACTCGCCAATGGATGGCTCGAGCGTAAAACCATTTACACTGAGCCGGGTGGCATATACCATCATGGTGCTGGAGCCATAGATCACGTAACCGGCAGCCATAAGGTTACGGCCGGGTTGTAAAAAGTCCTCCATAGTGCAAGGTTGTCCTAAGGGACTAATACGGCGATATATGGAAAATATAGTGCCTATCGGTGCATTTACATCAATATTGGACGACCCATCCAGCTGATCGAATAGTACCACATATTTAGAGTTAACTGAAAAATCATCATCATAGCAAACGTGGTCATCATTCTCTTCAGAGGCCACACCGGCACAGTCAGCGCTATTTCGCAGTACATTGATGAGTGTTTCGTTAGCATAAACATCCAGTTTCATCTGCTCCTCGCCCTGCACATTGGTAGCACCATGCTTGCCTAATATGTCCACAAGCCCTGCTTTAAGTACCTGCTTATTGATGATCTTACAAGCAAGGCCGATATCGCGAAGTAAGGCAGAAAGCTCACCTGTAGCCTGCGGGAATTTCCTTGTCTCCTGGATAGTGAACTCATCCAGAGTTATTAATTTACGTGGAGATGACATGAATGAATTATTTAATGGCATATTAGTGCAAATTTAAGCAATAAGCGGCAAGAGTGCATAAATAGCTGTTAAATAGGCAGTTAATACACTAATGCAATTTATACTAAATTGACAGGACAAAACGGACATAAAATGGCATCGCGGTTCAACATCAGGGTTTACGGTATCTGGCTACATGATGGGAAAATACTGGTAAATGAAGAGCTAATAAAGGGTAATAAAGTAATCAAATTTCCCGGTGGCGGTATGCAATTAGGAGAGGGAACTATAGATTGCCTTAAGCGTGAATGGATAGAGGAACTGGGACTGGAAATAGAGGTACTTGACCATTTTTACACCACCGATTTCTATCAGCCATCGGCATTTGATGACTCACAGGTGTTAAGTATCTATTATTTCGTGAAGGCCGATGAGGGGGCCACTATATCAAACCGGGTGGCTAATGAGTACACTTACCGCCTGCCCGTAGCCGAACTATCTGCCGAAATATTCAGTCTTCCCATCGATAAAATAGTAGGCGAAATGCTCGCAAAACTGATGGCGGCAAATAAAATATAGAAAATGCTTAAGGGGCTATTGGTATGCAGAGCCGATAAGACATTAATTTTACACAACTTATGAAATTACTGCTCCAATATTTAAGCAAGTATAAAGGCTTGATAGTTCTGGCTCTTGTGCTTGCAGCTATTAACCAGGTCTTTTCCCTCCTGGATCCCATGATTGGTGGTAAGTTGCTGGACCGCTACGTAAATCATCCTCATAAAGACACGGACGGAATAGCAAGAGACCTTAAAGAATACCTTTGGGGAGCCGCGGGCCTTATCGGCCTGCTGATAGGCGTTGCTATGGTATCGCGTATCGCTAAGGCTTTCCAGGACTACGTGGTGAATGTTATCATACAAAAGTTCGGGGCCAGGCTATATACGGATAGCCTCCGCCATGCACTACAACTACCCTACCAGGATTTCGAAGACCAACGCAGTGGAGAGACCCTATCGATACTCCAGAAAGTACGCACTGATTGCGAACGCTTCATGAGCCTGTTCGTGAATGTGCTCTTTACCATATTGGTAGGTCTCGTTTTTGTAATGGTATATGCATTCACACTCAACTCCTGGCTGGTATTGATGTACCTGGTGGGCGCCATATCACTGGCGCTGCTTACCAACCAACTTAGCAAACGCATAAAAGGCATACAAAAGACCATAACTGCCGAAACGAATGCCCTTGCCGGCTCAACAACAGAATCTTTAAGAAACATAGAACTAGTCAAAAGCCTGGGCCTTACAGGACAGGAGATACGCCGCCTGAATACCACGACCATCAAGATATTGAAGCTGGAACTAAGGAAGGTCCGTAGCCTCAGGGCAGTATCTTTTATCCAGGGCACCTGTGTCAACTTCCTGCGGCAGTGTATTGTACTCTGCTTGTTATACTTCATCTTCGGCGGTTCTATAACACCGGGGCAGTACCTGACGCTGATGTTCTATTCTTTCTTCATCTTCGGTCCGATGCAGGAGATAGGCTCGGTATTAATGGCTTACCGTGAAGCAGAGGCCTCACTGAACAACCTGCAGGACCTGATGAAAAAACCGGTAGAGTATGTAGCTCCCAACCCGGCTGCACTGCATACTATAGAGAACCTGCGTTTTGAAGATGTTACCTTTCAGCATAACTCGGCAAACAGGCCCGCATTGGAGGATATCTCTTTCCAGGTAAAAGTAGGCGAGACCGTAGCCTTTGTGGGCCCTTCCGGATCGGGGAAGACCACAATGGTAAAACTCCTGGTAGGATTGTACCATCCTAATAAAGGTCATGTTTACTACAACGACCATGACGAAAAAAATATAGACTTTGAAGAACTCCGCAGGCAGATAGGATTGGTTACGCAGGATACGCAACTGTTTTCCGGCACTATAAAAGAAAACCTGTTGTTTGTTAATCCCGGAGCTACGGATGCGGATATACAGGATGCGCTGGATAAAGCAGCCTGCCAGAACCTGCTGGCAAGAGCTGAAAATGGTATTGATACGATGATCGGTGAGGGAGGTCTAAAATTATCCGGCGGCGAACGCCAGCGTCTCTCTATCGCGAGAGCACTACTGCGCCAACCAAAGCTTATGATATTCGACGAGGCAACTTCCGCTCTTGACTCACTTACAGAAGAAGAAATATCCTCGACAATACGCAACATTACCGACCTGCGCCAGCACATAACTATCATGATCGCACACAGGCTATCTACCATTATGCATGCAGATAAGATATACGTGCTTGAAAAAGGCCATATAGTAGAAACAGGGAACCACCAATCGCTATTGGACGAAAAAGGCCTGTACTACGCCATGTGGCGTCAGCAGATCGGCGAAAGGAAAGATACAAGAGTGGCTGCTACCAATGGCAGCAGAAAGACGTATGCTTAATATGTGCCGGCTATTTTTTCTTTATCTTACATGAATATGGAGCAAAAATTCCGTTTAGACCGTACTGTTTTTCGAGCTACAACGGCCGTTGAGGCTAATGACCATATTGAATATTGGAAAGATAAATCCTATACGGAACGACTGGAAGCCGCATATTACCTTATTGTAAAAGCATTTGGAATAAAAGAAGATACACGCCTTGACAGATCCGCATTTTCTAAACGAAAAGCCAATGGGTAATATTTTCAATCCGGACTTCCTTGATTTCATCGATCAACTCAATAAAAAAGATGTTTCCTATATCCTTGTCGGTGGAATGGCTGTGATATTGCACGGTTACGTCAGAACCACAGGCGACATGGACATTTGGATAAAGAAATCATCCGACAATTATAAAAGACTAACAAAAGCATTCCAGGATTTTGGCATGTCTACTTTTGACATGACAGAAAGTAATTTCCTGGGCGACCAATTCGATGTGTGGAGCTTTGGCAGAGAACCGGTTAAAATTAAAGGGGCTTGATTTCGATGAGGCCTTTGCCTTAGCGCAACAATTCATCGAAAATGGCATTCCTCCTATAAGGTTCCTGCATATCAACAGCCTCATTCAAGCTAAACAGGCTGCGGGAAGACACAAAGATATTGATGACATAGAGCAGTTGCGAAAAAGACTAAAATAACTCCTCAATTTCTTTAAAGCACAATATTCTGCAGCAACTCGCTCTTAAGCGGGTAATCTGTGTTGAAATGCAAACCACGACTCTCTTTACGGAACTGGGCGCTCTTCACAACCATATAACCTGCAGTGATCAGGTTGCGAAGCTCGCAAAGCTGCGGGGAAACCGTCGTGGTCTTGTATAGCTCTTCCGTCTCGTCGTGCAAAAGATCAAGGCGACTCATAGCGCGGCCTAATCGCACATCGTTGCGCACGATACCTACATAGTCGCTCATCACCTGCTGCAGCTCTTTCAGGCTCTGTGTGATGAGGATCATTTCTTTAGGCTCTGTGGTGCCCCCCGCATTCCAGTCAGGGACAGCATCGTGATACGAAAGGGTTTCTATTTGCCCGGCTGCATCTTCACAACAGCGATGCGCAAAGACCAAAGCTTCCAATAATGAGTTTGATGCAAGCCTGTTCGCTCCATGCAGGCCCGTGCTGGCACATTCGCCACAGGCATATAAATATTTCAGGGAGGTACGTCCATGCTCATCTGTTTTGATACCGCCACAACAGTAATGTGCTGCCGGGGCCACAGGTATCATCTTGGCGAACACATCAATACCCATCTCAAGGCAACGGGCATAAATAGTAGGAAAATGCGCCATGAACTTTTCCTTATCCATATCGCGGCAATCGAGGTACACATGTTCGGTACCTGTACGCTTCATCTCACTATCTATGGCGCGTGCCACCACATCGCGTGGGGCGAGATCGGCACGCGCATCATAGCGTGGCATGAAGGCTTCGCCATCTTTATTCCGTAATACAGCGCTATCGCCCCGTACCGCTTCGGTAACCAAAAACGAAGGACTAACTCCGGGCTCATACAAAGCAGTAGGATGGAACTGGATGAACTCCATATTTTCGATACGCGCCTTGGCACGGTAGGCCATTGCTACCCCATCACCTGTAGCTATACGGGGGTTGGTAGTAGTGCGATAAGCCTGCCCTACTCCACCTGAAGCCATCAGGGTTACCTTGGCCAGTATTTTCTCCATCCTGTTACTGTGCAGGTTGAGCGCATATACGCCATAACATTCAATATCAGGAGTGGACTTTGTCACGAGGTAGCCCAGGTGGTGCTGCGTAATAATGTCCACTACGAACCAGTGGTTGTGTATCTCTATATTCGGGAATTTCTTAGCCTCAGCAACAAGGGCCCGCTCTATCTCCATACCCGTGATATCCTTATGGTGCAAAATCCTGTTCTCGGAATGCCCCCCTTCTTTACCACGCATATAGTCGCCACCCGGGCCTTTATCGAACTGCGCGCCCCATTCAATTATTTCGTTTACGCGCGGAGGGCCTTCTTTCACCACCATTTCCACCACCTGCTCATTACATAACCCATCCCCCGCAATAAGGGTATCTTCAATATGCTTGGCATAACTGTCGCGCGACAAGTCGTTGACCACCGCTATACCGCCCTGGGCGTATTTCGTGTTGGTTTCGTCCGTATTTACCTTCGTCAGGATAGTAATGATCTTATCCGGGAAACGCATTGCCGTCTTCACCGCGAAGGTCAGCCCGGCGATACCAGAACCAATGACAAGGAAATCGGTCTTCAGCATCTCTTAAAAGGTTGAGGTTATCCCCAGTTTCACACCGCTGAATGCAGGCTCATAACGACATACGCCACCTGTGCAGTTAATACCATCCACCTGTTTCACATAAGCCAGGGTGAAGCGATGCGGTCCCTTGGTATAGGCTGTGAATATGTTATAATAGTGGTTGGCCTCATGGCCCGGTGTCGGAGATACATTGTACATATCAGATACTGCAAAAGAGAATTTCGGGGCAATATCGAACTCCAGCAGACCGAACAACCAGGAACCATAGTCTTGCTTCGTATCCATATACTCTCCTTCCAGGCGTATGGAGTGCTTATTCGTGATGCGATAAGTGATCTCTGCAAAGGGAGTGATGGCCTTGATGATAGGCACACCCGGTTTTACCTGGTAAAGCTCCTGGTTATATTGCATGTACTGCACACCACCGTCTATTATCCATGCGTCCAGTCCACGATAATCAAATTCCATGTACCCTTCACGATACAGCTCAATATTGTCGAGCGTATTGATATAGATACCTGTCAGCGTGATATTCGTATTATCATTTGGCGCGAGGAGCACATCAGCACCCACTGCCTGTTCCGACAAGTCTTGTGAAGCCGGAGTATACCTTGACATCAGGCGCTGTGGACGGATGCGGGCAACAACAGGCTGCCAGTTAAGCACGCCACGTATCAGCACCTCGTTCGGTGAAGTACGCATCACAAAGTTCTCTGTGCGTTTACCTGTCAGGTTAACCGCGATACCTTTATGTGCCCAGCCCAATGTAGTATACACTACATTACCGGGTTTATCTACCAGCAATCCCGACGCGTTAACAATGGCCTCATGTGTTTTATATGCCCCTTCCAAATACCAGGAGAAATCACCCACTGTTAATGTATTGTACCCGGTAAAAGCATAGACATTATACTTTGGAACAAAACGGGTGGCAACATCCTGGCTGTTAATGCTTGATACAACTGCGTCCATAGAACTCTGATCCATGGTGCGGTTAAGTGCGCCCACGCCGGGAACAAGATGCACATTGCTGCCAGCGCTGAAATCACCTTCTGCGGTAAAGCCTTTGATGATCGGGTTATACCTTCCAAAATTCGCAACATTTTTTTGCTGCCCCGTGAAACCTTTCAGGCTGATGTTATCCGTAAGTTTATATTTCAGCTCCAGGCCAACCAGCGCATTATCTATAAGCAATCCCCTGTCCTCGTAGGCACGGAAGAGTATGCCGCTGCCTATCTGGTCGTAGATATACCCTGCAGTGACTGTAAGCCCTTTGTACTCCTTACTTAAGCTCCATGCCCCCAAACCAAAACCGGTCATTGCAGAAGTGGGATTGTACAGGTTCGAATTATGGAACGCATCGGCACGCACATAGGCAGTAAAGCCTTTGTAGGCATAACGTACCCCCAACCATGCCTCGCCCCCACTTAAATAATTATCATATAAAGGGTTGTTACCAGCACCTATTGCAGTATCGGACTGGAAAAAGTTTGCATTGAGCATAAGGTCGCCGGAAAGCGTACCCTGTGCAAATATTTTTATCGAAGAAAAAACGATTAAAAATAAAAGAGCTATTTTACGCATCAAACAGTGTTAAATCTTTAAAATTTTTCCGAAATTAGAACCTTTACGAAAAATTGGCAAGGTTTTCGATTATATTATACAAACAAATAGATATGAAAAAAATCGTAGCTGCCCTGGCAGGACTCTTTTTAGCGACTGCAGTGCAAGCCCAGAGCGAATTACCGGATACACAGGTAAAAGATGTTAACAATAGTAAAAAGGTGGCTTTTAATCAAACTTTTGAAAAAGGGAAAGTTACACTGGTGAGTTTTTGGGCCACATGGTGTGTACCCTGCAAAAAAGAAATAAAAAATATTCAAAAGAAATTACCCGATTGGAAGAAAGAGGTTGATTTCAACTATGAAACAGTATCTATCGACGAATCAAGGAATGAAGGCCTTGTGCGTAGCTATGCTAAAATGCAGGGTTGGGAATTCCCTTTCTATATAGACCCGAATTCAGACCTTAAGCGCTCATTGAACTTCCAGTCTGTGCCCTTCACCATCATTGTAGATAAGAATGGTAAAGTGGCCTACATGCACTCCGGTTACGAAGAAGGCGGCGAGGAAGAAGTATTCGCTAAAGTGAAAGAACTGAGTAAATAGATAGCATCATAATAACAAGAACGGTGCAGGTTGTCCTGCACCGTTCTTTATTTTAATTAAGCTGTATCTTCTCTGCTTCTCGTTTCATGGTAAGTTCCCATCGCCATGCCGTATCCATCATCTGGTGCAGGTCGTACTTAGGCTCCCAACCCAGTAATTCATGCGCCTTATTATTATTGGCATATACTGCGACAACATCGCCCGGCCTGCGGGGCCCTATCTTATAGTTGAGTTTTTGGCCCGAGGCCTTTTCAAATGCCTCTATCAGTTCCAGCACAGTAACACCATTGCCTGTACCGAGGTTGAACACCTCGCACTTATCTGTATTGCGGCCCTCAATAGTATATTGCAATGCTTTGGTATGAGCATTGGCAATGTCCATCACATGCACATAATCACGCACGCATGAGCCGTCACGAGTAGGGTAATCGTTACCGAACACCTGCATTTCCATGCGTTTGCCTATTGCTGTTTGGGTAATCATCGGTACCAGGTTCTCCGGTTTCTCCTGCAGCTCACCTATCATAGCAGAGGGGTGTGCACCTACGGGATTGAAATAGCGTAGTAGTGTTACATTGAACTTCCTGTTCTGGCGCGCGAAGTCGCGGCATATGGCCTCACCCATCTGCTTGGTACGCGCATATGGAGACTCGGGCTCCCCGATAGGTGCTGATTCCATCACAGGTAGTTCTTTGGGGTTGCCATATACAGAGCAGGAAGAAGAAAACACGAACTGGTTGATGTGGTGCTCCTGTGCACATTGCAAAACATTTACCAGCGAATTGATATTATTCCTGAAGTATTTCAGGGGTTCCTGTACAGATTCAGGCACAGACTTGAATGCTGCAAAATGGATGATGCCGCATATACCGGGGTTCTCTATAAAGAGCGCTTCTGTATCATCAATGTTACAAAGATTGATCTTATAATTTTTAACACCCCTGCCTGTGATCATTTCCACCCCTTGCTGCATGCGCAATGAACCGCGAGACAGGTCGTCAACAGATATCACATCAAATCCGTTCTCAATAAGATCTATTATAGTGTGTGCGCCAATATATCCGCAACCGCCTGTGACCAGGATCTTCTTCATCCAAAAGTATTTGCTGCAAATATACCGTATCTATTTCACCTGCTGCAATTCGACAAGCTTTTTATAGAGGCCTTCGTGTTTTATCAGTTCAGCATGCGTGCCGCGCTCGGCTATTTTGCCTTTATCCAGTACTATTATCTCATCGGCATGCTGCACAGTGGACAGGCGGTGCGCGATAACAATAGATGTACGGTTCTTCATCAGCTTATTGATGGCATCCTGCACCATACGCTCACTTTCTGTATCCAGCGAAGAAGTGGCTTCGTCCAGTATCAGTATAGGAGGGTTCTTCAGTACGGCCCTGGCAATGGTCACCCTTTGTCGCTCGCCACCACTTAGTTTGCTACCCCTGTCACCCACAACGGTCTGGTACCCCTCGCTTTTTTGCAGAATGAAATTATGTGCATTCGCAATCCGGGCAGCTTCTTCTACCTGCTCCTGCGTTGCCCCACCTGTGCCTAAGGTGATGTTATTGAATATAGTATCGTTAAACAACACAGGGTCCTGCCCCACAACGCCCATAAGCCTGCGGAGGTCGCTCAGTTTGTATTCTTTGATATTGATACCGTCAAGCAAGATCTCACCACCCGTAACATCATGAAACCGCGGGATAAGATCAACCAATGTTGATTTACCGGCCCCTGACGCTCCCACCAAAGCAACAGTTTTGCCCTTTGGTATACTGATGTTGATACCATCCAGTATCTTTTTATCTCCGTAGGCGAAGGAAACATTCTTCAATTCGATAGTGTTATTGAATCCGCTCACAGATCTTGCATTGGATAACTCCTGCAAGGAATTTTCCACCGTAAGCAGGTGCTCTATCCTGTCGAGCGCGGCAGCACCTTTCTGTGCATTGTTATAGGCCGATGATAGATTCTTAAACGGTGTGATAATGAGATAAAAGAATGAGATATAGGATATAAATACGGGCCCGGTCATAGAGGTACTGCCGGAGAATATCAGGCTGCCCCCATACAATAATATGATGCAGACAACTATAATGCCCATCGTTTCTGACGCCGGCGACCCAAGTTCCTTGCGCGCTGCGATGCGATTGCGAACACGATATAGCGTATTATTCACCTCCATAAAACGAAGGTATTGATGCTTCTCAGCATTGAAGGCCTTTATTACCCGCATGCCCACCAGTGTTTCGTCAATAATGCCGAGTATCGTACCAAGGTACTGCTGTGCGAGATTAGAAGGACGTTTCAAAGATTTACCTATTATCCCAATTACGAACCCAGCTATAGGGAGAAATAAGAATAGAAACAAAGTAAGTTGCGGGCTTACGTAAACCATAACCGCAAGCGTGATGATAATACTGAGCGGGTCTCGGATGAACACCTCGAGCACACTAAGTATCGATGTCTCCAGTTCATTGATGTCATTGGTCATCCGCGACATCAGATCACCTTTCCGCTCTTCGGTAAAAAAGCCGATAGGCAGCGAAAGCGTTTTTGTGAACAACTCATTACGAAGACGACGTAATATCGCATTTCTTATAGGATTGAGAATATAAGCAGACAAATAAGTGAACAGGTTTTTGAATATTGTGGCGATCACAACGATGATAACAATATATGTGAGCGTCTGCATCCTGCCATGTTCATGGCTAAAATTGTAGACGAACATATTGATCCATGCATTAACGTCGAAAGAACCTGTTGCAGGCTTAGGCGCAGTATCTGTAAACAACACCTGCAAAACCGGCGCAAGCAAGCTGAACGAAAACAATGTGAACACAATGGCAAGCAGGCTGAACAGAAAATACAGTCCCATCTGGCCTTTATAATCAGCCAAATACCGGGAGTATTTAATGAGTCTTTTCATGCCTGGTTATTCTATTGTGTATGTTACCGAACCGTCTTTTTCATCTTTGAGCAGAACGCCTGCCTCTGCCAGTTTATTGCGTATCTGGTCGCTCGTAGCAAAGTCTTTACGGGTACGGGCCTCTTTACGCATCTCAATCAGCAAAGACAGCACACTGTCCAGTTTGTCGCTTTGTTGCAGCTGCATAGGCTGCATACCTAATACATCCACGAGGTAGGTCTTAAAAGTATCCTGCAGCAAGGTAAAAGTATCGGCAGTCAAGGCGGTAGCAGCTATCTGCCCGCCCTTAATACCATTGATAACCGGAGCCAACTCAAAAAGATTGGCTATCACTTTAGCTGTATTGAAATCATCGTCCATGAACTCTTTGCATTCATGGCACCAGGTCCTCACCTTGCCGTTCAGTTCCCCATCTGTTGGTTCTGTATTACCGGGATGCAGCAACTTTTGTAATACCTCGTAAGCTTCCCAAAGCCTGCGGAATGCACGCTCTGAGGCCTGCAATGCCTCATTGGAGAAATCCAGTGTACTGCGGTAATGCGTCTGCAATATGTAGAAACGCACGACCATAGGATGGTAGGGCTGCTCCAGCATCGGGTGCCCGCCCGAAAAGAGCTCGGTAAGTTTTATCACATTGTTATAGCTCTTACCCATCTTCTTGCCGTTGATGGTGATCATGTTATTGTGCATCCAGTAGCGCACCGGCGCATGGCCATGAGCAATGGTCGATTGTGCTATTTCGCTTTCATGATGCGGAAATAGCAGGTCCATTCCGCCACCATGTATATCAAAGGTCTCGCCAAGATATTTGCTACTCATCGCTGAGCACTCTATATGCCAGCCGGGGAAACCTTCGCCCCATGGACTGGTCCAGCGCATGATATGCTCAGGGGGTGCATTTTTCCAAAGTGCAAAATCTACTTTATTACGTTTTTCGTCCTGTCCTTCGAGGTCGCGCGTAGTTTCCAACAGGTCGTCCAGCACCCGCCCCGATAGTTTACCATAAGGGTAGTCTGCGGCATATTTTTTCACATCAAAATATACGGAGCCGTTCACTTCGTAGGCATATCCTTTGGCTATGATATCCTGTATCATATTGATCTGCTCTATGATGTGGCCGGTAGCAGTGGGCTCTATACTTGGGTCCTCGCAGTTGAACTGGTGCATGCCCCAGTGGTACAGGTTGGTGTACTTATGCACCAGTTCCATGGGCTCCATCCTTTCCAGGAGTGCCTTTTTACTCACTTTATCTTCAGCTTCGCGGCCCTCTTCCTCAAAATGGCCTGCATCGGTAATATTGCGCACATAGCGTACCCTATACCCGAGATGACGCAGGTAGCGGTACACTACATCGAACGTGATATAGGGGCGTGCATGGCCCAGGTGCGACTCGCCCGATACGGTGGGGCCGCAGACATAGAGACCTACATGGCCGGGAACAATAGACTCAAACTTTTCTTTCTGGCGTGTATAAGAATTATACAAATGCAAATCTGACATGCTGAAAAATAATTGTAAAAATATGGTTTAAATGATTGGCAGGACAAAATAAATGAACAGGGTGCGTATCGCGAACCCTATCAACACGAACAACAACAGGAAGTGAATATAATTTTATTATTTGCCATGTTTTGTATCAATGCATGGTGCATTGCCTGGGCGCAAGATACTCCATAAACCAAAAGCATCCAAAAAAATGAATATTTATAATAGGCGTACTTATTATTTCAGCACTCTGAAGTTGGCAATTACCGGGTTGTGGTCCGAAGCATATATAGTGGGACATTTGTAGCCAATGACCTGTAAAGCCGCAGGATCATAGAACATATCGTCAATGCGTAGTGTGAACAGCAACTGGTTATAGGTTCTGCCGAGCCCCCTTCCCTTGTCGAGAAACGCATCATTAAGCCCTCCACGTACGGTGGTATAGGTATATGATGCGGGGAGGTCATTGAAATCTCCGCTGATAAATACAGGGTACGGGCTTTTCTTTACTATGGCCGCTACACTGTCTGCTTCGCTGGCCCTTATGGCAAAAGCACGATTGAACTTCCAGATGAAGGTACGGGAGTGTTTTATTTCGCTGATACCAGGCGTTTGTTCTTTTACCTGGTGCAGGTAGGCCCTGTCATAATCATTGATATTGAACGAGAACAGGTGCAGGAAGAACATGCGTATCGTCCTGCCATCTATTTGCACATCGGCCTGCTGCATAATGATCCAGTCGCCGAGATGATAGACCGTATAACCGAGTAAGGGATACTTCGAAAATACTATGGTCCCCAGTACAACATCTATCCCAAGTGTATTATCTACCCCGAAATGGTATTCTTTAAAGCCACAACTCTGCGATATCTTTTGCTCATTGCTTTTGCTGCTGCTATCCCTATACATATAGTATTCAGGCATTACCAGTATATCAGGGTTTTCTTTCTTTATTTTATCCATTATCACATCCCTGTCATTCTTCTTCGACCTGTTCTTTTTATCGTACAGGCCCATGCCATGTATGTTCCAGTGCATTACCTTCAGCCTGCCCGGCCCGGATACCATATCATTTGTTCCGGTATAGTTGAAGGCGAATACCGTGATAATAAGTTTATAACATACGACAATGCCCACCAGCGAAATAAGGGCCCGTGCTTTTTTACGTGAAAGCAGCCAAATGAGAACGAATGCAACATTGGCCATTATCGCGAAGGGTATGGTCAGCGAGCATATGGCTATATAACGATAATGGGCGGGACTTACATACGATGATAAATAACAACAGCCCAGCCAGCATACAGAGCAGACATTAAGGATAATAAGGGTGTGGCTTATAAGCCGGTTAAGTATGCCGGTTCTTTGCTCCAAAATATTGTCAGTTTTCTTTACTGGCCTTCATTAATATTTCTTTTTCTTCACTAGTAAGTGAGCTGTATCCGTGGCGGTTTATCTTATCGAGCAGATCGTCTATACGTTTCTGCGGTATCTCCGTATGCGCATGCAAATGGTCCAACACCTCTTTACGTCGCTTGGAGCTGCGGGCTTTCAATTCATTTGGGGTGACCGAGCTTTCCATGCGGTTGAATATATCATACATCCAGTCTCCGGGGCGATAACCTTTACGCAGCAGCCTGATATAAGCAAAGCCGCTGAGACCGCCACCCGCCAGCATAAGCAACAAAACAGGTTGCAGGCCTGTACTCATCAACACCAGCACCAGGAATATGGCTGCAACTAACATGAGCGACACACTGAAGGAATAACCAAAGAACAGCCTGTATTTGGGAGCAATGGTAATGGCTGCTGCTGCAAGCGCCACTAAACCAACCTGTGCACCCATGATACTATGATTGAGGTCGAACCACGATCCGGGGATGAACTGTGCCAGCAGGCAAAATATGCCACCCGCCAGCAGGCTGTAAATGAATATCGGTATCACCTGCCTGTAGCCCACTAATGTTTGCACTACACTGCCAAAGCAATAGAGCCATATCATATTGCTGAACATCTCCCAAAAACCACCATGTACCCAGCCATATGTCAATATGGTCCATGGCTTCATCTTAAAGAAAGCCAGCGGGGGCAAAGCCACATTACTCACCATATTAACAGCCACTTCGTTTTTAGGCACCCCTACTATCCACTGTACCGCTTCTATAAAATGGTACGCCACGAACGCCACACCACAGGCAATGATCAGCTGCAATACCGCATTGTTGCGGTAAGCCGGGAGAAAAGCAGATGGTGACCGTTTATATACCTTAGACATTGTCATTAATTTATTAAAAAAAATCGTTCCTGTTGCGTTTGTTCCAGATCTTTAACAATATAAATGCGAAGAGCATACCACCCAGGTGTGCATAGTGTGCAATATTGTCACCGGCAGAGTTTTGAATGCCCGAGTATAATTCAAATAGTGCATAACCTGCCACTACCCATTTGGCCTTGATAGGTACCAGGAAATAAAAATAAAGGAGGGTATTGGGGAAAAGGTAGCCAAATGCGAATAACACGCCAAACACCGCACCGGATGCACCTACCGTTGCTTCATCAAAAATGCCTTTGTAAAATACATGATTAGCCGGGTCATAAATACCATGGAGGTATTCATGCAAAAATATCTTCGAATCATTGGCATATTGCAGGGATGTGGGGTTAAGCTTCCACTCCTCGTAAAGCTGTGCCAGTCTTATGCCAAGTTTATCGGGATCGAGTGGTATAAAATGCTTTTGCAGCACTGCCTGGTATTGGTCGAAGGTAGGGTTTGCCTGGTAAGCCGAAAATACCTTTTCGAGACTGTGGAACTGGTAGCCGATAACGCTAAGATGACAAAGCGCGGCCCCAATGCCGCAGATCATATAGAATGTAAAAAAACGTTTTGGGCCCCATACATTCTCTAATATGCTACCGAACATCCAGAGTGCGAACATATTGGAGAACAGGTGCAGGATGGTCATGTTCACATCATTGTAACTACCGTGCATGAACATATGTGTAACGATCTGCCACCAATGGAAATAATGTGAGCCCCAATAGTGCAGGCCAAACCAATCGGCCATATCGATACCCATCTTTCCCAAAACATATTGGGCAAATACAATAATGGTATTGATGATGATGAGGTTCTTTACAACGGTTGGCAATACCCGGAAACGACCCGGCCTGAAATCAGTCATATAATTTATTCTAAGGGTACTCAATCGCTATGCCCCAATGGCATTGCACTCAATCGAAGGTCAAAATAACGAAAAATAAAACGGATGGCGTTCAGCGTAAGTCAGCCGGGCTTGTTCAGCAGGTCTATCACTCCCTCTTTCCGGAGGATTCTGTAACCTATCCTGTCATCTGATATACCCGGTTTTAATTCATATGTAAACTTAAAATCACCATTTTCTGCCATATTGGTAACGAAGTAGGCAAAAAATAATTCTTTCCTGCCGCTGAAATGCTGAGCTACTTCATACAAATGAGTAGAAAGCACCATGATATGGTGCGGGCGCTGCAGCAATCCATCCACCACAGCCCGGGTGCATTCATAAGCATCGTGCACATTGGTACCTTTGAACAATTCATCCATCAGCACCAGGTGCGGTGCGCTCTGCACCAGTTTGCCAGCAGTATGTTTCATACGCTGTACCTCGGCAAAAAAGTAGCTCTCCCCGCGCATGATGTTGTCCTCCACCTGCATGCTGGTTATGATGCCTGACAGGAAGCTGATATGCATTGATGCTGCAGGCACACCCATGCCCAGGTGGGCCAGTAAAGCCCCAACCCCAAGGGCCCGCAGAAAAGTGGTCTTGCCCGACATGTTGGCGCCCGTCAACAGCAGGAAATTCCGATTATCGCTAAAGTTTATATCATAAGATACAGGATACTCCAACAGCGGGTGGTACAGGGCTTTAGCTTCAAATACCACAGGCAAAGCCGGCTGCAGTACAGGGAATACCCATTTGTTCGCAACAGTTGCTCTAGCCATACTCTGCCATGCATCCAGCCGGGCATAGCGTGCCATGAGGCGGTACGTAACATTTTTTATCTCACGCCGGGCCTTGTAGCATAGCTCCATCAGGGTAGCGTAAGGCGTCTTTTTCGACACGTCCAGCAAAGCCGGTGTCAGGCGATGTTGCAGGTCTCCGGCAATGGCCTCCAGTTCACTCCTCAATAACTGTGGCAGGTCATCCCGTTCCAGCAGGGCCACCAGTTGGGTACAACCCTGGAGGAAATCGGATAAATGCGATATGGAAAACTGCGTGAAGAAATATTCATTACGGTTCAGCAGTTTTTGAAACAAGGCACCGAATGCCTTTGTGAAACCTGTTGGCGGAGCTCCTACACTATCTGCAGCCTCGAAAAACTTCTCCAGCATCACAATAGTACCGTTCGATATCACCTCGGGCCATAGCTGCTCATTCTTTGTCCAGAATTTCACAGTATCCTGCAACTGTTGCAACTGCTCAAAAGTATCAGGAGGGTGCTGAATCAACTGCTGTAACTGTTCCCGCCCTGTTTGGGTAGTAGTATGATCCAGCAATGCGAAGATACCCCCGCCGGCATCGGCGGTAAATACAGAAAGGTCTTTAAGGGTGATCTTATCGTTTTGCATTATCGGTCAAATGTCAGTCGCTGTCCACGCACACTATCGTTTATCTTTCCATCCTCATATACCAGCTCCCCGTTTACGAACGTATAGCGTACGGCCGCGGGCAGCACTTCATTCTCCAGCGGAGACCAACCGCATTTGTACAATATATTCTCTTTTGTTACGGTTGTCATGGTATCCATATCCACAAGTACGAGGTCCGCATGGTATCCTTCACGTATATAGCCCCTGTCCGGTATGCGGAAACAAGTTGCCGGGGCATGACACATTTTCTCCACTACCTTCTCAAGACGCAATTTTCCCTGTTTTGCATATTTCAGCATCAATAATAATGGATGTTGCACCAGCGGGAGCCCTGCGGGGGCATCTACATAGGGTTGTTGCTTCTCTTCCCATGTATGCGGCGCATGGTCGGTCGCAATAATATCCAGCCGGTCGTCCAGCAGGCCTTCCCAAAGGGCTTCTTTGTTTTCCGGCGCCTTAATGGCAGGATTACATTTTATCAGGTTGCCCAGCCGGGCATAGTCATCGGATGTAAAGTGCAGGTGATGCACACATACCTCGGCAGTGATACGCTTTTCTGCAAGTGGCAGCATATTGCTGAACAACTGCAATTCTTTAGCGGTAGATATATGAAAGACATGCAGGCGCGTGTCGTGCTTTTTAGCCAGTTGCACAGCGGCAAACGAGCTTTCAAAACAGGCCTCCACATCGCGTATCAGGGGATGAAAAGAAGCATCGGTAGGGTTCGGGTATTTCTCTTTGTTAGCTTTTATGATCCGCTCATCTTCGCAATGGGTGGCTATAAGCAGCTCACTCTCAGAGAATATTTTATTCAGGGTCACATAGTTATCTACCAGCATATTGCCCGTACTTGAGCCCATGAATATTTTTATGGCTGCTACATCCCTTTTCTTATCATTGGTGCGCAATACTTCATCCGTATTATCGTTAGACACCCCCATCATAAAGGAGTAATTGGCTACAGATGTACCCGCCGCAATAGCGAACTTCTGCTCCAGCAGTTCCTGCGTCAATGCAGGGGGCTTGGTATTGGGCATCTCCATGAATGAGGTGACACCGCCTGCTACCGCAGCCCTGGCCTCTGTGGCAATGGTAGCTTTATGAGTAAGACCCGGCTCACGAAAATGTACCTGATCGTCTATGACACCGGGCATCAGGTATAGTCCTTCAGCATTTATTTCACGGTAGCTTTCTTTAGGTTCTATTCCGGATGCTATTTTTTCTATCCTGCCGTTCTTTATCCACAGGTCGGTAACAAGGGTAACACCCTCGTTGACCATTGTTGCATTTTTTATTAGTATTGAAGACATTAATGTTATTATAACAAATTTATAAAGCTAATTTAGCGGAAAGTTAGGCATACGCATGGAGAAAACACGGGAGATGTATAAAAAAGCTTTGTTAACCTTGCTTTGTACGATGACCGTTTGCGCGATCAAGGCACAAACTACTTATCTCCCCATCAATACCCTCGATTATGAAGTGCTAGACAAACTGGAGACAAGATCAGGACAACTGGACAGCAACCTATTCCTCACGGATAAACCCGTTTCCCGAAAAGATGAGGTCAATTTTCTTGTAGAACAACGCAGGAATGCCCGCTTTCTCGAATTGAGCAGGATAGACAGGCATAACATCCGCCGTATGGAATCCATAAGCGGTGAATGGATGCCCGGTGAGGATGGCGCCATCGACTCAAAATTACCCTGGTTCCGCACCTTTTATCTCAAGCAACCGGACTTCGTACATGTACACACCGATGACTTTTTTCTTGTCCTCAATCCCATTGTTGGCGTAACGGGCTTTTACGAAAAAAACAATACTGCAAATCCCTTATACCTTAACAGCAGGGGCATTGAGGTACGCGGGCGCATAACTGACAAACTTGGCTTTTATACATGGTTTACCGACAACCAGGAGAAACCCATATCCTATATTGCCGACTGGGCCAATAAGCGCCAGGCAGTGCCCGGTGCCGATTATTACCAAACCCCGGCAGCAAATAAATACGATTATCTCCTCGCCGGTGGCTACATTGATTTCGCGCTGATCAAGAACCACATCAATATTACCTTCGGTTACGATAAACATTTTATCGGCGATGGTATCCGTTCCTTGATCCTTAGCGATTTTGCGACAGGTTCACCTTTTTTAAAGATAAGTTCCCGCATAGGCAGGTTTAGGTACCAAAACCTATTCCTCGAGCTCGTATCCCCTTATACCAGGGGTACTGATCGTGTACTACCAAAAAAATACGCTGCTATACACCACCTGAGCATGAATGCCTCAAAATGGCTTAACCTCGGCATATTCGAGAGCACTATGTTCAGCACACGCGACTTTGACCCCGGCTACCTGAACCCCGTAATATTTTACCGGAGCGTAGAATATGCATCGGGTAGCAATACCAATGTAAATGCAGGCCTTAACTTCAAAGCCATCGTGCTAAAGCACCTGCAGTTCTATGGGCAGTTTCTCCTCAACGAAGGCAATGGAAGCAGATATGGGATACAGGCAGGAGGCAAATACTTTGACGTAGCCGGCATAAAGAACCTCGATATACAGGGCGAGCTAAACTATGTGCGTCCTTATACCTATGCTGCGAAAGACAGCTCAGCCAGCTTCACACAATACAACCAACCGCTGGCCCACCCCCTAGGTGCAAATTTCGCAGAAATAATAGGTATCATACGCTACCAACCACTCAGCCACCTGTACACTATGCTGAAAGGAATGTATTACATACAGGGCGCCGATACGGGCAGCATCAATTATGGCAACGACATATTTCGCAGTACAGATACTGAGAGCCCTACTGCAAATACCGGTTTGATCAATGGCAACAATGCCAATTGTGCTCTTGTCAACCTGAATATATCGTACGAATTGCGACCCAATCTCTTCTTCGACGCCGGGGCAACCTACCGGAGATATTCTTATGCCGATGGCCTGCTGCCAACCACGAGCAATACTTATGGGTATTTTGGCATTCGGCTGAATTTCATAAGGAGGAGCTACGACCAGTTTTAATTTCAGATATACTATTCTAATAAAAAAGTCCCGCAGAACAATGCGGGACTTTTTCTATAAAAACAGAGGATACTATTAATAACCCATGTCCATACCGGCACCCGGCATACCATGTGAATGACCTGCAGCTTCTTTAGGCTGCGGCTTATCGGCTATTACGCATTCGGTGGTCAGCAGCATGCTGGCTATCGAAGCAGCATTTTCCAATGCCACACGGCTCACCTTGGTTGGGTCAATAACACCTGCTGCCAGCATATTCTCATATGTTTCAGTACGTGCATTGAAGCCAAAGTCTGCTTTGCCTTCTTTTATTTTCTGTACCACTATCGAGCCTTCGATACCTGCATTAGCCACTATCTGGCGAATGGGTTCTTCCACAGCGCGACGCACGATAGCAATACCGGTTGTCTCATCATGATTATCACCCTTCATACCTTCCAGTGAATCTATCGAGCGGATATAAGCTACACCACCACCCGGTACTATGCCTTCTTCCACAGCAGCGCGTGTTGCGTGCAATGCATCATCCACGCGGTCTTTCTTCTCTTTCATTTCCACTTCAGATGCAGCACCTACATACAGTACAGCTACACCACCGCTCAGCTTGGCAAGACGTTCCTGCAGCTTTTCACGATCATAGTCGCTGGTAGTGCTTTCTATCTGCGATTTTATCTGGTTCACACGGCCGGTGATATTATCTTTTTCACCTTTACCGCCTACTACGGTAGTGTTGTCTTTATCTATGGTGATGCTCTCAGCCTGGCCAAGATATGCCATAGAAGCATTTTCCAGCTTATAACCCTGGTCTTCGCTGATTACGGTACCGCCTGTCAGCACAGCTATATCCTGCAGCATTTCCTTACGGCGATCGCCAAAGCCCGGAGCTTTAACGGCTGCTATCTTCAGCGAGCCGCGCAGCTTGTTAACTACTAATGTAGCCAGCGCTTCACCATCCACATCTTCTGCTATGATCAGCAGCGGGCGACCCGTCTGTACAACACCTTCCAGTATCGGCAATACATCTTTCAGGGTGCTTATCTTCTTATCGTAGATAAGGATGTATGGATTCTGCAGTTCCACCTGCATTTTTTCAGTGTTGGTTACGAAATAAGCGCTCAGGTAACCGCGGTCGAACTGCATACCTTCTACCACTTCTACTGTAGTTTCAGTGCCTTTCGCTTCTTCCACGGTTATCACACCTTCGTTACCCACTTTTGCCATAGCTTCAGCTATCAGCTTACCTATTTCATTGTCGTTGTTGGCAGAGATGGATGCTACCTGTTCTATCTTCTTATTATCGTTACCTACTTTTTCCGATTGTTTCTTCAGGTTCTCAACCACAGCTGCAACGGCTTTATCTATACCGCGCTTCAGGTCCATCGGGTTAGCGCCTGCGGCTACGTTCTTCAGGCCTTCTGTAATGATAGCCTGTGCCAGCACAGTTGCAGTAGTAGTACCATCGCCTGCTACATCGGCCGTTTTTGAGGCCACTTCTTTTACCATCTGGGCGCCCAGGTTCTCTATGGCGTCTTCCAGTTCTATTTCTTTTGCTACGGTCACACCATCTTTGGTTATACCCGGTGCACCGAATTTCTTTTCTATTACCACGTTACGGCCTTTAGGACCCAGGGTCACTTTTACCGCATCAGCCAGTACATCCACGCCGCGCTTCATCTTGTTGCGCGCATCTGTATCAAAAAAGAGTTGTTTTGCCATTTGTATCTTTATTTTGCTCCCGTCCACTGAAAGGAAACGAGAAAAGTTATTATTAATTTTATTTCAGATCTAATAAGGAAAGCCCCTCCGGGGGTTTGGGGTTATACTATCGCCAGTATATCACTCTCGCGCATTATCAGGTAGTCCTCACCTTCCAGCGATATCTCGGTACCTGCATATTTGCCATACAATACCGTGTCGCCCGATTTTACGGTCATCGGTTCGTCCTTTTTTCCCGGGCCGGCAGCTATGATAGTGCCGCGCTGGGGTTTTTCTTTTGCAGTGTCAGGGATAATAATGCCGCCGGCTGTCTTTTCTTCTGCCGCAGCGGGTTTAACGATCACCCTGTCGTGTAGCGGAGTAATGTTTACTTTGTTAGCCATGTTTGATTTCTATTTTTAAATTTTTAAGATCTTAATTTTCGTATCATAGCCCATCAGTTTTTGTGCCAGCGGGGCCGGGGCTGCAAATGTCAGTCAATTTTTCAGAAATTCCCGTATTGATTTATAAAAATTCGCCATGTAAAAAGGTCATTTTTTCAGGACTACTGCATTACTGGCTTTCATTTTGACAGGAAAGCAGCAGGCCTTACATTTGACAAAAACGAACCATGGCCATACAAACAGGACAACAAGCCCCTGATTTTACCCTCAGGGATAATGAAAAGAACAAAGTGACACTCAGCGAACAGAAAGGTAAGAACGTAGTATTACTGTTCTTCCCTCTGGCATTTACCAGTGTTTGCACCAAAGAACTTTGCTACATGAGAGATAACATAAATATGTATAATGACCTCAATGCACAGGTTTATGGCATATCTGTCGACTCGCTCTACTCACTCAATAAATTCAAAGAAGAACAAAACCTCAATTTTCCCCTGCTAAGCGATTTCAATAAAGAAGTATCTACCGCATACGATTGCCTTTACGATACCTTCTCTAACGATATGAGGGGCGTATCCAAAAGGGCTGCCTTTGTACTCGATAGGGACGGCATCGTGCGCTATGCTGAAGTATTGGAAAATGCAGGTGAATTACCCAACTTCAGCGCGATCGAACAAAGCTTAAATTCCCTGGGATAAATCACTGTATCTATTGGTTTGCTCCCCATTGCAACATAGTGAAATAGCCAAACAAGTATTGGTTCTTTTAATAGAGAAGCCCCTGTATTGCAGGGGCTTCTCTATTTTAGTATTTGCATTATGTTTTTTTGGCATTTTATCAGAAATATGTATTAATTTTCTGTTAAAATCTCTTATTTATGAAGAAACTAACTGTACCTCTGATTTTAATGGTCTTCTTCGCTCTGCCCTCAAGAGCGCAGTACATCGACAACGGCTCCATGGAGCACTGGCACCAGCTTACCAGTCCTATTTTCACTTACGTTCCCGACTCTAACTGGTATACGCTTGACTCCCAGATAGCCGCGATAGGCTTATTCCTCAACGCATCTGATACTTTTGATGAACAGGTATACCAAACCAACTATGCACATGATGGCGCGATTGGAGCTAAACTCTGGAGCAAACACCAGGGTGCACCTGATACTACATTTGGTATCATAACAGCGCTTTTGTCAAATTGCCGCGACTCGGTAGACTTTGCAGCGGTACTCGCCGGTGCAGATCCACTCAACGCACTTTATTTCGTAGGTGGCACGCCAATAACTGCCGCACAGCGCCCGGGCACTGTAAATATGTGGGTCAAATACTATCCCAATGGTAATGACACTGCACACATAATTGTAAATGTATTGAATTCGAGTGGCGCTGTGATAGGAACAGCAGATTCTATGATAACCAATACTATTAACGCTTTTGGGTATGTAACACCACATATCACCTATTCCTCGACCGATACCAGTGCTACACTCCAGGTTATCATTACAAGCTCGCCACTGGGTGTAAATGCGGCCAAGGATAGTACGATAATGTACGTTGACCAGATAGACTACACCCCTCTGCCGCCAACGGGCATTGCACAAACAACTGCTCAGCAAAATGCAGTGCAGTTCTATCCCAACCCCAGCACAGGTATCGTGTACCTGCATACCAATATTGCAGGCGACCTAAGCTGGCAGGTATTTAACACTGCCGGACAAGTAGTAGTGAACAAGACACTTGCTGCGCACAACAGGGAAGACCTTTCTCAGCTACCTGCAGGCACTTATTTCTACAATATCCTGAACAGTAAAGGAGAAGTGGTGCAAAAAGATAAATTCACCCTCGTGAAATAGAAAGAAACACTTGATAAAGAAGGGTCCCGCAATTAGCGGGACCCTTCTTTTATACTGCAGCCAGTTCTTTGTACATTATTTTGATCAGGCCGTCGGCCAGGCCTATCTTAGGCACGTATATTTCATCTGCATCTGCCCAGCGCATAATGGATATATAGATCTGCAGGGCGGGTACTATAACATCAGCACGGTCGTCGCGGAAATGGTAAAGATGCTTCCGCTCCTCAACAGTAGTATAGCTTAGCTCTTTGTAATAATCCTTCAGCAGTTCTACCGGTAGTGGCTTACCCTCTTTACGTTTCGATATCGAAAAGATCTTATTGATATTGCCCCCGGTACCTATCGCTTCTATAGGCTGGTAATCCTTCACATGAGTCTTTACGAACCACTTCATATGCTCCCATTGTTCATCGGTCACCTTATCATGCAGCACACGTATGGTGCCTATATTGAAAGACTCTTTGAAAATCAGCTGGTTTTGCGAGTACAAAGTTATCTCGGTACTGCCGCCACCTACATCCACATACAGGTACGATTTATTAAGGCTCAGGTACTCGGCTATATGTGTTTCGTAAAGTATGTTGGCTTCCTCCAGTCCGCTGATGATAGATACTTTCAAACCAGTGACTGCCTCTGCTTCGGCCAATATCTCCTTGCTGTTGGTCGCATCACGCATCGCCGATGTGGCACAAGCCCTGTAGTGCTCCACTTTATAGATATCCATCAGCAATTTGTAAGCCTTAAGCGTATCTATGAGCAGTGTCTTTTTTTCATCACTGATGAAGCCTTTATCGAACACATCGAAACCCAGGCGCAGCGGTATGCGCAGCAACGTTAGTTTGGTATAATCAACGGTTCCATCTTTATATGCCGAGGCTTCCGATATCAGCAGTCTTGCAGCATTCGACCCTATGTCAATAGCAGCGAGTATCAAACTCAGTAGTGTTTATGACGTAAGTAATTATAAATAGCGAGCTGCGACCGGATCTCTTTTTCACCTTCTTCATGCGGCACATAATGGTTGCTTTGCTCGTTATCTAATATACGTCCTTTCACGTTCTCTGCAAGCTGAATATTTAGAATATCTATTAATTCCTGTTTAATTTCCTCGTTATATATGGGGCAGGCGGCCTCTATACGGTGGTCCAGGTTGCGCACCATCCAGTCAGCAGAGGAGATGAATACATCATTTTTGCCGCTGTTATGGAATACAAATATCCGTGCATGCTCCAGGTATTCATCTATGATGCTGATAGCCTTTATATTATCCTTCGTTATCTTTTGCTCGGTGTACACGCAGCAGATACCCCTGATCACCATATCTATCTTTACTCCTGCACGGGCAGCTTCATACAACTTCCCTATGAGTACTTCGTCCACCAGGCTGTTCATCTTCAGCATTATGACAGCTTCCTTTTTCTTCTCAGCAAGCTTTATTTCGTTACTGATAAGGTTCAGGAAATATTTACGCATATTGTAGGGGGCCACCGGCAGTGTCTTGCACACCCTGAGGTCATCGGTCCGTGTGCTGCCACTATTCATAAAATCAAAAATGCGGTTGATGTCAGCTATGATATTTTTGTTGGTGGTCAGCAGGCAGTGGTCTCCATAATATTTGGCGGTGTTCTCATTAAAGTTTCCGGTTGAAACGATACCATACTGCCGTGTGCGGTTGAACATACGTTTTTTGATCACACCTATCTTGGCATGCACCTTCATATCCGGGAGCCCAAAGATCACTTTCACCCCTTCTTCTTCCAGCCGGGTCTTCCACATCAGGTTAGCCTCTTCATCAAAACGGGCCCTCAGTTCCAGCACAACGGTCACTTCCTTACCATTACGCACCGCATTAATAAGGGCATTGATGATCTTAGAATCCTTGGCCAGGCGGTAAGCCGTCAGGCTTATACTCTGCACATAAGGGTCTATAGCTGCCTCCCGAAGCAGGTCAATGATCGAATCGAAAGAATGATATGGGAAATGCAGCATCACATCGCGCTGTTCAAGCACATCCATAATGCGGCAGGGTTGTTTTAAGAGCGGATGTACAAAAGGCTTGGGACGGGGCTTCAGGTCC
This sequence comes from uncultured Flavipsychrobacter sp., assembly GCA_964481425.1. GTDB lineage: Bacteria > Bacteroidota > Bacteroidia > Chitinophagales > Chitinophagaceae > MKUN01. The sequence goes on from CAYZTM010000003.1 coordinate 26,630, forward strand.
TTGAACACGCTTGCGGGGAAATTCATGAAGTCCTTGAAGTTGTGTATCCTGCCGCCCGCTATTACATTATCTTTTTTGGTCAGGCTCAATCTTTTGATCAGGTAATCACGCAGCCGGGGGTCTATCGACCGGTCATACAGGAAACGTGTTGCGCGGCCTCTCTTCCTGTTCTTAAGGCCCTTTTGTATCTCTGCAATAATATTGGTAGTCACATCACTATCCAGGTCCAGCTCTGCATCGCGGGTCACTTTAATGATATAGCCGAGAAAACGGTTGAACCCGAACGGTGCGAACAGGTTGGGCAGGTTATAGCGTATAATATCCTCAAGCAGAATGATGTCGGTCTTGCCCGTCTCCGAAGGCAATATCACAAAGCGGGGCAGCACACGGTCAGGTATTTCTATCAGGGCATACCTGTGGGCCATAGGGTTGTTGGTGTCGCCCAGCACACAAGCCAGGTAGATGGATTTATCGCGCAGCAGGGGTATATGCGGTATGCTTTCTATCATAAGCGGCACAACCTCTGTACGTACCTTCTCATCGAAGTAAGTCCGGACAAACCTTTTCTGTACCGTATTCAGTTGCTTCTCATTCCGCATCCTGATGCCATCCTTCTCTAATTCCTTTATGATGCCTGAATACGTATTATCGAATGCTGTTTGCTGGGTGATCACCGTCTTCTGTATCTTTCGCAATATCTTGTCCGGGTTAGCCTCAAGGTGCATCTTGGCAGCTTTGCCCAGCATCACCATTTTATTGAGCGCAGCTACGCGTACACGAAAGAACTCGTCCTGGTTGTTCGAAAAGATGCCAAGGAAACGCAAACGGTCATAGATATGATTGGAAGGGTCTTTTGCTTCCTGCAATACCCGGGCATTGAATGCCAGCCAGCTAATATCCCGTATGATGGTCTGTTTCGTTTGCTTCACAAAGCTGTGTTAATGAGTAGTCACAAAAATATAAGCAGGGCTTGTAGTATTAAATATTCCCCTCCGCGGAAACAGTAATTTTACAATTTCTTAATATTCGCTATTAAGCTGCTGGTAGAATAGCCGGGCACAAAAGGGATCACTTCCACTTTGCCTCCATTTTGCAACACGAATTCGGCGCCTACAATGGTATCTATTGTATAATCCCCGCCTTTTGCCAGTACGTCAGGTCGCACCATTTTGATCAGGTCTTCCGGGGTGTCTTCATCAAAAAGGCATACAGCATCAACACACAGAAGGGCGGCGAGTTGAAACATCCTGTCCTCTTCTTTATTTATCGGTCGGTCCTCTCCTTTCAGGCGCTTTACCGAGGCATCTGTATTAACCCCTATTATAAGTATATTCCCATGATCGGCCGCCTTTGCGAGATAGTCAATATGGCCCCGATGCAGCAGATCGAAACAGCCATTCGTAAAGACAAGCTTCTTGCCCATGGCTCGCCACTGGTTACAATGATGCAGAAGGGCATCTTTGCTGAATATCTTATTTTCTATCCATTGCAATTTCGACATGGCGCTTCCTGTTATATATGTGTATCAATAAAAGTGAGGCGACACCTAATACGATAAGTATGCCTGTTTGTGCAGCCCAGGCTATCCAGCCAAATGCCTGTGCCGATACTTCACTGATATTATAGGCTGTTAGTATCTCAGCTACCAGCAAAGTGTAGGCACCTATACCTCCCGGCGTAATGATCATTCCCACAGCTCCATATACCAATACCACCAATGCCACTGAGGCCGACAAATGCTGCGTATCATGCAAACTGAGGAAGCCAAGGTATATCTGTGTGGTGTACATAGCCCATATGAGGAAGGTATAGCCCAGGAATTGCCACCTTTTCTTCATGTGTACTATCGAGAGGATACCATGGCTCATCTCGCGTATGAAATGCCCCACTTTTGTTTCCCGATGTCTCCGGTACACCAATACCAGTACAGTTATTAAGATGGCAAGCCCGGCAAGTATAAGACCCAGTACTACCCTATGCTTCATTATCTTATCATATAATCCCTTAGTAAGATCAGCAACATAACTGCTGATCACATGGGCCTCAATGCTGAAAGCCGCGATGGCGATCACGAACAGGCAGAGCAGGTCAAACGCACGTTCTGATACTATGGTGCCTACCATTTTGTGTGCAGGCACCTTTTCATACCGTGCCAGCACAGTACACTTGGCTACCTCCCCGGCCCTTGGCAAGACCAGGTTCATCACGTAACCTATCAACACCGCAAAAGTCGTATTAACGAGCGTAGGGTGCATATTTAGCGGCTCCAACAGTAAACGCCAGCGCATAGCACGGAACAGGTGCGACAAGAAGCCAACAAAAAAGATAGGAATAAGGAACCAGATATCTACACTTTGTATCGCATTTACCAGGTCATCCCGCTGCTCTGGTTTCAGCGTTGTGATCATGTGAACGATGATCCATATACCAAGACCCAGGAAGATCACATACTGCAATATGGTACCCAGGGTCTTCTTCATTACCGTAAAGTTAATGATTACAAACTATTATCCTCTTTCGGGAACACGATGATGGGCTTGTGCTTTTTAGCTGCTTCAAAATCCATGATGGCATATGATATGATAATTACCGTATCCCCTACCGATACTTTACGCGATGCAGGGCCGTTCATACAGATCATCCCGGAGCCTCGTGTACCTTTTATAACGTAGGTTTCAAGCCGCTCACCATTGTCTATGTTCAGCACCTGTACTTTTTCGTTTTCTATGAGGTTTGCAGCCTCCATCAGCGCCTCATCTATAGTGATACTGCCAATATAGTGCAGGTTAGCTTCAGTAACCTTTACACGGTGTAGCTTCGACTTAAGCACTTGTATTTGCATAGCGCCGCAAAGGTACTGTTTTACTTAATAGGTTGATATGGAATGGATTGATAGTTTCATGCGGGATATTTATACAATATATCCGAGATCAACCGCAAAAAACAATTAAGGGGACAATAATATTGTCCCCTTAACCTAATATCGCGAAAAGAATTACTCGCCTACTACTTCAAATTCGATCTCCAGTACATTATCCTTACCGAAGTCGATCTGGGCTTTGTAGCTTCCTGCTTCTTTCACTTCATCAGTTATGCTGATGCGGCGGCGGTCAATTTCGTAACCCTTCTGCTCACGTATAGCACGTGCCAGTTGGATAGCAGTAACCGAACCAAATATCTTGCCGCTGGTACCCACTTTAGCACCTACTTTCACAGGCGATGCTTTCAGTACATCGGTTACCTTGGCTATCTCAGCCATCAGCTTCTCTTCTTTCTTAGCTTTTTGCTTACGGCGCTCTTCCAATATTTTCATATTAGAACCACTGGCCTCGATAGCATATTTCTGAGGTATCAGGTAGTTGCGGGCATATCCCGGCTTTACCTCTACCAGTTCATGGGCAGCGCCCAGGTTATCTACATCTTTTATAAGAATTATTTGCATGATTTTTACTTTAAAAGGTCAGTAACATAAGGTAATAATGCCATCTGGCGGGCTTTCTTAATAGCCTGTGCCACTTTACGCTGGTACTTTAGTGAGTTCCCGGTAATGCGGCGGGGCAGCATTTTGCCTTGATCGTTCAAAAACTTTTTCAGGAATTCCGCGTCCTTATAATCGATGTATTTGATCCCCATTTTCTTAAAACGGCAGTATTTCTTCTGGCGTTTTTCTACGCGGGTGGAGGTCAGGAATTTTATTTCGTTTTGCTTAGCCATTGTTTCAGATTTTTTTTAACAGGTTAGGAAGCGGTTTCTACTTCTGCGGTCTTGTTACGCCTGCGCACGCTGTATTCCTCTGCATACTTGTCAAGACGTGTGATCATGTGACGCATGATGTTCTCATCACGGTTCATCTGAATTTCCAGCTTGGCATTCACGTCAGTAGCTGCTTTGTACTCGATGAGCCAGTAAAGACCTGTGGTTTTTTTGTGGATGGGATAAGCCAGTGAACGGAGGCCCCATGCTTCCTGGTGCACTAAGGTGCCACCATGTTCTGTAATGAAGTCTGCAAACTTCTTTTGAGCCGCTTTGTAGTCTTCTTCTGCCAATACAGGCGTAAAGATGACCATCAGCTCATAGCTTTGAAGATTTTCTGTTGCCATAAAAATTTTAAAATAGTTAATAATATTCCCAAAGCCCGGCCGCAACGCTGGATATCCTATACCCGGTAAACCAATGTACAAGATAGCCGGAGCTATTTTGGGACTGCAAAGGTAAAGCAAAACATTGAAATAAAACAAAAAAATATTGGTTCATTCTCTTCTCCTGCATGTTAATCATAAGCAACGACACATTGCATAAAAACCTCAGCTATCATATAAACCATTCAGGCATTTATTCTGTTATCTTGCAGTACCATGTCTGTAATAGCAGAAACAAAAGGCCTTACCAAAAAATTTGGCGACAACCTTGCCGTCAACGACCTCTCTTTTTCTATTGCAGAAGGTGACATTTACGGTTTTCTTGGCGAGAATGGCGCAGGCAAAAGCACCACCATACGCATGCTGCTGGGCCTTGTCTACCCTACTTCCGGCAAGGTGTACATAAAAGGCAATGAGTTCAATAACCGGAGACGATACCTCTTGCAGCATATAGGCGCTATCATCGAGCGTCCTGACATGTACGGTTACCTCTCCGGCTGGGATAATCTCCGCATGTTTGCCCGCATGAGTTTCAAGGATATTCCCGAGCAGCGTTTGCATGAGGTCCTGGAGATAGTAGGCCTTAAAGGCCGCGAGGCAGACAAAGTAAGGGCCTATTCCCAGGGTATGAAACAAAGGCTTGGCATAGCCATTGCGCTTGTGCACAGCCCCGAGTTACTGATACTTGATGAACCTACCAATGGCCTTGACCCCCAAGGCATTGCTGAAATGAGGGCGCTTATATTGCAGTTGAGTAAAGAGCATGGTAAGACCATACTCATATCATCTCACTTGCTGCACGAAATAGAGCAGGTGGCCACTAAAATATTAGTGATCCACAAAGGCAGGAAAATGGTGGAAGGCAATGCTGCCGAGCTATTGAACCCGGTAGAAACCCTGATAGACATCAAAATTGAACCTTTTCGTGACCTGCCTGCTTCCATAAGCACAACAACATGGCAGCAGTTCATCACAGCTGCCACACCCAATAGTATTACATTCAAGATGCACCCCGGGCAGGTACCGGCACTCAATAAGTGGCTGGTTGAGCAGGGGGTACAGGTTTTAGAGATCCGCTCCCGGCACTCGCTGGAAGCATATTTTTTATCGCTTACAAATGATACGGCTACTCCGCATAGAGCTATATAAGATATTCCACAGGCCGCGTACCTATATCAGCTTTGGTATTGTTACGGCCATTGCCATGGTCATACAACTGGCCATGCTGGCTGATGGTAAAAGCTTCGTCGGTTTTGCTTTGCAGGGCGTAAGTGAGCAATTCGACATTAAGGGCAACATTCTCAACGGTTATCTCATCACCTACCTTATACTTCAAACGCTACTCATACACATTCCCTTGCTGGTAGCACTTGTCGCCGGCGATTCCCTTGCCGGCGAAGCCAATATTGGCACTCTGCGCCTTTTACTCACCAAGCCCATCAGCCGTAGCGGGCTTGTTCTTGTTAAGTTCGCCGCAGGGGTTGTATATGCTATGTTGTTGTTGCTTTGGCTTGCTGTGGTAGCCCTCGGTCTTTCGGTCTTGCTTTTCGGTACAGGGGATATGATAAACCTTAAGAGCGATGCCTTTGTAGTGCTCCTCAAAGACGACATACTCTGGCGCTACCTCGCAGCTTTTGCCTTTGCAGGTCTTGCGATGATGTGCGTTGCTGCTCTTGCCTTGTTGCTTTCAGTATTTGCCGATAACTCCATAGGACCCATTATCAGTACTATGGGCATTATCATCGTGCTCACTATATTTTCCACTCTGCAGCTACCATTGTTCGATACGATAAGCCCTTACCTGTTTACCACACATATGATAGGCTGGAAGGGCTTTTTTGATGCCCCGGTGCCATACGATGCCATTGGTCATTCTGCTATTATACTGTTGCTCTATACCTTTGCATTCGTATTGGTTACCATTATTGTGTTCAATAAAAAAGATATCCGTTCCTGATGAGAAGATTTGCTGCTATGTGTTTGGTCCTTATGCTTTCAGGGGCAGTGTATGGACAAAATGCGGAGGACCTCTATTATAAGATACGCGACAAAATACATTCTGTGAATGATTATATCGCAGACGTCAAAATAAAGATAGATGTATCCTTCATGAAAGTGCCGCCTATGAAAGGCAAGCTCTATTTCAAAACGCCGGACAAAATGAAACTCGAACGCCAGGGCGGCATTTCCATACTCCCGAAGAATAGTTATCACCTTACACTAGGAAACCTCTTACCTGCAGGTAATGTGACCGTGATAGACGGTGGCTACGATACCCTGGGGCCCAAAAGACTGCATATCATTAAAGTAGTGCCCGGCAACGATACCGGCGATATAGTGCTGACCCGCATCTCTATTGATGAAAACAGCATGCTGGCGTTGCATACCGAAACCACTACCCGCGATAACGGTACAATAAACATGGACCTACAATATGGCAAATATGCACTTTATGCACTCCCCGATAAGATAACATTCTATATCAACCTGAAAGACTACAAATTGCCCCGTGGTGTCACGATGGACTATACCGGTACCGATGATGATATGATGAAAAAAGCCAAACAGGCGAAAACCAGGAAAGGACGGGTACAAATAGATTATTTAGACTATAAGATAAATACGGGCCTTCAGGACAGCTTTTTTGAAGAAAAAAAGCAATAATGCTCCTGAAATCTTTTGCAACAAGAAGATATTGTTTAGTTTTATGAGCTAATTGTAAAACTCTATGAAGTATATTATACTGTTTTTATCTGTTATTGTAGTATTTGCGTCTTGTACACAACAGACGATCGATGTGCCTGAATCGCAGCAGGATAAGATGATTGCGTCGCAATGGCAACTTGACAGCATCACGGTTACCGTAAGGGATACCTTTGGTATTGACAGCACATATACCTGGGCTCTGCTGGATTGCAAAAAGGACGATAAACTTGAGTTCAAAGCCAACTTTAAGGCCATCCATCATACCGGTGATACCAAATGTTATTATAACGAGGCCGGTGAATATGACTTCACCTGGCAGCTTAGCGATAATGGCAAAACTTTAGGTATGTACAACCTGGACGACTTCTTCCTTGGCTCACAGGCTGTCAGCGGCGACATCTCCGATTTCAATGGTAGCAAGTTCACGCTGAAGACCGGCCAGGATATGGGAGCACCGGTACCTCCTACCGATACATTAAAAGTAACGAAATTCTTTTTTGTCAAATCATAGACGGGACTTAATTGTACAGAACCATCCCGCTTATGTGGGATGGTTTTTCGTTTATATATCTACATCGCAAGTTCTATCGTACCTTTGCACACGTTTTTAAACTCAGGAATACTCTTTTATGATACATATTACTTTACCCGACGGTTCTGTACGCGACTACCAGGAAGGTGTTACTTCTTTAGATATCGCAAAGTCCATAAGCGAAGATCTGGCACGTAAAGTGCTGGCAGCCGAAGTAGACGGACAAGTTTGGGATGCTACTCGCCCTATTAATAAGGATGCGTCCCTGCGCCTGCTCCTTTGGGATGACAGGGCTGCAAAGTCCACCTTCTGGCACTCCTCTGCCCACCTGATGGCGGAGGCGCTCGAGGACCTTTACCCCGGCGTAAGACTGGGTATCGGCCCCCCGATCGAGAATGGCTTTTACTACGACATTGACCTCGGCGACCGTACCATAGGCGAGGAAGATCTGGTAAAACTGGAAAATAAGATGCGTGAGCTGGCAAAGCATAATAATATATACCAGCGCCGCGAAGTGCCTAAAGAAGAAGCTATCGGATATTTTACTGCCAAAGGCGATCCCTATAAGGTTGAACTATTACAGGACCTGCAGGATGGCCAGATAACGTTTTATACACAAGGCAATTTCACCGATCTCTGCCGCGGGCCACACATACCACACACTGGGTTCATCAAGGCGGTCAAGCTGACCAATATAGCCGGGGCCTACTGGCGTGGTAATGAAAAGAATAAGATGCTCACCCGCATCTATGGTGTTACCTTCCCCAGCCAAAAAGAACTTGATGAATACCTGGCACTGCTGGAAGAAGCTAAAAAGCGGGATCACCGCAAGCTAGGCAGGGAACTGGAGCTCTTTGCCTTCTCCGAGAAGGTGGGAAGCGGCCTGCCCTTATGGCTGCCCAAAGGCGCCATGCTTCGCGAGCGTTTGCAACAGTTCCTGCAAAAGGCGCAGATCGAAAGTGGATACCTGCCGGTCATGACACCCCATATCGGCAGCAAGCAGTTATACGTCACTTCAGGTCACTGGGAAAAATATGGCAGCGATAGCTTCCGTCCCATCACAACACCGCAGGAAGGCGAAGAATTCCTGCTGAAGCCAATGAACTGCCCGCACCATTGCGAGATTTACAAATCACAGCCCCGCTCCTACAAAGAGTTACCACTGCGTCTTGCAGAGTTTGGCACCGTGTACCGTTATGAGCAGTCAGGCGAGCTGCATGGGCTTACCCGCGTTCGCGGCTTCACCCAGGACGATGCCCACCTTTTCTGTCGCCCCGACCAGGTGAAGGAAGAATTCAAGAAGGTGATAGACCTTGTGATGTATGTATTCAATTCGCTCGATTTTCATGAATTTACCGCGCAGGTTTCGCTACGCGATAAAGAAGACCGCAGCAAATACATAGGTAGCGAGGAGAACTGGGAAATAGCCGAACGCTCCATTATGGAAGCAGCCGCAGAAAAAGGACTGAATACTGTCGTAGAATATGGAGAGGCTGCTTTCTATGGGCCTAAGCTCGATTTCATGGTGCGCGACGCATTAGGCCGTAGCTGGCAGTTAGGTACCATCCAGGTTGATTATAACCTGCCCGAACGCTTCGAACTGGAATACGTTGATGCTGATAATTCACGCAAACGCCCGGTAATGATACACCGCGCGCCCTTCGGCTCTATGGAGCGCTTCATCGCTGTATTATTGGAACACTGTGCCGGCAATCTGCCCCTGTGGTTGGCGCCGCTGCAGGTAAAAGTGCTGCCCATAAGCGATAAGTTCAGTGAGTATGCACACAATGTCGCCAATGCCCTTAAAGATGCCGGTATCCGAAGCGAAGTAGATGACCGCAGCGAAAAGATAGGCAGGAAGATAAGGGATACGGAGCTGATGAAAGTACCTTATATGCTTATAGTAGGTGAAAAAGAAATGGAAGAAGGGAAAGTAGCTGTTCGTAAACATGGCGAAGGTGATAAAGGCGCTATACCCTTGTCCGACTTTATTAAGGACACCACTGCGGCAGTTACAGAGCAGATGAAAGGTAAAACAGCTTAGGCTCTGGCATAAAGTTTATATAACAGTAGTATGTATTTATTATAATAAATACGCTATTTTTGCAATCATTTTAAAAACCGTTAATGCAGAAAAGAAGTAAAGGCAGGCCGCCTTTTAGACCAAGAGTACCACAAAACGAACACCGTCTCAACAGGGAGATAACTGTACCCGAAGTACGCGTAGTAGGCGAAGGGATTGAACCGGGGGTTTATCCCATAGCACAGGCCCTTAAAATGGCCGAAGAACAGGAGGTGGATCTCGTGGAGATATCTCCCAATGCAGTGCCACCCGTTTGTCGCATTATCGACTACAAGAAGTTCCTCTACGAAAAAAAGAAGAAAGACAAGGAACAGAAAGCTAAAGCAAAGCAATCTGAAGTAAAAGAGATACGCTTTACCCCCAATACTGACGAACACGACTTTGATTTCAAAGCCAAGCACGCTGAAAAATTCCTGAAAGAAGGAGATAAAGTGAAATGCTATGTGCAGTTCAAAGGCCGTGCTATTATGTTCCAGGAGCGTGGCGAATTATTGCTCCTCAAATTTGCCGAACGCCTGGCTGAATATGGCTCACTTGAGTCTATGCCCAAAATGGAAGGCAAACGCATGCTGGCCATATTCACACCGAAGAAAAAGAAATAACACTTTCTCTCATTTGTTGTCTATTTGTTAATGACTTCGATTTTCATTAACAAACTCAGGAATTTTATACATTTGCGTATTCCCTCTAAAAAAGGGAATAAATAAGAAATAAATTGATAATTATCAACTAATTACAAGTTTGTTTCTTCAAAATATAATCATTTGCCTTAGCATAAAGAAGTTTTCATGGTGATAGGGTTTATAGGGGCTGGCCTGTTCTCAGGCTGGCTTTTTCATTTTTTACCAGCCACGAAATGAAAATTTTATATTCTTTCAAAAAAACTATTTTGAAAAAAAAATTTCAGTACGTAACTTTGCATCAGTTTTCATAGTGATAGGGTTTATAGGGGCTGGCCTGTTCTCAGGCTGGCTTTTTTATTTTATCAATTTGTTATCTCTGCCTTTATAGCTCTTTCCACCTTCAGCCTTATACGCCTAAGGCTATCTCCCATTTTATTGTTATTTTACGCACAAAAATTTTCTGATGCTGCGAGGCCCTGCATGTATAATCCTCTTACTGATTGCTTCATTTACCGCTGTTGCCCAACCCCTTGCGGCATATGTCGATCTGCAGAACCAGGTAATGGTATGGGACAAAGGCATGCTGAGAAAAATAGATTACCTGCCACCCGTATTAATGAAAGTGGGCCGTTGTGCCATCCCCTATCTCGATAATTCCAGGGCGTTTAAGGTATATTATAATGGCGGTACTACAGAGATAAATATCGGTTTCACCAACACCTTTGCTGTTAGCGATGACCTGGTAGCCTACCTGAATGCCAAATCATTGAACGTCTTTGACCAGGGCGCTACTCATCGTCTTACCGGCATTTGTGATGAATATTATCTTGCTGACAGTGTGCTACTCTACCTTGATGGCCAGCGCAGGGAATACCGTGCCTATTACAACGGGCAAACCTACCAGATCGAAGGCTTTATTCCTGACAGTACACTCTCGTCTATCAAGGTCAGCGATAACATCATTGCATTCAATAATTTCGCAGGGCTTTTCCGGATATTCTATCATGGTGTCGTGATTCCTGAAGAAGATTATCCCGTCAGCAGCTTCGATGCAGGCCGCAATACTGTTGCCTATGTGGATGCCAACCGGCAATTCAAAATATTCCACAATGGCCAGAACTTCGTAGTGGAAGACTACCCTCCCCAGAGTTACACAGTAGGCGACAACCTTGTAGCCTATGTATCCAGCGACGGATATTTCAAAATATTCTACCAGGACAGTATACGCAACCTGGGCTTTTTCCAGCCCATATACCAGGTGGGCGACAATGTAGTAGGCTATCGCGACCCAAGCGGCTACTTTAAAGCTTTCTACAAAGGCGAGATAACCGACCTTGAAAGTTATTACCCGGATAATTACGTTATTCAATACAATTCGATAGCCTATATCAACAAGGCTGGTACCTTACGGATGTTCACCGATGGGCAGGTATATGATGTTACTAATGCCGGGCTCACCAATTGGGAAATGCACTACGACGTGCTGAAGTACCAGATAGGACAAAACATCTTCCGCATCTTTTACAAAGGCACAGATTATTAGAAGTAGCGTTTTACCAGCCGCAGTTTATGCGTGCGTCTTCTTAACGATTTACTGATGATACCACCCTGGTCTATGGGATCAATGGTCACCCTGCCAGTCATTTCAGTTGCATGGATGATGGTATCATGGTCAAGCAATATACCTACATGCACTATTTTACCTTCATCATTGTCAAAGAAAGCAAGATCGCCACAACGGCCATGTTGCAAAAAGTCGACAGATTCCCCTTCCTGTGCCTGCTGAGAGGCATCCCTGGGCAGCGGTTTACCACAAAGCTTAAAGGCCATTTGGCTAAGACCGGAGCAATCTATGCCTGCTATACTGCGCCCACCCCATTGGTAAGGAGCATGCAGGTATTGAAGTGCTGCTGTTTTGATCTGGTCACAATTAGCCTCCAGGTCTTTATAGGCCGTCTTTTTACCCTTAAATACCCCCTGTTCGCTACCCACATCTATTTTACCCCCCTTTAGGTCGCAACCTGCCGGCAACCACATTTGGCTGTCAGTAAACTGTATCTTATCACTAAGACCGGTAGATAGATAGCGCGGGGCCTTTCGGTATTCTTTCCGGCTGATCATGCATAACTGCGATGCCCGGCACCAGCCTTCATAATTATCCCATTCACAGCGTACATGCGCCCACTCCTTCTCATCAATGGTTAGTACCTCCACCTTTTCACCATACAATACCTGGCTCACCTGTTCTGCGCGGTGCGATGGCTCACTGCGTAAGGGCACAATAGCTACATTACAATATCCGAATGACAATACCATTACCTGTAAAAGTACTCCATAACGACCACTTGCAAAGCGGGACCCCGGAGTCTGTGGATACAGCGTTAATTACGTATTATCCTCCGCTTGCCTACCTTAATAAAGTTATACTTCCGCTTTTTTGCTCCCTCCTGCCAGCACAAAAATCCAAACGCATGATCGATAGCGATTATTTTATCCGCATTAACTTATCCCCACGGTCATTTTTTTGTAATTTTAGCACTGTTCAATCCGGCTACCAGATGAAGGTCAACGAAGTACCACAGGACCCGAAAGATTTTAAAGAGGGAGATAAGATAAAAAAGCTGCTCTATGCCGTAGATAAGGACGGCAAGTACACCGGTGTGAGCAGCGCCGGCTGGGATGCCGAAAATGCAGCCACCAAACAGGCCTGGGACCTTGTAGAGGAAGACCTGCAGGAAACCGAAGAAAAAGTGAAGGCCGGCAGCCTCAGCCCCCTTGCATGGTATATGAAAAAGAACCTTATGGACACCGCCCTCCTCGCCCGGTACGTGGGCAAATGGCAATGGCAGGTACGCAGGCATTTTAACCCCGCTGTGTTCAAAAAATTACCTCCCGCAATGCTGGAAAAGTACGCAGCGGTGTTTAATATTACAGTCGATGAGCTAAAGTCTTTTGCTCACAATTAATGGCAAAATTCGTAACATTTTAATGAGCAAAATAGATTTTACCCATTACCAGCATGCGCATTGCGAAAGCGGGGTCACCACCAATTTGCTAAGGCATGAAGGCATCGAAATTACCGAGCCACTGGCTTTTGGCATTGGTGCAGGGCTTTTCTTCGGGCACATCCCTTTTCTTAAGGTCAATGGTACCCCGGGTTCTACTTTCCGTACATGGCCGGGGGCTATCTTCAAACGCGTAGGCCAGCGCCTCGGCATCAAAGTACATACCGAGCGTTTCAGTTCGCCGCACAAGGCCATGCTGGCCCTCGACAAAGCCCTGCAAAATGGACGACCGGTAGGCATGTTGAGCAGCGTGTTCTACCTGCCCTACCTGCCCGAGGCTTTTCGTTTCCACTTCAATGCCCATAATCTCATTGTGTATGGCAAAGAGAACGGCATCTATAATGTCAGCGATCCCGTTATGGAAGAGGTGACCACCATAGCTCCCGAAGACCTGGCAAAAGCACGCTTTGCTAAAGGCACACCTGAGCCCAAAGGTTTTATGTATTACGTTACCCAAGTACCTAAATCTGTAAATTTCGAAGAGGCTATCAAACGGGGCATCCGCCAAACCTGCTTTTTCATGATATCGCCACCGGTTCCATGGTTTGGCAATAAAGCTGTCTTTCTGCTGGCAAAAAAGATCAAACAATACCCACAGAAACTTACACCCCGCAAAGCTTCTTTATACCTGGGCAATATCATACGCATGCAGGAAGAGATAGGCACGGGTGGCGCAGGTTTCCGCTACCTCTATGCAGCCTTCCTGCAGGAAGCAGCACAAATTCTGCATCGCGACGATCTGATGGGCTTCTCGCAGGAGCTTACGCAGGTGGGCGACGATTGGCGGAATTTTGCCTACCATGCTGCCCGGCTGGTCAAAGCACGTAACAGTGACATTGTCTCCTACGATGAGTTAAGCGACCTGTTACGTATTTGCGGCGAGAAAGAAAAAGACATATTTACACGCATGGATAAACTGAAATGGCAATAATATCACCAGGCATCCGTTAAAAGATTTTGATTTACTTTTGCATCGACGATCGTGTTATCCGCCGCAAGACATATAATAGTAGGTTTTATAGACTTCTTTCATAAACCCTTCGAACGCTTCATCAAGAAGCAGACCTTTCGCTACCTCGCCTGCGGCGGCTCCAATACCATTCTCGATACTGTTTTATATTTCATCAGCTTTCACTATATCCTGAAAGAACTGCCTGTCCATATCGGGCCCATTACCATACAACCCTATATCATGGCCTTCCTTATGTCCTTTAGCATCAGTTTCCCCTCAGGATTCGTGCTTTCCAAGTATATCGTGTTCCCCGAGTCCAACCTGCATGGCCGGGTACAACTGTTCCGCTATGCCCTCCTGGTAGGCACATGCATATTGCTTAATTATATTTTCCTCAAGATATTCGTGGAGTGGTGCCACATCTACCCCACACCATCCAAGCTGCTTACCACTGCCGTGGTTGCCATCTTCAGCTATTTCTCGCAGCGCAAATTCACCTTCAAAGTCCGTCCCGAAGCTGAACACGAAGTGGTTCCGGAAAACATTCCTTAAAGTACATCGCCTTTTATATTATAAAATGTAGGGAATACCGGCACTGTTCCGATTGATATGACATATTAATAGCCACTTCCTCAAGGCATTTCCACATTTTATACTCCCTGCAACACATATGAAAATTCTCCTCTCAACACTTGTGTCAACCTAACTCATTCATTATCAATAAAACCATGAAAAATGCGAAATATAACGATCAGTAACATACTACTTATCAACATACCAACTCATTCAATCCCACCAACTAATCAACCTAATCAAGCAATCAACTAACTTTGCACCTTTATGACGCTGGAAAACCTGAAAGAAATGCGCGAGCGGGTGCAGCACCTCGAGCGCTTCCTACATATACAAGATCGCATAGCTAAAATAGAGAACGACAAGCAACTCACTTTATCGCCCGGCTTCTGGGACGATAACGCCCGTGCTACCGGCATACTCAAGGAGATCAAGGTCAACCAGTTTTGGATAGACCTCTATAATAAAGTAAAGAATGCTGTAGAAGACTTTGCCGTGCTCTTTGATTTCTGGAAAATGGGTGAAGCCACGGAAGACGAGGCCAAAGCTCAGTACGAACTCGCCATCAAAGACATTGACGAACTTGAATTTAAGTCCACACTCAATGAGCCCGAGGACGAGATGCCCGCCGTTATGGTCATCAACTCCGGCGCCGGTGGCACCGAGAGCCAGGACTGGGCCGAGATGTTGCTGCGCATGTACCGCATGTACGGCGAAAAGCAGGATTGGAAAGTATCTGAGATAGATGTGCAGTATGGCGATGGCGCAGGCATCAAACAGGCTACCCTTGAGTTCGACGGACCATTTGCCTATGGCCTGTTAAAGGCCGAGAGTGGCGTGCACCGCCTGGTACGCATCTCGCCATTCGATTCCAATGCACGCAGGCATACTTCTTTTGCATCGGTCTTTGTGTACCCGCTAATTGATGATAGTATAGAGATAAACATCAATCCTGCCGACCTGGAATGGGAATTCTACCGCTCCGGCGGCAAGGGCGGCCAAAATGTGAACAAAGTAGAAACCGCTGTTCGGCTTAAACACATTCCCTCAGGCATCATTGTAGAGTGCCAGCAGGCACGTACGCAGGGTGAGAACAGGGAGAAGGCGCTGACCATGCTCAAAAGCCGCTTGTATGAAGAGGAACTGCGCAAACGCGAAGAACTGAAGAATGCCAGCAATGCAAGCAAGAAAAAAATAGAATGGGGCTCGCAGATACGTTCCTATGTTTTCCATCCCTATAAAATGATAAAGGACCACCGCACCGATTACGAGGTGGGCAATGTGCAACCCGTTATGGACGGTGAGCTCGACGATTTTATCAAAGCATATTTGATGATGGCAAAAGAAGAAGATTAAGATTGGCAACAGATAACTCCATAAAAAAGATATTCGACCTGCAATTACTGCGGCGCATATTCTCATTTGCAAAACCGTATAAGAAGACCCTTTGGCTCGTAATGGTGCTCTCTGTCGTGCTGGCAATACTGGCACCCTTACGCCCGCGGCTAATTCAGTATTCGGTCGATGAGTACATCCGGAACAACTGGATGCGTGGTCTTATACAGATATCGGTGATCCAACTGGGCTTGCTAATCCTCGAAAGCCTGCTACGCTTCTTCTTCCTGTACCGGAGCAACTGGCTGGGGCAGACCGTGGTGAACGACATGCGTAAGGAAGTATTCCGCAAAGTGCTGTATCAAAATGTTTCTTATTACGATACTACACCCATCGGGACACTTACTACCCGTACGGTCAATGATATTGAATCGGTAAATGAGATATTCTCACAGGGCCTTTTATCCATTGTGGCCGATGTGCTCACTATCATTTCCATTATGGTCGTCATGTTCGTTGTCGATTGGAAACTTACCCTCATCTGCCTTTCTACATTCCCCATACTCATTATAGCCACTTATTGGTTCAAAGAAGCGGTGAACAAATCATTCCAGCGGGTGCGCAACGCAGTGGCCGCCCTTAACGCCTTTGCACAGGAGCATATTACAGGCATGTACCTGGTACAGGCATTTGCCGCCGAGGATAGGGAAATGAACAAATTCCGGGCTATAAACAAAGAGCATCGCAATGCCAATATAAAAGGCATATTTGCCTACTCCGTATTCTTTCCAATTGTCGAGATCATACTGGCTTTATCCATTGGCCTGCTGGTATGGCGTGGCGCCGTGCAGATATTGCACTATAAGGGCACCCCGGGTATGGTGATCGCCTTTACTATGTACCTCAACCTGCTGTTCCGTCCCTTGCGTATGCTGGCCGATAAGTTCAATGTGCTGCAAATGGGCATGATAGCCGGGGAGCGCGTGCTAAGGGTCCTCGATGATGAGAACTACCTGCACCACAACGGCAGTTATGCACCCGCTACGATAAAAGGAGAAGTAGTATTCGACAAAGTACACTTCAGCTACAAACCCGGTATCCCCGTGCTCAAAGGCATTTCCTTCCGGCTCGAAGCAGGTAGGACCATGGCCATTGTAGGACATACAGGTGCAGGCAAGACCTCTATAATCAGCATACTCAATCGCCTTTACGATATACAGGACGGGCGCATATTGATCGATGGGCATCCGCTCGATGAATATGATATCTACGCCCTCCGTAGTCACATAGGTATTGTGTTGCAGGATGTCTTTCTCTTTTCCGGCACGGTGTACGAGAACATCACCCTTCGTAACGACAGCATACCTCTTTCCAAAGTGGAAGAGGTAACCAAAATGCTGAACATGCACGATTTTATCATGAAACTGCCCGGCGGTTACGATTTCAATGTAATGGAACGTGGGAACACCCTGTCACAGGGCCAGCGCCAGTTACTCTCATTTGCCCGGGCACTGCTTTATGGGCCCTCCATCCTCATCCTCGACGAGGCTACATCATCGGTAGATAGTGAAAGCGAACAACTGATACAACACGCTATCGATACCCTTATTAAGGGCCGTACTTCCATAGTGATCGCTCACAGGCTTTCCACCATCCGCAAAGCGGATAAGATCATCGTGATGGACAAAGGCAAGATCATCGAGGAGGGCGACCATAATTCCCTGCTCGCTTCTAAAGGCACTTACTACGACCTCTACACTGCGGTAGAAAAACAAAAAGAAGAAATAGCAGGTAATACGTATTGACCACACCAAAAAAATTATAGGTTAAAGTGGCGTTAAACTATATTTATGCTTATTATTAAGGACATACACCCATGTAAATTTGGTATTGCATGAAGAAGATCTTCCCATTGATCATAGTGCTCATTACCCTGTCCGTACTCGGCATAATGGTTATCCAGATGTCATGGATAAAGAATGCCATAACCCTGAAAAGGGAACAATTCAAAAAGGAGGTCGATAAGTCCCTTGTCGATACCCGCGAGATGATCTACGATCGCTTCCTCGCCTCAAAGACCACAACCATATACATAGGTGATAACTCCAAGCAGAACGCACTCAAAGAGGCCTTTACTGTCCAGTTCTTTAATAAAGACGAGATACAACAGATACTCGAGTCAGCCCTTAGGAAGAACAATATCAAACAGCCCTTCGAGTTTTCCATTTACAATATCTTCAACAGCCCCATCATATCCTCCGATGGCTTTCCCCAGCAGGAGAAAGAGAATACCTTCAATATTCTCCTCACGCCGGATAATTCACTTCGGGCTCAGGAAGTGCTTTACCTGTATGTCAAGGAAGACAAAAATTACATTATCAGCCGCATGGCCTGGATGATCACAGCCTCCATCCTGTTCACCTGTATCATCATCTCCGCGTTTGTGTTGACCATTCGCACCATGTTCCGGCAGAAGAACATCTCGGAGATAAAATCAGATTTCATCAATAACATGACCCACGAGCTGAAGACACCGCTCGCTACCATATCCCTGGCCATTGATGCCCTGACCAATGACAAAGTGATACACGATACCGATAAGATCAGGTATTACAGCGGCATGATAAAGGAAGAGAACCGCCGCATGAATAAACAGGTGGAAAAAATACTTCAGGCTGCCCGCATCGAACGACAGGAAATAAAACTGAATCTGCAACAACTGGATGCACACGAACTCATTACCAAGGTGACCGATAACCTTGCCCTGCAGATACAGGAGAAGAATGGCAGCATAAGCCTCAAACTGAATGCAGCAAAGCACTTGGTACAGGCCGACGAGGTGCACTTCTCCAACCTTATCTTCAACCTCCTTGACAACGCCATCAAATACTCAAAAGACAACCTGCATATAGATGTGGAGACCCTGAATGTAGGTGGCGGCAGTATGCTGGCCATCAAGGTCAAAGACAATGGTATTGGCATGAACAAGGAAACCCAGTCGCGCGTATTCGAGAAGTTCTACCGCGCACATACAGGTAACTTGCACAATGTAAAAGGTTTTGGTCTTGGCCTTAGCTATGTAAAAGCAATTGTAGAAGCCCATGGCGGCAGGATAAAGGTAGACAGTACCCTTGGCAAAGGGAGTACGTTTACCTTCACCATACCCTTACAAAATGCTTAAATGATCACACAGAGGCTTTTAATAACAGCCCCAAGACGTATAGCATCATATATTCTTGGCTCTGTAGCCCCCTGCTCTTTTACAGAATGCTCATGTGAGGTCACACAACGGTGACACCCATTCACTGCCGAAAGCACCAGGCTCATCATTTCGAATAGTTCTTTACCCATTGTTGGGTTCATCATCACGCTCATCCTCAGCCCCGCCGGTTGACTATTATAATAGCTTACACCGTCCATATAGTGGCGGAAACGGTAAAATATATTGTTGGTGCTCATTACTGCAGTGCAGGCATGGGTCTCTGCTATTTCCGTATCAGCAGCGCCCTCCTTTCTTGCCATTGTCTCAAATGCATCAATGAGTACAGGATGCTTTTCATTCACAGCAACAGCTAATGCCAGTAACGAAGTTTCCTTCTTGTTCATATGCTTGCTGCCAAGCACAGCATTCATGTTCAGCTTCAGGTCCTTTATATAACGGGCACCTGTCTCGGCCATGCTGTTCATGCCTGGGCTTACATGAGCCGGGTCAATGCCCAGCTCATTGTATAAGCTTAATGCTGCTTCATTTGTTATTGCTTCCATCTTCATGGTAAAATTTAAACCTAAAAAATATCCACTCCGCATTTTATACGGAGTGGATGTTATATTTCAAAATCCTATTAACCTACCTCTGCTACCAGGGTAGCCTCACCCTTGCTCCAGTTACATGGGCACAGTTCATCGGTTTGCAGGGCATCCAGTACACGAAGCACCTCATCAACATTACGGCCAACACTAAGGTCATTAACTGCCACCCAGCGCACTATCCCTTCCGGATCGATGATATAGGTAGCACGGTAAGCCACCTTCTCATCTTCAGACAGAATACCCAATTCGTCAGCCAGGCTTTTCGATGTATCGGCTATCATCGGGAATTCCAGGTCACGGAGGTCAGGGTGGTGCATACGCCAGGCATGGTGCACATATTCGCTGTCGGTAGAAGCTCCGAGCAATACGGTATCACGATCATCAAAGTTTGAAAAATTCCTGTTGAATTCAGCTATCTCTGTCGGGCAGATGAAAGTGAAGTCCTTAGGCCACCAGAACATAACCGCCCATTTGCCGTTGATGTCCTCGTTGCTGATCATTTTGAACTCCTTTCCCTTTTCGATCGCTACCACTGCTTTCTTGTTGAATTCAGGGAATTTACTCCCCACTGTCACGAAATTGCTCATTAATTTTCTCCTGTTTTTTTATTTGGTTTACAATAAAATTCGCGCAAAGGTCGTCCTAAATAGCTAAGCAAACAAAGGTTAACCTATTAAGTTTGCCTATAAAAAAATAAGACTTTTCAATTTACGGAATGTATTATCCGTATGTGGTGACCTTCATCAACATCATACAAAAAAGATGCCCCGCCAATTAGCGGGGCATCCGTTATATAAGTGTTATTGTATTACTTGAGGAGTGTTACATTACCGGAACCGATAACCCTTTTACCACTTTCACAGAAGCCATCTGCCTCCCAAACATATACTCCCTGGTCTGCAGCTTTACCATTTATGGTACCATCCCATTCTTTTGTTGGATCAGTAGTTTCGAATACCAGCTTACCCCAACGGTCGAAGATGCGGAAATAATTCAGTTTTATTACTTGCTTGTTCAGCAAACCGAAGCGGTTGTTACTCGGGTTACCACTTGTAGGTATGAACGCATTAGGCAGGTTAATATCAAGGCACCTGTTGCGGATAACCACTGTATCTATATCGGTACACTTCAGCGTATCGTTGAGCTCTGTAACATGCAGGTAATAGGTAAAATCTGTTGGCGGATTAGCCTGCGGGAACATAATATCTGTACTGTTGAGGTACGATATTGGCGACCATGAATAAACATAATTAGGTCCCATTGAGGTATTAGGCCCACCAAGTAAAGTAGTAGCACCGTCTGCGAGGTAACGGTCAGGACCGGCATCGGCAGTAACCTTGCTTACATTAACGGTTATATTGGTATCAACGATACAACCGCTCGGGTAATCCAGTTCTATATGGTATTTAACCGTATGCTCGGGCCATACACGAACGATCTGCTGAGTGCTGTCGTCAATGTTGTATTTGGGCGACCATTTAATGGTGTCTGCTGCTACCGAAACATCTACAAGCGTTATCGTATCACGCTGACAGATCAGTGTGTCCGGCGTGATGGTCATTGCAGGAATAGGTAGTACCCTTATTTGCTTACAATCTATCTGCATTGTAGGCAGGCCTTCATCCACTATATAATATACATTGTATAAACCGGCCGAATCATAAGAGAACGGCGGAGGCGTATGGAAGGTAGAAGATTGTACGCTGGCATCGGTACACTGCTCGAATGCAAACCTTGAAAGGAAAGGCGTGTCGAGGTTGGTCGCAAATGCAAACAGGTTATCATGATAACGAAGTATGTGAGATAAGGCGCTCGGGTTGTTCAGGTTGGCTGAATCAACCACAGGAATATTACCCATATTGAAAGAAGTATATGGGCCCAATGCAGCAGGCATTTGCACACGTACCAGTTCGCTCGTGGCCAGGTCGGTGATAAAAGCAAATATGCCACCGCATTCTTTGATCACAGAAATGCTGGATGGTGAGAACAGCGTATTGTTCATCGTACCCAGGTTGGTAGCTACCGGGGTGGGATTCACCAGGCCTGTACCCAGGTCGATACGCGTAACAGTATTATTGAAGAAGTTGGTCACGAAGAAATACCACTCACCATTATCTTTCACTGCAGCGAGGTCACTTGGTTGCGCCATGCTGTTACCAAGGGTACCAAGATCGGTCATCGAAGGTGTTATCGATATATTCTTGCCCCTGAAATTGAAGAACACCAGTGAGTTGCTTAATTGGTTCGAGTTCACCGCATAACCATACCAGTTGCTGTCTGCGTCCTGTGCTATGAACAGGCCACGCGGTGCATTCAAAACACTGTTGAAGTTGCCGAAATTGGCAATATTGGGTGTATTAGCGAGTGAATTACGAAAATCGATACGTGCCAGCGAAGAGTTTGTTGCATCATTACCACCGGCCACAAATATGTGCCAGTTGTTATTCATTGTATCCTTAACGATATAAAGTGAGTTAGGTCCTGTTGGCAGCACCCCTGTCATGTCGCCAAAGTTGGTTACCGAAGGAACATTGTATAAGCTATTGCCGAAATTGAAACGCAGGAATTCGTTGCTGGCATTGTTCAATACGAAGCCGTAGTAGTTATCCCCGTCTTTAGCGATATCGATATCGCTGGGTACATTCATTTCGAAGGTAAGACTGCTATCGTAGTAATAGCCACGAGGATAGTTTTGGAGATACCCCGAGCAGAAGCCCCAGTAATGAGAGCTTGCCGTTAAAACTTTACTTCTAAGGTTGATGATTTGTTTGGCGCATACCGTGTCCGGGGCGACAAACAGACCTGAAGTGTCTTCAGTCTGGGCCTTAAGAACATCCAACTGCGATACCATAAATAGCATCGCTAAGAGTAGGCATTTTCTCATAATTCTGAACAGAGTTTCACTTTATTTGGGCTAATATAATATTTTGGCAACAACTTTTATAGCAAAAGGGTATATTTATTTCTTTAAAATCAAATCAATAATGGTTATTTCGCTCGAAATTAGGCTTAATTTTTTTAAAAAGGTCATTCTATCATTCATTTCCCTGCTCCTTTTCACGGGCTCTTATGCCAAAGAGGGCATGTGGATACCCGCTAATTTAATAGACATACAAAAAGGGCTGGAAGTTAGCGGATTGCAAATACCTATAGGAAAATTATATAATCCGGATGGTACCGGTCTCAATAATGCTGTGGTCCTGTTCGGCAGCGGATGCACGGCCGAACTGATCTCTCCCAAGGGCCTGCTGCTCACCAATCACCATTGCGGCTATGGCACCGTACAAGGCCTTAGCAGCGTGAAGAACGACTACTTTGCCAACGGCTTTTTTGCCAGGAACAACGGGCAGGAGATACCCTGCCCCGGCCTTACAGTAACCTTCATCCGCAAGATAGAGAACGTAACAGGTAAGGTAC
This sequence comes from uncultured Flavipsychrobacter sp., assembly GCA_964481425.1. Taxonomy (GTDB): domain Bacteria; phylum Bacteroidota; class Bacteroidia; order Chitinophagales; family Chitinophagaceae; genus MKUN01. The sequence continues at coordinate 49,865 of CAYZTM010000003.1, forward strand.
TTTACTATCTGCCAGACACGATGAAGAGCAAAGAGCGCGACAGCATCATTGCCAAAAGGATCGCAACGGTCGAGAAAGAGTATGAAAAGAAAACAGGCATGGATGCTACTATCAAACCCTATTATTACGGTAACCAATACTGGGTACTCATAACAGAAACTTATAAAGACATCCGGCTGGTAGGCTTCCCGCCAAATGGCATCGGGAAATTCGGGGGTGATACCGACAACTGGATGTGGCCCCGCCATACCGGCGATTTCAGCATGTTCCGTATATATGCCGGCAAGGATAATAAACCGGCCCCTTATTCAAAACAGAACCGGCCCTACCATGCCAAAGCATACTTTGCCATTAATACATCCGGCTACAAAGAAGGCGATTTCACTATGGTGTACGGTTTCCCCGGCTACACCCAGGAATACATATCCTCTTACCAGCTCAGGCAGGTCTATGATATCATTGACCCCATACGCATACAGGCCCGCAGCACAAAGCTGGATATATGGAAGAACAACATGGACCACTCACGCGACCTGTTCATCAAATATGCTTCGAAATTTGCCGGCGTAGCCAATGGCTGGAAAAAATGGCAGGGCGAGCTATGGGGCCTCACTGCTAATAACGTATTGGATAAAAAAAGAGCTTTTGAGAACAAATTCCAGCAATGGGCCGATGACCAGCCATCCGGCATCTATGCAGGCATACTTCCCGGAATGGACATCGCAACCCACCGCGTGAACGATATCCTGCGCGCAGAGGAATATACAAGGGAAACAGTGCTGGGGATAGAACTGGTACAACAGGGTGCCACCCTCGACAAAATGCTGCAATGTTTCAGGAGCAATATAAGCGGCACACAACTGCAGGACACCTTGAAAAAATTATGCAATAAAGGTTTTTATAAAAACTACGATGCCGCTACAGATAAGCAGGTATTCAAGGCCCTAATGCCGCTTTACATCCAAAACAGTACAGGCATCCCATCCTACTACAGCAACAGGTATCGCGCTTATGATGGCAATTTCAACCACTGGGCTAATGATGTTTATCGCAGTTCGATAGCTACCGGTCTTGACAAACTGGAAGGATTTGCCACATCGGCCCAACCACAGGACAGCAACAAGATATTGTCTGACCCAGCGTGGAAGCTATACAGCAAAATAAGCGAGTACCGCAGTAAAAAAATACTGCCCCCGCTGACCCGCTATTACCAAAAGATGAACAGGCTGAACAGGCTATATATGAAAGGCCAGATGGAGCTTAGCCCCCGCCATGATTTCTACCCCGATGCCAACCTGACCTTGCGGCTTGCTTATGGCCATGTAAAAGGCCTGGACCCTGAGGGTCCTGCAGGTTATTCCTACCAAACCGACCTTGATGGCGCTATAGCCAAGAATAACCCGGACATCGAGGAATTCAGGGTACCTGAAAAACTCAAAGAGCTACATAAGAAAAAAGATTATGGCCGCTGGGCAGTGAACGGCACAGTACCTCTTTGCTTTTTAGCCGACAACCATACTTCCGGCGGCAACTCAGGCAGCCCGGTACTGAACGCTAAAGGACAACTCATAGGCACCAATTTCGACCGCGTATGGGAAGGCACTATGAGCGACTATTATTTCGACCCGGCAGTATGCCGCAACATCAGCCTCGATATTCGCTATACGCTATTCATCATACAAAAATTCGGCGGGGCCGGCTGGTTGTTGAACGAAATGAAACTGGTAAAAGATTAACAGCATTATACGGTTATGTTTTGTGGAAAACGCTCGTAAAGAGCGTTTTTTCATTAATTTTAACTTTATGACAATGAGATATTTTATTGCCTTATTAGCATCGGTATTTATTTTAAGCAGCGCAACGGCACAGGAAAAGAAAAAAGTTGCCAGGTCAGGCAAGTCTTATGCCACTCTGGTATCAGCCACTACACAACGCACCATACCCGGCATGAGAGGGGCACAGCCCACTACACGATATGATTTCGTACTGCGCTGGAAAAGTAAACAAGTTCCCGAGACCTTCTTCTGGCGCGGCGACAATGCATGGATGAACTGCCTTGTAAAAGCCTACAAACCCGGCAAGAAAGACCACGGCGCCGAAATATCACTCGAGAAAGTGACACGCAACACCTGCATACAACTGACCGGTATGCCGGGGGGAAAATTTCCTGTACCGGAAGAGATACAGAACACCCCAGGTCAAGCCATATTTTTTAAGACCGCAACCAGTGGCTGGCGCTACCTGCCTGTCACTAAAATAACCAAAAAGAAAGATATCATCGCACCATAATTCTATATGAAAAGAACGATAGTACTGTTATGTGCGCTACTGCTTGGCAAAGGCCTTGCTGCGCAACCCTGGATGCCCTTAAATAAAGGCCCTCAAAAACTGGACGACATCATTGCATCGCATAAGGCGCAAATGGCTGCGCAGGACAATGATGGCAATGAGGAAAATGAAGAGGGTGAAGCTGTTCATGAAGCCAAAGATCACTTGTTCCAAAAGTGGGCCTGGTACCAGCGTCAGCACCTGGATAAAGATGGATACATAGTACCCACTGCAAAAACATACCAGGAGTGGCAGAAATATCTCAATGCCAGGGGCGGAGCAGCAGCCAAAGCAACCGCGAACCAATCGCAGTGGGAATTTGTAGGTCCGGATACTTCTAATGGCGGGGGCTACTATGGTATAGGCCGCATAAATGTAGTGGCTTTTCACCCCACCGACCCGAACACCTACTGGATAGGCAGCGCGGGCGGCGGTGCATGGAAAACTACGGATGATGGCCAGTCATGGACGCCCATGTATCACGACCTGATGGCGCTCGGCGTAGCAGATATAGACTACAATCCCCTAAACCCGAACACCATCTACTTGTGCACCGGCGACCGCGATGCAGGCGACACTTACAGTATCGGTGTCATGAAATCGACTGACGGCGGCGCCTCATGGCAAAGCACAGGACTTTCCTTCAATCTAAACGACTATTTCCTGGCCAATACGCTTATCATCAATCCTAACGATACCAATACACTGCTGCTTGCATCAGACTATGGGATATACCGCTCTACAGATGCAGGGGCTAACTGGACAAATGTGCACAACGGCGACTTCAAAGAGATCGTCTATTGCCCCTCAGACACCAACGTAGTATATGCCGCCGGCTCCCAGGTGTTCCGCTCAGCCGACGGAGGACAGACATGGCAACAGGTAACCAGCATATCGAACGTTAATAGGGTAAGCATTGCCGTCTCACCGTCGAACCCTGCCATAGTAAAAGCAGTATTTTCACGCAGTGACAATAGCGGCTTGAGAGGCATATATAACTCCAGCGATACCGGGCACACTTTTACCGAAGTATTCCATGTATCGGACTGTTCTGACAATCTGTTAAGTGGTGCTAAGATACCTGATGCCGGCTCCTGTGGCGGGCAGGGATGGTACGATCTCTGCATTGCCATGGACCCTGCGAATGCGAATAACGTGATCATAGGAGGCATCAATACCTGGTACTCTACCGATGGCGGTGCGCATTGGCAACTGGTGACCGAATGGTATGATGATTTCAGCCCCCCGTTAGTGCGCACAGTACATGCTGACAAACATTACCTGAAATATAATCCGCTGTCACCGGGACGGGTATTCGAATGTTGCGACGGGGGTATTTATTCCAGTACCAATCCTGCCAGCCTGTTCTGGAAAGACCTTACCAACGGCCTGGGCATAACCGAATTTTACCGCAATGCTGTGGCCGATATCAATTCATATGTACTGGGCGGCTCCCAGGACAATGGCACGAAACGCGTAAGGCCTGGAGGTGCTACCCAAGAACTGACCGGCGGTGATGGAATGAACTGCGAAGCCGACTATACAGATTCACTTACATTTTACACCTCGTACCAACTCGGCACTATAGTCCGTACCGACGATGGCGGCTTTACCTACACCACGATATCAGATAATGTGCCGGGACAACCGCAAGGCAGTTGGGTCACCCCTTTCTGCATCAGTCCGCATGACCATAATGTAATAGTAGCGGGCTACGATATGATGTATTACTCCAACGACAAGGGCGGCAGTTGGCTACCTATATCATATGAGTTCGACACTAGCCATACCATAGATCGGGTTGCACTGTCTGCAGCAGACGCCAACTATATGTATGCATTGGTCAACAATAAGATTTTTTACACCAGCAACTTTGCCACTTCATGGGGCCAGATAAACGTGCCCTATCCCGGCTGGATAACCGACATTATAGTTGACCCCCTGGATGCATCGCACCTGTGGCTGACATTTGGCGGTTATGATACGGTGAAAGTGGCGGACTACTGGCCGGCACATGGCGGCTGGGCCAATCATAGCGAGTTGCTGCCTAACATACCAACATCCTGCATCATCATCGACACATCGAGCCAAACAAAGTATATAGGCACTGATGTGGGCGTATTTTATCGTGATGTGAATATGAATCATTGGGAACCCTACAACACCAACCTGCCTTCCGTACATGTTTCGGACCTCGGTATCAATTACAGCACTTCCGAGATATGGGCTGCTACCTTTGGCAGGGGTATGTGGCATTCACCGAAGAATGAGCATCCTACCGGCATATCGATAGTTCCATTGAGGAGCGACGTACTTGCCGTTAGCCCGAACCCAAATAACGGCAGCTTTACGGTAAACGCAGGACAATCTTCCTATAGGAACAAGACCGTGAATGCAAAGCTATTCGACGGAAATGGAAGGACGGTATGGCAAAGCGAACTGCACTTCGATGATAGCGGGCGCATGAACGTACACGTTGGCAATAAGCCTAAAGGGAAATACATACTGGAGATATCGGGTAAGAATGTACTGGCAAGGGCAAGCGTGATCATTTATTGATCTAAGCTTCTACCAGTTCCCGGGCATTTTGCATAGCTGCATCGCTGGGGTCTTCACCGCCTATCATACGGGCAATAGCCAATACTCGCTCGTCAGCTTGCAACACCCTTACTTTGGTAGTGATGCGTGCTGCTTTGTCTTCATCTTTATAAACATAAAAGTGCCGTGAGCCCTTTGCCGCTACCTGCGGCTGGTGTGTGATGCAGATGACCTGGTGGTACTCTGAAAGACTGCGCAGCAATATACCTACCTGCCGGGCCGCTTCGCCTGATATGCCTGTATCCACTTCGTCAAATATCAGCGTAGGCATATGCATGGCCTTTGCGGTAAGCGATTTGATGCACAGCATGATGCGGCTCATCTCACCACCCGATGCAGCTTTGTAAACAGGCTGAAAACTACCACTCTTATTGGCATCCAGCAGGAACGACACTTCATCCATACCCGTTGCATTGGGCTGCTGTAGCTCCTTCAGGGCAATATCAAACTTTGCATTCGGCATACCAACAAGTGCAAGCAGTTCAGTCACTTTCCCCGCTATCTGCGGTGCTGCTTTTTTACGTGCTTTAGAAATATCAACAGCTAACGACAAGACATCCTTATAAACATTAGCTTGTTCTTTTTCCAGCTTGCTTATGGTATCGTCCAGGTCTTGCGTGGCCTTCAGGTCATCCTCCAGCTTTTGTTGCAGAGTAAGTAACTCCGCTGTATCCTGTACCGCATGCTTTTTTAGCAGCTTATAACCCACGTCCACCCTGTCTTGCAGTTGCTGCATCAGTTCTGCGTCCAGGTTCACTTTGCCTTCCAGCATTTCCAGTTCACCGGCTATATCTTTTAGTTCAGCATAAGCTGACGATATACGCTCCTGTAATGAGTTTACCGTTGGCATCACATCGGCTATGCCTTGCAAGTGCTGTGCAATACGCTTCAATTCGTTCGCCAGCGGCTGTTCTCCTTCATCAAGTGCCCGCCTGCTCATCTGTAATACTGCAATGATCCGTTCGGCATGGCCCATCTGCTTCAGTTGTTGCTCCGCCTCCTCTATTTCTCCCGGTTTGAAGCTAAGTTGTAGCAACTCATCCAGGAGGAACTGTTTGTAGTCTGCTTCTTTTTGCCACTGTGCCTGCTGCTGTTTACAGGCATCAAGCTCCCGGCTTACCTTTTTATATCGGCCGTACTGCTCCTTATATCTTTCTACCCGGGCTCCATTACCCGCTACTGCATCTACTACATCCATCTGGAAATGATCATTCTCCAGGGCCAGGTGCCCGAACTGCTGGTGCAGGTCAACAAGAAGCGATGTCAATTTATTGAGTACATTAAGCGTAACCGGCGTATCATTCACAAAAGCACGGGATTTTCCGCTTGCATTGATCTCCCTGCGTATGATACATTGGTCTTCTTCATCAAGGTCTTCTTCCTGTAACACAGTTTTGAACACTCCGTTATCCTTTACATCAAAATAGCCCTCAACAATGCATTTTTCCTCTTTATTAATAAGCACAGAGCTATCGGCACGTTCACCTAATATTAATGATAGTGCCCCCAATATGATACTCTTGCCTGCCCCGGTTTCGCCAGTCACTGTATTCAAATGGCTATCCGGCTCAATAGCGAGGTAATCTATTATTGCATAGTTCTTTATAACAAGCTTCTGGAGCATTACAACAAAAGTAGTGAACATGCTTTGATAGGAGCGAGCCTGCTTTCAGAAAAATATCCCCATTTTATGAAGACTTGCGGGGTCACCGGGTCATTCTATTTCTTATCTATTTTACCACTACTTTTGCGGCTATGTCTAAATTTTTCCTGAGAAAAAAGATCGGCGACCGCGTAGTGAACGGTCACCCATGGATATTTGCCAATGAACTGGGAGATGCGGAGGGCGATGCAGCAGCAGGTGATATAGTGGAGGTATATTCGTACAACGGCTCTTTTATCGGTAAGGGCTACTACAACCCGGCGTCCCAGATACGCATCAGGCTATTAAGCCGGGATAAAGAAGAGATCATTGATAATGATTTCTTTTACAAACGTCTCAAAGAGGCCTGGGAATACCGTCAGCAAATAGGTTATACAGAGAACTGCCGCCTTATTTTCGGGGAGGCCGACCAGCTGCCGGCCCTTATTATCGATAAATTCAATGACTATTTTGTCATACAGACGCTTGCTTTGGGTATCGATATATGGAAAGATGCCATTGTGGCTGCTCTGAAAAAAATATTTTCTCCCAGGGGAATTTATGAGCGTAATGACGTACCCGTAAGAGAGCTGGAGGGCCTGCAGCAACAAAAAGGCTTCCTTACAGAGCCATTCGATACCAATATCATACTGAATGAGAATGGCCTGAAATTTCATGTTGACATAGAGAACGGACAAAAAACGGGGTATTTCCTCGACCAGCAGGACAATCGCAGGGCCATACAACACATTGTAAAGGATGCTGAAGTACTGGAAGGCTTTTGTTATACGGGCACTTTCGCACTTCACGCAGCCCATTATGGTGCTAAAAAAGTATTGGGCCTCGACATCTCCGAAACAGCGGTAAACACAGCCCGTCGCAATGCTGAACTAAATGGCTACCAGGATATTTGCAGCTTTGAAGCGGTGAATGCGTTCGATGTATTGAAACAATGGGTGAAAGAGGGCAAGCGTTACGATGTAGTAATGCTGGACCCACCTGCCTTTACCAAAAGCAGGGAAAACATACAAAAAGCCATTACCGGCTATAAAGAGATCAACTTGCGCGGCATGAAACTAACCCGCCCCGGCGGATTTTTAGTGACCGCATCATGTACTAACCTCGTACCACCCGACCTGTTCCTGAAAACAATAGACATGGCGGCCAAAGATGCCAAACGCAAGCTGCGCCAGGTGACCTGGCAAACCCAGGCATCAGACCACCCCATACTCTGGCATGTGCCTAATACGCAATACCTCAAATTCCTGATCGTACAGGTTTTATAAACAAGGTTGGGAATTGCAGAAAAATAGTAAAGGCCACCAATGGTGGCCTTTACCTGTTATTAAGATAGATTTCTTCTTACAGTTGGTTGTATATCTTAACATCCGGGCTGCGGAGTATACCGAAGAACTGGAATGTCTTGTGACGGAAACCTTTTTTCAGGTAAACATCTGTATCTGAGTCATCAGGTATAGATACCCAGTCAGCATGTTTGGTACCACGCCAGCGATAAACAGGAACATTGTTGGGGCCACGACGGGTAAGACCATAGAACTGCAGGTGCTTACCTGTATAACCTTGCTTGATCATCTGGTCATCTGTGTATTCATCTTCACAGATGCTTGCGTGGTCTTTGGTAACCGGGTTGTACCATGCATACACTGCTACACGGCCCGGACCAGCGTTGCGATAAGCGACAAAAGAGAAAGTCTTATCTTTCCACTTCCAGTTGAGCATTTGTCCGTCCTGGTATTCTCCCTCTGCAACTATAACGTATTCATTATCCTCAGCATTGTACCAACGAAAAACTCTTACAAGTTCATCGTCTTGTGCAAAACTCTTATTAGCAAGCAATACCGAAGCCAATACAGTTGTAATGAGGACGAAGGTTTTTTTCATAATCGAGCGCTTTATTTTCTTTAATTGTGTTCCAAAATACATAAAAATTTTCTTGCCTTGCAAGTGATTGGAATAAAATTTTTTTTCTTACATTAATTCTAAGCCGTTTATCCTTGTTGAAATGCACCATTTGGCGTAGCTTTGAACCCCTTTACGTGTCAGGCTGTCAGTTTATATGATTTGCACGCCTTTTGATACTAATGTACAGCCAAATTGTTGGTTTTTACCACTTTTCAGGCATTTTTTTTAAATGTATTAAGCAATATAAAACTTTAAAATGATCGGTTTTCTTTCAAAATTATTCGGCGGCAACAAGTCTGATAAAGATGTGAAGCGCACCCAGCCCCAGATCGCCGAAATAAACCGTATATATGAGGAACTAAAGTCCCTCTCTAACGACCAGCTGCGTAATAAGACACAGGAGTTCAGGGCCCGTATTAAGGAGCATCTGGCCGATATAGACGCTGAAATAGCCGCTAAAAAGGTTACTACAGAGGAAAACCCCGAGGTCGACCCTCATGCACGTGAGGCAGTTTACGAAGAGGTCGACAAACTCATCAAAAAACGCGATGAACAGATAGAAGAAGTGCTGGAGGCCATCCTGCCCGAGGCATTTGCCGTAGTTAAAGAGACGGCACGTCGTTTTAAAGAGAACCCTGAAATGGTGTCAACCGCTACGGAACTGGATAAAGAACTGGCCGTTGACAGGGAGCACATACGCATAGATGGAGATAAATCCATATACAACAACACCTGGCAGGCTGCCGGCAATACTGTGACCTGGAACATGGTACATTATGATGTACAGCTCATAGGCGGTATCACACTGCACGAAGGTAAAATAGCGGAAATGGCTACTGGTGAAGGTAAAACACTGGTATCTACCCTGCCTGCCTACCTTAACGCTCTTGCCGGCGAAGGCGTGCACCTGGTAACGGTGAACGATTACCTGGCCCGTCGTGACCAGGAATGGAACGGCCCCATATTTGAATGGCTGGGCATCACTACCGACTGTATAGACTAGCACCAGCCTAACTCACCCGAACGCCGTAAAGCTTACATGGCCGATATTACCTATGGCACCAATAACGAATTCGGTTTCGACTACCTGCGTGATAACATGGTACACCACCCGGACGAGATGGTGCAACGCAAGCACCATTATGCTATGGTGGATGAGGTGGATAGTGTACTGATAGATGATGCGCGTACACCACTTATCATATCGGGCCCGGTGCCTAAGGGCGATGAACAACAGTTCTATACCCTGAAACCGCGCATAGAGCGCCTTATAGAAGCTCAGAGGAAAGTGATCAATGCCAGTCTTACCGAGGCTAAAAAACTGATAGCCGAAGGCAAAACCGATAAAGACGCAGGTGGCCTGCACCTGTACCGCGCTTTCCGCGGTCTGCCTAAGAACAGTGCCCTGATCAAGTATTTGAGTGAAGAAGGCAACAGGCAGATACTCCAAAAGGCCGAGAACTATTATATAGGTGAGCAACAGCGCAATATGCCTAAGGTGAACGAAGAACTGTTCTTCTCGATAGATGAAAAGAACAATAGCGTTGACCTGACCGAAAAAGGCATTGCCCTGATAACCGGTGCAGGCGAAGACCCCAACTTCTTTATATTACCCGACATTGGCACTGAGTTGGCTGAAATAGAAAAATCGGATGCCAGCCATGAGGAAAAGCTGCAGCGCAAGGATGCTATGGTACAGGACTATGCCATCAAGGCCGACCGTATCCATTCCGTACAGCAACTGCTGAAAGCCTACACGCTGTTCGATAAAGATGTAGAATATGTAGTGATAGAAGGCAAGGTGAAGATTGTGGATGAGCAAACGGGCCGTATTATGGAAGGCCGCCGCTACAGCGATGGCCTGCACCAGGCCATAGAGGCTAAGGAAAACGTACAGGTTGAGGCCGCTACACAAACCTTTGCCACCGTTACCCTGCAGAACTTCTTCCGTATGTATCATAAGCTGGCCGGTATGACCGGTACGGCCGAAACGGAAGCGGGCGAATTCTGGGAGATCTACAAGCTGGATGTAGTGACCATACCCACCAACCTGCCTATTGCCCGTAACGACCAGCAAGACCTGGTATATAAGACCAAACGCGAAAAGTATAAAGCAGTAATAGACGAAGTAGAAGCCCTGCGCAGCGTGGGCCGTCCCGTACTGGTAGGTACTACCTCGGTAGAGGTTTCCGAGCTGCTGAGCCGCATGCTGCAGCAGAAGAAGATCAACCACAACGTACTGAATGCGAAACAAAATGCCCGTGAGGCGCAGATAGTGGCCGAAGCAGGCCTTAGCGGGGCCATTACCATAGCTACCAACATGGCCGGCCGTGGTACCGATATCAAGCTCGGCCCCGGCGTTAAGGAAGCCGGTGGTTTGGCCATCATAGGTACCGAGCGCCACGAAAGCCGCCGTGTGGACCGCCAGTTGCGTGGCCGTGCAGGCCGCCAGGGCGACCCCGGTACATCGCAGTTCTTCGTATCGCTCGAGGACGACCTGATGCGCCTCTTCGGTTCTGAACGTATCGCTTCACTGATGGACAAAATGGGCCATAAAGAGGGCGAAGTACTGCAGCACAGCATGATCTCTAAATCCATAGAGCGTGCACAGAAAAAAGTGGAAGAGAACAACTTCGGCATACGTAAGCGCCTGCTGGAATATGATGACGTGATGAACGCCCAGCGCGATGTGATCTACAAGCGCCGCAGGCACGCCCTCTTTGGCGAACGCCTTACTGTGGACCTCGACAACGCCATGTTCGATGTGTGTATGGACCTGGCGCAGCAGTTCACCGAACAGAAAGACTACGCTGCCTTCAGGATAGAGGCCATGAAACACCTCGCCCTGGAGCCTGAGATAAGCGAAGATGAGTTCAACAATGGCGATGCCGAAACTTTGGGTAATAAACTATACCACCAGGCACGCGATTTCTATACCCGAAAGTTCAGCGGCATGCGCTCGCAGATGATGCCTACGCTTACACAGATACTGAGCGACAATGGCGACCGCGTCGAGAACATCGTGATACCGTTTACAGACGGTGTACGCGGCCTGCAGGTATATGCCAACCTGAAAGATGCCGTGGCTAAGGAAGCCAGGCCCGTGCAGATGGAGTTGGAAAAGAACATGACCCTGGCCATGATAGACGAATCGTGGAAGAATCACCTGCGTGCTATGGACGACCTGCGCAACTCGGTACAGATGGCCTCTTATGAACAGAAGGACCCGCTGCTCATCTATAAGTTCGAAGCCTTCAACCTCTTTAAGCAAATGCTGCTGGAGACCAACCGCAATATCGTATCCTTCCTGCTGCGTGCCGGCATACCGGTGCAGGAAGCCCCGCAACAGGCACAGCGTATGCCCGAGCAGCATACCGATATGAGCAGAATGCACATGAACAAGGCAGAGATAGACGCCGCAGGGCAGGACTATGCTGCCGACGAGAACGATTACTATACCGAACCTCAGGATACCGTAGTGAAGCGTACTCCCGTACAGGCAGGCCCCAAGATAGGCCGCAACGACCCCTGCCCCTGCGGCAGCGGCAAGAAGTACAAGAACTGTCACGGCAAAGGCCTTTGATAAATAAATAAACCATTCAATTGAAACATCCCGGGCGAGCAACCGGGATGTTTTGTTTTGATATTTACACTAACTTTACATTATGATCACAACTTATCATTTGAATGTAAACGAGTTATCTTTAGAGTTGATCAACTCTATCAAAGCCGCATTCAAGGATAAAGACATAGAGATAACGGTGACGGAAGTCTTGGACGAGACCGACTACCTCCTCTCATCCGAAGCTAACAGAACGCATCTCACGCAGTCAATGAACGAGGTAAAGAACGATAACACCGTCGTGCTTACCGTAGAAGAAATGCAGCAGAAATACGGTAAGTAATGAAGACAATAACCTTTAATCTTGCAGCTATAAATTACATCACATTCCCTCCACATTGCCGTATTCCATCACATTCCCCACATTATTTTACAGTCTCAGCGACAATATATTCTTTTGCAAAGGCTGGTTCTTGTAATAGATGAGCACCAGGGCTATGCCATAGAAGGGCAGGCAAGGTATGCGATAGCGCGACAGGGCCCCGAAGTTACCGGAGGATATACCCACAGCAAATGCGAAGATCAGCGTGAAGATGAGGCAGAACTGTATGGTGGGGTCGGCGCTGATGGTGCGCCATATACGCTTGAGGCCAACCGATAGCAATATCTTGATGGTCACCCATAGGAAGAGCGTGGCCTCCAGGGCGTTCAGCAACTGCATCACCTTGCGTGTCTCCCATATATAAGGGCGGAACAGGGTCACATTCACCGCAGGGAGGAACTTTTTCAGCATGCCCCCTATCGAGGGGCTGATGGGGCCCAGGTCATAGCCCGAGCCTGCATCACCCGATACCGAGCGGATGTAGGTACTGGTGACATAAGAGGTCTGTGCCACATTCTGCAATGAGTATTTGCCCAGCGAGGCCGCGAACTTGGTAGAGAATACCAGGAAGCCCCCAACGGACAAGCCGATCACCATTACCTTCAGCATGCTGCGGCCAAAGGGGCTGCGTATCCTGTGCGAATAGGTGAACAGCACCCAGAGCGAAAGGGCAGGAATAAAGGCCAGTAATATATACACCTTGATGACCGATATAAGGTAAAAGCTCAGTACGGTCATGATGATGAGGCCGGGGCTCCTGTCTTTCGTCATCAGCAGGCGGAAAGCCCCATATACCAGCCAGCCCAGGCCGAACATACAAATGGTATCCTTGAAGATGCCGGAGCCCCACATGATGGTACTTGGGATGAACAGCACACTCCATGCTATGTATTTGGTAAACTTCGGGTACAGCGAGGCAAAGGTCTTGAACATGGACCATATACCCGTGTAGGCCAGCGTACCGAACAGTACCGATGTAGGCAGGTAGGTAGTGAAGGTAAGCATGCCCAGCAGCGAGGTAATGCGGCATACCATGTACTCCGAGGGCGAATCGTACCACCAGAGGAAGTTGAGGTAATCCTGGTAGGCGCCATCATACCATTTGGGTATGTGGAAGAAGAGGTCGAACCACTTGCCCATCGAGTCGCCGAAGGCCTGGCTCAGTACCTGCGCATGATAAAAATAGTTGAAGGTATCGCCGCCGCCGTAGTAGTACTGATAGATGAGGCCTATACCTATGGCGCCCAATATCTTGGCCGTAAGCCCCGGCAGGAAGTAGGGCCTCCACGGGTGCCCCGGCGGGTAGTTGGCATTGCGGATAAAGATGGCTATAGCGTAAATAATGACTAAGTAAAAGGGTAATAGCAGGTAGTCTATTATCGTTATAAAATAATACATTTACTTTGCATTTACTTGCGCTAATAATACTGTTTCATTAGTCCCCATTTATCCGTACATGTGTGGTATCACCGGCTATTATGCCTTAAATAACAACACGGCTGCCAACTTAACAAAAGTAACACAATCGGCCCAAAAACTTTTGAAGCGGGGTCCCGATGCTGGCAATGTGTACACAGACGGGCATATAGCGCTGGGGCACCGCCGCCTCTCCATCATCGACACCTCGCATGGGGCCGACCAGCCCATGAGCGATGCATCGGGAAGGTACATCATCATTTTCAACGGGGAGATATTTAATTTCCAAAGCCTCTCCGATAAATACCTCAGGGCCGCATGGCAACGCATTGGCGGGGCCAAAACAAGCAGCGATACCGAAGTGCTGCTCTACCTGCTGATAGAATACGGCGCCGAATGCCTGCCCTGGCTCGATGGCTTCTTTGCCTTTGCCTTTTACGATAAGGAGACGGGCAGGATGATACTGGCCCGCGACCGCTATGGCAAAAAGCCCCTGCTCTACTACATGGGCCGCGACTTCCTTGCCTTTGCCTCCGAGATGAAGGCCCTGCTGGAATGGGGCATACCCAAAGAGCTCGACTATTCTGTACTGCACCAGTACCTGCAGCTCAACTATGTGCCCCAGCCGCAAAGCATGCTGAAAGGCGTGGCCAAACTGCGCCCCGCCCACTACATGATCTACGACCGCAACGGCATGCAGGACCACGCCCCCTATTACGAACTGAAGATAAACAGGGAAGGCTACAGCAGGTACAGCTACGAAGAGGCGCAGCAGGAGCTGGTGAAGCGCATGGACCATGCCGTGCAGGAGCGCCTTATAGCCGATGTGCCCCTGGGCGCATTCCTCAGCGGGGGTGTCGACAGCTCCGTTATCGTGGCGCTGGCTGCCAGGCATACGCAGCAGCTCAATACCTTCTCCATAGGCTATAAGGACAATGCCTTCTTCGATGAAACGAAGTATGCCAAACTGGTGGCCGATCAATACAAGACCAATCATACGGTCTTCTCCCTCAGCAACAACGATTTCCTGGAGCATGTGTACGATGTGCTCGACTATATAGACGAACCTTTTGCCGACTCATCGGCCATACCGGAGTACATACTCTGTATGCAAACGCGCAAGCACGTGACCGTGGCCCTGAGCGGCGATGGCGGCGACGAGGTATTTGCCGGCTACAACAAGCATGGCGCCGAGTGGAAGATGCGGCAGCGCTCCACGGCCAATGCGCTGGTAAAGGCCGGCCTGCCGCTCTGGAAGGCCCTGCCCCGCAGCCGCAATGGCAGGTTCTCCAACCTCTTCCGCCAGTTGCACCGCTTTGCCGAAGGGGCCAACTTATCCGTGCAGGACAGGTACTGGCGCTGGGCCAGCTTCATAAAGCCTGCCGAAGCATCGGTACTCATCAGCAAAGAGCTGCGGCCCTATACCGACCTGAAGCTTATTGAAGCCGAAAGGCAGAACCTGCTGGCCGCACTGGGCCATGGCGATATGAACGAAGTGCTGCTCACCGATATGAACCTGGTGCTGCTCAGCGATATGCTGGTGAAGGTGGACCTCATGAGCATGGCCAACAGCCTCGAGGTGCGCAGCCCTTTCCTCGACCATAAGGTGGTCGATTTCGCCTTCTCGCTGCCGGAGCAATATAAAGTGGACGGCAGGATGAAGAAGCGCATTGTGCAGGATGCCTTCCGCAACATGCTGCCGCCTGAGATATACAACCGCCCCAAGCACGGCTTCGAGATACCCCTGCTGGGCTGGTTCCGCAAAGAGCTCTGGCCGATGATAGACGAAGACCTGCTCAGCAAAAAATTTGTGCAGGAGCAGGGCATCTTCAATGTGAACGTGACCGAGGCCCTGAAGCGCAAGCTGCACAGCAATAACCCCGAGGACACCCACGCTACCATCTGGGCGCTTATCGTGTTCCAGTATTGGTGGAAGAAGTATTATATGTAAAAGCGTAGTTGAGACTTCTGGACACGTTGCAGAACAGCTAAAAAATGTGCAGAAGAAATACTATCCCAGGTGTGATTCAGGCTATATCAATTCCAAGCAAAGCATGGTCCTTCCGAAGCATGTTTCGAAGCAGTAACTCTCTATTTTTTGTCGGAAAAGAATTTAAAAACTGGTTGAAAAACAACAAAAGAAGCTTATTAATTTGATAGCTCGTCTTAAGAAAATTCTTCTTCCAGATGTTGAAATCAGGTTTAGATATTTTTTTTGTTTTTGCGGATTGCTTATTTGCTTGAAAGTACTTGGGGGCTTCAGCATGTATGTGCTTTGAAAATAACTTCCAATTGCTGGTAATATCATTTATCAAATTTACGCCTGGCTTTGAATTTAAATTAGGATGTCTTTTCAAATAATTTGTCAACTCATCATGTTTAATGCGAAAGTCAGCCCGTCGCCATTGGCTATACTCAACTTCATGCTGATAAAAATAAATTAGCTGTAATGATAACTCTATCACACTTCTTAAATGCATGTGGGCCGAACGATAATGCCCAAAATATGCATGGAAAAAAGATGCATTTACATCTTCGTGGAGCTCTTCTAAAATTTCGTCCAAACTATGAATTCCTAAATGTTTCAGCGCAATAAGCCAATTAGCAAAGATTAAAGTGGCCGAATAACAATTAGTCAAGTCTCTGTCCGTAAATTCTAGAGTTGTAGAATCCCAAAAGTTTTTAAAATCTCGGAAATAAAGTGGCAAATCCTTTTTAGCCTCTAAAAGAATCCGGTCATCCATTACACTATATATTTTTAATTATTTCCGCCCATTTACTAAATGTATCAGCGTTTACAATGTCTTTTTTCGACCTCTGCTTAACATTATGAACGCTTTCATTTCGTATGTCAAGAACAGCTGATTTAAGTGTATCCTTTAATTCTGGTTTTGTCTTTATTCTTGCAATTATTCGGGAAATTGTAACTTCTCTTGATTCCTTTTGATTTCTAAAATCTAGCGCCAACTTTGTATTTGCAAAAGCAATGACATCTTTAATCGTCGGAAAAGCTTTCCTGTCTTCAAGAAAATCTTGGATAATCTTTAGCTTAGCATCAAATGTTAACTCATCTGATGAAAATAAGGTTACTTGATTTGTGACTTTCAAGTATTCCTTAAAATTTTTTATAAATATTTTTAGAGCCGAAGCATCAAATCCTCTTTTTTCGTATCGAGATATCTCTTTTAATGCTTCTTCTAACTTCCTTACCGTACTATTCTCAATCATACCCCTATTATATTTATTATTTCTTTTACTAAATTCCTATAAGCTTGAGGGCCATCATGATGCTTGTTTAAAATAACTGCAGGCTTATTGCTACCAACAGCCTCACTAATTCGAACCGTTTCAGGTATTACGGTGCTGAACGTATGCAAATGATCCTTAGAATTCAATATTCTAAGTGCGTTCATTTGTTGAGTATGTAAGATTGTGTTTCTCTTGACTTTTGTAAACACAACACCTAAAAACTCTACGTTGCAATTAGGTAATCTACTTTTTAGAGCCTTGACTCTATTGACAAGTAAAGGCAATCCAATTGCTGCAAAAACCTCTGGAACCACGGGCACAATAATATAATCACTTACAACTAGGGCATTTTGTGGTGCAAGTGTCAAATTGGGAGGGCAGTCTATCAATACGTAGTCATATTGGTCCTGAACTTTTTTTAATTGTCCTTGCAGAATAAATTCCCTTGCAGGTGTCGAACCTAAATCTAAGTCTAAAAATGTCAATTCCAGATGTGAAGGAATTAAATCCAGATTATTAATTCCACCAACGTTTTTTACAATTGCCTTGTTGATATCAAAATCCTCTCGTCGAGATGACATCCCTCTATTCATACCAAGCACATCTGCTACCGTTCCAACATCCTTAATTTTTTCCCATTCAGTAAATGGCATAAACGACAATGTAGCGTTGGTTTGGGGATCCAAATCAATAACCAAAACCTTTTTTCCATGTTCAGTCGCAAGCAATGTTGCAATCTCCACAACAGAGGTAGTTTTGGCAACCCCTCCTTTCATATTGATAAACGATATGGTTTTCATCAAAAAATATTATAACGAAGTAAATCTACAAAAAACTAATGAGTTGATTCATATTATTATTACAAACAATAAAATATCCCTGTCCAGCTGAGCCATGACACCCCGCTACCGCAAGTCTGCCCCGTTCGGCGTAGTCTCTGACTACGTCGCAGTGGTTGCCAATCCGCTACCGGATATTGTTATATTTCCGCTTACCATTCTAAAAACCCACCCCAAGATGAAAATTAAAATAATACTCTGCTGGCGGACGATTGATGTAATACCGGGCACGTATATCGGGCCCTATATTTATACGGTTGCGCAGAAACGTGAAATCATACCCTATGTAAGGAGTAATGCCCCAATAATGCACTGTCCTTTCACCTGTGTATATTACCCCATCATATGGAGGATCGGGGTTGATGTAGTATGATGTAATATAGTATTCATTTCCCCAGGCATAAGTGGCACCTGTGCCTATGTTGATAAAGTGCTGTTTGTGTCCTATCTTCCATTTATAGAAAGCATAGATATCTGCCATTTTAAACTTAAAACGCTGAGCAACCTCACCTACGGGTAAATAGCGTTGCTCATGTGACGATATGGTCACATCATCTGAACTGCGATAGCTGAAAAGGTACTTCCATTGTTGATAAGAAGCCCCCAAGTACCAGTTTTTGTACGCTCTTCTCTCGTAACTTGCAGCTATTGTTTGAAATTGTATTTGGCGAACCTTGTCTATATCAAGGAACAAATCGTAAAATGATCCTTGACTGCTTGATGTGGGTTTGTAAAACGAAACCCATTTAGGAACATAAAATGCACCATGCGATACTTTCAGGTAGTTTGGTAATACTCTTTGTTCCTTCATACTATCGGCCACATGCGTCCTCGCGAGGGTAAAAGAACAGGTAAGCAAACATGAAAGGAAGGTTATACAGGGTTTCATTTATGCGTTTGGTGAAATTTTAAACAAATCGCCCTCAAAATTATCTCATTTTAATAAAAGACAAGCTACATATAGCCTATGGTTGGCTACGTTCAAAACAGGCACCAGAACGCAACCCTGCATAACAAAACAGTATTCTCTTTGCCGGCAAGTATGCAGTATAGCCTCGCGGGTCGGGTACTTGTGCCTCACGCGATGGGCATATCCTTTCATCAAATTGACAATTTCAATTTTATATCATTTTATCCACAAAATCACCGCCATCCACATCATTAAGCGACCTTTGTAGCAGCAATAAGCTTTGTGTAAAAAGCCGCTTTTTACAACGAAACTATTTGCCAATGCGTGGGTGCCCTTATCAGGTTTTCAGGCAATAAGTTCTTTGAAATAAGTGAAGCGAAATCCCGATCTCTATCGGGATGTAGTGTAACGGAATCCCGGTCTCTATCGGGATGTAGTGAAGCGAAATCCCGGTCTCTATCGGGATATTGTGAAACGAGATTCCGATTCCTATCGAGATGTAATGAAATGGATACTAAAAATTGTCGGGCATCGAACCGGGCATTTGCCCCACCTAATTGCCCGGTTCGGACACATTTCGGGCATGGGTATTTATTTAGCATATGATAGTCCTGTAAAGGCTTTCCGGTAAACCATCCCTGAAAAAATGCCCGATTTTTATTTTTCGGGCATTCGGGCATATTTTGCTCCCGAAATTTGTCAAACCCGGGTTTCTTAATAATTTAACAGCGTACAAGAATCTCATATTTAATGACCACCCGAACACTACTGAGATACACGTTCACGGTATTCGCTTGCCTTCTTGCCATGCATGCTCCGGCACAGCAGAACAACCCGGTAGACTCTTTACGAAAGGTAACCGCAACTGCAAAAGGCAAAGCAAAAGTTGACCTGCTCAATGCCATCGCTATGGAGCAGCGGCGCAACGCACCCGATTCGGCCATAGCTGAAGCCCAAAAAGCTATCGATATTGCCCGTTCAATAAATTTTCAAAAAGGAGTTGCTGATGCTCACCTGGCCATGGGAGCGGCATATGAGAGCAAAGGAAGTTATGATGATGCGCTTTCCAATAGCAGGCAGGCAACGCTGGAATACAACGAGCTTTTAGCCCGGGAAAATGATATGCATACTGATCTGCTGGCAAAAAAGGCAAGGTCGTTGATAAATATCGGCATCATATTTTATGACAAAGGAAATTTTGACAGTTCTGCACAAAACTATCTCTCAGCATTGGATATTGCCACACATGCCAATGACAGCCTATTGCTTTCTACCATTTACAACAATATGGGCAATGTCTTCAAAGTGCAGGGAGACTATACCAGGGCTACAGAATATCAGCTAAAAAGCCTGAAAATAAGGCAGCTTACAAAGGACCAAAACGGCATAGCTGACTCTTATCAAAACCTCGCTATGCTATGCAGGGCCCAAGGCAAATATGCCGATGCGCTCGGCTACCTTCAATCGTGCCTGCAGATACGCAAAAGTACGGGAGATAAAAAAGGGATGGGTGATGTATGGAATAATATGGGCAATTTGTATGACGGGATGGGAGAATATAAAAAAGCGATCGAATGCCATACGAAGAGCTTAGCGGTACGAAAAGAGATAAAAGACAAAAGCGGCATCGGCGCATCGTATAATAACATTGCGATCATTTATTTCAACCAGGGCGATTTCCCTCAGGCATTGCAATACTTCTTAAATGCCCTGCAAACGGCCCGGGATATCGGCAATAAAAAAGGGATGGCGAAAGCCTATCTTAACATCGGCAACATTTACTATGCGCTGGGAGACCAGGAAGAAGCGATCAAATACTACCTGGAAGACCTGAAAATATGCCAGGCTATCGGCGACAAGGGAGGCATCAGCACTGCTTACCTCAATATGGCAACTGTATATGTGGATCGCGAACAGTACCCCGAAGCCCTGGAAAATTTCCGGAAAAGCCTCGTGATAAAAGAAGAATTAAATGAAAAAGAAGGACTGGCGATCATAAACGTTGACCTCGGCATCATTTTTACCCGGCAAAAAAAATATACAGAGGCTAAAGAGTTCCTGCTTCGCGCCATGAAAATATCGGGCGAAATAGGCGACAAGTATGACCTGGCCGAAGCTAATATTGGCCTGGCTACCATCTACCTGCAAACGGGCGGGATAGCCCCCGCTACTCAATGTATAAAAACCGGGCTGGACCTCTCCACGATGCTTGGCGCCCCTGAACTTTTGAAAAAATGCTACGATGTATATGCGCAGATCGATAGTGCGCAGGGCAGGTACAAGGATGCTTTTCAGCATTATAAGCTATTCATTGCAAATAAAGACAGCATGCTAAATGATGCCAATAAAAAGAAGATCTTACGGATGCAGATGCAATACGAGCAAAGCAAGAAGCAAGATTCAATAAGAATAGCGCACGAGCATGAATTATCATCCGCAAAGATCGCAGCAAGATCTAAATTACGTTTTTGGGCAGCAGTAAGCGGCGGCATACTACTGACAGTAATTGTGGGATTCTTTTTTAGCCGTAAGGTAGAGAAAGACAAATTTCAACTGGAAATATTGCATACAAGACAGGAAGCTGTAAAAGCACAGCTCGACTCGCACTTTGTCAGCGGCACACTAACGGCTATCAATGACTTTGTAGAAAACAACGATAAAAAAGAAGCATCGGCTTACTTATTAAGATTTTCGAGGCTGGTAAACAGCGTGCTCAAAAATTCATTCGAACGGAAAGTAACGCTAAGGGAAGAACTTAATTTTACAGACGACTATTTTAGCCTGGCAGTGCTACTCTATCCCGAGAAGAAGATCAGCTATTCCGTAACCGCAGATAGCAATATCGATATTGAAGAAGCGATAGTGCCTCCTATGATATTGCAAGTGGCAGTGGAGAATGCATTAAAACATGCTTTTCTACAGCGTAATGAAGGAAAAATAGAAGTAACAATAAGCAAAACGGAAAACAGGCTTGAGTTTGCGATCTGCGACAATGGAAGCGGCATAGACCAGCAACCCCGGGACAACGAAAGAAACCGGCCATCTTTTGGTACTGGTTTAGCCGAAAAAATGATGCGAATTTGGAATGAAGACAGCGGGATGCAAACCTTTGACGTAAGTACCCTTACGGATAACCAAGGGAACAAAACAGGTGTTTGTGTTAGATTTACAGCACCTTATATCACCGCATAAAACCAAAAACAAATGATCAAGTGTATAATAGTAGAAGATGAATCGAGACATAGTAACAGGCTTACCAAACTACTGAGCAACCTTGATGCAAGTATAAAAGTATGCGGCATAGCCAGAAGCGTTGAAGAAGGGATAGAACTCATCGACAGGGAAATACCCGAGATAGTTTTTATGGACATACAATTAGGCAATGATCGAAAAGCAGGATTTGCCTTACTGAATAAAATAAAGGAGCCTGCATTCGATGTTATATTCACTACGGCACATATAGATGACAACATACAAGAAATAAGAAGGTGTGGGCTGGACTATGTAGCGAAGCCTTATATAGAGGAAGAATTATCGGAAGCATTGAGCAAGTTTTGGGTAAAAAAAGAAGGGCATGTAGGACAGAGACAACTTAAAGCCTTACTGAACAACCTGGTAACCGAAAACCTTGACGACCAGTTGATATGGCTTTATGACAAAAACTACGACATAGCAGTGAAAGTAAGAGACATTATTTACTGCGAAGCACAATCATCACCTAAAGAGCACACTAAGATATTCTATTTCAGGGATGGAATACTATGCGAAATATCTTCAGCATATGGCATAGGGAAATGGGAAGAAACCCTTTCCAAATATAAATTTTGCCGGATACACAGGCAACACCTTGCAAACTTTAAACACATCAGCCGCTTTGACCGTGTTGACAACATGGCTGAAATGAATATTATTAAAAAGAACTTCATTGTGTCAAAATCGGGACGTGAAAAACTCTTCACCTTAATGGGGAAATAATCACTTAACCCCTTAAAAGCATCACTTACGGAATAAAAACGCTGAAACCCGATTCACGCTTTGCGCATTGATTGCCGCTATCAAAATTTGCATTATCAAATCATTTTTTAGCAGACAACATTAATGCGTATGAAACAGCTTATCACAATTATTATTGCATTTGTAGCGGCATTCAGTCAAGTAAATGCCCAGTACTACCAGATGGGGAATAAACTTACCGAACCATCTTTGGCCTCTAATTCAGGTTACGGCTTTGCCACAACATTGTCATCTGACGGCTATTCGGCCATGGTAGGCGTTCCCTCGATGGCAGGAAACACAGGCGGAGTATATTTTTATTATCGTGTTGGCTTAAGCTGGTACCAGGGTGGCTTACTAACCGCAAATGATGCCGCCGGTGCAGCTTACTTTGGTCAATCGGTCGCCATTTCAGCCGACGGTAATACCGCCATAATTGGTGGCCCCGGAGACAACAATGATGTTGGCGCTGCGTGGATATTCGTTCGTTCAGGCAACACCTGGACGCAACAAGGTGGCAAACTGGTAGGATCAGGGCCTAGTGGTACAGCATCCCAGGGATTCTCGGTCTCTATTTCCGGCGATGGTAACATGGCTATATCGGGCGGATACGGAGATAACAATAACCTTGGGGCTGTATGGGTTTACAACCGTACCGGCACAACCTGGCAGCAGATGGGCACCAAACTCGTAGGGGCCGGTGCGCAAAGCAATGCAAGTTACCCGGCATGGCAAGGCTATTCTGTAGACATCTCCGACAATGCAAACAGAATAATAATAGGAGCCCCGGGGGACAATGCAGGACATGGAGCGGCCTGGATATTTAGCTGGGTTAACTCTTCGTGGGTACAGGAAGGATCAAAACTTACAGGCCCATTCTTATCCTATGCAGGCGCATCGGTTGCCGTATCTGCCGATGGCAGTCGCGTTGTCCTCGGAGCCCCGGGAGATAATAACCATTATGGCTTCGCAGCCGTAATGGTACGTGATAATTCGGGTAACTGGACCCAGGAAGGATCCAGCCTTATTGGTACTTTCCCTGTAGGGAATGCGCAACAGGGTGGATCTGTAGCTATTTCAGCCGATGGCCAAAAAGTAGTTGTTGGCGGGGGCTATAACTTCTTCAGTACCCCAAACACCAGCGAAGGACAACTATGGGTGTTTCAGCGCCAGGGAAATACCTGGACACCGGAGGGCAATAAAATTGTCGGTACAGGTTCGGCAGGAAATGCACAACAGGGCGCATCGGTAGCCATATCGGGCGATGCACAAACAATTATGACGGGCGGATATGCCGATGACAACTACAAGGGAGCTGTTTGGTTATTTAATACCGATCCTGCAGTGGGAATAAAGAATACCCCGCTGGATAAGGAGGTAGTATTGTATCCCAACCCAGCTTCGGAAAGCATTACATTCAACGTTGCGAAGGCCCTTCAGACCGATACCAAAGTAACTATTTGCGATGTTACAGGCCATGTATTGGTCAGTGAAGAGGCAAGTGCCGGCACAAAGAGCTTGCAACTCGATATCAGTTCACTATCTGCCGGTCTTTACTTGTTTAATATTTCATCGGGCGGCGTTTTAAAGACAAGCAAGTTCATCAAAAAATAAATTAGTACACCATGTCGAAAACATCACATGCTTTATTTCTTATAGTTGCGATACTTGCATTACCATATAGCAACTGCCAGGCAGGCATTAAAGAAGCTGCAAATAAGGGCGCATTTGAAAAGGGGACAAAAACAATAGGGATAGCACTCGGCCTCGGCTCCGCTTATAATTTCTATGACTATTACGGATATGTGCCTAATGGCATATCGAGATCACCTTCCGCAGAAGCGATCTACGACCAGGGCATAATTAGTAATGCCGGGCCGGGGACCATTGGGATAGGAGGTATCCTGTCGTACAAGACAGCAACTTACAAATACGGTAACGGTGACAAAGACCGTTTGACCAATTTAGTAATTGGGCTGAGAGGCAGTTATCATCTTACCCTATTAAAAAACAAGAACAATAAATTTGATCCCTATGGCGGAGTGACCGCTGGTATGCGAATATCCAGATACACAGACAATTATTCCTCCGATGACGAAAGCGACCTTTATCCCCTTTTTGGAATATTTGTGGGAGCCCGTTATAATTTTAGCAAAAATTTCGGGGTGTTTTCCGAGTTGGGATACGATGTGGCCATACTGAAAATCGGCCTGGCGCTTACGCTTTAGAGAACACATGATATAATACCCATCAATACAAAAAATGCCCCACGCAAATGGGGCATTTTTTCAACATAGCTATTACGATACAAATAACTTAATCCCGCTAACTATATATAAGACCAGGCACTTAAACCACCGAGCACCTGTAGGGTATGACATATAAGAAGCCAAGAAACCCCATCATTTACAATAATACATCAACGGAAGTATTTTACGGAAATGAACAGGCCTTTTGAAGTAATGGGGGTCGTTGAGGTGTTTTTTTATTCTTGCACGCACAGCAGCCTCGTCGGGCAGATCTTTGAGGGTAGTATCAGCCACGAGCGCCACAGTCATCTCAAATCCGTTTGGGCTCCTTTCTATTACTTTTAAAAAAAAGTAGCCACGTTCATCATTCCACCAATTGCTATAGTGTACATTTATAAATTCCGTGTTGCCGATCTTAGAAAAAAACGCCCCATCATTTTCAAAGGTCCTGTTAGCCCCTTCATGGTTCATATAGGTGAAGATATAGTGGTTGTTCTCATTATGCTCAATAACGAAATAGTTGTGCGAATCCTCGTCTTCTTTCATTTTCCATATACCTATCAGGTCAGGATATATCGCAATGTTCGCCTTAGCATCAAGGGCATATTTCGCATATACCTTGCTTAAAGTTGCAAGGTCGCGCTTATTCTCATCTTCCCATTTTTTATCCTGGGCCTTGCCAACGGTTATGGTATTGCAAATAAGGAGGGCTGTAATTACCACGCCTGAGAAAAGGGTTTTCATATCTTTTGGTTTTAATTGATGATTGATGAAGATAAAACTAAATAAAATATGGCAATATTGCTATATGATACCCACAAGGATATGAATAGGTAAAGAAGGTGCGCACCCGGGCCACATCAACGGCTGTGCGCAGCCTGGCCCGGCGGCCGGATAAACTCATCATAGGCCATCACAACGTATGGGCCTGTAGTATCGAAGCTGAGGTACCTCCGGTTGACCTTAGCAAGCGGCCAGGTTTCGTAGCAGGTCATGATGTCCGTACTGTTTTTAGGTAAACGGTGTTGCAATTCACTTTGTTTGAGCACTACTATCTGCCTCACCCGGCCACCCGATGTATAGGCGGAGAATAATGCTGTCTCCGCCGGGAAACCCCATTCCACCAGCCACCGCCAGTCGTCGGGGCGGCTATCCGGCTTTACAAGCACCAGCTTTGAGATACCTTGCCTGTTCATTTTGTCGAGGAGATCGGAAAGATGGTCGAGACGAGACCTGAAATGAGCTCTGGCCCCTTCGAACTTCGCGCAGCGCAAAACGAATATGAGCAAGACCAGCAAAGCCGCAAGTTCCGGGCGCAACAGCCTCAAGGTGACAAAGACAAAAGGGGCTGTACAAATGATGATACCCGGCATCAGCTCGCTCTCGGTAATGAACTCGTTATAACCGTGGAAGGTGAGGCAAAGCAGCACAAAATAGACGAGGGCACAGGCTAATGTCCAGCCGGCAAGCAAATAGTGTCGCTTAAAAAGCAGCGTTACTATACCGGCCAGCGAGATAAGGGGGAGTATCCAATAATTGACGGGCACATGCCAGTAGATAGCTTTGGCAAGCGGCGATGAGAAAACAGACAACAGGTTATCCGCGTCCATTTGGTTAACGCCGGTGAGGAGGCCGCTATCATAGCCTGCGTAATTGTTGCTCACATATAGCTTGGCAAGGATAATGACCGCAGCAACAATACTGAGGATGATCGTTTGATCGCGGTTGAAATACCATTCCTCCTTTTCATAAATAAGATACACCCACAAAAAAATAAAGGGCGGTATCACCAGCGGATGACAAAATACTGCCGTTGTGCCTAAGAGCACTAATATCGCTGCAGACAGCCATAACGGATATTTTTTTTGTCCGGAGAACGAAAGCAAAGGGAACAATAGGAACATGTAGGCTATGCCCTGGTGTACCTCGTTATTGGGCCAGAAAAAGGTGTGTGTGGTTACCAAAGCCCAGTAAAAAGCATACAGCACCAATAGCCGGTATGCCCTGAAAACAAACAGCAACAGCGCCGCAACCAAAAGATAAAACAGGTGGAAACTTGCCGAATAAGCTATGAGGATGACCTTAAGCGGCAGACCCAGCTTTGCACCCAATACCGGCACCAATTGCGTAATAAAGGCCCCGAAACGGTACTGCTGAATCTGCAATGCCTGCTCGTTGATGGCCGAGAAAACTATATGCGCCGCATCGGCAAAGAACATCCGCTCCTTGTAGTAATAGACGGATGCAAGAAGCATCAGGACAAATAAACCGAAAGACAGGTATGCGGCAAGTTTTAAATTACTTCTCGTTTGCATAGGCCAAAACAGTCTGCATTAGTCTTGTAAAATAGAAAAAACAATCAAGTACACAGCATTATGCATTCACTAAATGGAGCAAGTAGCAACCGCCTGATATTATGAAGCCTTCCTACAAGAGGTATATTACTCCCACCTGAACGACCTGATGGACAAGGGTAATATGAGCAGGGTCCAAATGACAAGGCCTGACAGTTCCCTGCCCAGTTCCCAGATGTGCCTGCCGTCGAAGGCGATCTTGCGCAGGCCATCGACAAAGAAGGTAAGGGGCAGCAGGTTGCAGAAGTGCTGCAGCCAGAGCGGGTAATTCTCTACCGGGAAGAAAAGGCCGCAGAGCAATATCTGCGGCAGCACCACGGTATTGGCGATGGGCGAGATGGAATTCTCATTCTGCACCAGGCCGCTGATGATAAAGCCAATACCCATAAATATGAACAGGCCGAGCAACGAGAACAGCAGCATCTCTATAAATGTGTCGAAACCATTGACGAGGGTGAACTGAAAGGCATAATAACCCAGCAGCACCATGATGATAAAGCTAATGATGTGGAAGAACAGGCGGCTGAGCATCTCGCCTGCTATGATGCTGCGCCTGCGCAGCGGGGCCACGCGCAGCCTGCGCAATACGAGGTTTTGCCGCAGGCTGAACAAGAGGTAGGAAGAGCCATATACGCCGGCCATCAATAACGAAAACCCCAGCTGCCCCGGCAGGATAAAATCAATGGAATGATAAGCGCGGCCGGGCAGTTCTTCGGCAGATAATGTGGCTATGGCGGGATTGTCGGGGAAAGCTTTGCCATTAAGTTGATCGAGGGCCTCGTTCACCAGGGTCCTGAGGAGCCTGGCATTGGCAGCGGATGCGGCGGATGTTTTAAGATGCACAAGGTAATGGGGCATAGCGGTATTTGCATTGAGCGCCTCTATACTCATGATGGCGCTGATGCGGCCGGTCTTAAGGTCTTGCTTCATTTCTGCCGCGCCGGCGGGCTGCTGCAATGTAATGAGCGGAACCTGGCCGATGGCCTTATATACCGGTCCGGTGGTATCACTACCCGGGGCTATGACCACCTTCATGGTTGGTAACTTATCGCCCACCATGGCCCCAAAGACCACGATAAAAATAATGGGGAACAAGAGGGAAAAGACCACAGAGGTAGGGCTTTTCAATGTGGCCAGCAAGCTATATTTGGATATGGTAAACGCAGCCTTCACCTGGCTGACCTTGTTCTTCATGGGCACAAAGGTAATTTAGACCGTATATAAAAGGGCCTTTCTTTCAAGACGGCTATTATGCTGCAGACCAAAGCAAAGCGTGCAGAGATGGCAAACAACATACATAAGTTAATGAGCCTACATGTCATTTAACCACTGAATAACGCGGGAAACGCCCTATTCTTCCTAATATCGCAACCGAAAAACAAGGGATAGATAAGTGTCAAAATAGTGTTAATTTTACTAATCCCTTAATTACCAGAATGCCACGCGTACTGCGCATATTGAACCGTTTGATAATAGGTGGGCCTGCACTCAATGCGACCTACCTGACGCGCTATATGGCCCCGGAGTTCGAGACCATGCTGGTGATAGGCGGTAAAGACGACCATGAGCAGGACGCAGACCATATTACGGATTACCTGGGCATCGATGCCACGGTGATACCCGAGATGAAGCGCTCCATACAACCTATAAATGACAGCATAGCCTACCAAAAAGTAAAAGCCCTGATACAAAAATTCAAGCCCGATATCGTGCATACACATGCGGCAAAGTCGGGGCTGATAGGACGACTGGCAGCCGATGCCTGCAAAGTGCCTGTGATCGTGCATACCTTTCACGGGCATGTATTCCATAGCTATTTCAATAAGGTGGCCACGGGGGCTTTCATACAGATAGAACGCTACCTGGCCAAGCGCTCAAGCGGCATCATAGCCATCAGCAAAACACAAAAAGAAGAGCTGGCCTATAAATACAAAATATGTCCGGCAGATAAGATACAGACCATCCCACTGGGACTTGACCTCGACAAGTTCATGATATGGCAGGAACGCAAGCGCGATATCTTTCGCGATAAATACGGCATACAACCCGACGAAATAGCTATTGGCATCATTGGCCGCATAGTGCCTGTGAAGAACCATAGCTTCTTTGTAGAAGTAGCTGCAAAGCTGCAGGCACAAACGCAAAAGAAACTACGTTTCCTGGTAATTGGCGACGGCGATATGCGTACGCAGATGGAAACGGAATTCCGGAATGCGGGTGTCGATTATGCCTACTATCCTGAAGACCAAAGGCCCGCTGCCGCCATCTGCACCTCGTGGCAGACCGATATGGACCTTGTACTTGCCGGCCTTGACATAGTAGCGCTGACATCGCATAACGAGGGCACCCCCGTATCGCTGATAGAAGCACAAGCGGCAGCAAAGCCGGTAGTTTCGACCAATGTAGGTGGCGTATCGGATGTGGTGGTGGATAACCAATGTGGTTTTACCATAGAAGCAGGTCATGCGGATTACTTCACAGACGCCATGCTGCGGCTAATAGAAAGCCCTGACCTGAGGAGCTACTTCGGTGCACAGGGCAGGAAGTTCGTAGAAGATAAATTCTCTTACCAACGCCTGGTAAGCGATATGAGTGCCTATTACTACTCGCTGCTGGAAAGCAATATCAGCAAGCACAAGATATGGGCGCCATTGCCCAGTTACCACGAAGAAAACGTTTAGGAATACAAGTCCCGGAAAAAGTCCACTGTTATTTTGAGGCCATCAAGGAAACGCTGCGTGGGCTGATAGCCCAATAATTCTTTCGCCCTGGAGATGTCGGCCAGCGAGTTGCGAATATCGCCCTCACGCGGTTCGCGATGAACAGGTGCATGCTCTATACCCAGCATTTCGCGAATGGCATTATAGAGATAATTGACAGAGAAGTTCTCGCCTACAGCCACATTATACACTTTACCGAAAGCATCCGCATTGTCGGCAAGCATGCCTTTTACATTTGCCTGTACTGCATTCTCTACGAAGGTAAAATCGCGTGTTTGTTCACCATCACCATTGATATACACCGGTGTTTGCTTCAATATGCCGCTAACAAACAAGGGGATGACCGCAGCATAAGGCCCATCCGGGTCCTGCCGCGGACCAAATACATTAAAGTAACGCAGGCCTATTACCTTCATACCATACAGGCGTGCAAACACGTCAGCATACAGCTCATTGGTCTTTTTTGTTACTGCATATGGCGATAAAGGATTGCCTACCCTATCCTCAAACTTAGGCAGGTTAGGTTCATCACCATATACCGATGAGGAAGAAGCGTAAACGAAGGTCTTTACTCCTGCATCTTTAGCAGCGGTTATCATGTTCACAAAGCCACCCGCATTAACATCGTTGCTGGTTATCGGGTCCTTCACCGAACGAGGGACAGAACCGAGCGCAGCCTGGTGCGTCACATAATCGATCCCCTCACAGGCGCGCCTGCATATCTCCGCGTCGCGGATATCGCCCTCAATAAATTTCAGCTGGGGATATTTTGCAAAAAGATCAAGGTTCTTCTTGAAGCCCGTGGCCAGGTTATCGAGCACGGTAACGCTACCCGCACCATTGCTGAGCAAGTACTCAACGATATGTGAACCAATAAAGCCTGCACCTCCCGTTACCAGGAAATTGCTGTTGCTGATGTCTTTGTTATGAAATGTTGCCATGGTGTGCTTGTGCCTCTAATGTAGTTAATATAAAATAATAAGGCCGTCGTGTACCATAGGGGTAAAACGAAAGCCGTTCTTTGATGAACGGCCCCGCTAATAAAAAGTACTATGCTTTCTTTTCAGTTTGCTTTGCGGCTTTCTTAGTGCGTCGTGCCGGGCGTGCTTTCCCGAAACTGCCTAATGATATTTTTCCGCGCTTTGTACGTTTGTCGCCTCTGCCCATAATTAAATTGTTTTAGGATGCAAAAATAAAAAAAAGCGGGAAACATTGGTGTTTCCCGCCCTGCCGATAAAACATAAGGGGCAAATTATTTTTTGCCGCCGCTTATTTTACCTGAAAATTCTTTGCCTGCCTTGAATTTCGGCACTTTACGTGCTTTGATCTTTATCACTTCACCTGTCTGGGGATTGCGGCCATTACGTGCAGAACGCTCAGATACAGAGAAAGTACCGAAGCCCACAAGCGTAACGCGATCACCTTTTTTCAGCGATGCAACAACTGCGTTTGTAAATGAATCCAGGGCATCGTTTGCTTGTGTCTTGGTGATGCCTGAATCCTTAGCTATTTTGTCAATAAGTTCAGCTTTGTTCATAGCTCTTTGTGTGTTTTTGTGAAGAAAAATTTTTTAGCGAATAGAACAAATATACTGACCTTTATTGCAGTTCCAAATACATGTGGAATATTTTTTGCCTGCAAAGCCTTGCCAGTAGCCACTTTTCAGGTTTTTTCGAATTATCGCCACATAGATAATTACGACAGCTCCAAGACAAAAACCTTTACAGGCAAGCGTTTCAGTACATTGGCAGGAATTTTGCGTACAGCGAAGTTCACCCTAAAATCACCCCGGTCATTTTACCCACAGGATCAAAATTCTTCTTGCATCACCGTCCTGAAAGCAGAGAATTTGCTGCCAAAACGCGCCAAACCCTTGTCGCGCATCTGCTGTGCATACTCCGAAATGTAGGTATTGTAGTGCTCCATCGTGTCGCAAAAATATTGTGCAACATAGGTGATACCTTCCGTTTCATCCTGCTCCAGCAGGCGACAAAGGCGAGCGTCAACAAAGAGCCCGGTGTGCATCAATTCGGGAATGTGTTCTTCCTTCATCCACTTTACCCAATCTTTTGCAGCATCTGCATCTACCTTTATCGTAACGTTGTATATGATCATAAAATACGTTTACTACCATTTTTTTTCAATGCTGTCCAATATGGTCCTGTAGCTGATATAGCGGTCTTCAGCGATCGTACCATTCAGCACTGCTTCTTTTACTGCACAGCCCGGTTCATCGGCATGCAGGCAATTATTAAACCTGCAGTGGTTCAATACATTCCTCATCTCCGGGAAATAATGAGATAGCTCTTCCCGCTCCATATCGATAAGTCCAAACTCCTTTACGCCCGGTGTATCTATGATACGCCCTCCTACGGGAATGTCGAACATCTCTGCAAAGGTTGTAGTGTGCTGGCCCTTACCACTCCAGCCCGATACTTCCTGCGTCCGCAATGCAAGATCAGGTATCAGCTGATTGATCAGGGTGCTTTTGCCAACGCCCGAATGCCCGCTGAACAAAGTTGTTTTACCGGCAAGCCTTTGCTCCAGCGCCCTCACACTATCGTGATCCAGTGCTATAACCGGGTACACTTCATAGCCTGCATGCCGGTACATATCCTGCCAGTGCGCCAGCTGTTCCATATGCTTAGGCTTCAGCAAATCTATTTTGTTAATGACCAGAATAGCCGGTATATGATATGCTTCCGCCGTCACCATAAAACGATCGATAAAACCATTGGAGGTACGCGGCTCTGCTATGGTTGCCATAACGAGGGCAAGGTCGAGATTAGCCGCTACTATGTGCTTCTGGTTCCTGTTGTGGGGTGAAACACGCACTATGTAATTATGCCGGTCGGTCACGGCAGTTACAACAGCCGTATTCGCAGCATCATCTTCTACATCGAATACAACAACATCGCCTACGGCAATAGGGTTAGTAGATGAGATATCCTCATCTATCTTCAGTTTTCCCTTTACACGAGCATTCCAATAACGCCCCTGCTCATCGCGGACCGAGTACCAGCTACCTGTCGACTTATAGACTAATCCGCGCACGAATATCGTTTGAGGTTTGAACCGGACAATAAGAATACCTGCTTATTCATAACGTAATGCAACAATGGGGTCAAGTTTTGAGGCTTTAACTGCGGGATATATGCCCGATATGATGCCCACAACAGCGCAAAGGGTAAATCCGAGACATACCCAAAGCCAGGGCATGATGAACCCTGTCTTGAACGCAATGCCTACCATATTACCAGCAGCTACGCCGAGTATGATGCCGATGGTACCCCCCAGCAAGCTGATAATAACAGACTCACTAAGAAACTGTTGCTTTATCGTGGAAGAACGGGCACCCAGGGCCTTACTTACGCCTATCTCGCGGGTACGCTCTGCCACAGATACCAGCATGATGTTCATCAAGCCGATAACGGAACCTAAAAGGGTAACTATCCCTATCACCAAAGCTGCTGCACGTATGTACCCTATCAAATCCAGCACATTGTTCACCAGGCTATCATTGGCGCTGATACCGAAATCATCCTTTGCATCAAGCGGCAGTTTCCTGATAACGCGAAAAAGGCCTTCCGTCTCTTCGGATGCGGTATTCTTTAAGGAAATATCCTTAACCATCACATTGATGACATAAGAGTGGTCGCCGCCGTAAACAGAGCGGACGGTAGCAAGTGGCATATAGACAATGTTGTCGCTGTTCATCATCATGCTACCACCTTTTGACTCGGCGACACCTATCACATGGTATTTCACATCGCCTACCGATACGGTTTTATCGATAGCATCTGCAGATTTCTTAAATAATTTGTGTGCAATGCTATTACCTAGTACACAAACATAACTGCCGTTGTATAATTCGTTGTTGGAAAAGGTCCTGCCGGCTTCCATTTTGGTATCGGCTATTTGCAGGTACTCATTATCAATGCCCATCACCCTGATATTAGGGTTGGTCTTTTCAGAAGCATATTTGACTGTAGCGATCTGCGAGCCGGCAACCGAGATGCTGATAACCGCAGGAAATTTGAATCGCTCCCTGAATGCCCTCGCCTCATCGTAAGTGATATTCCTGCCATCAGAAAAATTACGCCGCATGCCCGGGCCGCCTTTTTGCTTAATGATGTTATTGGTGATGCGGAATGAATTGGAACCCATGCTGCTGAAATTGGAATAAACAGCAGCCTTGAGCACCTCGATCGAAGTAAGAATGGCAATAAGGGCCATCAGGCCCAGGCCAATAATGGCTATAGTAAGCGAAGAACGCAAACGGTTGTTCCGTATAGCACGGAAAGCCAGCGTGAGGTTGAAAAACAATTGCTTCATAGCCGCTGCAAAGGTAACACAGTATCAGATAAAAGCATACCTCCTATTGCCTTGTGAAGGTACTCGTCAGCAATACTTTTCCTGTTGAGCCAATGCCTTTTACAAAATAAGTGCCGGGAGCAAGGGGCGCTATATTGAATTGCACCAGGTTCCTGCCGGGTTTACACCATGTGTCAAGCATATTGTCCACCAGGCGGCCTTGCATATCATATATTGCAAATTTCACCGGTTGATCTTCAGTGGTCGTAAACTCAGCACTGATGAACTGCCATGCCGGGTTAGGGTATAATTTTACATTTGCCTGCTCTTTTTCTCCTTGTTGTACTGATGTCAGCGTTGGAGCGTTCAGCCTTGCCATGTAATTGCCGTAGTGCATATTGCTACGCCCATATATACCTTCTACCCAAACCGCCCCGGCCAGGTTCCAATCCACCTGCGAGCCGGTATAATCGCCCCAGCGTTTAGTACCTGACGGGCCACCTATGACGCTATCACCGCTCTTCACTGTAAGCATAGGCGAATACTGGCTGCCATCATAATATATGGCCCCCATTCCCGCGAAGGTATTGGCACCGCTGTAGTTGAAGGAAATGATCGATGTATTGGCCCCACCTGCATAAGACAGCTCAGGGTAGCCAAGATCGAGCGTATCGATGGTAAACA
The DNA here is from genome assembly GCA_964481425.1 of uncultured Flavipsychrobacter sp. Classification (GTDB taxonomy): domain Bacteria; phylum Bacteroidota; class Bacteroidia; order Chitinophagales; family Chitinophagaceae; genus MKUN01. The sequence continues at coordinate 85,028 of CAYZTM010000003.1, forward strand.
TCTCAGCATGTACCGTGGGATTTGTGGTAACATTGCTGATCTTACCATGATATATTGCCGAGGCACCATTTGCCGGGTCGAGCGAAGCACTAACGAACTGGATCTCTGAGCCTTCAATATATGCTCCTAATATGCGGCCATCGTTCGTAGCTAAAGAATCGGAAGGGGGTTTTTGACGTGCGCTGGGCGGAACGCCATAGCTCAGATCGGATTGCAGTGCTGTTACGGTAAGTGCGCTGTCCTGAGACCCGATAGTATCGGGTATCTTGATGAGAAATATGCTGTCATTCTGGACATCAAAATTCCTGTTCGATAAGAAGTATTGTTCGGGACCATGAATCGAGGCCCCACCTTTTACGGGGTACAGGTTACGGATGAAATTACCGTTATTGGTAACGCTGTCCCATATCCTATAGGTTATCGCTGTATCGCCGTTGTAGCCTTGCTGCTTGTTGACCTGGTAAATGAGGGACCTGTGAAAACCTTCCTGCCAGGATTGGTTGTAGCCAATTTTGTTACCGGTGAAGAACAACTCGTTATGTGTGATAGCGATAGCCGGATAATCGAACCATGTATTATCTCCCGCATAATCGCCTTTGAAAATATAAAAGTTCCAGGCCCCCTCCGGATCGTTGGTCTGTGTAAAACCGATGATGACCCAGTTATATTCATTGATGCCATTCAACATGATGCATATGTACCTGTCTGCTTCAGGATCGTAAATGATCTTGGGATCGTAACGGTAATTATTATGGTTAGTTATGGTATTTATGAGCCCGGTTGCAATTGAAAAATTATAAAGGTTAACACGTGAGGTCATTTGACCGGTAAGTCCGTCAAGCACTGCTATCGTATTATTCATTACGGAAACAGCTTTATGGCCTACAGACATTGCCATACAATTATCCGGTGGCACGCCCGATGAAGTATCGGCAACGAAAGCCTGCGCTATATAGGGAGGTTGTGCGGCTGTTGCCTTTGCTGCAAGATGCCTGTTCTTACGCGGATAGTGTGCAGCGATGTAGCTTTTTATTTCCTGCAGTTTTTCCTGCTCCACATCGGCATCCGGCTCCGGTGCCTCCATATTATACACCTGTGCGCTATACTTGTCGTTCAGATCCCTTAGCACAGCCTTTCCCGCAAGCGGTGCAGAGAACCGCTTTGACTGCATTTGCTGCGCAGTTGCAGTTCCCACAAGGCCCAATACACACAATAACGATATTAATGATATACGCATGTCCCGATAATTTATTCGTATAAAAATAAGAAAACCGCTGCAGTATAGCCGCAGCGGTATCAATAAATATTATAAGCCTCTTAGCCCTGTAATGCCGCAGCGCCGCTTACAATCTCGGTAAGCTCGGTAGTGATGGCTGCCTGGCGGGCACGGTTGTAGCTGATCTTTAATGACCTGAGCAATTCGTTGGCATTCTCTGTAGCCTTGTCCATAGCCGTCATACGAGCGCCCTCTTCAGATGCATTGGCATCCAATACAGCCTTATACACCTGTGTGTTCAGTATCTTTGGCATCAGGTCGAGCAGCAACACTTCCTTCGAAGGTTCGAAGATAAAATCCATGCTCTTGCCTTCTACCTTTTCTGCTTTAGGTATGGGCAGGTAAGGTTCTACTACAAATTCCTGAGTAGCTGCATTCTTGAATTTGCTGTAAACAATATCCACACGGTCGAACTGCTTATCGAGGAATGCCTGCTGTGCATATACCGCAGCTTCGCGCACGCTGTCGAAACTAATATCGGCCATAAGGTTCCAGTAGTTGTCTACCACTTTATAGCCATGACGCAAAAAGTACTCATAGCCTTTTTTACCTATAGGTAGCACCGAAACATTGCCTTTGGCATATTGTGCGGCATATTTTTCATTGATGATGCTGCGGGTCATTTTAATGACATTGGTATTATAAGCCCCGCAAAGACCACGGTTACTGGTAACCGGGATGAGCAAAACACGCTCCACACTACGTTCTTCGGCCAAAGGCAAGCCTATATCTGAAGAAGATCCGCTAACGATATTGCTTAGCATTTCCTGCAGCTTCTGCGCATACGGCCTCATCTGTATGATGGCATCCTGTGCACGACGCAATTTGGCCGCACTCACCATTTTCATCGCTTTAGTGATCTGCTGCGTTAAGGTAATGGATTTGATACGATTACGAACTTCTTTAAGTTGTCCCGACATATTATTAAAAGGTCAATGATAAAACCGGGTGCAAAAGTAAGCCAAAAATCAAAAGTAAAAAAGTAAAAATGCCCCGGATGTGGATAAGCTTTCGCCCATATGTACACTTAAACAACAATATAGTATTCATTACAGAAAAAACAATAGCATACACTTAACAGCAAGGATATTGATATACGGCAATAAGTACAGAACTTAGCGCAGCGAAAGAAGAAACATATGTTACATAAAACAAAGATAATAGCTACCGTAGGCCCCGCATGCAATACATATGAAAAATTACTGGCGCTGGTGCAGGAGGGCGTGAATGTGTTCCGCCTGAACTTTTCACATGGCACACACGATCAGCACAAGGACGTAATAGCACATATCCGCCGCATTAATGATAGCTTTCCTTTCAACATAGCCATCCTGGCCGACCTACAGGGCCCTAAACTGCGAGTAGGTGAGATAAAAGACAATGCACTGCCCCTGAATATAGGAGACGAGTTCTACTTCACCAACGAGAAAGTGGTGGGCACCAAAGACAATGTGTATATATCCTATCCTGATTTTTACAAGGATGTACGCATAGATGAAAAGATATTGATAGATGATGGCAAGATAGAGGTGATGGTGACCGAGATAACTGCCGACAACCGGGTAAAGGTACAGGTACTTACCCCGGGTGTACTATCATCAAGGAAAGGGGTGAACCTGCCTGATACCAAGATATCACTACCCTCACTGACTGAAAAAGACCTGGATGACCTGGACTTCATCATTTCACAGGATATAGACTGGTTGGCTTTGTCGTTCGTGCGCAAGCCTGAAGACGTGACCGGGCTAAGACATATCCTGACGGAGAAAAACAGCAATGCAAAAATAATTGCAAAAATAGAAAAGCCTGAAGCACTGGAACAGATACGCGAGATCATCCTTGCATCTGACGCTGTAATGGTGGCCAGGGGCGACCTTGGGGTGGAACTGCCCCTGCAGCAAATACCGATGATACAAAAGAACATCATCCGTAAATGCATACACAGGGCCAAACCGGTGATCATAGCCACACAGATGATGGAGAGCATGCTGGACCGGACCCGCCCCAACCGTGCCGAGATAACTGATGTGGCCAATGCCGTGCTGGAGGGTGCCGATGCCGTGATGCTAAGTGCAGAAACGGCAACCGGCATGTACCCGGAACTGGTCATCAAAACGATGGTGAGCATCATTAACGAAGTGGAAAAAGAAGCGATAGTATACAACCGAAACCTGGACCCTAAACCACACTCGCCATCATTCCTGAGTGATGCCTTATGCTACAATGCCTGCGAAATAGCGAAGGATGTGCACGCCAATGCACTTATCGGCATGACCCAATCAGGATACACGGGCTTCATGCTGGCTAGCTATCGCCCGCGGTCACCGCTGTATGTTTTTACCAAAACACAAACGCTCGTTAACCAGCTAAGCCTCAGCTGGGGAGTACAGGCATTCTACTACGACAGAGAAGAAAGTATGGACCAGATCATCAGCGACCAGATCAATTTCCTAAAAGAAAAGGGATTGCTTAAAACCGGGGACGTAGTAGTAAATACCGGCAGCATGCCTATACATGAGCACTTGCCGACCAATATGCTGAAGATAAGCAAGGTGGATTAAGCAAGCATAATAAGGGTGAGTGAGTAGCTTAGACGCTATTCATCGGAACATGTACCTGCAAAGGGTGTCAGTTGCGGATACCCTGTTGGTAGTGTACGGTTGCTGACCCGGAAGCGATGCTGTGATAGCGATCACATTCCTTATCTATGCCCGCAACAAAATCTTCATCTTCCCAATCGTCCCGGTTGCCGGTATCGGAAGCTAAAGCCTTCACTACATTGAGCACTGTTTTCTTTTGCTCTTCACTGAGGATGGTCACATAATCGTGCAGTTCCCTGTCTATCCTTCCCATGGCGAATATCTTTCTAACAAATTTACTCCTTTATGGAATTAAATGCACCACCCGAATAGAGTTTATAATATCCATAACGTTTTGGGGAAAGGAAGAAAAAAAGCCAACTCAAAGGAGCATGTTGTCGATCAGGCGAACATTACCCAATCTTGCTGCGACCAGTGCTACCATTTCTTTGCCAGAGCTATAATTGTCAAGCAGTTGAAGCGTAGCAGCATCGGCCAGGGATATATACTCGGGATCAAAACCTTTATCCCTGAGTAACTCTTCACATTCCCTCTGCACTATAGCAAAATCGCTGTTGCCGTTCTTACTCAATATAGAGACAAGACACTGATAAATAATACCTGCCACGGCCCTCTGCGTTTCCGTAAGCCTGCGGTTGCGGGAACTCATAGCCAGTCCATCAGCTTCACGCATTATGGGGCATATGACCATCTCAATATCCTGCCCGCCGGGCAACTGTTGTAATAAATTTTTCACTACCATGCATTGCTGGTAGTCCTTCTGGCCCATGTACAGGCGTGAAGGCTTAACAATATCGAGCAGGCGGGCAACTACCTGCCCCACCCCCTTGAAATGACCGGGGCGCTGAGCACCTTCGAGCACCGTCTCAAGGTAACCGAAATCGAAAACCGGCATGTTTTCGGTACCACCGGGATACATCTCATCTACCGATGGCAACAGGAGCACATCGCAACCTGCATCTATCAGCATAGCCACATCCGCCTCGGTAGTAACCGGGTACTTAACAAAATCTTCTTTATCGTTGAACTGGGTTGGGTTGACAAAAATGCTGGCTACTACCAGCGTTCCTTCCGCCTTAGCTTTTTCGACCAATGAGCGGTGCCCGGCATGCAATGCACCCATAGTGGGTACGAAGCCTATACTGCGCCCCAGGGCCTTTTGCTGAGCTATGTAGGGTTGTATATCTGCTACCTTTTTAAAGATAACCATGGGGGAATTTTGAAGCTTTGTGCGCAAAGTAAGGGTTGGAATTTAATATTTTCGTAATTTTGCAAACAATTTTAAGTCACCCTGTTACATTTTTCCTGTTTTAATCTAACACACAAGCATGTCTGCAGACACCAAAAAACGTGTTTTAATTGTTGCGAACGAATTATCTCCTTACCTGGAATTCACAGACTTCGCACAAGTACTTAACAAACTGGCAATCAAAACATTCGATTCGGGTATAGAAGTGCGCGTCATCATGCCGCGTTTCGGTATCATTAACGAGCGCCGACACCGCTTACACGAGGTAGTACGCCTGTCGGGTATCAACGTGATCATAGACAAGGACGACTACCCTCTTATCATCAAAGTGGCCTCACTGCCCAGCGCCAGGCTGCAGGTATATTTCATGGATAATGACGATTATTTCAAACGTAAGGCAGTTTTTCGTGATGACCAGGACAATTTTTATGATGACAATGCGGAGCGTATGATCTTCTTCTGCCGTAGCGCCCTTGAAACTGTGAAGAAATTCGGATGGCCGCCGCATGTTATCCATTGTCACGGCTGGATGACCTCGCTGCTGCCCCTGTACCTGAAAACAGCTTATAAAAAAGAGCCCGTGTTCGGTTACTCAAAAGTTATCTATACCGCACAGAACAGCCAGTTCAAAGAAAAACTGAATCCCAACTTTGCCAAAAAAGCGCTTATCAACGCCGATATCAAAGAAAAAGACTTTGATGCCTTCAAAGATGGCACCAACCTTGCGCTCACACTTGGCGGCAGTAAAAACGCCGATGTAGTAGTGTTTGGCTCGGACCATATGGAAAAGAAAATAACCGACGAGATAAAGCCAAGCCGCTATAAGAAAGTTGTGAAATATGACGAAGGCTGGAAAGAGGACGTAACCCCGCTGCTGGACCTGTATAAAAGCTTAACAGAGTCTTAGTATTTCTTTTCGCACATTCGCTGTAAATTTTTTAAAACGACCTAATGCAGATCGCCCGCAGTTTAGCAATATACACAGTGGCATTAGCCATAGCCTTATTCACACAAACGGGATGTAAGGAGAACACCATATTGAATGCCAATGTGGCCCCGGCCGTTGATAACATCCAAGGGGATACCATGAGCCTGAATGTGGAATGCAGGACCATCTTTTTCGACTCGCTGGTGACCAGCAACAGTTTTTCTGGCATACCCATCATACACGGGCTGGGCACTGTTACCGACCCATATTTCGGCAAGACCAATGCGGGTATCTATTTCCAGGTAGTACCGCCTACCAGCGGTTTTACTTTTGGCACCGGGGCTACGATCGATTCCGCTGTCCTGATATTACCCTATTCCGGCTTTACCTGGGGCGACACATTGCTTAACATAAAGCAAAAAATTACTGCTTACCGTGTTACGGAAGACATGTCGAAAGACAGCAGTTATTATGCTTTCACAACAAAAGCATATGATAAGAGTAATCCTCTTGGGAGTGTAAATGTCACGATAGACAACTTGTCGGACAGCGTATATGTAGGCCGCACTTATAATGACAGTGTATCCGGTAAACCACCGCACCTGCGCATCCCACTAAGCCCACCTTTGTTCACTGACCAGATAGTATCGCAGATCGGCCAGACACCACTGGCCACGCCTGCTGATTTCCTCAATTATTTCAAAGGTTTCTATCTTGAAGCTGACCCGCGCAGCAATGGTGCAGCAATACCTTATTTTTATCTTGACGGCTCTACAGACTATAACACCGCCGCTGTGATATTTTATTATCATGTACCCGACGATACTTTTACACATACAGCCTCTTTCAACTATAGCTCTGCCTATTGTGCGCATTTCAATCATGTGGCACGTACTTACCGCGGCAGCATGGCCGAGGGTATCATAGGCAACAATACTGACAACCCGGTACTACTGCAGAACCTGCCCGGCTGTGAGATAGACGTAACAATAAGCGGCATACAAAACATACCTGCTTATTCGCTGGTCAACAAAGCACAACTGGTGCTTACCCGTAGCAGCACTGCTTCAGAAGATGTGTACAGTCCACCCTACCGTATATACCCTGTGGGCATAGACAGTGTGGGCGCTACTTATACCATAGCCGACGGCTACCCCATAACAAGTACTGCACCGCTTGCTTTCATTGACGGTGTTAAAAGAGACCCTGATGCAAACAGTACACAGCCCTATTACCTGCTGAACATGCCCCGCGAGATACAGGCGGCTATGAAAGCAGGAAAAGATACTTTACATTTACATATAACGGGCACTACTGATTTCCCCGGCGCCTTCAGGCTGGTTGCCGGCGGTAAAAATGCAAGTACTGCCCCTATACGATTCAATGTTGTTTATTCCAAGCAATAATAAACTTCTTCATCATGTGCGGCATTGTAGGCTATATAGGGAGTAAAGACGCCTTCCCGATATTGATAAAAGGGCTTAAGAGACTTGAATACAGGGGCTATGACAGTGCAGGCATTGCGCTCCTCAACGGCGACCTCAGCGTTTATAAGAAGGCGGGTAAAGTAAGTGAACTGGAGAAGATCACCAATGGCCATGCACTGACTGCTAACATTGGCATTGGCCACACGCGCTGGGCCACACACGGTGTGCCTAACGATGTAAATGCGCACCCGCATCTTTCTCAATCCGGCAACCTGGCCATCATACATAATGGCATCATTGAGAACTATGCGGCCATAAAAGAAGAGTTGCAAAAACGCGGCTACGTCTTCCATACGGATACTGATACCGAGGTATTGGTGAACCTGATAGAAGAAGTAAGAAAAACAGAATCGACCAGTCTCGACGAGGCGGTACGCATAGCCCTGAACGAAGTAGTAGGCGCTTATGCCATTGTGATCATAGACCGTAACAATCCCAACCAACTGATCGCTGCCCGCAAAGGCAGCCCTATGGTGATAGGCATTGGCGAGGGGGAGTTCTACATCGCTTCAGATGCTTCGCCTATTATAGAATACACCAATAACGTGGTGTATATGGACGACCAGGAGTATGTAGTAGTGAACAGGGATGGTACATTTACCATACGCACACTGGGCAATGTGGAAAAATCGCCTGCTATTCAGAAGCTGGAAATGTCGCTGGAGGCAATAGAAAAGGGTGGCTTCGAGCACTTCATGCTCAAAGAAATATACGAACAACCGCGCGCCATTGAAGACTCGCTCCGCGGTCGTATGAATGCCCTGCAAGGCTGGATAAAACTTGGCGGCCTGAGCGAATATGAGAACAAGATAGACAAGGCCAATCGCTTCGTTATTACTGCCTGTGGTACCTCCTGGCATTCGGGCCTGATAGGCGAATACCTGATAGAAGACCTGGCACGCGTGCCCGTAGAAGTAGAATATGCATCGGAATTCCGTTACCGCAATCCCATCATCAACGAAGGCGACGTAGTGATCGCCATATCGCAATCGGGCGAGACAGCGGATACACTGGCGGCCATAGAGCTGGCCAAGGAAAGACAGGCCCTTATATACGGCATCTGTAATGTCATCGGTTCCTCTATCGCCCGCAGCTCACATGCAGGCTCATATACCCACGCCGGCCCTGAAATTGGCGTTGCCTCTACCAAAGCTTTCTCTACCCAGATATCCATACTAACACTCATAGCCCTGCAAATAGCGATGCAAAAGGGCACAATGGCCACATCGCACCTGCGCACTTACCTCTATGAGCTGGAAAGCATACCGCGCAAAATAGAAGAGGCCCTGAAACTGGATGCACAGATAAAAGAACTGGCCGCTATCTATAAAGATGCCAAGAACTTCCTTTACCTGGGTCGTGGCTACAACTTCCCGGTTGCGCTGGAAGGCGCCCTGAAGCTGAAAGAAATTTCCTACATACATGCTGAGGGTTACCCTGCTGCCGAAATGAAGCACGGCCCCATTGCCCTCATAGATGAAGAAATGCCCGTGGTGTTCCTTGCCACTAACCAGAGCGCCTACGAAAAGATCGTATCGAACGTGCAAGAGGTAAAAGCGCGCAAGGGCAAGATAATAGCTGTGGTGAACAAAGGTGACAAACAGATACGTGCACTGGCCGACCATGTGATAGAAGTGCCTGAAACCGAAGAGATATTATCGCCATTAGTAACGATAGTTCCGCTCCAGCTGCTGGCTTATCACATAGCTATACTACGCGGCTGCAATGTGGACCAGCCCCGCAACCTGGCCAAGTCGGTTACGGTAGAATAAAGCTATTCTTTACTTTTTGTCGCTGTAAGCGCATAGACCATGGGTATCTTTTTATCCAGGTGCGCTATGCGGTATTTACCCGGTTCAAACTCCTGCATACCTGCGAAACAGTTGTAAGGTGAATAATCGAATTCCTCAAAGGAGCTAAGTTCCAACCCGCACTTTAACAGGTTGCCCAATACCTCAGCAAGATCGTGGTTCCATGATACGGTGGTTTGGCTTAAGGCCGCAGCCCTGTCAGCATAGGTGCCGCTCTCGGTCTCTATTATCGGGCCGGTATTGAAATAGTCATACTTGATATATTTGAACCCTTCGTCCAGCATCCAAACCACTGGATGAAACTCAACAAAGACAAATTTGCCCCCGGGCTTAAGATAAGCAGATACCACATGAGCCCATTTTTCTATATCGGGCAACCAGCCGATCGTGCCATAGCTGCTAAATACCATATCAAATTGCTGGTCAAGCTGTCGCGGCAATTCATAAATATCGCTGTTGATAAAGGTCGCATCGGCCTGCAACCGGGCTGCCAGTTCTCGGCCTTTCCCCACTGCTTTATCGGAAAGGTCAACACCTGTAACTGAGGCACCCATACGTGCCAGGGATATGGTATCCTGCCCAAAATGGCATTGCAGGTGCAGAACGCTCTTCCCCTTCACATCGCCCAGCAGGCGGAGCTCAATTTCCTTCAGTGAAGTATTACCGGCAAAGAAGCCTTCCATATCATAAAATTCGGAGTCGATATGCACCTCCGTCTTGTTATTCCATGCCTGCCTGTTTAGTTCCAGGTAATTTATGGGATCACTCATTTCTATTAGATATTTTACGATGCAATCTAAGCAATTCACAATGAGGGCAATAAATTGGGGACTAATTAAAATGAAAATTGAATTTTTATCATCATTACGTTAAATTGCAGCCCAATCAAAATTACAAAAAGCAGATGCCTTATTTATTCACGTCAGAGTCCGTATCAGAAGGACATCCTGATAAAGTAGCCGATCAAATATCAGACGCATTAGTAGATAATTTCCTTGCCTGGGATTCACAGTCGAAAATTGCCTGTGAAACATTAGTGACCACAGGACAGGTAGTGCTTGCCGGCGAAGTGAAGTGTAATACTTATATAGACGTACAGACCATAGCACGCGAAGTGATAGCCAAGATCGGCTACACCAAGAGCGAATATATGTTCGAAGCTCATTCCTGCGGTGTGCTTTCTGCTATACACGAGCAGTCGCCCGATATCAACCAGGGTGTTGAACGCAAAAAGAAAGAAGAACAAGGTGCCGGCGACCAGGGCATGATGTTCGGCTATGCAACGAATGAAACTGCCAACTACATGCCATTGGCACTGGACATGGCCCACCTGCTGCTCCGCGAGCTATCGGCCATACGCCGTGAGGGCAAACAAATGAAATACCTGCGCCCTGATGCCAAAAGCCAGGTAACGCTGGAATATGACGACAACAATAAACCCGTACGCATCGACGCGATCGTTATCTCGACACAGCACGACGATTTCGCCAATGAGAAGAAGATGCAGGAAGCAATTACTAAAGATGTAAAGAACATCCTGATCCCACGCGTCATTAAAGCATATCCTCAATACAAGCACCTTTTCAACAACAAGATAAAATATCATGTTAACCCGACCGGTAAGTTCGTTATAGGCGGGCCACACGGCGATACCGGTCTTACTGGCCGCAAGATCATCGTAGATACCTATGGCGGCAAGGGTGCTCACGGCGGCGGTGCCTTCTCGGGCAAAGACCCCTCTAAGGTGGACCGTTCGGCGGCATATGCCACCCGCCACATAGCCAAGAACCTGGTAGCTGCCGGCGTGTGCGACGAGGTATTGGTACAGGTATCTTATGCAATTGGTGTAGCAAAACCAATGGGTGTATACGTGAACACCTACGGTACTGCCAAAGTGGATATGAACGACGGCCAGATATCTAAGATAGTAGAGGAAGTATTCGATATGCGCCCTTACTATATAGAAACTCGCCTGAAACTGCGCCAGCCTATGTATAGCGAGTGTGCTTCTTACGGGCATATGGGCCGCGAACCTCAAACAGTTACCAAGTCATTCCGCTCTGCCGACGGCAAGACGAAAACCATGAAGGTAGAGCTCTTTACCTGGGAGAAGCTGGACTATGTGGACAAGGTGAAGAAAGCTTTTAAACTGAAGAAAAAATAAAGCATAATATCATTTAACAGTAATGCCCGGCCATTCAGCCGGGCATTCTTATTTAAGGATCTATCAACGTTTTAACTACATAACCACCACCTGTACTGTATGCCGGGTTTTCTGCTCCAGCAGCACAACTTTATTTTTGGTCAGGTCGAAGAAAATCTCCGGGGTATAATGGCGTATGGTCAGCAAGCTGACATCTTCATTACGTAATACTTTATAGTTCACACTCAACTGCTCTATCAGTTTCTGCAGTTTATCCTCCCTCCTGTCCACGCAGGCCACAAAGCTGATGGCCGCATTCTGCATGAGGTTGATCTTGATGTTCAGTTCATGAAAAATATCGTAGATATCGCTCAGGTTATCCTCTGTTATAAAAGAAAAATCTTTCGTGGTAGCCTGCACCAGTACCTGGTCCTGTTTCCATACTATGATAGGCGGATAAGCCGCATCGCGCACATCGTTCTGTATCCGGGTACCAGTAAGCTTGCGATCAAGGAAGCATTTTACGTATAGGGGTATGCCATTATTCTGCAGGGGCTTAATGGTCTTGGGATGTATCACCTGCGCGCCATAGTAGGCCATTTCTATCACTTCATGATAGCTGATAGCTTCTATTTTTACCGTATCCTTAAAGAGCCTGGGATCCGCATTCAGCAGGCCCTCTACATCCTTCCATATGGTAACGGCATCCGCATATAACATGGCAGCCATCAGCGCCGCAGTATAGTCTGAACCTTCGCGGCCAAGGGTAACCGATGCATTATCGGCAGTAGCGCCGATAAAGCCCTGGGTAAGTACATTCTTACCAGCAGCCAATAGCTTACCTACCACCTCCTGCGCACGCTTTTGGGAATAGTCGATATCTACTCTCGCATCGCGATAGACATCATCGGTACGCAGCACATCGCGCACATCCACCCACTCATAAGCATGGCCTTCCTGCTGCAGGTAAAAAGCCATGATGCGGGTAGAGAGCAACTCACCGATACATACTACCTGGTCGTAAGAATAATCGAAGCGCTCAGCCTCAGCACCATCTATGCCCCACTGCAATTCTGTGAAGTACACATTCAAAGCCTCAACCGCAGCAGCATATTGTTTTTCATTCAGCAGGTCTTTTGCATAGTCCAGGTGCTGCTGCTCCAGCTTATGGGCCAGCTCTTTTGCATGGTCCTTATTACCGTTACAAGCTGCTATCACGATCTCTTCCAGCGCATTGGTGGTCTTACCCAATGCCGATATCACGGCAACAACAGGTTGCTGCGCCTCGCTGAATATGGGCAGTAAAGCCCGTGCCCTGTCCGGCGTTGCTATGGACGCCCCCCCGAATTTATATACCTGCATTTTTATAAAACCGCAAAAGTAACGAGTAGCAAAGAAATATTAAGAAATAATTTTAGAGCTTACTCAAAGAGCTCTTCTTTGCTCTTGGGCCTCAATTCAGGCTTCCACATGAAACGGTCGAGGCGCAGGCCGGGAATATTGGCCTTCTCAAGCGGGGTAAAGACCTGGTGTGGCTTGTTGATCAGCAATATCTTATCCACCTCGCCATTCTTAAAGAATACCTTCATAGTGTCGCTCTTTGCCTCCACTACCCCAAGGTATGCACCATCATCGTCTTTGGAGTAGTATATGCTTTGCGCATCAGGCGTTGCCAGCATATCATGCATTTCGCCTTTTACGAAGTTTGCGGTGATCGTCTCGCCCTGTACCTGGTCGTACATCTCTGCTTTATCCGGCCCTGACTGCGAAACGACAAAGGCCCTTTTGGGTACATACATTTTTTTCAGTGAGCTGCTGTCCGAATAAAGTAATATCGTGTCGCCGTTCACCTGGCTCTTTCGCGACCAGGCTATAGGATCATACATCATGCGCACAACAGAATCCTGCTGGGAGTAGCTAATGCTGTCACAACGCCCCTGCAGTGAATCGGAGAAGATAAGCACATGGTGGAAACCGATAAAATAACTCTTGCGGGTAGAATCGCGCTCAAGGACTGTGGTAGTGGAATCCACTACTTTCATTTCCACTTCTTTCCTGCCTTTCTTCACCTTTACCGTTTTGTATTGGACAATACTATCTTCCGGTTTCGGTATAGGGAAAGAATAAAAGGTATCGGCCCTGATATAAAGACTGTCATTGTCACGTACCTGCTTCAATACCGGCTTGATGATGGCCAGCATCTGTTTCTTTTTCTCATTGTACCAGGCATGGCCGCAGTACATGGTGCTGCGACGCTCAGAGTCTATGATAATGGCTTTACCTGCAGCTTCACCCATGCCGGTTATCTTACTGTAGTTAATGGTATCGGCCTCAATGTACTGGCCCTCGTTATAGATGGATGAGCGGCCTTTGAAATGGGCTACTTCATTTTTGCTGTCATAAGAACCATCACAGGTATGTAAGACTGCTTTATCATTCGTGACTACGGAACAGGAATAAAACTCGATTATGTCCGTCTCTGTATAGTAACCAAGATCGTCAGAAGTAATCTCCGTGTGGGGCTGGTTCACCAGCACATTGTGTATGAAACGCGCATACTTCGTCTTGCCATTGTAATTGCCCTCGTCGCTTGATACGGTAGTGGAGTCGCTCTGTAAGGTACCACCCTGGCTATACACGCCATATTTGTTGCCTACATCATAAGTAAGGTCTTCCGTCCATAGGGTATTTTTGCCATCAGTCAGCTTTACATTGCCTTTCATGTAGGCCATCTTATTACTACCGGTGTAGCGCATATAATCGCTCTCACCTTCCGTGCCACCCTGCTGTACGATACGCACATTACCAAATGCCTCTATATTGTTGTTCGACTTGTAGAGATAAGCGCTGTCGCAGTACATAAGGTCAGTACCCTGGCGAAACTGCACCTCACCTATGAATTTGAATACATCGCCGGAATCTGTCTCCACATGCACCAGCGAGTTATTATGCAATACGTCTATCAGTATCTTATCATCTTTTTTCTGCTGCGCTATTGCTGTAACAGAAAAAAGCTGCCCCAGGATGCATATCCATACGATATACAGCTTCATTGTAAAAAATGACCGGGGAATACTCAAATCCTTTGAATTATTATTTAGAATTACCGCGTTTAGTCTTTACGCTTTTTGCCAAAGATAGTAACGTTTATGTATCGGGAAGGGTGTGTCTGCAGGTCATTCACCAGGCCATTCAGTGACTTCAGGGTCTCTGTAAGGTTATTATATAACTGTTTATCATTAACCGCCATGCCCAATGAGCCCTGGTTATTATTTATTTTATCCATCACCTGTTTCAACTCTGTTGCTGCAGATTTCAATTCATTTACAGTCTGTTCTACAGGCGCTTTAGCCAGGTTATCTGTGGTGGTTTTAGCATTATCTATAATACGGCTTATTTTCTCGTTGTTATTAGCGAGGTTGCCTGTAATGCTGTTGGCGTTGTCGATCACAGAAGCCAGCTCATCGCTCTTGCTGTTCAGGCTACCTGAGAAATTCTTCAGGTTCCTCATGGTCACATCCAGCGATGCTATAGTGCTGTTCAGCCTTTGCTTGGTGGAATCGTTCAGGATATCGTTGATGCCGATAAGGGCTGTATCCAGCTTACCCACGGCGTGACGCACATCTTCTATCAGGGGGGTTAGCTCTACAGAGAGGTTATCCAATATCCCTCCCTCTACTTTTGCAGGTAGTTCGCCCTCATTCTCCACTTCTTTTGCTCCATTGCCCAGAGCCAGACTAATGGCTTTGGTACCCAACAGGTCGGACGATATCAGCTTTGCAACCGTACCTTCCATCACTTTCACCTTTTTACTGACAGATATTTCTACGCGTACTTTATTGTTTATCAGCCTGATATCGGATACACGGCCAACCGACATGCCCTTTACCTGCACCGCAGCAGAAGACTGCAGGCCCTGCACATTATCGAACTGGCAGGTATATTTATTTTCACCGGAAAACACATTGGCACCCTTTAAAAAATAAAACCCTGCAAAAAATATAAATATCGCCGACGTAACCAATATGCCTATCCTTACTTCTTTGGACATCTTCATAAGCCCTGATTTCTAGTGTTCCTATTAGTGGCAAAAGTAATAAAAAGGCCGGCAATCTATCCCGGCTCTTCTATTCCAATCATTAAACGAATATCACGAAACAAATATCATGCCCGCCATTTTGGCACTTAAAAATCTGTGCCTAATGAGAAGTACCATATAGGTTTCTTACGACCGTCAATATTCCATGCAGCGTCAAGACGCATGAAATAACCTAACAATGTGGTACGCAAACCTGCACCATAACCTAAACCAAATTGTTTGCTACCCGGTACGCTCAGGCTCAGCGTTACATTATTAAGCTGCCCGGGGTTGGTACTATAAGGGGTAGGGAACACGTAAGTGCGTGCCGTATTTTCGGCATTAGGCACAAAGCCAGTCCATGCCGAACCGGCATCGGCAAAACCTATTAACTGCAGATTCTTAAGTATCGAAGATTGTACCGGGCGCTTGAGGAAAGTGCCCAGTATAGGCACCCTTATCTCTGTATTGACCACGCCGTAGTTGTTGCCATTGAAAGAATTCTGCTCATAACCCCGCAGGTTGGTTGCTAAAGCCTGGAAGGCATAGGTATCGCTGCTGCTGGATGGAACGTAGTTGGCATACTGCGGATTGATCCAGTTATCCACTCCGCCCAGGTAATACAATATCTTCTGCTTGCCACCGGAGTGTGCGTAGCCTAAGCGGGCGCCAAATGTAATATGCTTGTATAGAGGGGTATAATACCTGAAGTCGGCACCGGCATTATAACCGCCACCCACACCGTTATTAAAGCCGTACAAGTACTCTCCGAAGAATTTGTAACGGAAACCCTTACGAATATTTATCTCCGGGCTGATCGTGTTATCAAATACATATTCTACCCTGCTCAGGCCCCAGTATTGTTTTTTGTTAGGTATATCATATGTAAGGCTGAGTGTATCCTCAGATTTGAAATTAAGCACATCCTGCCGCAGGCCAAGGTTCATGCGCACGCTTCTCCTGCGGTCAAAGGGATAGCTGGCAGAGCCTTGTACCATATTGGTAACCACTTTACCCAACTGCTGTTTTTGCAATATAGGCCTGTTGCTGCTATCGGTATAGGTGACATTATAATTCTGGAATGTTTCCGTATGCAGGAAAAGCAGCCCCCAGTCGACACGGCGTGAGAAGTTCTGGTACTGCAGGAAGTAGGTGAGCCCCGAGAAATTGATCGGTATCCGGAAGCCGCCGGTAAAACGATGATCTTCCATCAGGTCATTAAGGCTAACAGTTATCATACCACCCAGCGAGGGATTGGTATATTGGCCACCCCCTGCCTGGTATGATTGGTATTGCGTAAAGAGCACACTATTATCCACCTTAACAGAGAAGAAATCGGGCTTGAAGCTGAGCATATATGGCTTTGGCCTCATCTTAAGGTAAGTACTATCCGGCCCGGTACTGGTATCCTCATCGACATCAGGCATCATAGGCCCAACAGTATCTTCTTTCTGTACTACCGTATTATTGTTCGTTTGGTCTGTATTGCTGTTGTTCGCCTCGTCGCCAAACTCGCTCTGGAATGTATTACCGCTCTTTATCAGCGGTTCGTAATGGTTATCACTTACGTTGTAGTAGTCCATGGCAGAATCCATGAACGAGGTATTGCTGGCCGGCAGGTTGGGGGCAGGCTGTCCTAATGTAGTATGCGGCAGTGTTACCGGTGCGTTCACATCAGGAATGTTCAGCTTGCCATAATATACAATATAGTTTTTGCCCGACTGCAATACATCGGCTACCTGGTTGCTGGCAGGAGTATATTGGTGACTGATGAGATTCTGCGGGTAGTTGGTTACCGGTATAGCTATGGCAGAATCCATATTATGTACATCGCGGCCAAATACTACCACGTATTTGTTACGGATACCGCTGCTGTCATAGAGGTACGCAAAATTATCCGACCCGTATTGGATGGGCTGCGTAATAGTACCTTTGGTGACATCCGTTATATGTGAGCACTGGAGCAGTTCGCGCCGCTTGGTCTTGGTATCGTAGAAATAAACGTTCATGGGGCCTGTAGGCAGCTCATTTACCTCCATGGGCACATCAAGATTGGGCTTCGGCCTGTTTGAGAGGAAGAGTATCCCTCTGCGAGAACCACCGCTGATAAAGAAGGGCTCTATGTCATCCCATGGATCGTTGGTGATGTAGGTAAGCCGGGAACCCCTGATAGTGAATGAAAAGAGATCGGTCTGGCTGCGCCTCGTAGCGGAGAACACCAATTTGTCGTCCTCTTCCATGAATGCCATACCCAGCACACGATCGAACCTGTTCTTCGGGATAACATAGTTCAGCACTTTAGCCTTCAGGGCATCATATATGCGCAGGCGGGTTTGTGTGCCTTTACGGTACATGATGGCCAGCTTATAGCCATTGTTCGACCAGGCCAGCAGTGGATAATTGGGGTCGGGTTGTTCGTTATAATCCAGTGCACCGCCTTCCAGCAGCAACGACTTGTTTTGCTCGTCCTTTGTATTCTGTATGTACACCTTATACTCCCCATCGCGCCAGGATACATACGCAACATCCTTGCCCCTTGGCGACACCCTGATATTGCGTATCTCGGTATTGTTCTTAGGCACAGGTATCTTTATTAATATCTTGTTGCTGTCCGGCTCTTCAGACCTGAGTGCATCATCTGCATAAACCGACTTATAGAAAGCGATACAGCTATCATAAGCCTTGGTCACCTTCATGCCCAATATCATTTTGGTACTCTGGTTCAGGCTGGTCTTTAGCTGCATGGTGTACAGCAGGTTCTTTACATTATTATCTCCGTAGTTCGCGAAAACGAATTTCCAGAAGGCCTTACCGGCTAATTCAGGATACTGTTCGCCCAGGTCATGGAAATTAGCTTTAGGCCTTGCCTCAAGAATGTTCTTCCACTGGCTGTTAGCATCAGCATCCCAGCCATCCACCAGGTAGGCTATAAATCCAGAGGTGGTCCATGCAGGCAGGTTCAGCAACACTGCATTCTTTACCATCTGCCTGAAGTTCTCACCAAATATCATGCGCTCCATCACCACATGGGCCATACCCGAGCGCAGTTGCCGCCTCAGGTCGGTATGAACGCCGGTATAGTACACTACCAATTTATCGCCAACCAGGTCAACCGTACCACCGGCATTATTGTCCTGTTCATGGTCGTCATTTTTCAGGCCTACATTGGTCTGGCGGTATTCGTCGTACGAATTGTAAACAATGATGTTGAAGCGTTTGGGAAACTGCCCGCCCAGTTTACGTTCCACGACGCTGATGTCGTTCTCGGCCTGCTCAGCCACGTAACGGGCCAACTTGCGGCCTGCCGCATCGTAGTGATATACCCTGAAATGCTTGGTATCGTAATAGCGCCAACTGAACTTGCGGTACTGCACCCTGTTCTGCCCAAAGGTCTCGAGGTAGGTTTGCGCATGCGTGGTGGTAGCCAGCATACTGCAAACGGCAGCAGCAACTACAGTAATGGCACGTAGGAGTTTTGGTATATTGCTCATGTCTTATACAGTGTTTGTCACGTTTTCTACGTGTAAATGTCAACCATTTGCTGTATCGGCTTATGTTTGCATTCTAAATTTACAGAAAATTTCATTACCAGCATGTTACAATTAAAGGCTTTCACCTTCAATGCCTTCCAGGAAAACACTTACCTCATTATTAACGCTAAAAAGCGTTGCTGGATTGTGGACCCCGGTATGTATGAGCAAAGCGAAGTTATACAGCTTAACCAATATATAGCAACCAACGGGCTGCAACCTGTGGCCATCATCAATACCCATTGCCACCTCGACCATATATTTGGCGTTCAGGCACTTAAGGGCCAATACAATATACCCTTCGGCATACATGAAAAAGACCTGCCCGTACTCAAAGGGGCCCCGGCATCGGCCGTAATATTTGGCTTTGAGGCCATAAGCGCCCCGGTACCTGACTTTTTCATCAAAGAGGGAGAACCACTGCAACTGGACGATGAAATACTGGAAGTACGCTTTACCCCCGGTCATTCACCCGGCAGCATCGTGTTCTACTACCCCGCAGGCGGCTGGTGTATCGGGGGCGATGTACTGTTCAACGGGAGTATAGGCCGCACAGACCTGCCGGGTGGCAATTTCGATACACTCATCAACAGCATTCGCAGCCAGTTGTTCAGTCTACCGCCGGAGACCATCGTGCTGCCGGGGCATGGACCGGCCACTACCGTCGCCCAGGAGATGGAACACAACCCCTTCCTCCAGTAGGCAGTTTAACACAATCTTATACGCCATTTAACGGAGTTTTGACACCGCCCGGCTTCGCCTGTGGGTAATTTCGCTTTCAAACAAAATCTTTATAGAAATGAAAGCATATATCATCCCATCGCTCGCATTGTCTTTATGCCTTCTTGCTTTCACAGGCAATGCCCAGAGCAAACAAAGGTCCCAACAGGACAGCAAATCGTATGAGAAAGAGACCATGGTGATCCGCAAGAATGGAAAAACCGTGGTAGAGATCAAAAACGGTAAAGTGTACGTGGACGGAGAAATGGTAGCCAACGCCAATGACCACAGCGCCGACAAGGTGAATAAGAAGATCATTATAGATGGTAATGACGATGGCAGCCTCTCCTTCTTTGGCGACAGCGGGCCGGACAAGAGCAACCGCGCCATGCTGGGCGTACTTACCGACCCTAAAGCAAAAGATAACGGGGCCTATATACAGCGCGTAACACCAAACAGCGCAGCCGATAAAGCAGGCCTCCGTGCAGATGATGTAGTGACCGCCATAGATGGCAAACGCATCAACAGCGCCGATGAATTAGTTGAGACCATTGGCAAACACAAAGCCGGCGACCGGATCAGCATCACTTACAGCCGCGAGGGCAAAGTAAAGGGCACTAATGCAGAGCTGGGCCAGGCAGGCCCTGAAAGCATGGCCCGCATGTTCCGTTTCGGGCCGGGCGGCAATGGCATGGAAGACTTCGACATACCCAACCCGATGATGCAGCCATTTGCATTCGATGCGGCTAATGAGCCATTTGCGCCTACACCTAAGCTGGGCATCAGTGCCGAAGAGCGCGCAGATGGCAGTGGCATCATGGTACGCGATGTAAAACCGGGCAGCCCTGCTGCGGAGGCCGGCCTGCAAAAAGATGATATCATTACCCGCTTCAACAATGAAAAGGTGCACTCCATTGATGATCTGCAGTATATGCTGCGTGAGCTACATGAGGGTGGAGATGCCACACTGCAATACAAACGGGAGGGCAGGAATATGAGCGCTAATGTATCGTTCCCCAGGCAAGTGAGGAGTAAAGACCTTTAGTAGTTTCACGCAAACCCATATAGTGTAAGGCTGCGCATACGCAGCCTTTTATTTTTGTCTTTATACCGCAAGCATAATTTGCAGGCATAATTTATTAGCTAACTTTATCAAACATTCCCGATGTTAGTACGTATCCATCCCGACGATCCGCAGCCACGATTAATAAAACAGGTGGCCGACTGCCTGAGAAACGGCGGGGTGATCATCTACCCTACCGATACCATATACGGGCTGGGATGCGATATCTTTCACACCGAGGCAGTGACACGTATATGCCGTATCAAAGGCATTGACCCCAAAAAGTCGCACTTCTCTTTCGTGTGCAGCGGGCTGGAACACCTTGGTGACTATACCAAAAGCGTAGATAAGTCCATCTTCAGACTACTGAAAGCATCCCTGCCCGGGCCATACACCTTTATACTGGAGGCCAGCAGGCAGGTACCAAAAATGCTTAAGGCCAAACGTGATACCGTAGGCATACGCGTACCGGACAATAACATCTGCAGGATGCTGGTGGAAGAACTGGAACACCCCATCATGAGCACATCACTACCGATGGATGGTGACGTGGAATATTATACCGACCCCGAGCTGATGGAAGAACAATTCGGGAAGCTGGTGGATATGGTCATAGACGGCGGCCATGGCGGCATCATCCCCTCTACAGTCATTGACTGCACCGATGGCGCACCGGAACTTATCAGGGCAGGAGCGGGAGTTTTCGAGCCGTGATGCGGTTCACCGACTGACAAGTCTATCCCATCGAAGATGTTCCCGCGCTACCTGTTTCCTGTCTTACCATTATCTTTACTCCTTTAAGGAAACACCTAATGTACAGCAAGGAAGATGAAAAAAGCCTGTATGAACTGGCTAAAAGACTGATAGAAAAATTGCCCCATGATCATGAAAAAGCTGCACAGGAATTGCGGGATGTGATCGTATATGCCGACTGGAAATATTATGTGCAGAGCGACCCTGTGTTCAGCGATTTCGAATACGATACGCTGTTCAAAAAGCTGAAGGAACTGGAAGCTCAATATCCTGTACTCGTCACCAGCGACTCCCCTACTCAACGCGTGGCGCTTGGACTAAGTGAGAAATTCCCCCCGGTGAGCCACCTTGTGCCGATGCTGAGCCTCGACAATACCTATAATGCCGAAGACCTGCAAGACTGGGACAGGCGCTGTAAAGAACTGGCCGATACGGAGGAAATAGAATACTGTGTAGAACCTAAATACGATGGGGCCAGCATATCGCTGGTATATGAAGATGGTAAATTGAGCCGCGGCGCTACAAGAGGCGACGGTGTGATGGGTGAAGAGATAACCGTGAATATCCGGCAGATCAAATCCATTCCCCTCTCTGCCGCTTTCATGAAATATGGCGTGCAGACCGTAGAGATACGCGGGGAATGTGTGATACATAAAGATGTGTTTGCCGCGTTCAACGCGCAACGCGAAGCGGAGGGCCTGGCGCCACTGGCCAATCCCCGTAATGCCGCATCGGGCACACTACGCATGCTCGACCCGAGAGAAGTAGGCAAACGTGGCCTGACCGCCATACTGTACCAGGTAAGTTATTACAACCTCAGCGGCGAAACACCCAAAGAACTGCATACTCATTACGATACCATACAATGGCTGTACCATCTCGGCTTTCCCACCCCGACAAAGGAGATGCGGAAGTTCAAAAAGATAGCGGATGTGATCGCCTTCTGCGAATCTTTCGAAGCACAGCGTGACGAGCTACCCTTCGAGGTGGATGGGCTGGTGATAAAAGTGAACAGTTTTGAACTGCAGGACAAAATGGGCATGACCAGCCATCACCCCCGTTGGGCAGTGGCTTATAAATTCAAAGCGAGGCAGGCTACCAGCAAGCTGCGCCGCGTAGAATTCCAGGTGGGGCGCACCGGTACCATTACCCCTGTGGCCAAGATAGACCCTGTGCATATAGGCGGCGTTACGGTCACTTCCATATCCTTGTTCAATGAAGATGTGGTACGCGAGAAAGACCTGCACATAGGCGATACGGTATTGGTGGAGCGCGCCGGTGATGTAATACCCTATATCGTAAAGCCACTTGCAGAACTGCGCAACGGCAGCGAAGAAAAAATAAAGTTCCCCAGCCACTGCCCTGTATGCCACAGCCCCTTGGTGAAGGCAGAAGGCGAGGCCGCATGGCGCTGCGACAATGCGAACTGCCCCACACAGGTGGTGGAGCGCATCATCCACTACGTGAGCAAAGATGCTATGGACATACGCAACCTGGGCGGGGCCAATGTGCAGAAATTCTTTGAGCTTGGCCTGTTGAAAGATATACCCGGTATCTATCACCTGGACTGGGAAGCGATACGCAAGCTGGAAGGCTTTGGTGAAAAATCGATCAGCAACCTGCAGCAGTCAATAGAAAACTCTAAAAAGCAAAGCCTGAACAGGCTGATATACGGCCTGGGCATACGCTATGTGGGCGAAACAACCGCAAAAACCCTGGCCAGTGCAATTGGACACCTGAAAGAACTGTATGACTGGGATATAGAGAAGCTGATATCACTGGAGGACATAGGGCCCAAAGTAGCTACATCGGTAGCACATTTCTTTGCGCAGAAGGAGAACCGGCATATGCTGGATGTGCTGGAGCAGGAAGGTGTGAACATGACCAATACGCACAAAGGACAAAAAACTGCCGAAGGCGCGTTCTCCGGAAAAACATTCCTGTTCACCGGCACGCTGAATAAATTCAAACGCAGTGATGCCGAAGCGCAAGTGGAAGAAAAAGGGGGCAGCATACTCAGCGGCGTGAGCAGTAAACTCAACTACCTGGTAGTAGGCGCAGATGCCGGATCGAAACTGGAAAAGGCAAAGAAACTTGGGACAGTCAGTATACTCAGCGAGGATGAGTTCGAGCAATTGTTGCAGGAAGAATAGCCCATATATTGTTGCTATCTTTATGGTCAACCGCTTTCATAACAGTTCAACCGCATTTTATGAAAAAGCTATTTTCTATCTCGACGGCTCTTGGTGTTATCATCATTCTGATCGCTGTTTTGTTCAAACAGTTCCATTGGCCGGGTGAAAAAGGATTGATCACTGCCGGGGTTTGTGTACTGCTATTTTCAATGCTCATCTATCTTGCTATGCAGTTAAGGAAAAGCAAGACCTGATCAAATGATTCACAGCCGTCCAATGGCGTCAAGTGCCGTTCTCAACCGTTCTTCTTCATTACCATCTACGGCCAGCCAGGCGCTGCCACTATTGCTGACAATATCCCGGTAAACATCATAAAAATACTTACGGTCTTCCGGTGCAGGATGTTCCCGCAAGGGGTCATCAGTCCAGGGCATATCGATACCGGTAAGCAGGTATAGGTCATATTTTCGTTCCGCGATCTGCTCCAGTATGCGGGAATGGCAACGTCCGTATTTCGCCTCGCTCCACACCTTAATAACATATAGATCGGTATCGCAGATGAGGTATTTGTTGGCTTGCTCCAGTAAACGGTCTTCACACTCCAACTGCCCATTTGCTATGGTCAGGAGATCTTCTTCTGTATAAGACCTGGCCAAATTTTCGAGATAGGCACGGGCATACTCCGGAACCCATACAGTACCCAGGGCTGCCGCAAGCGTCTCACTTAGCGTGCTTTTGCCTGTTGATTCGGGCCCTATGACCACTATTTTCTTAACACTCATTGTGCAGGGTCATGCTTTTTGTGTTTACGATGCTGCAGCCATTTCATCCCTTCGTAGCTAATGAATGCCGAACCCGCGCCTGTTAATGCACCTACGATGATATCGCTGGGGTAATGCTCTCCGAGGTACAGGCGGGAATAGGCAACCGTACAGGCATATAAATAGGACGGTGCTATAACATACCATCTGGGATACTCCAGCGATAATGATGTGGCCGTAGAAAAGCAAACAGAAGTATGCCCCGAAGGCATAGAGGCGTCCATTTCGTATTTGTAAGGTATGATGTCGCTGTAAGTTTCGTAAGGGCGCTTACGGTCAATGACATATTTTGCACCTTCTGTAAGCACAGCAGTAATGACGATACTCCCGGCCGTTTGCCAGCCATTTTGAATAGTGCTCTTATCGTGAACAGCGTAGCCATATACCAGTTGCGCCAGTGGTACAGCAGCATTCAGGGGGATGTAAGTATCAGACACAAATTTCATTGTGCCGGAGAGCGAGGCATTACGGTTATGGTATATGTCGCGAAGCCACCTGATATCCCGGCCCTGTGCAGCAGCGGTCAAAGAAATGAACAGGCAGAGCAAAGAGATCAGGCACCGCCTGCCTGCCGTATATGGTACAATTTTCGCCATTCGAAGTAGCCAAAAATAGCCACAATAAACAAGAATAAAGTAAGGGCCGCAGTAAAGGGCATGTCTTTGTATATAAGCACGGGTATGGCCACTGCATTCGAGAGGTTGAGCAAGAGCCAGTTCTCGATCTTGCGTTTGGCCAGCAGCCACATACCACTCCATGCAGCGGCGGAGATGAAAGCATCCCATACTGCTACATCAGAAATATGGTAATAGTGCCCGAAAACAAGCGGAAATATCTTAGTGAGTAATACATATAAAAGGCCCCAGCCCAACACTACGATAGCAGCCGTTATCAGCCAGTCCTTCCTGCTATTGGCGGAAATGGGTAAATGAGTGCCATTGCCCCTCCGCTTTACCCACAGGTACCAGCCGTAAATGCTCATCACAAAGTAATAGGTATTAAGTATGGCATCCGCATATAAACCTATACCAATGAACAGGTAAGTATAAATGACCGTACTGATGATACCGGCGGGATAAAGCAACACTTTATTGCTCCGGGCCAGCAAAACCTCGGCTACCGCAAAGAAGATCGCTATCCACTCCAGTGGCGGTGTGGCCCTGGCCTGTGAAATAAATATTGCAATAAAACCGTTATTATCCATGATGTGCAATAAGGTCATACCAAAGCGATAAGTGCGAATGGTATAATTTTGTTGTAAGAATAATAATTATTCACCGCAAAAACACTGGCTCATGAAAAAGCTGTTCTACCTGTTGCTCCTTTCTTTGCTTTGCATCCCCCGGGCCAGGGCCCAATTTGGCATAAGGGTAGTGAAAGATTCGGTATTCATACCATGGGAGATCATTTACGGGCCCGATGGTAAAATATGGATGGACCAGAAAAACGGTTATGTGTGTACTGTAGACCCTGTAAGCGGGACAACAGATACCCTATACCACCAGGCCAATACGGCTATACAGGGCGAAGGGGGTATGACCGGCATGCAGCTGGACCCCGATTTTCCCAACACACCCTATATCTATATTGCCTACGAATACAAGCCCGACACGGCACATTATTTCGAAAGGGTATCGCGCTACAGTTACGATGGCAGTACCCTGACCGGGGAAACCGTACTCATTGACAGCATTACAGGCGCTACTTATCACAATGGCTGCAGGCTGCTGATAGTGGGCGATAAGCTTTTCATCACCACAGGCGATGCCACAGTAGGCAGCAATGCACAAGACCTGCAATCGAAGAATGGCAAGATACTGCGCATCAACCTGGATGGCAGCATACCGGGCGATAACCCGATAGCCGGGAGCCCCATATGGTGCTGGGGCCAGCGCAATGCACAGGGGCTCACTTATGCCAACAACATCCTCTACAGCTCCATGCATGGCGATGCCACCGATGACGAGATAAACTTTATCATGAAAGGGCGCAACTATGGCTGGCCCAATGTAGAAGGCTATTGCGACCAGCCCTCGGAGGTGATCTTCTGCAACGACTCGAACGTAGTGGAACCCAAATTTGACTGGACGCCCACAATAGCCCCCTGTGGCATCGAGTACTATAACCTTGCTATGTTCCCGAACTGGCAGAACTCATTACTGCTCTGCACACTGAAAGATACTACCCTGCACCAGTTGCAGCTCAATGCCGGCCACGACTCCATAATGAGCGATAACCGCATACTACTGCATTACGGCAGGTTGCGCGATATATGTTTTTCGCCCGATGGCAGGGTCTTCCTGTCCACCAGCAACAGCAATGCCTCCGGTGTCGGCCCCTTCGTGGACCGCATCATAGAGCTGTATGACCCAACGGCTGTACCCGAAATAACTAAAGCGCAGGAGCTGTCCATATACCCCAACCCGGCAAAGGAATGGGTCAACATAAGCGTGAACAAGCCGGGTAATGGCACCTATAAACTCCTGGACCCATTGGGACGGGTGATGCTAACCGGCACCGTGAACCGTGAGCAGGCTACGATCTCCTTATCGGGCCTGCCGAAAGGTTTATATTACATAAAGTTAGTAACGGCCACAGGGGAAATATACAAGGGAAAAATATGGAAGGCTTAGGTCCCCAGTTATTTTTGGATAATTGTGCAGAAGTTATATTTTTGCACTCCATTTACGGATGGTGCGGTAGCTCAGTCGGTAGAGCAAAGGACTGAAAATCCTTGTGTCGGCGGTTCGATCCCGCCCCACACCACCAGAAAAAACGCAAGCGATACGCTTGCGTTTTTTGTTTGGACGAAGTGAGACGCTTCGACCAGTGGAGGGGTTCTCCAATCGACGGACCACAGCTTACATTGTTCTGAACATTCAAAAGGCAACCATATCAGTTGCCTTTTATGGAGAACAAATAAACTCATATGCAATGCAAGTTTACTGTCCTCTATGTATCATTGTTTTCTAAGCTTTGAATATATATTGATGTTAATGGTGCGCCAATAAAAATTGAAGTTTCTCTATTATAAAAATCGGAATAGGGTTTTCCGGCATTATTTTAAGATCGTGCTATCTGGAGATGTAAAGCGAACAGAAGGCTTTATAATTAAAGAACCAGTAAATGGATAGCTATTCCCTTTAACAATATAGCTAACTGTATCCAGACGAATATATGACCATGACTTTGTAAAATCAATTTTTGTGCTGATCGGGTCAGAATCTTTAAACTCTCCATTTTCAGGCATGTTATGCGATATCGCTTTGGCCTTTATAAATGTGGGGGAGTCGGAAACAACAAAATCTTCCAGACCCGTGTATAAAAAAACTGGTATGGAGTCCGTCAACATAAAATAGTTAACCGCTCCACTTTCATACATATTCTTTACGACACTATAAAAAGGCGCAAACGTCAGCATATATTCTCGTGTTCCTGCTTTTTTATCAATAAAAATGGCATATGCTGGTGCCGTAGGTATAGTATTAACGTACATACTAAATAGGCTGTCTGCAGTTTTAGAAAGTTTTAAACCATTGGATACCTTTATTTCTTGATTAAACTGCTTTGATACATTTCTTTCATTGCAACCAATCATTACAAGTATACAAACAACGTAAACAGCGTTTTTTACCACTTTTTAATTTAATGTTTTTGCAATGATTTAATACTTTGATCAAGCCTGCAAATCCAACAGGGAAACATGCTCTCGATTTTTTTCATACAATATCTTAGGTTGACGAGTATTTATTTAGTCACAATGCTTATTTTTTATTCAAAAAGAATCCATTTTTAAACCGATAAACAGTACCTTTTTTTACTCCTGGAATAATCAGTTATTTCATCAACACCATCTTTATCGTAGTCATTCCTCAGTATTATATAGCTTGCCTGTTTTTATGTTGTAAAATTTATATAAGCATAGGTCTCCAGTTGAGGTACAGCCAAATTTGAACTTAACACAGCGCTTAGTCTGTTTTACAACTACAGCTCCTAAACGATAGTCAAGAGGACCATATACCATTTCAAAAGAGGTAATCCTTAGTTTCCTCTGATTATCGAAAGGGACTAAATAATAATATATACTATCCGCATCACACGATCGGACAAGAATGCCCACGTCTTTAATTTTTGTCGTATCACATTTAATAATACCATAATCGCTCTTACATTCACACATGCTTTGCGCATGGATTACTGAATATGAAATTGAAAAAATACAGAACGTAATAGTTGCCTTAAAAATCTTGTTTATTATTTTACCTTTCATCTCAAAAAATTGTTAACCCATGTTGAGCTACTGAATGAAGTCTTAGCTTGTTCAACACCATCCCGTTGCTCTGCGCCATTACAGTAATCAACTCCACCAGTTAGAGCATTTATCATTCCAGCATTTGCAACCTGCATAAAAGTATCACTCCTTTGCGATATTGGCGTATTCAAAAAGCTATTGGCGCAACAATAGAAACGAAAAGCTCAATCCCCCGCTTCCGAAGGAGAAAAAGTACGGCCTTTTACTTTCCTGAAAATATACTCTGCCACAAAAGCCCCGGCAAATGCGATGATGTTCGCATAGAAGGCACTCCGCTCGTTGAGCCACTGGTAACGCATAAGAGCAGCAAATACGCTGAGCAGCAGGACTATATTGAACAGAATCAGCAGCTTATTGCCGCCATATTCCTTATGTATCTTCAGGTGGGCGAACAATACAAACACATAAATGACCGTAAACACCGTGCTGGTAATGGAAGCAATGGCATCGAGATTGAAGAACAAGGCAAAGAACAGGCCTAATGCAGCAGTAATGTATAGCCCCTCAGTGGATTTGAACCATATCTTTCTCTCGAAGAAATCGGGCAGTTCCCCGTCCTTAGCCAGTGAATAAGCGATATTGGCCCCGCCGAATATAGTAGCATTCAGCGCCGAGGAAATGGAGAACAGGGCGCCTATCGAGATAAGCATAAACCCGAACTTACCGAGGAAGGGCCGTGATGTTACGGCCAGCGCATTTTCTTTTGCTTTTATGATCTCGGGTAGCGACAGGTTACCTATCGTCACCACTGCTATGAGCACATAGATCACCATCACGAACAGGATACTGATCAGTATAGCACGGGGGACATTACGGGAAGGGTCTTTGATATTCTCCGAAGTATTGGTGATGAGCCCGAAACCCATATAGGAAAGAAATAGGATCACAGAGCCATTAAGCACACCCATAGATTGAGCACGATCAACATCCGGCAACAGGCCACTACCCTGAATAGTAAAAAATCCGCCAATGATGAACAGCATCAATATACTTAGCTTGATGAGTACGATATAAAATTCGGCCTTGCCCACAGCCTTACTGCCAAAGAAATTCAGTACTACAAAAAACAGGATAAGGCCGCTTTCGGTATATGCATCAGTGTATTGTGTACTGCTGATGTGCAGCAGGGGCAGGAAATACCCGGCAAAGCCCTTTACGAACAAGGATATGGAGATAACATAGGTCAGCCACATCAAAAAGCTAAGCACACCGGTTATCAGCCTATCGCCAAATGCCTTAAGGATAAAAGCGATTGGCCTCGCATTTGAAATGATCTTTTTCCCAAGTGTAGCATATGAATAGGCGACAGCTAATGCAAAGACACCCGATAGCAGGAAGGCTTCCGGCAGGCCCTTACCCGCAACTTTAGCACCCAAACCAAATATGGAAAATATGCTGGCGCCTATCATAGTGCCTACTGCCATAGACACTACTTCCATTAAACTTAATTTCTTACTCTGCGTAGTTTCGTTATTACTCATAGACTATTCATCGAAGAAGGGTCGGAAGCCCTGATACAGAAAATGATGATAGGTATAGTTTTGCGGTAATTGCATAACAAATGTTGCTTTTATCTCTTAAAAAAGCAAAAACAGAAAAAGCTATGCTGTAATACGATGAGCGATCACAAAAGAAAATGCCTTTCAAAGAACTGAAAGGCATTTTATATATTATAACAAAAAAATGATCGCTACATCCAATCAATAGCAAATTCATAAAATTCATGCCTTAGCTCATTGACGGCCTTTTCCTCACCCAGGTAACGCTGGTGCAATGTGTTGTGCTGTGCCAGCAAGGTAGCATCTATATATCCTGCGGGCGAGTGCTGCAGTTCATTGCTGGTGCTGGCCAGGTTGAGCCTGATATCGTGAGCAATGCGGTCGATGTTATCGCGCTGTACCGCTATCTGGTTCTCATAGTGTTCCACCTTATGCATCAATTCGTGCTCGGTATTTTTGCCCGCTATCTCTGTAAGACGTTCTTTAAGTATGCCTAATTCATCTTTATAAAAATCAAGTGCCCTCAGCCAGTCAGTGTGGGCATTGCTCATGTGGGTGATACTTATCTTTTTCATATCGTTCATTTGAAAGCAAAGGTAAAGCAGCACATACTTTTGCTGATGACCAAGGTCAGCGGCAGGTATGACACAGGTCTTTATTTGGTCAGCAACTGGTCGAAACCATCTGCCACCGGGTGTTCGCAGGTAAAATTGATGCCAAAAAGGTCTGCCAGCGTTTGTGCATATTGTTTTTGATATAGCTGTATGTCCTTTTTCATAAGGTCAAATAATAAAATATTTACCACAAATTCAGTAGCCGGGAAGAGAAATCATATTTTTTTAATACCGCACTACAACAGCAACACGGAAAGGCCATAGTCTGCTACCAGTATCAGGATACAACTTACCACTACAGACGTGGTAGAGGCACGGCCTATCTCAAGGGCGCCACCCTGTACATAGTAACCATAATAGGCCGGCACTACGGAAATGATGAACGCAAAGGTGAAAGACTTGGCCATAGCAAAGAACAGGTTGTAGGGAAGGAAGCCTTGTGTAAGGCCCTGGTAGAACTGCTCACGGGTAAGGATACTGGAGAACATACCGGCCACATAGCCGCCCCATATACTCACTGCTATGGAAAGAACAATAAGACAAGGTACCATAAAGAGGGCTGCCACTATCTTAGGCAGTACCAGGTAGGTCTTGGTGTTGATACCCATTATCTCCAGCGCATCTATCTGCTCGCTCACACGCATATTCCCCAGTTCCGAGGCTATTTTGGAACCTACCACACCTGCAAGCACAATGCAGATAACTGTTGGTGAAAGCTCGAGTATCGTAGAGTCACGAACTATGCCTGCTACCACCGGCTTAGGCACCAGCGGGCTTATCAACTGGTAGGCGGTCTGTACTGTAAGTACCATACCCAGAAATACGGAGATGATGAGCACAATAGGCAGGGAACGGATGCCGATATCGTTACATTGCTCCATGAACTCGATCCAATAGACCTTAGCGTTCTCCGGTTTAGCGATGGAGCCTTTTAGCATGAGGGCCAGCCGGCCCATGTGTTCAAAAAACTGCCTGAACATGATTACAAATGTAATGATTATGGCGATTGCAGCACGTTTATTAACAATACCTTACCTGCCATAAAAAAACCGTTCCGCCTTGTGGCGGAACGGCATATATCTTGTCTTTTTAATTTTGACGTATTAAGCCATTTTCTTCAGCTCTTCTATACGTGCTTCACGGTCCACTTCCTGCTGCAGCTTGTCTTTCTTATCCATATCCACCAGGATAGGAGCAGCCACGAAGATAGAAGAATAAGTACCGGTGAATACACCTATCAGCATCGCAAAGGCGAAACCACGGGTCACCTCACCACCAAACAGGAAGAGGATCAGGATGGTAAGGAATACGCAGAGCGAGGTCATGATAGTACGGCTCAATGTATCATTGATCGCACGGTTGATGATGCTGGTCTTGCTTTCCTTCGGCGATTTACGGAAGTATTCACGAATACGGTCGAATACGATAACGGTATCGTTCATCGAGAAACCGATCACCGTAAGGATGGCCGCAATGAAGTGCTGGTCTATCTCAAGAGCGAAAGGCACTATGCCGCGGAAGAACGAGAATACCGCCAGCGTTACGCAAACGTCGTGCAAGAGGGCCAGTACCGTACCCAGTGAGTATTGCCACTTACGGAAACGAAGCAGTATGTAGAACGATATGGCGATCAGCGATAGGATGGTTGCCCATTTGGCGCCTGCCACAAGGTCATCCGATATGGTAGGCAATACCGTTTGTGAACTTTGAAGATATTTACTGCTAAACACATCAAAGGTCGTACCATCGGGCAGCAGGTGTGCCTGGGTAAGGCCTTCCAGCAAACGTGTCTGCACTTTATGCTCTACTCCTTGTCCCGGTTCTTTTATCAGGTAAGATGTAGTAATGTTAAGCTGATTATCCGTACCAATAGTTTTAACTACAGGATATTCGCCAAAGTACGGTTTCAGTTTCTCACGCACTTCAGATACCTGGTGCGGCTGATCGAACTTGATGGTATAGCTACGGCCACCGGCAAATTCCACACCATAGTCGAAACCATGGAAGAAAGAGGCGATACCCATTATCACCACGATCACAGATATCACGTAAGCATATTTACGGGCTTCAACGAATTTGAAATGTGCCTTACGGAATATTGATTTTGATAAGCCTGTGAAATATTTGAAGTGACGCTCACGCTTGGTGTACATGTCTGTTATCAGGCGCGATACCAGGATACCGCAGAACAGCGACAACAGGATACCTATTATCTGCGTAGTGGCAAAACCAAGTACCGGGCCAAGACCGAATATGAACAGGATAATAGCGGTTATCAGGGTCGTTACGTGACCATCGAGTACAGGGGAGTACGACCGTTTATACCCGTCAATGACCGCCTGGTTATAGCTCTTACCAAGCGTCAGCTCCTCCTTGATACGTTCAAAGATGATCACATTCGTATCCACGGCCATACCTATGGTAAGTACCAGGCCCGCGATACCCGGCATGGTCAGTGTGGCATGCAGGGCAGAGAGGATACCAACAGTGAACAACAGGTTAAGTATAAGAGAAATGTCCGCTACGAGGCCACCCGTATTATAGTATATCAGCATCAGGATGAATATCACCAGGAACGAAACGCCCAGCGATATCATACCCGCCTTGATAGATTCAGCACCCAATGTCGGGCCTACCACCTGTTCCTGTACTATGTGTGCAGGTGCAGGCAGTTTACCTGATTTCAGGATGTTGGCAAGGTCGTTCGCTTCTTCAGCAGTAAAGTGGCCGCTGATAGAAGTATTACCATTAGGTATCTCACCATTAACTATAGGACAAGAGTAAACCCGGTCGTCAAGTACAACCGCTACATATTTACCCACGTTCTCTCCCGTCATTTTCTTCCATACACGCGAGCCGGTAATATCCATCTTCATAGATACTTCAGGCTGGCCGTTAAGGGCGTTATAGTCCATGCGGGCATCGGTAACATGGTCGCCTTCCAGCTTCGATTCCGTTTCACCCGGCACTGTCTTTATCGCATACAGGTATAGCGGGGCGTTGGGATCATGGCGTTCTTTCTTTTCTTCGGCACCATATACAAAACGTACGTTATTAGGGAACTTATTCCTTACCGCATCAAGGTGCAGGTAACGGTTAAGTTTTGCAGTATCTTTCTTAGGAATGATACCTACCACAGGGCCATCATTCAACTGACCATCGCGCGATGCATTAGGATACCATACGGTAAAGAGCGGGTTCTTCTTTTTCATTTCCGCTTCTTTGAGTGAGGTAGAGTCAGCACCTTTAGCACCGGCCTTTTCGGTTGTAGCCTTTGCAGTCCCGTTACTATTATCTCCCAGCAAAGCAGAAAGGCTTCCGGTATCAGAGGCATTGGCAGCGCTGGCAGTCTTGGCTGTATCACCTGCGGCAGCTGCAGCAGTTTTAGAAGAATCGCTGCCGGTTGAATCTTCATCTGTACTTCCTGACTTATATGCTGCAAGCGCACTGTTGGCTGCTTCCAGCATAGGGTATATTTCCTGGTTGGTATAGGTTTCAAAGAACTGCAGTTTGGCTGTCGATTGCAGGTAAGAGCGCACACGCTCCGGGTTACGCACACCGGCCAGCTCCACAGTTATGATACCTTTATTTTCATCCAGGTTCACGTTCGGGCTGGCAACACCAAATTTATCTATACGGGTAAGCAATACATTATAGGTACGCTTGATGGCATCCTTTGCTTCCTTATTTATCTTGGCCAGCACCTGGTCATTGGTCGAGTTCAGTGTTATCTCTTTTTCAGATGGCTTGGTGAACAGGTAGGCAAGCTTCGCGTTCGGGTTGTCCTTTTTAAAGGCCTCACCAAACAACGTAACGAAATTAGCCTGGCTATTTGCTTTAGCTGTATTGGCATCGGCAATGGCCTTATTTAACAGGGCATCCTGCGGATTGTTCGACATGGAACGAACGAGTTCGTCAAGGCTAACCTCCAACGTCACGTTCATACCACCCTGCAGGTCAAGACCCAGGTTCAGTTCCTGTTCTTTTGCTTCCTGGAAATTGTACTTCTTCAGCAGAGGAACACTGAATACGGTTTCGCCCTGCATGCTGTCCGTAATAACCTGCAGATGTGCTTCAACCAGGCTATCCAGCTTTTTGCCTGTGGCCGTGGGATCGTCCAGTTTTGCAGCGCGTTCGGCCTTCAACTGCATCTTCTTTTCCACACTCCGTACAATCGATGTAAAAGAGAGCTGGTATAGAGAAATGAGAATAAGTGCTGCGGTAAAGAATTTTACCAACCCTTTTAATTGCATAGGTGTCTGTTAAATTATACTATTATTTAATCTTTTAAAAAAATAAGAGGTGGGCAAAGATAGGATTTAATATAAAAAAATA
>CAYZTM010000003.1:120391-136652 GCA_964481425.1 uncultured Flavipsychrobacter sp.
AGTAATCGGTTGAAGTTGCCAACGCCAAACCGTTTTAATATAAAAAAATAAAGTCTCAGGACAGGAATAAGGAGTTTTTAGGAAAAAAAAGAATTTTAGCCCGTTATTAGCATTATTTTGGTGAATATCGTATTTTTACGAAACTCAATATCTATCAAAAACATACAATAGCATGATACGAAAAATTACGCTACTCTTTTTAGCGTGCGTTGGTATTTATTCTGTAGCCACTGCGCAGCCTGTTTGCGGATTCGATTCTGTTTTCCAGCATAAGCTGGCAACAGACCCCAGCTATGCTGCGGCCGTAGCACAGATGGATGCACAATGGAGTCAATTCGAGACCATCGCTCAAAATAATAACGTAGTTGGGCCGGCTACTTACGGGTCCGGCAAAGCCTACAAGATACCTATTGTGATACACGTAATGCTACCCGGCGGCGCCAACCCTATTGGTAGCTTATATAACCCTACCGATGCGCAACTGACAGGTATGGTAGATTACCTGAACAAAGCATATGCCGCACAATGGGCAGGATATCCTGATACCATGAATGGCGGTACTTATGTTCCGTTTGAATTTGTACTGGCACAGCGCGACTCAAACTGCAATCCCACAACAGGTATTGAACGTGTGGATGCAAGTGGCGTTACCAATTATACCGCTTGCGGCGTAGGTGCCGGTGGCGCTAATGACGTTTTGATTAAAGACCTGGCCCGCTGGCCGGTTGATCGCTATTATAACATCTGGATCGTAAATAAGATAGATTGCGAGGACGGTACAGGTGGCGGACCCTTTACTGCAGGCTATGCTTACCTGGCACCTGCACCTGCCCAGGACGACGGCACCATAATGCTGGCGCTTACTGCTACAGCCGGTGAAATAACCCTGCCGCACGAAATAGGCCATGCCATGACATTGTATCATACTTTCCAGGGTGGTAATGTAACAACATGCCCTCCACTCGGCCCCTGCGCTACTACAGGCGACCTTGTATGTGATACGGAGCCGGAAAAACAATCGAATTTCAATTGCCCTAATGATCCCAATCCATGTACGGGTGCGTCTTACAATTTTGTTACCCACAACTTCATGGACTACTCGAACTGCCAGGATAGGTTCACTCCCGGGCAGCGTGACAGGATGCTGAATGGCTTCCTTAATTACCGCGGTGGCTTTACCGGATCTTTAGGTGGTGAACCCATAGGTGCAGCTCCTACTGCCGCCTGTAATACCATTACAACGACACCCGCAAATACTTTCAATGCAGGCCCGCGCGAGGTGAAGATCAATGATGCTAACTATACTTACCTTGATTATTCTACCAGCGGTTATAACGGAGACGGTAACCTGGCGTACTGGGACCTGTCTTGCAAAGAAGGTGCCACTCTTGATGCCGGCGCTACTTACACCCTGAGTGTTACAACAGGTTTCTGGACAGAAAGGGTACGTGTTTATCTTGATATGAACAATGACGGCACTTTCGATCCTGTAAATGAATTGATATATAGCCACGACGGCACTTTGAATAATGAAACACATTCTACATCATGGGTCGTGCCCTCAGTGATCACTAATCCATCATTAGTTACCTGTACTCCTTTGCGCATGCGTGTTGTTACCGACCGCACAGCCGCAGTTACTCCTCCTGCTCCTTGCAGCGTAGTAAGCGGTCAGGCTGAGGATTATTCGGTAACAATAGTAGGTACAGGCACAGGTGGCGGCACTGTTTCCATCACCCAGCTTAATGGCTTGCCTGTATCTTGCAACAGCGATACACTGCATTTTGCTGCCGCAGCAGCCAACGTGGCCAACCCCACTTACAAATGGTTCGTGAACGGTGCCTCTACAGGCATCACTACCGACTCATTCGCCAGCAGCACACTGGCCAATGGCGATGTGGTAACTGCCAAAATATACTTTGCTACTACTTGCGGTGCTGATAGCGCCGTTTCCAATGGCATAACTATTACGCATTCCGGCATCATCCCGCCAAGCGCTACCATAGCACTTACCGGCGGCAACCCTGTAAGCTGTGATGGTGATACACTGACCTTCAGCGTGACCGCTGCCGTCAATCCCGGCACAAGCCCCGTTTACAAATGGTATGTGAATGGCGTATATACCGGCCAGACCGGCACATCATACTCTTCAGCAGCATTGAATAACGGCGACCTGGTACGTGCGCAGATCACTTCGAACAATGCCTGTGCAATACCGGATACAGGAAGCTCCAATACGCTTACGGTGGTGCATGGCACCATTACTCCGGCAGCCAGCATCGCCTTGATAAACGGCAATAACCCCGGCTGCCCTAACCAGGTGCTTACCTTCAAGGCTACCCCTACCAATGGTGGTAGTAACCCAACTTACCAATGGTATGTAAATGGTGTGGCAGCAGGTAACAACAGTGACCAGTTCTCCGGCACCTTTAACAACGGTGATGTGATCAAGGCAACGCTGCATTCAAGTGCAAGCTGCGCATCACCCGATACCGGCGTATCGAACCCGATAACTGTAGTAATCAATTACGATACACAAACAGTTACCATCTACACAACAGCTAACCTGCCTGTATGTGCAGGGCACTGGGTTAATTTCGTAGCTACTACCCTGAACATCGGCGAGACAATCCAGTGGCAGGTGAATGGCGTAAATGTTCCGGGTGCTACCAATAACAACTTCTCGAGCAATACACTTAGCGACGGTGACATTGTAACAGCTGTTATCTCTATAACCAACTCTTGTATATACAACCCGGTTGATACTTCAGACCCGATAACAGTGACCGTTTTACCTTCTGATACACCAACCATTAGTTCCAACATAACACAGGGCAATAACCCCGGCTGTCTCGATTCATTGGTTGAGTTCACAGGTACTTATACCAACTTCGGTACCAACCCGAATGCAGTATGGTTAGTAAATGGTGTACAGGTGGCTACAGGCAATGTGTTCCAGAGCACTACCCTCCTGAACGGTGATGTGGTTACCTTCCGTGTAAACCAAACCGATGGAGACTGTTATATCAATGATACGCTGAGCTCATCTACCATCATGCACCTGACGCCTACTCCGCCTACTCCGCTATTATCCCTCATAGGCAATATGCTGGTAGCAACAGGTTCAGGCGACTTTGTATGGTACGGTCCTAATGGCCTGATACCTAACGTAACGGGCAATACCTACCACCCAACGCAGTTAGGTGCTTACTGGTGTGTAAATGTGAGCACGGGCTGCCGTTCAAATCCATCGAACGTGTTGACCATCTCATTGCTGAAGGTTGGTAACTACAACCTGGATAATGTGAAGATATACCCGAACCCGACCAGCGGCCAGGTGATCATGGACTGGGGCAGCAATGTAAATGTGAAGGTGGATGTGTATAACATCACAGGTCAGGGCCTGCTGCATGAGGACATCAACAACCAGTCGAAGAAAGTGATGGACCTTTCTTACCTGCCTAACGGCGATTACTTCCTCGTTATCAGGGACGAAACAGGTAAATCAGGAACTGTAAAAGTGACTATAGCCAAATAACAGGCCAAACAAACACAAAAAAAGAAAGCCACGCTAATGCGTGGCTTTCTTTTTTGCCCGGCCGTTGTTCTTAATCTTCCTGGGTATAAACACGCTTCACCCGTTGTGATATACCTGTCATGATCTCGTAAGCAATGGTGCCATCCCAGGCAGCAAGTTCTGTAAGCGTCAATTGCTCTCCGAATACGATCACCTCATCTCCTTCTTTTGCTTCGGGTATATCCGTTACATCTACCATGCACATATCCATCGCCACAATGCCAAACACTTTTGCAGGTTTACCATGCACCAGCACATGTGCCTTGCCATTGCCCAGAGCGCGGGGGTAGCCATCTGCATAGCCAATGCTTATGGTAGCGATACGCATGGTGCCCGTCACTTTCCCACCCCTGCTGTAGCCTACCGTCTGTCCCTCGTGCAATGTCTTTATCTGCGCGATGGTCGTTTTCAGGGTACCTATCTGTTTCAGTTGCCCCTTCAGGGCATTGCTGCCATCAACTCCATATAGGCCTATTCCTACACGTACCATATCGAAATGAAGGTCCGGATGACGTACCACACCCGCCGAATTGCATAGATGCCGGAGCGGCCTGTAAGAAAGTTGTGCTATTATATCTTCACTCCATTTTTTAAATAACTCAGCCTGTTTCACAGTAAAGTCATCATGCTGCTTATCCTCGCTTGCAACCAAATGACTGAATATTGAAGCCACCCTGAGATGTGTATCGTTTCTCAAATGTGTTTTCAATGCCTCCAGTTCATCCTCCATAAAGCCAAGCCGGTGCATTCCTGTATCGAGCTTAATGTGTATCGGGTAATCCTTTACCTCCAGCGTTTGTGCTATATCATGAAAAGCCTGGTAAGAGCGCATGCTAAACAACTCGGGTTCCAGCTTCCAGGTTATCATCCGGTCAAAAGAGCCAAGATCGGGACTCATTACCATTATGGGCATGGTGATGCCTGTTTTACGCAAGGCTACGCCCTCATCGGTATAAGCTACTGCAAGGTAATCAACACCCGAATACTGCAACAGGTTAGCGATCTCATAACTGCCATGGCCATATGAAAAGGCCTTGACGATAGCCATTGTTTTTACACCCGGCTCCAGGTAAGAACGATAGACATCGAGATTATGCGCCAGTGCCGTCAGGTCGATGGTCAGCACGGTCTGGTGCACTTCCTGTTCCAGCAATATGCTGATCTTCTCGAAGGTAAAAGCCCGTGCGCCTTTCAGCAAGATCGCCTCCTGCTCGAAAGTGAGTAAATAGAACTTCTTAAGAAAATCCTCTGTTGACTTAAAGAATATACTCCTCAGTTTCTTATGCTTCCTGAAACTGGCCTTATTCCTGTATAGTGCCGGACCTATGCCAATAAACCGTTTAATGCTATGCTGGGCCACAAGGTCTGCGATCTCTTCATAAAGATCGGAATCGGCAGCCCTGCCCTGCTGAATATCGGAAAGAATAACCGTGTGTTGCGAATGTTGTTGTTGCTGGTCGAGGAGATCGAGCGCAATTCGGAAAGAGGTAAGGTCTGAATTATATGTATCGTTGATAATGGTACATCCATTGATACCATGTTTCAATTCCAGGCGCATAGATACCGGGTGAAGGTGCAGCATACGCTGCCCTACCTGCCCCATATCCTCACCCATTACCAGGAGTACACACCAGCAATGTATGGCATCTTCGATAGAGGCCGGGTCAATAAAAGGTATAGTTATAGATATATCTTCACCCTTATAACGGGCCTCGATCTTTGTTTTTCCATTTTCCGCATGGGTTTGCAATATCCGCAGGTCAGCATCCATCTTGTGCGACCATGTAAAGAGTTGCAACTGCTGACCATTCCCTGCTGCCCTCGACTGATGTATATATTGGGATATGCAATCGTTCAGTTCATGATAGTCTTTGCAATAGATCAATTGTGCCGCATGACGGAACAACATCAGTTTTTCATTTATCTTCTGCCTCTTGTTGAGGAAACCTGCGTCATGTGCCTCACCAATGTTGGTAAACACCCCGATCGTTGGCTTTATCATCCGCTCCAGTTGTTCCATCTCACCAGGCTGCGATATACCGGCCTCAAAAACGGCCAGCTGGTGCTGAGATTTAAGCAACCATACGGACAAAGGAACACCCAATTGCGAGTTATAGCTTTTAGGGCTGCGCACCATATTGTGGTCGGGGCTGAGTAACTGGTACAGCCACTCCTTCACCACCGTTTTACCATTGCTTCCGGTTATGCCGATAACAGGGATATCGAATTGCTTACGGTAAGCTTCTGCGATCTGCTGCAGGCCCAGCAAAGTATCTTTCACCTGTATGAAATTCGCCCCTTCATATAAACCGGTATCTATCGGCTCAGATACAAGGAAATTTCGCACGCCCTTTTCATATGCATCACCAATGAAGGTATGCCCGTCACGCACCTTAGTCTTTATGGCCACGAACAGGCTAAGCTCCGGCTTATTGATCTTCCTGCTGTCTGTAATGATATCATCTACAGGCATGTCACCTGCCTGCTGCTGCCATGAACCATGGCACCACTCGCGTAACCGGCTTATAGTCGTATGTTGCTCCTCTGAAACCATATGATGAGATAAGAAGAGGCAAATTAATTAACATAACGCTTACCCGGAGCATTCGATGTAAAATATGTGTGCACAAGGCCTGTTTATTAGTCAATAAGCAAATAAATCATTATAATTACATACAAACATGTGTTCAAATGAAACGTCTTTACCTGTTCTTTTTCCTTACTGCATTTATTTATACCCGCATCGGGGCACAAACCACTGCCGATTATGCAGTGCAGC
Source organism: uncultured Flavipsychrobacter sp. (assembly GCA_964481425.1). Lineage (GTDB taxonomy): Bacteria > Bacteroidota > Bacteroidia > Chitinophagales > Chitinophagaceae > MKUN01. The sequence goes on from CAYZTM010000003.1 coordinate 126,748, forward strand.
TGACCGATAGCGTGTGGACATCGCCGGCTAAAATAAAGCTGTCCTGGAAACCTCATACTGATAACCCCACCTATTATATCTTCAGGAAAAGCAAAATGGCCCCTTCCTGGGGCGCGCAGATAGCAACCCTCACTGCTACCGACAGTACTTATGTGGATACCGATGTGGTATCCGACTCGGCCTACGAATACCAGGTCATTGCATCGGGCACATCGGCAACAGGTTCCGGCTACATTTTTGCCGGTATCAAATCGCCACCGCTGCACAACAAGGGGGCCATTATACTGCTTGTTGACTCCACCTTTACCGATTCATGTGCTGCAGAGATTAGCAGGTTGAAGGACGACATTCGCGCAGATGGTTGGGAAGTCGTTCGCTACGATCTCTCACGCAACCTGCCCGATACTGCCGTGCATACCATCATCAAAAACGAATACCTCTCTAATCCCCGCCTGAAAGCGGTACTGATATTGGGTCATATTGCGGTGCCTTATAGCGGCGACCTTAACCCCGATGGGCATCCCAATCACCTTGGGGCATGGCCTGCAGATGTGTACTACGGAAATATGGACGGCATCTGGACAGATGCAAGCATCAACGATACCAGTGCAGGATATGCAGCCAACAAGAACATTCCCGGCGATGGCAAATGGGACCAAACCTATCTGCCTAGTCTCAACAAACTTGAGGTAAGCCGCGTCGATTTTTACGACATGCCTGCATTCAACAAGACAGAGGTTACAATGATGCGCAGCTACTTGCTAAGAGACCATATGTACAAAATGGATTCGCTGGATATAGTACATCGTGCCCTTATAAGCGATAACTTCGGGGCATTTGGCGGCGAGGCATTTGCTGCTACCGGTTTCAGGAACTTCCCGCCGCTTGTGGGCATAGACAGCGTACGCAGCATTCCCTTCATCTCCACGCTGAACACAGAGTCTTACCAATGGTCTTACGGCTGCGGGGGCGGATCCTTTACCAGTGCCGGCGGCATAGGCAGCACCACCGATTTTGTGAACAATAATGTGAACGGCATATTCACCATGCTCTTTGGCAGCTATTTTGGTGACTGGAACGTGACCAATAATTTTATGCGTGCCCCGCTCTGCTCCGATACACCTGCACTTACCGTTTGCTGGTCGGGCAGGCCCCTGTGGCAGTTCCATCATATGGCCATGGGCGAGAACATAGGCTTTTCTTCCCTGCTCTCGCAAAACAACGTGAGCCTTTACCTCTCGCAAAACTTTAACTATGGGGCAGACTGGGTACATGTGGCACTGCTTGGCGACCTAACGCTACGCACCGATTATATCAAACCGCCGGCCAACCTTTTGATCACCAGCTATCCCGATTCAGGTGCGCTTCTTAACTGGGCTGCCTCACCTGACACAGCAGTATTAGGTTATTACGTTTACCGCTGTGCTACCCCTTATGGCAATTATGACAAGATATCCGGTATGCTGCCTGTCCCTTCCTTCATGGATAGCGTTGGTACCAATGGCCTGCAATATTACATGGTGCGCCCGGTGAAGCTGCAAGGTAACCCATCAGGTACCTATTACAACCTGGGCCTGGGTATCGTAGACTCTGCTACGGTCACCTACCCCATACCAGTGCAAGTACGCCCCGTCGTAATGAACAACAGTATCTCATTGTATCCTAACCCGGTACTGCGTGACATGGAGCTTACCGTAAATTGCAATAGCAGCAGCACCGCCAGTTTCCTTATTCTCAACAGTGCAGGACAGGTAGTGCGCAGCTACGAGCATCATCTCGACAACGGGAGGAACAGCATCCGCTTTGATGTCAGCAAACTGCCTGCAGGTGCTTACTCACTCCTAATACAAATGGGCAACTACACTGAAACAAAGAAATGGATAAAGATGAATTGATAAGGCAAACTCATCAATAAAAAAATGTCCCGTGGTTACGGGACATTTTTTTATTGATGCTTAGGCACAGGCGAGAACTCAGCATTGGCCTCGTCGGCCTGGTAGAACTCGTATGCTTTATGAAACAGTTTGTAGAAAGTATATATCTGCACCATAGCTGTGTCTTTATTGTTGTGCATCACAGCATAAAAGCGGTCTGAATCATAATCGTCAGGCGTCAATGGGTTCGATTGCAGCAGGTTCTTGCTCCTGCGCCCGATGGGTTTCCAGTACACATCTACATGCTGTGTTTTTCCTGTTGTATCGGTTACATCAATACTGCAACGCTTAGGCGTAACACGTAGCACCGAGTCTATACCATAGGTACCGTTGGTATAGCCTTCACAAAATATCTTTTCAAAATAAGTAAGATAAAGTTTGGCCCTGCGTTCATTCAATTGAAAATGGCTGATGACACCCGGATCGGCCTCAACCGTTACTTTTCCGTGGTCTTGTTTTACGGTAAAAGAGTTCAGCGGTTCTGAGGGATATTGTACCGATACACTACGGATATCCGCTGAAGGGATATTGAACACCGTACGGTCGCGCCAGTCCTCTACGCTTATCGGGTAACGGGGGGTCAGGTACCCTGCAAAACCCGGTACTTTTACCACATATGGAGTCTCTGCACCTTCCATAAGCATAAATGAACCATCGTCCCCATGCACTTGCCCGCCTATATAAAAGACACGCATCTTTTCGCCACTCCGGTTGTATATCTCTACCTTGAGCGCATTACCCGCCATATCTTTTACCACATTATTATGCTCATTCCTGGGTACCGGGTAGGCTGCCACTTGCCGGGCGAGTGTTTGCAGCAAGGTATTGATCGGAGAAGTCATAGCCTTGTATTGCTTGTCGACCGTCCATCCATCGGCGTTGCGTTCCAGCAACACGGATTTCCCGCTGTTGTCGGTCAGGAATATCTTGCCGATGACACCAGTGTCGCGAATAGTAAAGGCCGCATCTTTCGAATTGAAACCACTATCATTCCTGCTGAAAAGAAAATAGTACACACCATATCCCAGAATGGCCAGCAGCACCAGGTATAATAAAGTCTTTTGCATGTCTTGGTATTTAAGGTTTAGGCTTTGCGCTCATACTTGCGCTTCCTGAAAAAGAGGTACGCAGATGCAAACACCAGCACGAGCAATATGGGTATGCCTATATTGACAAACTGCCATGTCTTACGCTCTGCTTTTACACGGCCCTCATCGAGCAGCCGCAGGCGGTGATCCTTTGAGCGGGCCTCGAGCAGGCCGGAGTGATCGGTAAGGTACTCAAGGCAATTCAGCAGAAAGCTTTTATTGGCATACATATTATCAGTGTATCGCCAGTAGCCCATTTCCATTGGGCCGGTGGTAGGCGATACATTGTTGGCAAACACATCGCCGTCCGATATTACGATCATGCTGGTTGGGGTATCACAGGCTGCCTTAAAGGGTTGCCCGATAGAGTCGAGCATACGCAGGGTACTGGGTGGCAGCCTGTTCTGGAATATTGAATGGAATTTACCTTCCAGCAATACAGCCACAGGTTGATAGGGTTTGTTCATCATCTCAGTGGTAGGCGGGTGCACCATCATGCTCGTATTCACCCGTACAGGTGCCGGGGTGGTACGGCTATATTTAGAGGAAGCAAGTAACACCGTCTTTTTTATCTCCGGGTTGGCTATAGTATCTATGCTGTTCACAAACACTCCCATTACCGCGTCCATGTTGTTCACGATCGGATGTTTAGAACTTGGAGTAAAATAAGGCAAGTAGATCCAGGGGTACCACTGCATATGCGGTTGGCCATTTGCGTCGGTACCGGCCACTATTGCCATTTGATTGCATTGCAGGTCTTCTATCAGGTCTGAATTGACGCGTACACCATAACGGAATAGAATATCGTCAAGGTTCAGGTTAAAGTCGGTTGTGATAAACTGAGAATTACGTTGCAGGCTGTCCATATAGGTGTGCAGCATATCCAGGCACCAGATCACATGCCCACCCTTCATCACGTACTGGTCTATCTTGAATTTCTCCTTATCGGTAAAGGTATCAGTAGGTTTGTTGATGATTATGGCATCGTAGTAGTTAGGCACATGCGTGCTTGCTGTCAGGTCGAAGGTATCGAGCTTGTAAGTACGGTCGAGCGTATGCAGCATGCTCCATGTATTATAGCCCAATGATTCGCCATGCCCTATTATATAAGCTATGTTAGGCGCCACAGCGCGGTTCAGCCTGTTGATAGCAGTGGCAAACTTATATTCCAATAACGATTCAGAATAACTTAGCCCCTCTGCAGGCGATGCACCCAGCTTTGCCTCCATAAGGGCTACCGGTGCCGACCTGCCTTTATAATTTACCAGGGCGTATGGGAAAATGATCTTTTCAGAATAATCGGCCCCGTCACCTTCACTGATAGGCAGGAAGTTAACACCTTTCTCAGCCAACTGCTTTACTATATCTTTTTTCTCATTATCATCTTTCCCTTCAAAAGGATCTATGTAGTGCACTATGATATGCCCGCCTGAGTATTCTTTGAATGACTGCAGGCGGTCATGTACCGTCTCCTGCAGGCGCATAAAGGTAGCAGGCATCTTACCCTTTAGGTACACATCTATCACAGCCACGTCCTTCATATCACCCAGCAACTTCTTAGTGGCTCGCGAGAGCGTAAAGCGCTTCTCCTTCGTCATATCGAAGCCATAATGGAAACGCGAGGCCAGCATATTGGCACATACCAGTATCGCCAGCAGGACGAGTATCCTGAAGGTAGCCTGCCGCTGCTGCGACTTTCTTTTGCGCGATGTAGTGTTCGTTGCCATATGCTATTCCTGGTCTTGCCTTGCCGTATCCCATGTACGGCGGTTGAGCGACAGACGGGTGAGTGCTATAAAAAGGATGATGACCGATAAAAAGTAAATAACATCGCGGGTATCTACCAGGCCGCGACTGATGGAGTTGTAGTGGAAAGATATGCCCACCATGCTCATATAGTAATCTATACCACCGCTGAAGGCCGGTATGCGGCTCAGCGCTTCGAAACCGTAGTACAGCAGGTAGCAGGCAAAGAGCGCGATGAGGAAGCCCACCACCTGGTTGCTGGTAAGCGAGGAGCAGAACACGCCGATAGCCGTAAAGCCTCCTGCAAGAAAGAGCAGGCCTATGTAAGAGCCGATAATGGCGCCTGTATCCAGGTTATTGGGTATAGCCGATAGATTGCTTACTGTATAGATATAGATGAAAGTAGGTAGCAGGGCAAAGATTACCAAGGCCAGTGTGGCCAGGTATTTACCCAGGATAACATCGAGATCGCTGAGGGGCTTGGTGGCAAGCCACTCTATCGTGCCATCGCGAAACTCATCGGCAAAGGAGCGCATGGTGATGGCCGGTATCAGCAACATCAATAGCCAGGGCGCCATCTCGAAAAAACGGTCGAGCGAGGCATAGCCATAGTCCAGTATGCTGGTATCGGGCAATATCCAGAGAAACAGGCCACAGGCTACCAGGAACACCAGTACAGCCACATAGCCCACTATGGAACTGAAGAAAGAGTTGACCTCCTTAATGAAAATGCTGCGCATGTATCAGAAATATAAAACCGAAGTGTGCAAATATAATGAAATGGGGCTGATAGCTTGATAGCTTAACAGGCCGATTGGTTAATAATGTCATAAAAGTGACAATGAAACTTTACTACGAAAAACACAGCTTACACTACATATTTTCACCATTTGAAACATCATATGCAACTTGTTTTAAAGACCAAGTCCGTTAATTACCACATATGTCCGCTAGCTGCTACCAGGCAAAAGAAGGATACTTCTTCTTTCACCTGGTAAAAACCGCAAAAGACTGTATAGCATTAGCTAAAGTGCTCGATATTACTTTAGAAATTAACTAATTCAGCTGCGATACGTAAGAGGGTTACCAAAGACCTAAACAACAAATTGTTCTATTAAGATACGGTGCATTTCTATAAGCTGGGCGGTTATCACTTATCACTAAATGAAGCTATCAAAAAAGCGAACTAATTCTCTATAGTGCAGGTATCCTACATTCTACATAACTTAACTTGTACAATAGTGTAAATTATGGCATACCAACGTAAAACATGGGCAGAAAAAATGAAGCCCGGGGCTGACCCGGAAGTTAAAAGGATAGACAAAGCTTTTGCCGATATACCGGAGCATGCAAGTATGCTCATTGCCACGCCCGGCATAGTGGATGCCTACCTCAGGCACATCCCTAAAGGACAGAGCACCAGCCTGCAGCAGATGCGTAAAGACCTCGCAGCCGAATATCACGCAGAGTACACCTGCCCTGTCACATCCGGCATCTTCCTGCGTATAGTGGCCGAGAATGCCTACGAGGAGTATATGAAAGGGAAGCCGCTTAGCAAAATAGCCCCCTTCTGGCGGATGATAGACAGCAGGTCGCCTGCAGCCAAAAAACTGAGCTTTGGCACGGAACTATTGGTAGCCCAAAGGAAGAAAGAGGGCCTGGAGCCATGAACAGCTCTATTTGGGGTATTTTTCTATGTTTTTTCCTTTTCTCCATTAGCTAACATACTGTATCTTCGTGGCCTGCGTTATAATAAGATGCCCGCAATGCGATACCGCTATACCATACTGACCGTTTTGCTTATGGCTGCCCTGCTGCCCCGTGCGGCTGCGCAGCGCCATGCCCTCAATATGGCCGAGCACGATGAGAAGCTGTACTATTTCGGCATTACCTTCGGTTTCAACTTTTCGCAGTACCGCATCCATTATACCCAGTCTTTTGCCGAGACGGATACCATCAGGCGGGCAACACCCACCTGGAAGCCCGGCTTCAACCTGGGGCTTATGGGCAACCTGAGGCTCAACCGTTTCGTTGATCTCCGGTTCATACCGGCGCTGATATTTGCAGAAAAGGGTATCAAGTACAATATGTACCCCGATACCACTGCCGACCGCTCTATAGAGAGCATCTATATGAGCCTGCCCCTTCAATTCAAACTCAAGAGCGACCGTATCCGCAATTTCCGCTTTTATGCTATGCTGGGGGGCAAGTTCGATTACGATCTTTCATCCAATGCCCGCTCGCGCAGGCCCGATGAATGGCTTAAGGTAAAGCCCGTGGACCTTGGTGCTGAAGTAGGTGTAGGCTTCGAGTTCTACTACCCCAACTTCATCTTCTCACCCGAGATCAAGATCAGCCAGGGATTGCTCGACCAGCATTACCGCGATACCCACATTACACTCTCCAATGCCATCGACAATCTCTATACCAGAATGGTGGTGATATCGATACACCTGGAAGGATAATTTGCTAATAGCTCAATGATATTGACATAAAGAGAAACGTCCCGCAAAAGCGGGACGTTTCTCTTTATAAGGATGATGTGTCTTACACTATTTTTTCCACCTGCATATAGTTCAGTTCCACAGGGGTAGCGCGGCCGAAGATCTTCACCACTACTTTCAGCTTCTTCTTCTCTTCGTTCACTTCTTCTACAGTACCGTTAAAGTCGTTGAAAGGTCCGTCGATGATCTTCACTGTTTCGCCTACTATGTATGGCTCTGCAAAACCTATACCCTGTTCGCTTACCTCATCCATCTTACCGAACATCTTGTTCACTTCGCTCCTGCGTAGTGGCGTCGGATGGTCTTTACCGAGGAAGTGAATAACGTTTGTTACATTCTTTATGGTATGTATGATATCGTCGGTCAGCTTACCCTCATTGGCCTCAAGCATCAGGTAGCCGGGGAAGAGTATCTTTTCACGCAATACCTTTTTACCGCTCTGCACTTTGAACACCTTTTCTACAGGGCACAGTATCTGCAGCACAGAGTTTTCCCAGCCATTTATTTTTACTTCCTTGTCCAGGTACTCCTTCACCTTCTTCTCCTTGCCGCTTACTACGCGCAGCACATACCATTTAGTATCCTGGTTCGTTACGGTTTCTTCTATCATTGTAAATGCGCTTTACTTGCCTAAAATATTGTAGATCATCGTCAGCACTTTTTCTGATACGATATCCATGCCGAATATCACGAGTGTAACGATGGCGAGGGCTACCAGCACTATGATAGTAGTCTGCTGCAGCTCGTCCCACGATGGCCAAGTAACCTTATGTACCAGCTCGTCATAGGCTTCCTGTATGTAATTGCCGAATTTGCTCATAATTCATTTTTTGCGGCTGATCCGGTAAAAGTCAAATGGCCAAAAGGAAATACACCTGTCAACCGATCAACTTATCAACTTATCAACCTATAAACCAGCACGGGCACCCGGATTCGAACCAGGATCAAAGGTTTTGGAGACCTCTATTCTACCGTTGAACTATGCCCGTATTTCAGTCAAAATTTTAAACCTTGACTCCCAATAATCAAAAAGTCAAAAAGCTGAACTTTTTGACCTTTTTGCGGATGACAAAGGTAGGGAAATTTTCGATAAAATGGTATTTAAATTTTCACTATCCCCAGCTATAAAAGAACGTCCCGCCGTTGGGCGGGACGTTCAGTATTTATAAAGTACTTAAGATTACTTTATTATTTCAGTCACCTGGCCGGCACCTACTGTACGGCCACCTTCGCGGATCGCGAATTTCAGACCTTTTTCCATCGCTATCGGGGCGATCAGTTTTACAGACAGGTTCACGTTATCACCAGGCATTACCATTTCCACACCTGCAGGCAGCGAGCATTCGCCCGTTACGTCTGTAGTACGGAAATAGAACTGGGGACGGTATTTATTGAAGAACGGAGTGTGACGACCACCTTCCTCTTTGCTCAGTACATAAACTTCACCTTTGAACTCGGTGTGCGGAGTGATGCTCTTAGGAGCGCAGATAACCATACCACGACGGATATCTTTCTTTTCAATACCGCGGAGCAGCAGACCTGCGTTATCACCAGCCTGGCCCTGGTCAAGAAGTTTCTTGAACATTTCCACACCGGTACAAGTTGAAGACAGCGCCTCGTCGTTGAAGCCAACGATCTCAACGTTCTCACCTACTTTAATGATACCGCGCTCGATACGGCCTGTAGCCACTGTACCACGACCGGTGATGGTGAACACGTCTTCAACTGACATCAGGAACGGCTGATCGATGGGGCGCGGAGGCAGCGGTATGTAGCTGTCCACAGCTTCCATCAGTTCTTCCACAGCTTTAACCCACTGTTCTTCGCCAGCCAGTGCACCTGTAGCAGAACCTTTGATGATCGGTGTGTTATCACCATCATATTCGTATTTGCTCAGCAGTTCGCGAATTTCCATTTCTACCAGGTCAAGGATCTCTGCGTCATCAACCAGGTCAACTTTATTCATGAACACAACGATACGGGGAACGCCTACCTGGCGGGCCAGCAGTATGTGTTCTTTTGTTTGCGGCATCGGTCCATCAGTAGCGGCCACCACGAGGATCGCACCATCCATCTGGGCAGCACCTGTGATCATGTTCTTTACATAGTCAGCGTGACCCGGGCAGTCAACGTGCGCATAGTGGCGGTTGCCTGTCTCGTACTCAACGTGAGCCGTATTGATAGTGATACCACGTTCTTTTTCTTCGGGTGCAGCATCAATCTCATCATATCCCCTCTTCTCCGCCAAACCTTTGTTCGACAGTATAGTGGTGATTGCTGCAGTCAAAGTGGTCTTACCATGGTCTACGTGGCCAATGGTACCAATGTTTACGTGGGGTTTTTCCCGCTTAAAGGTCTCTTTTGCCATTGTTATTTTGTTTAAAAAACTTGAATATCCTTTATTTTAAAAAGTGTGCAAATATAAATTATATTTTAGACTCCAAATAAATTATTTTTTTCCGCCTAAACATAAGGTTCTCTGTCATTTATAAACCCTAAACTGATAGCGTATAAGAAACCGGCACTTTCTGCCGTTGTTTTCAGATACGCTAGAAAAGGATGGAGTTATATATAAGGAGGAAAAAGAGCTGTTGAGCAGGATTGAACTGCCGACCTCTTCCTTACCAAGGAAG
>CAYZTM010000004.1:0-134126 GCA_964481425.1 uncultured Flavipsychrobacter sp.
CATGTTTTACTGTTTTAGGTTCACTTTTTGTGTAAACCTATTTTAGGACAAGACACATGGCTTAACACAAGGGGGAAGTGCGTTGTTATAGGTTCTCAGCGGAGTTTACTTAGGCAACTGAGGCCATCCCATCGGCGTCCTTCGCCGGCACAGGAGGGGAAAGTGTATTTCAGCAAAATTTACTTTTAGTCTTTACCGGCAATAACGACGACGATCTCACCTTTGGGAGGGTGGGCTTCATAATGGCCGGCTAATTCGGCCAATGTGCCTTTTTGTGTCTCCTCGAACATCTTGGTAAGCTCGCGGCAAACAGCGGCCTGCCGTTCAGAGCCGAAATATTGCTGCAGCTCCTGTAAGGTCTTGAGCAAACGGTGAGGCGACTCGTAAAGGATGATGGTACGCTCCTCGTCTGCCAGCTGTTTCATAGCTGTCTGGCGGCCCTTCTTCACCGGCAAGAAACCTTCGAACACAAAACGGTTGGAGGGGATGCCGGATTGCACCAGAGCGGGGACAAATGCGGTAGCACCGGGCAGGCACTCGACAGGAATATTATTACGGATACACTCGCGCACCAATAAAAAACCGGGATCGGAAATGCCGGGCGTACCTGCATCAGTGATCAGTGCATATTGCTTACCTGCCTGCAACTGCTCAATAAGGTGTGCGAGCACCTTATGCTCATTGTGCTGGTGATATGGCGTGAGCGGCTTCTGAATATTATAGTGCTTTAACAGCACGGAACTGGTACGTGTGTCTTCACACAAAATACCATCTACCTGCTGCAAGACAGCTACAGCACGGTAGGTGATGTCGCCAAGGTTGCCAATGGGAGATGGTATCAGATAAAGACGCATAAGCTCCAAGCCCTAAAGAGGCTATATACCCAAACCCCTAATGGGGCTTTAATAATTAAAAAATCAGCCCTCGACGAGGGTAAAGTCGAAAGACTCCATTACCTGGTTGGCCAGCAGTTTCTTGCAGGCATCGTTCACCAAAGCTTCTGCTTCAGGCTTGCCTGCTGCCTCGAGGCTGAGCGTGATGTGCTTGCCAATGCGCACCTCCTGCACCTGTGTAAGTCCAAGATTATGCAGGCTGCTACCCACTGCTTTACCCTGCGGGTCAAGCAATTCTTTAAGCGGCATGATGTTGATATGAGCTGTGTATTTCATTTTCCTATTCTATGCATTTGCAGTTTCTGTGCCGGCGGGCATCTTATAGACCAGCGACAAAATGATGTACAATATGAAGGCCAAAGGTATGGCAGCTATTTTTAAAAAGGGTGCTGCAGCCAGTGTCACGACGGTCAGGGTAATATGGGGCCACTTAAGCGGCACCAGCTTGAAGAACCTGATGCGTGATACCATAAGCCAGCAAAGCACGGCTATTATGATGTAGATAACGGTAACGTTCTGCAACCATGTGGCCAAATTAAAGGGGTTGTACCAGACCAACAGCGGAAATGAGGCCACAAAAACACCCACAGCAGGTGTAGGCATGCCCACAAAATAGGAACGCTGTGCAGTGGTGGTGATATTGAACTTAGCCAGCCTGAGCGCTGCAAAACATGCGAGGAGAAATGCAGGCGCAACAGAAAGCATGCTGACATCGAGGGCCCCCTCCTGCTTCATGTAAGCTGTCCACAATAATTTGAACAATATCATGGATGGAGCTACACCGAAGCTAACCACATCGGCCAGGGAATCGAGATCCTGACCAACGGGAGAAAAAATATTGAGTGCCCGTGCAGCAAGCCCATCGAGCAGATCACAAAGCGCAGCAATAAAAATGAACAAGCTACCCAGGTACACCTGCTCCAATGCTGAAACGAGGTACTGATCGCCATAGATGTTGGTCCAGAATGGCTGGAGGCTAAGCGTAAAAGCAATGGCAATGCAACCGCAAAAAAGGTTGGCTACCGTAAGCAGGTTGGGTAAGTGCTTCATGAGATGCCAAAAATAGTAAATAGTAGATAGTAAAAACAGGAAAGCAATAAGCGTAATGAAAATTTGTCATATAAAATAAAGCGAGACGCCCGTAAAGTGTCTGACGGGGCGGAACGGTGCTGACGCTATCGGGGAACGGATGGGACAGGTCGCTCCTACGGAGCTGCAAATATCGTTGCGCATATAATGCTATAAACAGGAAGCCCCGAAGGGGCCGCATCAGTAAATCGAATGAGGCTTGACTTCAAGCGTATGTAACGCGCCTGACCGTTTCAAGCGGTACTGAGATTATCCGTAATGGATGGGACAGGTCGCTCCTACGGAACTGCAAATATCGTTGCGCATATAATGCTATAAACAGGAAGCCCCGAAGGGGCCGCATCAGTAAATCGAATGAGGCTTGACTTCAAGCGTATGTAACGCGTTTGACCGTTTCAAGCGGTACTGGCACTATTAAACGATGCGCTTCGCTACGGGTTTTTTGCTGCTGTGCTCCAAGCCGGTGACCTGAACAATGCCCGGGCGTTTTCCTGTCTCTATTGTGCCGATCTTATCCTGCATTTGCAAAGCGGCAGCGCCGGAAGATGTGGCCCAGCGAAGCAGTAAGCCCCAGTCGAGGCCGGGGTAATGCTCCTTAATGGTGTATAGCTCAGAAAGAACACAGAGCTGATGATTGGAGGTGAGGCTATCCGTACCGATACATATGTTCTTTGCATACTGCAACAGCATATCGATATCCGGCAGCCGGTCCTCAATATATTTATTGGCATTGGGGCAAAGACACCAGTACACCGCAGGAAAATGCTCCTGCGCAAACTGTATGTCGGAAGGAGTAGCAAAGGTGTTGTGCACGAAAATAAACGGATGTGCGGCGCCAAAATAAGGCAGGTAGGTCTGTAAAGGTGACTTGCCGGAGGGCTGGAAAAATGAAGTATCGATATTAAGTGCCGCCAAGAGATCGTTCACTGCACCTGTTTTGTCTTTATAAAAACTTAGCTCGGCAAGACATTCTTCGTTATGAATGGAAATGATCGCACCAGGGTCAAATGCATCGATCAGGCGGAACAGAGCGGGAGATACCGAATAGGGCGCATGGGGTACGATGGACTGGCGCAGCATCGCATGACTGCCTTGCTGTGCTGTATATGCTTCATATACCTTTTGAGAGAAATCAAGCATCTGCTGCGCGCGCTCTTCGGTAAAACCGAGGCATTCCACGAAGGTGTGGATGTGCAATTTATTCAAGGCACGGATGTCAAGGGTATCAGGACTATTAGCGATGTCGCCCACTGCTACCACACCATGCTCCAACAACTCGTTATATGCTGCATGGCGGGCCAATGATTTTTGTTCGACGGTGAAATTCTCCCGCTTGCCTATTACCTGCAGCAGGAAATGCATCAAGCCTGTGCCCTCGCCAACAAGGCCTTTCATATGCGATAACTCAAGATGACAATGAGCGTTTACAAAACCGGGACAAAGGACGCCTTCGTAATGCTGTACCCCAGGGGCCTCGTGGTCATCATGCAAGGCTATGATGGTGCCATCATCATCCAGCTCTATTACGGTGCCCGAAGGCAACCACCGGTGTCCATTATGTATTGCCGGGGCAGTAAGCAGCATGTTCTATTGGCTCTTGAAATGTTTCAAATGAATGATCTCCCGATCGGTAAGGAAGCGCCATTTGCCGCGTGGCAGGTTCTTTTTAGTGAGTCCTGCGTACATTACCCTGTCGAGCTTTTCGACAGTGTAGCCCAGCGACTCAAATATGCGGCGCACAATACGGTTCTTACCGCTGTGTATCTCAAGCCCTATCTCGTCCTTTTTCTCGAGGTAGGCCATCTCATCTACCTGTGTTTTGCCATCTTCCAGCTCTACACCCTCCATTATTTGATCGAAATGGGCTTTGGTGAGGGGCTTATCGAGGGTGACATGGTAGACCTTCTTCATCATGTAACTGGGGTGAGATAGCTTCTGGGCAAGATCTCCATCATTGGTGAGCAGCAACAAACCGCTGGTATGCCTGTCGAGGCGGCCAACGGGATATACCCTTTCATCCTCTATGTCTGTAAGCAGGTCCATGACCGTCTTGCGGCCTTCGGGATCATCTGTAGTAGTGATGTAGTCCTTAGGTTTGTTCAGCAAAACATAAACCAGGTTTTTCTGAAGTTTGAGCTTTTTACCGGAAAGCGTGACCAGGTCGGAAGGTACTACCTTATGACCGGGGTCCATAACCAACTCACCGTTCACCTTGACCTTTCCTTTTTTAACCAGTTCGGCTGCATCGCGACGGCTACATTCACCACTATGGGCAATGTATTTATTTAGGGGCATAAGATCGCCAGACTTCTTCTCCACCACTTCTTCCACGTCATCGTCCATATCCTGTTCGTCCTCGATGTCCATTTGCTCAAATTTCTTTTTGGCACGGTCATCATCAAATTTTTTCTTCCCCTTGGGCTTGCGCTCCTGTTTGGCATTGGCTATGAAGCCGCGTATGGGTTTATCCTCTTCAAGCGATTTAGTGAAACCTTCCAATTCGCTCACTATCTTTTCTACCTTATCTTTCTTCGGTTCCGGTTTAAAAATATCATCGCCAAACTTCTTCTCCTTCAGGGGTTTTGCTGATCTTTTTACAGCCTTATCACCAAATTTTCCTGCCGGCTTGTCCTCTTTATCAAATTTCTTCCTGAAAGGTTTATCATATTTTCCGCCGGATCTTTCATCAAACCCCTCACGTTTTTTATACGGCTTGTCGAATTTTTTAGCCGGTTTTTCTTCACCGTCGAATTTCCTTTTAAAAGGCTTATCAAACTTCTTACCGGAGCGATCGTCACTATCCTCGCGCTTTTTGTACGGGCGGTCAAACTTCTTACCGGGGCGATCATCACTATCCTCACGTTTTTTGTAAGGACGATCAAACTTCTTACCGGGGCGCTCATCACTATCCTCGCGTTTTTTGTACGGGCGGTCAAACTTCTTACCGGGGCGATCATCACTATCCTCGCGCTTTTTGTAGGGGCGGTCAAACTTCTTACCGGGGCGCTCATCGCTATCCTCACGCTTTTTGTAGGGGCGGTCAAACTTCTTACCGGGTTTATCACTGCTGTCGAACTTCTTTTTAAAGGGTTTATCGTCATTACCTGCCCGTTTCTTAAAGGGGCGGTCAGCAGCATCGCCATCTTCCCCTCTTTTGGGGAATTTGCCTCCCGGACCGGCAAATTTGCGGCCTGAAGACTTATTATATGTGTTGCCGGCGGCTTTCTTTTTAAAAGGGCCCTGCGATCTGCGTTTTTCCATCGGGACAAATAATTTCGAATAGTCGGCAAAGGTACGATTAAAAGCCCGATGAAGGGGAGATAATGGGCAAAGCAGGATTTTAGTTGTTTTTTTGCCAAAGGCAGGGCGTTATTCAAAATTTTTCAGGCCCTGCTGTAACTTTTTTCCCGAGACCACGATTTAGATAGTGAATGGAGCTTAATGATTACAATGAATGCGTACATCAATGGGCAGACCCGCTTTTCAGATTTGCCTGTAAGTGTACAGGGCATGAAGAGGATGCACGCGATATTGTACAAGGCAGCTTCGAAGTATTGTGGCAGAAACGCAGGGATGTGCTGCCAGAAAAAGCAAAATCCTTCCTGTTCCAGGTAGCCTACAGGCAGTCGGTAGATAACTACCGGAAGAAAAAAAGGATCAGCTACAAAGAAGTACTTGAAGACAAGGAAAGCATCAAGCCCGGAAACCCTGATCTGAAAAGAGTGCTGGAGCGCGCGCTGGCACAATTGGATGAACAGTCGAGGGCACTGGTGCTGCTGAAAGACCAGGAAGGTTACCGGTATGAAGAGATAGCCCAGATAACCGGGCTAAGCGACAGCCAGGTAAAAGTGTACCTGCACCGCGCGCGGAAAACACTGAAAGAGTACCTGGTAAAAGTGGAATATATTATATAAAATACAGCGCTATGGTGAACATGGAGAATTACGAGGAATACCTGCTGCTGCACGCCGATGGCGAGCTGAGCGAGGCTGATGAAAATGCACTGGATGCTTTCCTGGACGAGCACCCCGAACTACGCCACGAACAGGAACTATATATGGCCACGAAACTACCTGCAGACACTAGTATGGTGTATGAAGGCAAGGAGCAACTGCTAAAGAAACCGGGCCGGGTAATGGTACTGAAACAGTGGCGTAGCTATGCGGCAGCGGCAGGTATCGTACTGGCAATGGTACTGGTATGGAAATGGCAAAGGCCTGGGCAAACCACGATCAATATAGTGCAGGTAAATAATAACAAAACCATTATAACAGCCCCGACAGACACAGTCACGAGAAAACAGAAGACCGAAGAAGACCATATTGCAAGTACCGGGACCCGGGAACACATAAATGAGCCACATCCTCCATTACAAACCAATCCTAAAACCCATCACTATGTAAACCCAAAGCAGGAAAACCTGCCCGAAACGGAAGCCCTGGCAACCCTCGACGTACTGCCCGTCAAGGCAATGCCGGAAGCACCCGTTCCGGAAGCGCCTAAAGCTATAAGCGTAGAAGTGCCCCGCGTGCAACTGCCTGCACCTGAGGCGAAAGAAAACGTGAGCGGTGCCCTGCTGGCAAGACTGCCCGTAAAAGAGGAAAGCATAGGCACCCTGGCAAGTGCAGTAAATGACAAGCTTGAAAAAGTGCGTAACATAAAAGACAATATCAAAAACACAGACCTATCCGTAAGGCTGGGAAACAGAGAACTATTTGTAGTAAGATTTTAAAAAACACGACACGATGAAACTAATATATTGCCTACTGGCCACTATACTGCTGACAACAACAGCAATAGCACAAGAGAAAAAAGACAGTACCGCCTCGGATAAGAAGAAGGGTAAAAACCTCACTTTGGGAATGGACGGCATAAAAATAACGGATAATGACACGTCCAAGGAAGAAAAAGCTTTTGATGTAGAAGTAGGGGTTGTAGATGTGGGTGTGAATACGCTACAGGATAAGACGGCTTATAGCAATGCAGCCACACAAAGCTTCCTGAACGTGCCTAATGACCAGAAGAACAGCAACCTGTTCAGCCTGCAGAATGCCAAATCGATAAATGTGAATGTATGGCCTGTATTACTGAAATGGCGTCCTGTGAAAACAGAACACCAGAAGGTGTACCTGTACAGCGGACTGGGATTACAGATGTACAATTTCCGTTTCACTAAAGATATCAGCTACCTGAACAAGACCAGCCCGGAAGTGTATATGGACAGCATATCGTTCTCGAAGAACAAACTGGGCCTTACCTACCTGAGTGTACCGCTGGGCTTCACGCTAAAAACAAAACTGGCACCTAAAGCCTGGCTGGTATATGGCGCGGGTATAACAGGCGGCTACCGGCTCAGCTCATGGACCAAACAGATATCAGGAGAAAGGGGTAAACAAAAGAACCACGACAGCTTTAACTTCAATGACTTCAACAGTTGCGTGACCGGTGAAATAGGTGTCGATGGATTGATAAGGTTGTATGTATCGTACCAACTCACCTCGCTGCAAAAGACAGCACTGGACCAACACCCTCTTTGTATCGGTATACGGATAGGAGGAGTGTAACCCATTAAGTAAAAAATCAAAAGGGAAAAGCCAAAACTAATGGCCTCGCGTCAACAACCGTTTGGTATGCAGGATATAGATGCGGGAGGTCCGGAGGCAAAGCCAATAAAAGAGATGCGCCACACTGCTGATGTGTGGCGCATTTTTATATAAACAATCTTTGTTCGATCAGATATTTACCAGGAACAGCTGGGGGGCTATACCTAAAAGCAGCACCAGCAGGCAGGTAATGATGAGCATCAATTTATCGCCGGATGTAACAGGAGAGCTTAATTCAGCATTGCCCTGCTTGAAATACATAGCGATGATGACACGGAAATAATAGTATACGCTGATCGCTGCCATGAGGAGTGCGAAGATGACCAACCACATCAACTGGCCCTGCTGTACCGCAGCCATTACTACGTAGTATTTTGCCATAAAACCACCTGTAAGGGGAATGCCAGCAAGCGAAAGCAGGAATACAGTAGCTACGAATGCCAGCAAGGGTTCTTTTTGTGCCAGCCCGTTGAAGCCATCGTAAGTATAGTCCTTCATTTTCATGAGCACAGCAAAGATGCCAATGGTGCCTATGCTGTAGGCGACCGCATATATGATCATGCCGTGATGGGCAGCCATGGTATTGGAGGCCAGCACTGCGAACAGCATAAAGCCTGCCTGTGCAATAGATGAATAGGCCAGCATGCGCTTGACGCTCTGCTGGAACACAGCGGTAACATTACCGACAAATAAGGTAATGGCGGTAATAACCGACAACACCAGCAACCATGCATTGCTTACATTACCAAAGGAATAAGTGAACAAGTGAATAAAGGCGATAAAAGCTGCAGCCTTAACCACAGTGGCCATATAGGCAGTAAAAGGTGTAGGGGCACCATCGTAAACATCGGGTGTCCACATATGCATAGGCGCTGCTGAAACCTTAAATGCCAGGGCAACCATAATGAACAGGATACCCGCTACAGCCATCATGCTGATATTGCCCGACTGCAGGAAACCAAGACCTGCAATACCGAACGTACCTGTGGCGCCGTAGAGTAAGGTAATACCCATTAACAGGATACCGGTGGAGAAAGAGCCCATCAGGAAATATTTAAGGGCGGCCTCACTGCTCTTCAGGTTGCGCTTATCACTGCCTGCCAGAATGTACTGCGGTATAGACATGATCTCAATACCGATAAAGAGCATGAGCAGGTTATTATAAGACGACAGCAGGTAAACACCACAAAGAATGAAGAATATGAGTGCAAAGTATTCGGCCACATGAGGACCTACTTTTTGTATCTCTTTGCTGACCAGCAACGCATAGAGCAAGGTGCAACCTGTCATCAGCGTATTGAACAGCTCACCATAGTAACTGATATTGAGCATGTTGTTGAAATAGGACTGCGATGAGCCCGCGGGCGTATTGACAAGATCCCAGATATTGATGCCAAAGAGTACCAGCAATGCAACAATGGCGATATTGGCCATTGCCTTTTTATCCTTTGACAGGATACTGGTAAACATGAGCAGGATACCAAATATTGTAGCAGCAATAATTGCTTTCATAATAAGAACCGGGATTAACAGGATCTAACCTGATTGCCCTGATTGTTTTGTTATTTATTAATTAAAAAGACCTATTCCTTTATGGCACCAAAACCCTTGCGATACCTGCGGTCATATCGAGCAATGGCTTGGGATAAACACCGAGGAAAAGGATGATACCAATTATTATGAACAAACCTAAATATTCGTTAGCTGTTATGTCTTTGGCAATGACCATTTCGGTAGTATCGCCATAGGCAGTGCGCTGCACCATGTTGAGCGTATAGATCGCACCGAATATCACGCCCAGGCCTGCAATGACCATGAAAGTGATATGATAGGGAGATGTGCCCTGGAACAAACCGTTGAAGAGCATGAACTCGCCCACGAAGCCGTTAGTAAGCGGCAGGGCAATATTTGCCAGTGATATAATAACTAATGCGATCGCCATCTTAGGCGCTGCACTGGCCATGCCACCGAGTTTGGTCATATCGCGGGTGCCCCAACGGTTCTCGACCATGCTCACGATGAGCCACATACCTGTGATGTTGATACCATGATTGAACATTTGCACCATAATACCGTGCATGCCTACATTGCTGGAAGAAAATGCCGCAGCAGACATGAGGCCCATATGCGCTATTGATGAGTATGCTACTAGGCGTTTGATGTCCGTCTGCACGATAGCGAGCAGGGATGCATAAACGATGCCTATGATAGATAATATAACTACGGTATCGGACCAGAAAGCCACACCCTGCGGTAAAACCGGCATCAACCAGCGCAAGGAAGCGTACAGGCCCATCTTAACCATGAGGGCGCTGAGTATGATTGTAACCGGTGTAGGTGACTGCTCGTATGTGTCGGGCTGCCATGTATGGAAGGGGAATATGGGCATCTTGATAGCGAAGGCTATGAAGATGAGCCAAAAGACGATCTGCTGCTGTACAGGCGGTAGGGATCTGCCTGCCTGTACAATGCTGCTCCATGAATAGGCATCGGGACCGGAAGTCTGCGAAGCGAGATAGATGATACCTGCCAGCATCATCAGGCTGCCCACGAATGTATAAATAAAGAACTTGAAGGTAACCGGTATGCGCCGCTCACCTCCCCAGCGTGAGCAAAGGAAGTAAACGGGTATCAGTGCCAGTTCCCAGAAGAAGTAAAAAAGTAATGCATCGGAAGCGAGGAATACACCCATCAGGCCTGTCTGCGATAAGAGCATCAAACCATAGAATGACCAGGGCTTTTCGACGGTCTTGTTCCAATTGGTGATAATGACCACAGGCACCACTATTGCTGTAAGCAGGCAAAGCATAGCGCTCATACCATCGGCCATGAGGCTGAAGTTAGCGCCGAGGGTAGGTATCCACGGCAGGCTATAAGCCTGCGGCTCGTTATAAGCCATGCAGGAAACCCAGGCAACGACTGCCAAAGTAATGAGCGAACCGGCCAATGCCAGCACCTTGGCACCTTCGTCCTTTATCGTAAAGGCCAGGATGCCTGCCAGCAACGGAATTAATATGATCAATGTCAACATCATAATGCGAACTCAATATATACATCCTGCCGGGGCAGGGACAAATCATTTATCTAAAAACCCAGAAAAAACCTAAAATAAACAACACTACCATACCCAGCACCATGGCAAAAATGTAAGAGCCAACCTGCCCGCTTTGCAATAACCTGATACGGTCGCTGGTCCAGCGAACGGACTTGCCTACCCCATTCACAAAGCCATCTATGCCACGCCTTTCAGCGAAACGATCCAAAAGATCAGATAAACCTGCCAGGGGACGAACAACCACTGCGTCGTACAACTCATCCACATACCATTTGTTCTCCAGCACTTTTGCAAGACCGGTATTCGGACTGAAATTCGGTGTTTTAGTACGTACAAACGCTAATATGATCATAATGACGGCAGCACCTACAGAAAGGCCCATCAACATCCACTCAGTACCGTGCTCCAACTCACGGGGATCGAAATTATTCACCACGGGTTTGAGGAATGTTGCCAATGCATGGTGTTCACTGAATACCGCAGGCAGGCCAATGTAACCACCTATCACAGAAAGAATGGCAAGTATCACCAAAGGTATGGTCATAGCTGCCGGGCTCTCGTGCAGGTGATGGTGCTGATCGTCAGAGCCACGGAACTTGCCTGAGAATGTCAGGAAATATAAGCGGAACATGTAAAAAGCAGTCATCATCGCGCCAATAAGGCCACAGTAATATATTACCGGGTTGTGCGCATAAGCGGCTGCCAGTATCTCATCTTTTGAGAAGAAACCTGAGAAGCCAGGGATACCCGATATAGCAAGACAGCCTATTAAAAAGGTTATCTGCGTAGTACGCATATGCTTACCAAGCCCTCCCATCTTGCGGATGTCCTGCTCACCGCCCATAGCGTGAATGACACTGCCTGAACCAAGGAACAAGAGGGCTTTGAAAAAGGCATGTGTCATAACATGGAACACAGCCGTGGTATATGCACCTACGCCTAAGGCGATGAACATGAAGCCCAGCTGGCTGACAGTAGAGTAAGCCAGCACCTTCTTAATATCGTATTGCTTGATAGCGATGGATGCTGCCAGCAGGGCAGTAGCCGTACCGATAATGGCAACAATATTGAGCGCCATGGGTGCCAGGCTATAGAGCGCACCGCTACGGGCTATCATATATATACCCGCCGTAACCATGGTAGCGGCATGGATAAGGGCCGATACCGGTGTAGGACCGGCCATGGCATCGGGCAGCCAGGTAAAGAGCGGTATCTGTGCACTTTTACCGGTGGCACCTATAAAGAGGCAGATAGCTATCCAGTTATAAAGGTTGTTACTTACGGCGATATGTGAACTACCGAGATGCCCGAAGAACTCCTGGTAGGACAATGTTCCGTAATTGAGAAGTATCAGCAGCATGCCCACCAGGAAGCCAAGGTCGCCAATACGGTTCATCACGAAGGCTTTTTTGGCAGCATTGGTGTAGTCCCTGTTCTTATACCAGAAGCCAATCAGGAGGTAAGAGCAAAGACCAACACCTTCCCAACCTATGAACATGATGAGGTAATTGGAGCCCAACACCAGGAGTAGCATCGAGAAGACAAAAAGGTTGAGGTAAGCAAAGTATTTCACCACTCCTTCATCATCGTGCATGTAGGAGGTAGAATATACATGTATCAGGAAACCTACACCTGTAATAATAAGCAGGAACAGGGAAGAAAGCGCATCGACCTGGAAGGCAAAAGGTATGACCAGCCTGCCGGAATTAATGAATTCGAAAAGTTGCACCACAACCGGGCCCTGGAAAGAATCACTTTTTACCTCGAAGAATATCCCGAGGGACAAAGCGAAAGAAGCCAGCACTGCAATGCTGCCGATGATACCACCAAGATTCTTCGGCATCTTTCTCCAAAAAATGCCATTGATAAGAAATCCTATCAACGGGAATAATGGTATTAAGTAAACTAATTGAGTCATACTCTAAATCCCTTAAGGGACTTTTTAGTGTTTTAACCTGTTTAAAATATTAATGTCAACCGAATGCACCTTGCGGTACATCATCACTATCACCGCCAGACCCACGGATACCTCTGCCGCAGCCACTACCATAATAAAGAACACGAATACCTGGGCGGAAGCATCGCCATACATTTTTGAAAAAGCCACGAGCAACAAGTTCACTGCATTCAGCATCAGCTCAATGCACATGAATATAATGATGGCGTTGCGGCGCATCAGGGTACCCATGATACCGATGCAGAACAAAGCAAGGCTTAAAAACAAATAATACTGTATTGGCATATACCCAAACCCCTAAAGGGGCCTTTTGTTTGTTAAAAAAATATTATTCAAACCCGCCAGTTCCATTTAGGAACTGAGTGGCTACTCTTTCCTTCCTATCACAATAGCTCCGATCATAGCGCTCAAAAACAGAACGCTGCTTATCTCGAAGGGTAAAACGAATTGTGTGAACAATGTTTTACCCAGGTTCTTTATCAATCCAATGCCGAGGTCGGCCCGCTCCAGTTCTGTAACGGGTGTCGACTTCAAGGCACCTAATACTACAAGGAATAATATGCCTCCTGAAATGGCACCTGCCAGCTGAATGAGTTTATTCTTCTGCGGCTCTGTATCAGCATTCAGGTTCATGAGCATGATAACGAAGAGGAACAACACCATGATGGCACCAGCATATACAATAATATTCACAATGGCCAGGAACTGTGCGTTCATCAATATATAATGCCCGGATATGGCAAAGAATGTTGCGATCAGGAAAAGAACACTGCTAATGGGATTGCGGCTGAGAATAACACCGAGTGCACAGCCCAATGCCATAACAGTAAGGAACCAGAATAATACTTCGTACAATCCCATATATTATTTGGCTTCTTGTGTTTTAGGATGAGGAATAAGCAAGTCTTCTTTTTTATAAATGAAGCTCTTGCGGGTATAGTTGGCGGGCATCACGGTCTCGGTAAGGTAAACGGCATCTTTCGGACAAGCTTCTTCACAATAACCGCAGAAGATGCAACGCAGCATGTTTATCTCGTATTTGGCAGCATATTTTTCTTCACGATACAGGTGCTCTTCACCCGGCTTGCGCTCTGCCGCTTCCATTGTTATTGCTTCGGCAGGACAGGCAAGGGCACAAAGACCACATGCCGTGCAGCGCTCACGACCTTCTTCATCACGATTCAATATATGCAAACCACGAAAGACCGGGCTGAAAGGGCGTTTCTGCTCGGGGTAGTTGACCGTAGCCTTCTTTTTAAATATATGGCCGAGGGTTATGGACAAACCTTTGGCGATGGCAGGTAGGTAAATGCGCTCCCCAAATGTCATGGGGCTACGATCTACTGCTACCGACCTGTTTGTTAATCTTTCCATTTTCATTTATTTGATCACCCACAAAATCACCGCACCTGTCACCAACATATTCACAAGAGCCAGGGGAATCAACGATTTCCAGCCGAGGCGCATTAACTGGTCGTACCTGAAGCGAGGTAGTGTCCAGCGGATGAACATGAAGAACAGTATAAAACAGATCACTTTAGTTAAAAGTACCAATACACAAATGATGGTGAAGAACATCGGTCCAACCGCAGCCTGAACCTGGTCCATGAAGGGGAAATTGTAACCCCCAAAGAACAGGGTAGCCATAATAGCCGAACTCACGAACATATTAATGTACTCGGCAAAGAGGTAGAAGCCCAGCTTCATGGATGAATACTCCTGGTGATAGCCCATGTTCAGTTCGCTCTCCGCTTCCGGCAGATCGAAAGGTGCACGGTTGAGCTCTGCAAATGCACAAACCAGGAAGATTAGGAAGCCCAAAGGCTGCTTGAAGAAATTCCAGGTAAAATAGCCATTATGCCAGAAGCCGTGCTGTTGCGATACTATCTCACGCAGGCTCAGCGAGCCGGTCATCATCAATAATGCAATAAGGCTGATGCCCATGGCCAACTCATAAGAGATAGCCTGTGATGCAGAACGTATACTACTTAAAAGAGAGAACTTATTGTTAGAGGCCCAACCGCCCAACATAATGCCATATACACCCAAACTCACTACACCAAAAACGAATAATATACCGATATTGATATCGGCCACCTGCAAAGAGATCACATGACCGCTTGCAGTGGTATAATCGGGGCCCCAAGGCACAACAGCACTGGTCATGAGGGCTGTGAGCATAGCCAGGCAGGGGCCAAGTATGAACAGGAAACGTGTAGAACTATCGGGGATGATCTCTTCTTTCATGAAGAGCTTAAGACCATCGGCCAGCGGCTGTAAAATACCGAAGGGGCCTGCGCGGTTAGGGCCGCGCCTGTCCTGCATCACGGCAGCCACCTTACGCTCTGCCCATGTAGCATACATAGCAATACCCAGGGACCCCATCAGGATAACGGATATGAGTATCACTTTTTCAATTATCAAGCCTAAGCTTATTTGCAATAACAGCATTTGCATCTGGCGCAAAAGTAATTAGTTCGTTAAAAAAATCTTAGTCCTGCCTATTTTATGACATCATCTTTAAAATCATCAGAATGTGCCGGGCCTTCTATTTCCGACAACTTTATTTCCGGCCTGTTCACTTCGCTGATAGAGTGAATGTCCATCAGCAGTTTAGGCTGCTTCCCGATCACCTTATCTATCAGCACATGCGCCTTTTCGGTATTCACGTAATGGCCCTGGGAAATAACACTGGTACGTGCCACTTTCGTCGGACCTTCTATTACCCAATCTTTAGTTTCCTTTTTCTCAAAACGACACTCATTACATATCCACTCTTCTACTTCGTTCCACTGGTCTTTGCGCGCCGTTACCCGATAAACCTCTTCGCCACGCATCCAAAGCCGCACCTTGCCGCTGCATGTAGGACAGTCACGGTGTGCATCCATTGGCTTAGTGAACCATACACGGTTCTTAAAGCGGAATGTTTTGTCGGTCAGGGCACCTACGGGACATACGTCAATAACATTCCCGATAAATTCATTATCGAGCGCCTTGCCCAGTAAGGTGCTTATTTCGGAATGGTCGCCACGTTCCAATATACCATGCTCACGACGGTTGGTCAGTTCCTTTGCAGTGTTCACACAACGGTAGCAGAGTATGCAACGGGTCATGTGCAACTGTATATAAGGTCCGATATCTTCTTTCTCAAACGTGCGACGATCAAACTCGTAACGGGTACCTTCTGAGCCATGCTCATAGCTAAGGTTCTGCAGATCGCACTCACCGGCCTGATCGCAAACAGGGCAATCAAGGGGGTGATTGATGAGCAGCATTTCCACTATGCCTTTACGTGCGTCCTGCACTCTTTCGGAAGTAATGTTCTTCACTTCCATACCATCCATCACTGTAGTACGGCAGCTTGCCACCAACTTAGGCATGGGACGCGGGTCTTTTTCAGAACCCTTGCTTACCTCTACCAGGCAGGTACGGCACTTACCACCACTTTCTTTCAACTTGCTGTAATAACACATAGCAGGCGGCGTAACATCCCCACCTATCATACGTGCAGCATTCAATATCGAAGTGCCAGCTGGCACTTCGATGGTTATATTGTCAATTGTGACTTTAAACTTTGGCGTCTCAGACATAACAAAACATTTTACGCACCAGCAGGAACATGTATCGGGTCAGCATAATGTGCCAAGCCGTAGTTCCTTGTTTGCGATTCATCCGGGTTTAAAACATGCCATTCAAATTCATCACGGAAATGGCGGATAGCAGCAGCTACAGGCCATGCTGCAGCATCGCCCAGCGGACAGATAGTGTTACCTTCTATCTTGCGCTGTATATCCCATAGCAGGTCTATATCGCTCATTTTACCTTTTCCGTACTCGAGGTTCTTCAATATCTTATACATCCAGCCGGTGCCCTCTCGGCAGGGGCTGCATTGTCCACAACTTTCGTGGTTGTAAAAGCGGGCGAGGCTCATGGTGTGGCGTACCACACATTGGTCCTCATCCAGCACCTCAAAACCGCCCGATCCCATCATACTACCCGTTGCAAAGCCACCGTCAGACAAGCTCTCATAGTTCATGTAACGGGTCTCGCCTTTTGCTGTTTTCAGTAAAAGGTTAGCAGGCAAGATGGGTACAGAAGACCCTCCGGGTATACAGGCTTTCAGCTTTTTACCTTTTGCAATACCACCACAATATTCATCGCTGAAGATGAACTCTTCAACCGATATGGTCATATCTATCTCGTACACGCCGGGTTTATTAATATTGCCGCATGCAGATATCAGTTTTGTACCTGTAGAGCGGCCCACACCTATTTTAGCATATTCCTCACCACCCATATTGATGATGGGGACAACGGCCGCCAGTGTTTCTACATTGTTCACCACCGTAGGGCGCATCCATACACCCTGCACGGCAGGGAAAGGAGGTTTGATGCGGGGATTGCCCCTCTTGCCTTCCAATGATTCTATAAGCGCAGTTTCCTCACCACATATATAAGCGCCTGCTCCACGCTGCACATATATCTCGCAATCGAAACCGGTGCCAAGTATATTTTTTCCTAACCAGCCGTTGCTCTTTGCTTCTGCAATAGCTTGTTCCAGTATATCCACTATCCAGGCATACTCGCCACGTATGTATATATAGGTAGCATTGCTGCCCAAGGCAAAGCTGCTGACTATAAGACCCTCGATAAGCAAGTGCGGAATGAACTCCATCAGGTAACGGTCCTTAAAAGTACCGGGCTCTGACTCATCTGCATTACAAACCAGATGACGGGGAACACCTTCGGGTTTCGCAAGGAAGCTCCATTTCATACCCGTGGGGAAGCCTGCACCACCACGGCCACGCAGGCCGCTTTTCTTCACTTCTTCCACTATTTCATCGGGCGTCATTTTGAACGCCTTCTCCACAGAACGGTAGCCGCCATGCCTGCGGTAGGCATCGTAATAACGGATGCCTTCCACCTTATCATGTTCTAATAATAATTTCATAGCCATAACCCCAAGCCCTAAAGGGGCTTAATAATTTTAATTGTTCAAAGCTGCATTCTTCCTGCATTCTTCTATTATCGCATCCACCTTTTCTTTAGTGAGGTGCTCACGATAGGTCTTTCCGAGCTGCATCATGGGTGCATAGCCGCATGCACCAAGGCATTCCGCGGGCTTAAGGGTAAACAACCCATCGGCCGTGGTCTCACCTTCTTTAATGCTCAGCTTTTCTTTAATGTACTCTATTATATCATCACTGCCATTCACCATACAAGGGCCCGTACGGCAGACTTCAAAAACATACTTCCCAACGGGCTTCAGGTTATACATACTGTAGAATGTAGCTACCTCGTATACTTCTATTGGCAGCAGCTGCAACAGTTCGGCCACATAATCCATTGCCGGCACATCGAGCCAGCCGCCATTCTCATCCTGCGCCATATGCAAAAGCGGTATCAGTGCACTTTTCTGCTTCCCCTCGGGGTAGCGTGCGATGATCTCTTTTACTTTATTGAGTTTTTCTTCCGAAAATTTCATTTTCATTTTTCGTTTTACGCGTCCAGTTCTCCCGCTATTACATTTAAGCTACTAAGGGCTATTACCGCATCGCTTAACAAACCGTTCTTTACCATTTCAGGATACGCCTGGTAGTAAATAAAACATGGCCTGCGGAAGTGCAGCCTGTACGGTGTACGTCCGCCATCGCTGATGAGGTAAAAACCCAGCTCGCCGTTAGCACCTTCTACGGAATGATATACCTCGCCGGGAGGAGCATCTATCTCGCCCATTATTATCTTGAAGTGGTAGATAAGTGCTTCCATCTTGGTATATACATCCTGCTTAGGCGGCAGGTGAAAATGATCAGCCTCCGGCGCATAGAAAACATCTTTCTGATCTGGGAATTCCCTGTCCATATGCTCCACTTTCTCCAAAGCCTGTTTCACCAGGCCGTAGCTTTCCCATATCTCAGCATTACGTACCAGGTAGCGATCATATACATCGCCAGTTGTGCCAACAGGTATCTTAAAATCGAACTCGTCGTAAGAGCAGTAGGGATCGGAAACACGGACGTCATAGTCCACGCCTGCAGCACGCAGGTTTGGCCCTGTCATACTATAGTTCAGCGCCCTTTCGGCACTGATCGGCCCTGCGCCAATGCAACGCTCCATGAAGATGCGGTTGCGGTCGAGCAGACCCTGAAATTCCTTCATCACTTTAGGGAAGGTATCGAGGAACTTGTGAATCTTGGCAAAAGCCGTCTCGGAAAAGTTACGTTCAAAACCACCTACACGGCCCATATTAGTTGTGAGACGCGATCCGCAGATCTCTTCATATATCTCATAGATCAGCTCACGCCATTGGAACACATAGGTGAAGCCGGTCAGGGCACCTGTATCTACGGCTATCACCGAATTACAAACCAGGTGATCGGCAATACGCGCTAATTCCATCACAACAATGCGGAGATAATCAACACGTTTAGGTGTTTTGATACCCAGCAGTTTTTCTATGGTCATGTGCCAGCCCATATTGTTGATGGGCGAGGAACAGTAGTTAAGACGATCGGTAAGTGTAGTTATCTGGTAATAAGGACGACGCTCGGCAATTTTCTCGAAGGCACGGTGTATATAGCCGATGGTAGGAGTGGTTTCCAGCACTATCTCACCATCTATCTCCATTATATTCTGGAACACACCATGGGTAGCCGGGTGCGTAGGCCCCAGATTGAGCGTGGTGCTCTGTTTTTGCAAAGACTCCTCAGCAAGCTTAATGTGGTGCTGCTGATGTGTTTGTATATCTGACATACCCCAACCCCTAAAGGGGCTATTTTATTAATTATATTTCAAAATCACTACGCCGAAGTGTTTCGCTTCACTGCGCAGAGGTTATCTTCCAAACATTTCATCGTCCTTATCGATACGTGTGGGGTCTTCCAGTTCATACTCTTTACGCATAGGGAAGTAGTCCATCTCATCAACATTCAGTATGCGTGTTAAATTAGGATGACCGATAAAGTTCACACCATAGAAATCGTAGGTCTCACGCTCCATCCAGTTTGCCCCCGAATAAAGTTGCGTTGCTGTGAACACATCGGGCTTTTCAGATGGCACATATATCTTGAAACGCAAGCGAATATTATTCGTCAGGCTGTGCAAGTGATATACCACGCATATCTCTTCATCCTTCCTGTCGGGATAATGCACACCGGTCAGATCGGTAAGGAAGCGAAAAGCAAGCTCCTCGTTATCATAGAGGAACTGCATTACCTTAAGGTTCATTTCGGCGGGCACCCTGAACGTGAGCATGCCAAATGGTTCTTCCCATTCTGTTAATTGCTCAGCGAACTGGCCAAGTAAGCGTTCTTTTACTATTTCTTTGGTCATAAACCCCAACCCCTAAAGGGGCTTAAAAATTTATAAATATGCCTACCCTTTAGGGTAGGGGTTATTGTATACCGTAGCTTTCCAACAATTCCTTATACTGCGGGCTATTCCGGCGACGCAAGCTCTCGTTGTGCACCAGGTCCTGGAGCTTCAGGATACCATCCAGTATGCCTTCCGGCCTTGGGGGACAGCCGGGCACATACACGTCAACAGGTATTACCTGGTCTATGCCCTGCAATACTGAATAAGAATCGAATATACCACCGCTGCTGGCGCAAGCGCCAATGGCCACCACCCAGCGGGGCTCTGCCATCTGCAGGTACACCTGGCGCAGCACCGGCCCCATCTTTTTAGCAATGGTACCGGCCACCAGCAACATATCGCACTGGCGGGGCGTAAAGCCCATACGTTCTGAACCGAAACGGGCCAGGTCGTAATTGGCACCCATAGTAGCCATGAATTCTATACCGCAACAGGATGTTGCAAAAGGCAAAGGCCACAAAGAGTTTTTGCGGGCCAGGCCTACGACTTTATCAAATGAAGTTGCAAAAAAACCTTCTCCGGAATACCCTTCGGGCATTTCCACCAGCTTCACTTTCGTATTATATTGAACCGGACGAGGCATAATTAAAACCCTCCTACCTCCCTAAAAGAAGGTTATTTTTATTGATATTTTTAATAATTTTTCATTTTAATCGTTCTCCTTAGCGGCAAGAGCTTTACTCTTCCCACTCTATTGCTCCCTTCTTCACGATGTATATAAAACCACACAAAAAGAAGGCCACGAACATTATGACGGCCCAAAAACCATCTGAACCCAATTCTTTGAAATTCACTGCGTAAGGATAAAAGAATATTACTTCCACATCGAACAAAACGAAGAGGATAGCCACCAGGAAGTACTTGATAGCCATGGGCTGACGAGCATTACCCACCGATGGGATACCGCTCTCAAAGTTTATCAGTTTATCCGATGTTTTTCTTTTGGGGCCTAATAAGTGGGTCACCGCCATCATCACCACAACGAAACCTATTGCGATCACGAGTTGCAGCGCCACAGGGAAATAATTAAATGGCGTATTTTGGTCTACAGCCAATAACAAGGAGTTTATCATCGTATTGCTATGCCGCGCGTATTGATTTTAAGGCATACAAAGGTAAGTTTATGTATGGAATTTACAAGCCGCTCTCTTGTTGTATTTATATAATATTTTCACCCTGTAAATGACCTAAGATTCTAAATTGCCTAAGACAGGGAATTCTTATTATTTTTAGCCTCTTTTGATTGGCCCCCGACATCACCAGATCAACGATGCATAACCTTACTAAAATAAAGCTGTTCCGAGTATTGTTATGGTGCACTTATCCATTTGCACTGATATTCATATACCCTTTTGCGCTAATGAAAAAGAAAAACAGCACTCCTTTTTTCTTTTTCCTGGACCGCTACTCCATCGGGGGGGCACAACGCATACACCTCGATGTGCTGGCCAGCATCGCGGATATTCATAAGCAACTGTATTTTACCCGCTTATCCGTTGAAAAAGGATTGAAAGATGTCTTTTATGCTACCAGCAACGCAGATATATCGAATATTCATATATGGTGCGATTACCTCTTCTTCCGGCTATTCACAGTGCACTTTTATACTTTTTATGTCAACAGGCATAAAAAGGCACATGTTTTCAGCTCAAACAGCACTTTTTTTTACGATATGCTTCCTTTTTTTAAAAAGCATGTGATCAAAACAGAGCTGCTGCACAACTTTACTCATGGGAAGAACGGTATGGAATTCTTTGGGCTGGCCAATGTAAAATACCTGGACCATCGAATCGTCTATGACAATTTCACATTAGCCAACATAAAAAAGCAATATGAGACCTACCATATTGATCCAAAGTATTTTGAACGGATCAAATTCATAGAGCCAGGGGTCCTTATTCCTCCACCTCCCCAAAAGGATTTTAGCTACCCTCTAAAAGTATTATATGCCGGACGTGGCGGTGCGCAGAAACGAATACCCTTATTGGATAAAGTGGCGACTCAATGTATAGAGCAAGGATTAGCTCTTGAATTTCATTTTGCCGGCCCAATGCTGGACGAACTTTCTGACTTTGTAAAACAACAGGCTGTATATCACGGGCAGATCAGTAAGCAGGAGGAGATGTATGCGCTATATAAGCAAAGCCATATCATCCTGATGACATCGGCCTACGAAGGCTTCCCAATGTTGATAAAGGAGGGTATGGCCTGTGGCTGCATACCTGTGGTGACGGACCTGGTAGGCAATAAGACCCACCTGATGCATATGCAGAACGGACTATTGATTGATAATTTTGAAAACGAAGAAGCTGTAGTGCGCAATGGTGTCGCAAACCTAAAACTATTGAGCTCGGACCTTGCACTAACGAGGTTGCTTTCGGGAAGGGCCTATGAATATGCGAAGGTGCATTTCAATAGGGAACGTTTTCTTGAGGCTTACCGGGAATTCTTTCTGTCCTGATCCTACTGTTTGATCGCTATTCTTCCTGTATTATCCATACGGCACAATAGTATCCGTATATTGTTCTCAGCAAAATACTCATCCACAGCCTTACGCGCACCTTTCCAGAAGCCATAATCATCTATAATAAGCACTCCACCAGCTTGTAATCTTGGAAAAAGGTGGATCAGTTCATGCTTCGTTGATTCATACCAATCTGTATCAAGCCTCAATAAAGCTATCTTTTCAGGTACTTCCTTAGGTATAGTATCCTCAACCTTACCTTTTACATAGTGAATGTTGCCTGTTGGGTAGTTTGTTGCAACCATGCCCTGCTGTACTGTTTCCAATGCTGAATAGGCCCATACATGGCTGGTACCTTTATCACTTTTGTCTAATAGACTCTTCGCACTTTCATTCTGGAAATTTGCATCTGCCTCGGTAGGTTCACTCATACCTTCATAAGTGTCATACAGGTACAATTGCCTGGAGGTATCGTTCGCTCTAACCAATGTCTTTGCGACAGCCATCATACTGCCTCCTTTCCACACTCCACACTCCACTATATCACCAGGTATGTTAAATTTTGTCACGTACTTAACTGCCTCGATCAAGCCAAAAATACGCTCCATGCTGGTCATGGTATTTTTGTTCACTTCCTCCCATATGGTATTGTGTATCTCCTCAAAATCACTATGAACGTCTTGCGGTGTAGTGTCGATAACGGAATTTATTATTTTACGAATAACTTTTTTCATATGAAAAATCTTAGCTGGCAAATGTATTAAAAATGAAGACAATCATGAATTTTAAGCCTCCCCGGTCATATTTTCTGAGCTACTATCACATTATTCAAATAGAAGTCTGAGCGTTTAATTTTTTTGGGTAAAATAGCTGCGAGCAATAAGCCAATAAGTAAGAATGGCGTGATGAATATGCTGAAGAAGATCGTTTCAAGAAATTTAGGTTTGTGAGGCAGGAAAAAGTAAACATATAACACCATGCCTTGTAGCATACACTCAAAGTAACTACCAGTTTTCTCGTATTTAACAATACTAAATCCGTTCTTCTCAATAAGATGCTTTAACCCAAAAGAGCTATATCGTGCATAGTCGTAGGGTTGTTCATGCTCGGGCCAAAAAAATGGACAAGTAAGTAATAAATGTCCTCCCGATTTTAAAACCCTGTTTATTTCCTTCAGTATCTCATCGGGGTTAAACACATGCTCCAAAACCTCGCTTGAGAAGACAGAATCGAAATGGTTTGCCTCAAAGGGTATTGTCTTACCATCATAAAAAACATCGGCAGCCAGCAATTCATTCCTTTCGCTTATCTCTGTTCCATAGTCTAAACCAATATATTTATCTACTTGAAAAACATCAAGATAAGGTTTGCTGCCACAGCCAAAATCAAGGGTAGTGCCCCGGATATAGCTTTTATTCTTTTCAATTGCTGCAAACAAGTACTTGCGGATAAGGTAAAAGGGGTTAAAAAACACGCTGTACCACCGCGGCTTGAATGCCTCCCGAATTTTATACGACATCCTGAAATATTTGGGTTAAAAATAGTCAATCATATAACGTTATAGGCTTTTAACGCTTAAAAAAATATATTACATTTGAAAAAAATATTGAGGGAATACTCTATTTTCTGCGACCGGCGTCATTACTGTTCTCGGTAAAGAACCCCACAGATCATAGCCCCCCGGAACAAGACCTAGCAGTATCTGATCCATCTACGACCAAAACAGAATAATTCTATCAGAATAACACCTTATGATTCTAATGAAAAAAACGCTTACAATTCTCACGCTATTGATATTTTTTGTGAAAATAGCGCCGGCACAAACTATTATCAATAAATACGCAGCAGTTCTTGCATACGACCCATGTCATAATACGATCACAGTAGATACCGCCACCGGATTTGGTGTGGGGGATACCATCCTGCTGATACAAATGCAGGGTGCAACCATTGATACGACCAATACTGCAGCGTTCGGCTCTGTGCTTTCCTACAATAGCGCCGGAAATTATGAATTGAATACAATTGAATCAATGACCGGGAATGTGATCACGCTTCATTATAAAATGGCAAGAACCTATGACATTCCTGATGGTAAGGTCCAAATAGTACGAGTACCCTATTACCAGAATTATACGATTAATCAACCCCATACCTGCCTTGCATGGAACGGTACAAAGGGAGGTGTTTTCATAATAGATGTTGCGAATACCCTAACCCTAAATGACAGTATCGGAGTTAGTGAAAAAGGATTTAGAGGCGGAGGGATATTGAGTCTTGGAACAACTACATGCAACCAGACAGGATACTACTATGCCGGGCCTACGAACAACGGTGCAAATAAGGGAGAAGGTATAACCATAATTGGCACAGATAAGATGTATGGCAAAGGATCGCTGGCCAATGGTGGCGGAGGCGGTAACGCACACAACTCCGGCGGGGGCGGGGGCGGTAATGGTAATGCTGGTGGACAGGGCGGAGACCAGTTTCCTCAATGCAATCCACCGGCGAGTGGCACAAATGGTCTTGGTGGCATAATTCTCAATTATTCAAACGTCCTGAATAAGGTGTTTATGGGAGGAGGTGCTGGGGAAGGACAGACAAATGAACACACTGACAGACCTGCTCCATCAGGCGGCGGAATTGTTATAATCATGGCCAACACACTCGTAGGGAACTCTAAGGCAATAAATACCAATGGTGGCAATGCTTATGAATGTGGAGGACCAGTTGCCGGCTGTGCGAACGATGGGGTATGTGGAGGGGGAGCAGGTGGTAGTGTATTACTGAAGGTGAACACCTATACAGGAAATGTGCAGGTAAATGCCAAAGGAGGAAAAGGTGCTGACTTTTGGTACATACCACCCAATACAGCTTTACCCTATGGCACCGGTGGGGGTGGCAGTGGTGGTATTGTATGGTATTCACTGCCAACTGCCCCGGGGGCTGTTACGCCGGTACTCACCGGGGGAGTGAACGGCGTTTGTCCTCAATTCGGGAATACTGCAGTTGGCGCCACTCCCGGCGGTACGGGCCAAACATTGACCAGCCTCGCTTTCAATTTCCCAACAGACACATTTTTAGTGAGCTTTAACTTCAATGTCACGGAAACTGCGACAATATGTAATACGCTACAGTTCAATAACACCAGTACGGGAATTCCTCCCATCACATCCTGGTACTGGGATTTTGGCAATAGCACCTCTACCTTGCAGAACCCTTCTCATGCATTTCCTTCTTCCGGGAATTATACAGTTACACTTATAGCAACAGACAGCCTGGGATGCACAGATACGTTCCTGCACACTGTCAATGTTGTCTCAAGCATGAGTTATGGTATACTTGATTCATTAGAAGGCTGCACAACAGTACAATTGACTGCTAACTACCTTAGTGGCATCAACGCTTCTCAATTTACCTGGCTGTTCGGCGATGCGAGCCCGGCAGGAATGGGCAATATAGTAACGCATACCTATCCCCAAACAGGCACTTACAATGTAACGTTGATCACTTCTGACAATATGGGCTGCACCGATACCGTAACACAGGCGATAACGGTTACTGCTAATATGAATTATTCAGTAAGCGATAGTACAATAAACTGCAAAACTGCAACGCTATCTGCTACTCACGTAAGCGGGGATACCGCAACTCAGTTCCTATGGCTTTTCAGTGATAATGCTACGGCAACGGGCAACCCTGTCACACACAGCTTTTCTCAAAACGGCAATTACTCCGCTCTGCTGGTCCTCTCAAATGGCCTGGGATGTAACGATACTGTAGTACATGTGTTCAATCTTCCTGTAGACATTAATTATGACATTACGGATTCTGCTATTGACTGCAGAACAGCCATGCTTACTGCTCACTATGTAAGCGGTGATACAACAACGGAATACACCTGGCTGTTCCCTCCTGACGTTGTCACAGGTAACCCGATTGTACACAGCTTTCCCAATACCGGCGCTAATACGGCATCCCTGGTGGTGGTAAACAATATTGGCTGCCGCGATACTTTAGCTTATAATTTTACCATAAACTATATGCTATACGCTGATTTTAGTTACCAGCCCCTAATAGCAGAAAGGAACATGCCTACTCATTTCCACAACATGTCGTCGCCGGAGGCAATAAAATTCTATTGGGATTTTGGAGATAGCACCTATAGCAGCGAAGAAAACCCGGTGAAGCAATATGATCTGTCCGGAGATTATACGATATGCCTGACTGCTTCTGATACCAACGATTGCTCTGCAACTGTTTGTAAAGACATAGTTGCTGATATTGTAGAACTTATCGATGTGCCGGATGCCTTTAGCCCGAATGGTGACGGCAAGAATGACATCCTTTTCGCGCGCGGGTTCGGTGTAAAAACGATGAGCCTCAGTATCTACAACCGCTGGGGCCAGAAAATATTTACCAGTACTGATTTGAAAACCGGTTGGGACGGCACTTGGAAAGGCATTGCCCAGCCCGCCGAGGTATATGGCTATATTTTGGATGCTGTCTTTGAAAGCGGAAAGACCTATCACAAGCAGGGGAATGTTACCATCCTACGGTAACATCATTCATACTCGCCGAACAACACCTGGAATTCCGAGAACATCATTGCTGTAGCACCCCATATGATGGTGCCATCAGGCAGTGTGTAGGCCGGCACCGTTCGTATGAATGACTTATCGGCGGGAGATGTCACTTCAATTTGTGTTTTGCGGTCAGGATGTAGCAGTTCCCTTAACGGTATCTCTATTACACGGGCCACTTCTTTATCATTTAAGCGGTACGAGGGCCGTTTGTTCATATAGCCTATAAAGGGGTACACCAAAAAATTGCTTACAGGGATGTAAAGGGGCGTCAGCCCACCCAATATCTCTACATCTGCAGGACGTATGCCAACCTCTTCGTAAGCCTCGCGGAGTGCCGTTGCTGCAAGATCAGCATCACTGCGCTCCTGCCGGCCACCGGGAAAACTTACCTGGCCACTATGCGCTTTCCCGTCCTCTGTACGCTTGATCATTAAAGTATGCAACTGGTCCCTGTGGAAAAAAATAGAAGCCAGCACAGCACTGGGGCGGGCATCGTAGGGTATCACCAATGGCATGGGCCTTACCCGGGCGGCCATTAATTCATGTGCTGCTGTGCCTGGCAACGGTTCGGCTAAGCGCTTACGGAGCCAGTCTATTACTTGCAGTTCGCTTTCCTGCACTTACTCTCCTTTATCGTTCATAAAAAAACTCAGTGCACCCGAGGGGCATTGCTTCACCTGCTGCACGATCCGCTCTGTACCGGCGCCCTCTATGTTTATCCAGGGCTTTTTGTTGGGGTCGAATACTTCGGTAAGGCCCCTCCAGCATATCCTGGAGTGTTGGCATATACCGGGTTTCCAGACTACGGTCACCTCTCCGTTGGTATAGTGTTTGGTTATTTCTTCCATGATACTATTGGTTTACTACGGGTTTGTTGATCATATGCTCTATCCTCTGCTGCACCATTTGCAGTATGTCTATCTGTACCTGGAGCAACTCGGCCGTAGAGTGGTGCTGGTTCATGATCACATGGTCCAGTTTTTCATGCAGCAGCCTTATCTCGGTCTCTGCTTTCAGGTTCACTTTAAAATCATATTCTGCACGCTCCCTGTCTTTATCCTCCTGCCTGTTCTGGCTCATCATGATAATGGGCGCCTGCAATGCTGCAAGGCAAGATAAAATCAAATTGAGGAGTATGAAAGGGTAAGGGTCAAAACCTTTATTACTCAGCCAATAAAAATTGATTATCATCCATACTACCAGGAAGGAAAGAAAAATAATGATGAAGGGCCAGCTACCGCCGAAGTCGGCTATCTTATCTGCCAGTTTCTGACCATAGGTAAGCGGAACGGGTTCAAGGTCCGGATTGATCGGGATCAATGTCTTGTCCCGCTCAAACTGGTGCCTTACCCGTTCCTCCAGCTCTTCATTTGACTTTATATCCTGCGTGGTAAGACTGGCTATGTAGGCCCTTAGCAGTTCGTTGAGCGCTACATATGAAACGAAGTAGTCATCCTCCCAATCCTGGCGTACTGTCCTCAAAAAGGTCTGTACCGACGGGCGTAATTGTTTCCATTTCAGCCCTTCTGTTTCAGGATAATTCAATCCTGTCATCGTACACTTCTGTTCCATATACCTAAATGTAATAAACTTTATCGCTTACATATACATGGGTACCTCAAGCAGCAGGATATCGCTATCGGTATCTGCTTTTATGGTAACCGATGACTGGCCGGCTATGCCGTAGCCATCGCGCCTGCTCATCTTCTGTTCCCCTACTGTTGCGCTGCCTTCTATCATCATTATATACAACCCATGCCTGTCGTCCGATATTTTGTATTCAATTTCTTTCCCGGCATCGAGCGTAGACCTTGCTATACGGGCATCCTGGTGGATCTTAAGCCCTTCTTCCTCATTATCTATCGAAGAAACCAGTTGCTGTATCCTGTTCTTTCTGCCAGCGGTATCAAACATCTTTTGATCGTAACGGGGTGCTACATTACGCTTGTCCGGGAATATCCATAGCTGGAACAGCTCTACTGCCTCATCCTTATTGTGGTTGTACTCGCTATGAAAGATACCGGTACCGGCACTCATCACCTGCACCTCACCGGGCCTTATGGCCTGTGTGTGGCCCATACTGTCCTGGTGCTCCAATGCACCTTTCAATACCAGGGTGATGATCTCCATATTATCGTGCGGGTGCTTGCCGAAACCGGTACCGCCAGCCACCGTGTCATCATTCAATACCCTTAAAGCACCAAAGTGTATGCGTTCGGGGTCGTGATAGCCGGCAAAGCTGAAAGTATGATAGGTATTGAGCCAGCCATGGTCTGCATGACCCCTGGTAGTTGCTGCATGAAAAACTTTTTTATTCATAAATCTCCTTTTTTAGACAATTACATGTATATACATGTAATTGCAAGAAGAGTACCAAGATGCTAATACTGACAAAGTTGCAGCTATTTTTCGAAAAGAAATATTAATGTTGCAATATTAGTCCTGTGTCAAAGCAATAAATTGCTAAATTGGCTCAAAAAGCGTTAAGATCATGAAACAACTCTGCAGCATTGGCATTGTCATTTTGAGCACCCTATCCTTTACGGCCGCACAGGCCCAAAAAGCCGATACCGTGGTGACCAAACTGGCCGATGGGCATGAATATGTGAAGATATGGAACGGCGAAAGGATATTTGAGGACGGCTATATGCTCAATGGCCAGTACGACGGATCGTGGACAACATACTGGCAAGACGGGTATCCGCATTTTGTGACCATTTATAAGAATGGTAAAAAGAACGGCCTGCATATGGAAGTGGATGTGACGGGCTATACCAGCCTGATGGAAAGCTATACTGATGGTATCCTGAACGGCCCTCGCAGGGCTTTCAATAAGGGGGCACAGCGCTCTGAGGAGGCATGGTATGTGAATGGTAAGAAAGACGGTCCTTTCAAACGCTGGTACTTTGCCGGTACTATACAGGAAGAAAGCTATTACAAGAATGGCGAACGCGACGGAAGGGCCATTTGGTATTTTGATAACAAAAGCAAAGCTGCCGAGTACAACTATAAGGACGGAAAAATAGACGGCGAGGTAACCGCATACTATGAGAATGGGAAAGTGAGTGAGACAAGCACTTATAAAGATGATGTGCAAACAGGCCCGGCCAAAGAATTTTATGAGAATGGCAACCTGAAAGCGGAGGGCGAATATAAGGATGGTAAAAAAGACGGGAAATGGAAGCAATATGATGAGGAAGGCAAGTACACTAAAACCATAAAGTATAAAAACGGGGAAGAAAAATAAGCGTTATGTCACAGACCATACTGATAATAGATGATGAAAAAGCCATACGCAAAACACTTGCTGAGATACTCAGCTTCGAGGGTTTTGGGATAGATGAGGCCGCAGATGGTGCAGAGGCGGTGAAAAAAATAAAAGAGAACAATTATGACTGCATCCTCTGCGATATCAAAATGCCGAAACTGGATGGCATGGAAGTACTGGCTGTAGCAAAAGAAGAAAAACCGGACATACCTTTTATAGTGATAAGCGGGCATGGTAATATAGAAACTGCCGTAGAGGCAGTAAAGAAAGGTGCCTACGATTATATCTCAAAGCCACCGGACCTGAACAGAATGCTGATCACTATACGAAATGCGATGGATAAAAAATCGCTGGTGGCCGAGACAAAGCAACTACGCAAGAAGATATCGAAGAGTGCCGAGATGATTGGTGAATCGGAAGGGATGCAACGCATAAAGGAAACAATAGAGAAGGTGGCCCCTACCGATGCGCGCGTACTGATAACAGGAGAGAATGGCGTGGGTAAGGAACTGGTAGCAAGACGCATACACGAGCTGAGCACCCGCTCAGGCGCCCCGCTGATAGAAGTGAACTGCGCCGCAATACCTTCAGAACTGATAGAAAGTGAGCTGTTCGGCCATGAAAAGGGCTCCTTCACCTCAGCGATCAAACAACGCATCGGAAAATTCGAACAGGCGAGCGGTGGAACATTGTTCCTGGACGAGATAGGCGACATGAGCCATGATGCACAGGCCAAAATGCTGCGGGCCCTGCAGGAAGGTAAAATAACCCGCGTGGGCGGCGAGAAAGAAATAAAGGTAGATGTGCGCGTGATAGCCGCTACCAATAAAGACCTGATGGAAGAAGTAGAGGCCAAGAAATTCCGCCTGGACCTGTACCATCGCCTGAGCGTAATATTGATACATGTGCCCTCGCTGAATGAGCGACGGGAGGATATACCCTTACTGATAGAGCATTTCCTGAAAGACATCAGCGACGAGTACAAACAGCCGGTGAAGCAGATAGACGATGCTGCCATCAAGGCCCTGCAGGACTATAACTGGACGGGCAATATCCGCGAGCTGCGCAACGTGGTGGAAAGGCTGATCATCCTGTCGGATAAGAAGATCACGAAAAAGGATGTAGAGCAATATATATTGCTGAAATAAGCCTACACGTCATCTATCTCAACGGTCTCATCCTCGGTGGGCCGTATGAGTTCATATTCCTTAGCGAAATTGCACCAATGGCAATCTTCTTTGCCACAACCTGTATTGAAATCGTGGTTCATGATGCGCAGGTAGGTATCCTTTAGTTGTTCGCGCACGGTAGTTTCATCCTGCGCATACACGGGCACATAAAGACGTTTGTATTCATTGCTCTTCCTACCCCTCTCTACATAGTCGAACATACCTGCCTTTACCCTGAAAGTGCGGTCCTGGTAATTTTCCAGTATCAGTTTATAGAATACCATCTGCCGCCAATAGTCTCCGCCATTGGGTTCCTTTTCGTTTGGCGGGGCTATCATAGCATTGGCGGATCGGTCAGGGTCACCTGTCTTGTAGTCCACTACCGTGCATCCGTCAGCGTCCATTTCTATCTTGTCTATCTTGCCTGTTACCGGTACACCATCGAGGATATAGCGTGTTACTTTGAACTCCACCTCCACCTGTGTGGAGAAGGTATTGATGTATTGGTCATAATACTCGGACAGCATTGTAGTGCCCTGCTCTTTACGCCTGTCGTACTGGATGGGGGTGAATGCCGCAGACTCGCGGTACAGGGATTGCTCAAAAAAGGTAATAAGCTCTTCTTTGGCCGGGAAAACACCATGCTGGTCCTTCATGACGCGGAACATACGCTCCAGGGCGTTATGCACCGCGCTGCCAAATGCCAGGGCATCGCTCTTCAGGTAGGGTACCTGCAGGATATTCTCATAATAGAAGGCCAGCGGGCAGCGCAAGAACTTGGACAATGCCGTATAGCTCATAGTGAAGTGCTGCAATACCCTTTCTATCCACTGGTGATTGGCCAGGTCTACCTGCACCGCAGGCACAGGCTCCATGGCCCACTGTATGTGTTGCAACACCTGCTCTGCGTCAAGGTTCTTAAGATGCCGTTCTTCAGCGTTACTTATCTCATCTACAAATACCGAGGTCTCCAGGCTTTTCCCGTTATTATCGCTTTGTGCGTATGATATGTACAGGTGCTTCTTTGCCCGGGTAAGCGCTACATAGAACAGGCGGCGAGCTACTTCGGTCTTGTAAGTACTTTCAGGATCGTCCTCAGTTTTGGTCAAGGTGTCCGGCAATTTGTATTCGTTACCGCCTGCCCTCTTCCCTTCCCAGTAGTTTTTGGTACAGCCTACCAGGAATACGTATTCAAATTCGTTACCCTTGGCACCATGGGCTGTATAAAAGCGTACACCATTTTCATTCTGTATCACTTTCTGCAAGGGGATGGAGATATTTTCCTCCTTCA
The DNA here is from genome assembly GCA_964481425.1 of uncultured Flavipsychrobacter sp. Lineage (GTDB taxonomy): Bacteria > Bacteroidota > Bacteroidia > Chitinophagales > Chitinophagaceae > MKUN01. Next base: position 32,750 of record CAYZTM010000004.1, read on the forward strand.
TCTTCTCCAGCATACGCAGCAGCTCCGCGGGCTTTACCCGAGCATCGCGTGCGTAGGTATCCTTCACGAATTCGAAGAAGGTGTGCAGGACCTGTGCATCCCATGCATAATTCTTACCCCGCAGCAGGTGCGAAACCATGCCGCTCTCATATACTATCTTCTCTACCAGCAGGGGGAGTGGCAGTTCCAGTTGCATCCGCAGCCACTGCTCTATATTATTACCCAACCTGATCAAGGCAGGGGCCGAGCGTAGGTTGAGCGATTCCATGAGCAGGCCATTGCCCAATACCATGCGCCAATACGCCTGGTTCTTTTCTTTTGCCCTGATACCTTGTATATGCAATGAAAGCAAAGCGATATCTGTGGCCGTAATGCCATAATAAGGCGAATGCATGATCTCGAACAATATCGCCTCGGCACTAAATGGAGTTTTACGTTCCTCGTCGAGGTAATAGAGAATATTGATGATCTGCTGCACGAGGGGAAGCTCCAATATGTTGACGGGCTTCTTTACGGAATAAGGAATGCCTTTCCGCTCCATCAGCTTTATGATATTATCGGCCTGCTTATGCTGGGCATACAGCACTGCCACCTCATTCAGTTTAACACCTGCCTGCTGCAGCTTCTCGATCTGTAACACTACATCAGCCTCCTCCTGCAGGATGTTGGGGTACACATTCACCTCCGGTGTCACGGTTTCTTTGCCATCCATGAACCTTTCCGCCGAGGCAACAATGTTCTTATCGAGGTTCAGCTCCTTTAGCTGGTAGATAAGTCGCTGCCGGTTGTTTTGAATGGTAGCTGTAGCCTTATCCAGTATTGCCTGCGAGGAGCGATAGTTCTGCGGTAGTATGATGATCTTTATCGTATCCTTATATCGCTCATAAAACTCGATAATGTTCCTTATGCGTGCACCCTGGAACTCATAAATGGACTGGTCATCATCGCCCACCACAAATATGTTTGGGTCTTCCCAAAATTCAGTGAGCATCTGTAACAGCTTATTCTGCGAGCCATTCGTATCCTGGAACTCATCGACAAGGATGAACTGGTGCCGCTCCTGGTAACTGAGCAGCAGGGCGGGATGTTCGTCAAAGGCTTTGAGCACCCAACTGATCATATCGTTGAAGTCGTAACGGCCCCGCTCCTTCATCCGTCTTTCGTATTCATCAAATAACTGTGCTGCGGCTTTGGTCAACTCCATTTTACGTACTTCCTCATCTATCTTATCCTGCTTCAGGTCGCCGGCCTTATAATTTTTGCCATTGCGCTTATACACATATTCATCGCGCTGCGGCAGTTCTGCTATATAGGCATCTGCAGCAGTGAGCATATCTGCAGGGCGCAAGTTCTCCCGCTTCATCAGGTCAAAGAGCCTGTTCAACCTGCCGGCATCGTAATATATATTCCCGCTTAGCTTACGCAGCTGATGACCCTGGGGGAGTTGCTCCAGCATTTCATACAACAGCTCGGTACGTTCCAGGTCGGTCACGGGCTGCAGGCTTCTGAGGCTGAAATACTCACTATTGCTTTGTATCACATTGTTACAAAAGGCATGAAAGGTGCATATGTTGACCCTGTGGGCTGCGGTGCCTATGATCTGTACCAGCCTGCGGCGCATGGCATTGGTAGCCTCATCGGTATATGTAAGGCAAAGTATTTCATTAGGTTGCACCTGTGCTTCGCTGCGCAGCAGGTTTGCTATACGCATGGAAAGCACTTCTGTTTTACCGGTGCCCGGCCCGGCTATAACCATAACGGGGCCGTATATCGTATCTACAGCTTCCCGTTGCGCTTCATTCAGGTTTTCGTATCGTTGCCGGAAAAGTTCTTCGTTCATATACAGGGTGCGGCTGTGTTAAAGAGGGAATAATTTTATGTGCTTAAAGTTAGCTAAAAGGGATTGTATGCTTACATTTGCTGGTACATTTATTGTTATACACACCGCATAAGAAGCTTATGAAACGTATCTATTTCTTATTTGCAGTTCTGTTCAGCCTGGCTGCTACAACAGCCTGGGCCCAAAATGATAAAAAGAACGGACCGCCACCTGAAGAAAGCCTGCCCTATATGCAGGACCCTAACCTGCCCGCATTTGAAGTGCAGGAGCTGGATAGCGTGACTGTATTTAATTCTATGAATATCCCCACGGGACGACCGATCGTTCTGTTCTATTTCGGTGCGGAATGCGGACACTGTGAATCAGCTTTTGAAACACTGGAAAAAGGCTGGGACTCACTGGAGCATGCGGATTTCTATATGATGTCCTTCTCTCCGCTGTACCAGATAAAGGAATTCGCGAAAAAATATCATGTTGATGAACATAAGAACATCAAGCTGATCGGTATGGACAAAAAAATGTTCTTTACCGGCTATTATGGTGTAAGGGCAGTGCCGTTCATTGCCGTTTACGATAAGAACAAAAGGCTGGTGAAAGCATGGCACACTCATGTACCTGTGAAGGAACTGTATGAGCAGATACAGAAGAAATCGCACATGAAGATGAAAAAGAAAAAGAAGAAAAAAGATTAGTGAGTATATGTCTTATATAAAACAAACCCTGGCATATGCCGGGGTTTGTTTTTGCAACACATACCCTGCCAAAGCAGGACTATATAAAAACAGAACCGGGGGAGCTTTATATATACAAGTGGGGTTTATGAACATAAGGTGAAACGGCCCGGTTCATCTATATTGACGAAGGATATAGTCAATTCGTTAGAGGAATCCATAAAAAAACTCACGCCCGGTAGAAACCGGGCGTAGTCTTTGTATAAACCACTTTTCTTGTCGAGTAGTGGGTAATCCTAAAACCTTTATTCTGTCTGCGCAGATTCCTTCTTTGCAGGTGAATCTATCGTGAAAACTATCTTCTTTTCTTCTTCGCTATAATCGGCAGTTACTGTATCGCCTTCTTTTATACGGTGGTTGAGTATCTCCTCTGCCAGCGGGTCTTCCAGGTATTTCTGGATGGCCCTGTGCAGCGGGCGGGCACCAAATTGCTGATCATACCCCTTCTCTGCGATGAACTTCTTAGCCCCGTGTGCCAGCGTGAGGGTGAACCCAAGCGTATTGAGGCGCTTCATCACGTCCTTCATTATGATCTCGATGATCTTCTCGATATCTTCCTCGTTCAGCGAGTTGAATATGATCACATCATCTATCCTGTTCAGGAATTCGGGCGAGAAGGTACGCTTCAGGGCCTTTTCTATAACCCCGCGACTGTAGTCTTCAGAGTTCTCCGCCTTGGCCGATGTGGCAAAACCTACACCTGCACCAAAATCTTTAAGCTGCCTTACACCGATATTAGAGGTCATGATGATGAGCGTATTCTTAAAGTCCACCTTGCGACCCAGGCCGTCGGTCAACTGCCCGTCATCCAAGACCTGTAGCAGGATGTTGAATATATCAGGGTGGGCTTTCTCTATTTCATCGAGCAGTACCACAGAGTATGGCTTACGGCGTACTTTTTCGGTAAGCTGGCCACCTTCTTCATAACCCACGTATCCCGGAGGCGCACCTATCAGGCGGCTGAGCGAGAATTTCTCCATGTATTCACTCATGTCCACACGTATCAGTGCATCGTCACTATCGAACATGTAGCGGGCGAGCGCACGGGCCAACTCTGTTTTACCTACACCGGTAGGGCCCAGGAAGATGAAAGAACCTATCGGCTTACGGGGATCTTTAAGACCTACCCTGTTACGCTGTATCGATTTCACCACTTTGCTGATCGCTTCGTCCTGTCCTACCACGGCGCCTTTCAGGTCTTCACCCATGCGGCGCAGTTTTTCGCTTTCAGCTTCCACCATACGCATCACAGGTATGCCGGTCATCATACTGATAACTTCAGCAATGTGCTCTTCGTGTATGGGGTAGCGTTTATGCTTGGCTTCTTCTTCCCAGTCGTTCTTTGCCTTTTCCAGTTCTTCACCAAGGCGTTTTTCGCGGTCGCGCAGGGCAGCAGCTTCTTCAAAGCGCTGACTCTTTACCACTTTATTCTTCTCCTGCTTGATGTCTTCTATTTTCTTTTCGAGTTCCAGAATGTTCTCCGGAACATTGATGTTCTTCAGGTGCACACGTGCGCCCACTTCGTCCATCACGTCTATGGCCTTATCGGGCAGCAGGCGGTCGGTCATATACCTGTCACTGAGCTTCACGCAGGCCTCTATAGCTTCCTCATCGTAGTTAACGTTATGGAAGTCCTCGTATTTCGATTTAATATTGTTGAGTATAGTGATGGTCTCTTCCACGCTTGGTGGTTCTACCAGCACCTTCTGGAAACGGCGATCAAGCGCCCCATCCTTCTCAATGTACATGCGGTATTCATCCAGCGTAGAGGCACCAATACATTGCAGGTCGCCACGGGCCAGTGCAGGCTTAAAGATATTGGAGGCATCCAGTGAGCCAGAAGCACCACCTGCACCTACTATGGTATGTATCTCGTCGATGAACAGTATTACATCGCGGTTCTTTTCCAGCTCGTTCATGATCGCCTTCATGCGCTCTTCGAACTGCCCGCGATATTTGGTACCGGCTACTAATGCAGCAAGATCAAGACTGATAACACGCTTGTCGAACAGGACACGGGATACTTTACGCTGTACTATGCGTAAGGCCAGACCTTCCACTATGGCGGTCTTACCAACGCCCGGTTCACCTATCAGTATCGGGTTATTTTTTTTGCGGCGCGAGAGTATTTGCGACACACGCTCTATCTCTTCCTCCCTGCCCACTATGGGGTCTAAATTACCCAACTCAGCAAGCTTGGTAATGTCGCGGCCAAAGTTATCCAGGACGGGGGTCTTCGATTTAGTGCTGCCCGATTGCCTGCGGGGCTGCTGAAACTGCCTTCTTTCATCATCCTCTTCAAACTCTTCAGAGCCCGGATCATTATAATCAGCACGGGGGTTATCACCCTGGAGGATGCTCAATTCGTTCTTAAAGCGTTCATAATCAATGTCATACTGGTGCAGTATCTGGGTCGCCACGTTCTCCTTGTTCTTTAATATGGAGAGCATCAGGTGCTCTGTCTCCACAGTCGCACTCTTCAAGGCCTTGGCTTCCAGTACGGTTATACGTATCACTTTTTCGGCCTGCTTGGTAAGCGGCAGGCTGTTTATGTTGGCTAATGGTTTGTTGTTCTTGTCTTTGATCGCCATTTCCAATTCTTTGCGCAGATCAAATAGATCAACCTGCATACTCTGCAGCACGCGCACAGCCATGCCGTCACCCTCCCGGATGAGGCCCAGCAGCAGGTGCTCAGTCCCTATGAAATCATTACCCAGCCTTAAAGCCTCTTCGCGGCTGTAGGAGATGATCTCTTTTACTTTCGGTGAGAAATTAGAATCCATGAAATCCTGTCCCTTGTTTTACTGTAAAATTAACAATAATGGATATAGTTTGCTATTACGTTTAGTTATATTCTCATTGCACATCCTTAACGTTTTCGTGCCTTCACCATACTGTATTAAAAATACGAAATAAAGTGTAGCTTGGAAATGTTAATTTTAAATCGGAATTTAACCTTCCGCCCTATATCCAAACTTTCTACTGTATGGAGTTCAAAATTGATACCAAACCTACATATATAGTTATTACGCCTGTGTCTAACCATTTAGATGCTAATTTGGCAGCGGCGCTTCGCCAAAAGTGTAATGAGCTTACCGAAAACGGCAGTTATAACTATATCATAGACTTACACAACTGCCTGGACGCAGACAGTAAGTCATTTCATTTTTTAACAGAGTTCCACGAAGATTGCTATAGCAACAATACATCGCTGGTATTTACCAACATACAGGATGAGGTAATGAGCGAACTACGTAAAGACGAAACACACACTGCTATCAATATTGCACCTACGATGCAGGAGGCTATCGATATAGTAAGTATGGAGATCCTGGAACGCGATCTATTTGACGAAGAATAAAGAACAGAGCGGTAAATGAAGGTAACGATACTCGGCAACAACTCAGCCCTCCCCGCATTCGGAAGGCACCCTACATCACAGGTGGTATCTGTATACGGAGCACTTATTATGCTTGACTGCGGAGAAGGCACCCAGGTACAGATGCAGCGTTATGGTTTGAGGTGGCGGCACCTGGAACATATCTTCATCAGCCACCTGCATGGCGATCATTATTTTGGCCTCCCCGGGCTCATCAACAGTATGAGCCTGCTTGGACGCACAGCCCCTTTGCACCTGTATGCACCGGCACAACTGGAACAAATGATGAACTGGATATTCGAGGTGGCCGATACGGAGCTTTGTTTCCCTTATACATTTCATCCGTTACCGGAAGGAACAGAGAAACTGGTTGAGAATGACATGTTCAGCGTCACTTGCTTTCCTGTTAACCACAGGATACAATGCCATGGTTTCCTGGTAGAGCGAAAAACACGCGGCCGCAAACTGCTGCCCGATAAAGCGAAGGAATATGAAATACCGGCCGAATATTACGACAGGCTAAAACAGGGCGCTGATTATGAACGCCCCGATGGAACGATAGTGCAGAACGAATGGGTGACCGACGATGGGCCTGTACCGAAAAAATATGCTTACTGTGCGGATACTTCTTTTACAGATTCCTTCCTGGATGTGATACAAGGTGCGGACACCATCTACCACGAATGCACTTACCTGGGCAAAGACTCAGACAAGGCGGAGAAAAGATTTCACAGCACGGCCGCCCAAGCTGCCGAACTAGCTAAAATGGCCAACGCAAAACAGCTATTACTGGGCCACTTTTCATCCAAATACCGTGACCTGGAGCCTTTTCGCGAGGAAGCCCTGCCTATATTTCCCAATGTGCAGGTGACCATAGAGGGCACAGCATACGAGATATAAAAGGAGTATACCCGGGTAAAATATTCTGCATAATACTTTTGTATTTTTACCACTCTAAATACAAACAGATAAATGGGTTGGATAGATAAGCTTTTGGGCAGGAAAGAGGAAACACAACAAGGCAGTGACGGGAAGGCACATGTTTCTGAAGAAGCCTCTGCTATTGCGGCTCCTTTTTCGGGACTTGAGGGCATCCGCTTTGGGCGATACAGCGACAATAATAAAAGTTATAAGAAAACACAAAGCTGGTACGTAGCCGAAGACCGTTTTAAAGAAAAGAACTACACTGAAGCCTTTGCCGCACTTTTCGACTACCTGCGCGATGATACCGAAGACAATGTGCGCTTCCGGCCCGATGGCAGGAGCTTTACGTTTGATATCTTCCAGGGCTCAAAACTGGTACATGGCCACTGCGACGGAGACAAACTGACGGCAAGCGTTCCGCTGGCCATCATGGAGACGCCCGCAACAGCCGTCATGCGCCGGCTGCTTGAGATGAACTTCAGCCTATACTATTCCCGAAGTGCAATGGATGAGCAGAATACGCTCTGTATGGTCTTTGATACCGACGTTCCCTCTGCCAGCCCGAATAAAATGTACTATGGGCTTAGGGAACTGGCTACGAAAGCCGACAGGCACGATGACCTGCTGTTAGCAGACTTTGATATCTTAAAACCCGCAGGTACCGATCATATCAAACCGCTGGACCCTATAGAACTGGATATGAAATATACCTGGTTCCGTAAATGGATACAGGACAGCCTGAACACCATCGGCGAACTAAACCAGGACTCTTTTTCCGGCTCCATTGCCTACCAGCTACTGACGCTTATATACCGCATCGACTTTTTGATAACACCTGAGGGCAAACTGCTGACTCAACTGGAACGCATACATGCCCTGTATTGGGAGAAAAAGGAAGAAATAACCCTTATAGAGCGTAACCAAATGATGAAAGAAGCGGTTAGAAAGCTATTGGACATCACGCGTGAAGAATTTGCAGCTTCTGTGTACCGCAGTAAAAGTGCCTTTGCGATCAGTTCTCCCGGTCCGGCAGATAAAATAAGGGAACACATCATAAACGCCAATAACGATTCGCGCTGGTATATTGATAATAAGTACCCGGTCCTTGCTCTGGTATTGAATGAATACGGGGTGATGTACAACCAGTTCATTTACAGCATGCCCCGTGTGCTGGCCGATCTGTGCACCATTTACATGGCAGTAATGCATGCCGAATATTTTGCAGCGCTGGGCATGCAGCAGGCCCTGTATGACCATGCAAAGAACGAATTCAATAAACAGTCGATACGCAAAGCCATAGACGAAGCAGTGAACCGCTATGCTGATAAATTCCCGAACATGAGGTGGGAACACGGTCAGCTGAGCTACGATAGCCTTTATGCCTTTGGCACCAGCTTTACAGAACAAATGGCCAACCTTAACCTGGAAACAAAACGATAATGACCATACAGGAGACCATAGAGCAATACCAGGACGCAGTAGTACAGATAGCCACTAAAACAGGTACCGGCACGGGGTTTTATCTTAAAGATTATGACCTGATCGTTACCAATAACCATGTAGTGGGAGATAGTCACCGCGTTACGGTGAAGGGACGCATATTCGAGAAACGCCTGGCCGATGTCATCTTTACTGATAGCCGCTATGATATTGCATTCCTGTTACCCCCCCTTGATCTTCACGCCTTGCCGGATATTAAACTGGGTGCATATGAATCCATGCACGATGGCGATACGGTGGTGGCCATTGGCCACCCTTATGGGCTCAATTACACTGCAACGCAAGGCGTTATTTCTCGTGTTGACAGGGTGCAGCAAGGTATCAAATACATACAAATAGATGCAGCCATCAACCCCGGCAACAGCGGCGGACCATTGGTAAACGAGAATGGGGAAGTGGTGGGTGTAAATACTTTTATCATTAAGGGTGGCGATAATCTTGGGTTTGCGCTGCCTTCGTCTTATCTCAAAGAAGCACTGGAGCAATACATGCCCCACCGGGGCGAAAGGGCCATACGTTGCCCCTCCTGCAGCACACTGGTAACCGAGCAAACCCTGGAAGCAGGACAATACTGCCCGAATTGCGGCACCAAGATCGAATTCCCCAAAAAGGATGAACCTGCAGAAGTGCCCTTATCAGGCATTGCCAAAGTAATTGAGGACATACTTGAAAAACTGGGCTATGACAAAGAACTGGCACGTACGGGTACCAATCACTGGGAAGTGGAAGAGGGAAGTGCCAAAATTAAGATCGCCTACAACCCGGACAATTATTTTATTGTAAGCGATGCCTACCTGTGCAAGTTGCCCAAAACCGGTATCAAAGAGCTGTATACCTACTTGTTGCGACGAAACTACGATATGCGCAGTATGCTCTTCAGCCTGCATGGCGAGAATATCGTCCTTAGCTCACTGGTTTACGATCTTGACATGACACCAGAGGTTGGGGAACATATGTACCGCGATCTTTTTCAAAAAGCTGACCACTATGACACGCTGCTAATAGAACAATATGGCTGCGAACCGATACTGGAAGAAAAGTAAAAAAGCATAAACCCTTATTTTTGTAAATACAATGAAAAATATTCGCTTAATGAGATACCGGATACTGACACTTCTTATCGTCCTGCTCCCTGCCTGCTCCCTGTTTGCCAAGAGACTGCCCCAACCCTGTTCGTTACTTACTGCAGAACAATTAAACACTTACCTGTACACCAACGAACGCCAAACGGTAAAACAGCTTATATCTAAAAAGAACCGGTGCGAATTCAGGTCTGAAAATGGCTTTGTAAAGATAAAGATCGAGTACAAACCCTTTAAGGATGTGCAAACTGCCTTCATGGCCCTTAAGAAAGAACATGCCGACAACCTGGCGACCATAAAAAAAGGAGATAAAGCAGAAAATGAATATAATGTGCTGGGCACTGTAATATCAGCTAAACCGGATGACTATTACATGATGGGGGATGGCAGTATTACCGAGGGGCCTAATGTTGTTTGTTTCCGTTTCCTGATGGACAATAATATTGTTTCCCTTACATGTCGCGGACTCATGAAAACAACAGTAGTATCAGCACTGGCTAACCTGTACAATATTGCCTTAAAGAATGCCGGCAAGCCGCTGTATTAAACCTCATCTCCTGTATCTTCTTCCGCTGTTCTCTCCTCCTCCTGCGTAGCAGCAGGAACTGTGTTCTTCTCTTTCCTTCCTTTGGTAGCAGGCGCGCTTTGCTTCAGTGCATCTTCTAATTTTTTGCGCTTCTTGTCCAGTTTGGCACTCACTTCTTTTATCAGGTTCTCGAGGTGTTGTCGTAGTTCTTCTGCCTTTTTACCGGGAGTGATATTTTCAAGGCCATTCGTGAAATCGGCCAGTTCTTCTTCATGTTCTTTTATCTCATCCTCCAGTTGATGTACAAAATGCTTTGCGCGGCTCACCCGCTCGTTTTTTTGTCTTTCCTGGTGATGTTTGCGTTTTTCCCTGGCTGCATCTTTACGATCAAAGAAGTGTCTGCGTGCTGCAAGGAATTGCTCCCACATGCTTTGGCTATGTTCACGCGGCACCGGGCCTATGCTTTTCCACTCCGTCATCAATTCATTCATTTCAGCCGTAGTGTCGTTCCACTGCGTGGCATCTTTAAGCGCTTCAGCCCGGTTCAGGATGGCCGTCTTTTTAGCCATATTGTCTTCCAGCTCTACCCGCATCGCACCGAAATGGGCCCTCTTTGCTTTAAAGAATTTGTCTTTGGCATCAAGGAATTTTCTCCATAGTTCCTCGCCCTTTTCACCGGCAACACGGCCCACCTTCTTCCATTCTTCCATCAGCTTTTCATAGGCATCCGATGTTGCATTCCATTCTGTACTATCAGACAAAGCCTCAGCTTTTTCTACCAGCTCCTGCTTGCGTGTTGCATTATTTTCCTGCTCCTGTTTTATCGATTCGGAGTGTACCTTCTTCCTGTCGAAGAAAGCATTCTTTGCGGCAATGAAGCGCTGCCACAATTCCTCATTCTTCTCGTGCATGGTAGCACCTATCTTCTTCCACTCTTCCATCAGGTCGCGGAATGCTTCAGTGGTCTCACGCCAGTGCTCTGATGCTGCCAGTTCTTCGGCCTTAGCTACCAGTTCCAGCTTCAGATCCAGGTTCTGCAGCATTTCTTTTCCATGCTCTTCCTGGTACTGGCGCTTGCGTTCATAAAATTTGTCCTTCGCCGCCTCTATCCTGTTCCAGAGTTTGTCGTTACGCTCTTTGTCCACATAACCTATCTGCTTCCATAGCTCGGTAAGGTCCTTAAAAGCCTGTGCCCCTTCTTTGAAATTCTCGCTGTCCGCCAGTTCTTCAGCCTGCTGGGCCAGTTTGAGTTTAGAATTATAATTCTCACCGGTCAACTGTTGCAGTACTTTTTCCCAGCCATTTATTTCCTGGTACAGGACGCTCAGCGATCCAACCGCAGCCGTATGCTGCAGGTAATCCTTCATGCGCTCTATCTTGCCTACCAGCTTGAGCTTATCCTCACTACTCACCCATTCTTCCTGCAATTCCTTCATGCGCTCTGCTATCTCCCTGTATTTATCGGTGAGTGTTTTCAGTATCGCGTCTGCAGTATCTTCAGTTATTGTGGCCACCGTGCGTTCCGTATTGTCCCAGCCTTTGGTCAATACCAAATCACCGTTGTCATCAAGGCGATATAATTCCTTACCTTCAAATGTTATTTCGTTCCACCAGTTTTGCAGTGCCTCTTGCAGCGCCATTATCGTATCCGTTTAGAAAAGTAGCTTGTTGTGTATGTTAGTTATCACAAGATACATGAATCTGTGATATGGAATATAAAGAACATGTTATCAATGGGCACCGAACACTTTTTTAAGCAGGTCGGTCACCCTTGCAGCAGGGTTCATTCTTATCTTGTTCTCCTCCTCCGAAATGGTCACGAACAAGCCATTGAGCGCACGTTCGGTCACATAAGAGGTAAGATCCGGATTGACATGCTGCACCATTGGTATCTTGTTATATATAGTAAAAATATCCCTCCAGTATCTTGTTGCATTCACTTTGTTCAGCGAATTTTCTATCACCGGCCTGAAGGCATTGGTCAGGGCAGCAGTGGTTCTTGATTTCAGGTAATTGGTGGCAGCGCCATTACCTCCTTTCAGTATAGACAGTCCGTCCTGTATCGACATACCTTTTATCGCATTCACAAATATAGGTACTGCCTTGGTGGCTGCGTCTTCGGCAGCACGGTTCATCGAGAGGATGGCTTTGTCCACCTGTGCCCCCATACCCATTGAGCGCAGGGTGCTTTCCACTTTTTTGGCCTCCGGCGGCATCAATATCTTTATCAGCTGGTTGCCGAAATAACCATTGAGCGCCGATAGCTTTTGCCCTGAATTCTGAGCGCCTATTTCCAAAGCCTGCCTCAGGGCTGCCACTACATCGCCATTGCTCAGGTTGTTGATGCTGCCGGAATTATTATTGTTGCTGTTTCCGTTCACAAGTTGGTTGGCCTTGTTCACATAGTCCTGGAACCGCTGGGCCTCGCCCTGTAGTGTCACAGACATCAATGCTACGGCCAGCAGGCCTGTTTTCAGGAATATTTTCATAACCATGTTTTTGTTATTCCAAAGATATTCAAAAATGAAGCCAAATTTTTATAGCCAGTATGCATGAACCTATTTTGAGGCGCCACCACCATTGCCGCCATTATCGTCATCACCCTGTTTCAGGTTGTTCTCCCGGTCTTTCTCGACAGGGGCAGGGCTCTCTGCCGGCTTGTTCTTACGTGACCGCCCCATACCTTTAACCCCCTGCTCCGACCTGCCGAAGCGATACGAAAAAGTTATATTACCAATGCGCGTTTCTTTTTCACGGTCTATCTGCTGGCTATAGGTCGGCTGGTCATATTCGGTTATGAATTGCCTGGTCTTGAATATATCCGAGCAGTTCACCGTCAGGCTGGCTTTGCCTTTAAAGAAGTTCTTTTTCAGGGCTGCATCTATCCAATATGACTCCAGTATCTTTCCCTGTGCTACCACCTTTGGCGACTCGTAGTTACCATTCAGTTGTATCGAGAAACCTGCAGGCAGCCTCAGGTTGGTATTCAGCTTACCAAACCAACTGAATCCTTTCGTATCCACCAGGTATTTTGCTGCGCTGGTATCTGCATTCCCTATCTGTATCTTGTTCTGGAAGGCATTCACATTAAGTGTTGCATCCCAGAAGGGCATTAACTGAAACCGCCCTGTTGCCTCAAACCCATAAGTGATACCACTGGCAATGTTTTGTGGCTGGGTCATCAGCCTGCCAGCCAGTTCGCCCGAGCTTATCGTAGTTATAACGCGCTCTATCAGGTTTTTCGTATACTGGTAGTAAGCGCTGAGGATCACATTATCGCCCCTGGTTGTCTGCTTATTATAGCTGAACTCTACGTTATGAATGAATTCGGGTATCAAATCAGGATTGCCCTGGTTCACAGTGCTGGGGTTCGACAGGTCCTTATAAGGCATCATCTGGAAAAAGTTGGGCCGGTTCGTACGCCGGCTATAGTTCAGGTACACGCTCTGTTGCTTGGGCAACTGGTACGAAATAAAGGCCGAAGGGAACAAACCAAGGAAACTGTTGTGAAAACTGGTATCTATCGGCACTTTATTCGTACCGTCATAGATGGCATCCTCTACACGCAGACCCGCCTGGTAAGAGAATTTGCCCACCTCATCGTTCCAGTTCACATATGCAGCATGTACTTGCTGCAGGTAATCATAAGTAGCCCATAAGGCAGTATCCAGATATTGGGCACTGTTGTTACCATCAAAATAAGCAGTATCCAGCAGGGGGTCGTTTTTACTATTGAAACTGTTCAATTGGGTCTTGAGGCCAAAGCCCAGTTTACCCTTTGGCGTAAACAGCGGGTCGGTATAATCTGCTGTCATCGTCAAGTTATGCGTACCTCCCTTACCAGGGGCTGTCTCATTAATGTCATACAAAGACAGCGGCTCATAATAACGGGTCAGGTAATCCTGTGAACGGTCGGCATGAAAACGGGAGAAGTTGGCATCGAATACAAACTCTTCGTCTTTCTTTTTGAATTTATGCTTATAATTCGCCGAAGCAGACAGGCCCAAAAGATCGGCTGTAGACTTACTATAGCGATACTGGTGCATTAGTGTATCGGTCTCCGGTATCATCACAAAATAGTCCGATGAGTCCTCATAGCCATGCTGCATTAGGTTCACGTTACCCGTAACGGTCACAGAGTTCTTATCATCAATATCCCATGTAGCACCCAATGTATTGAACCAACCATAGAAATGACGTGGCACATGCTCGTATGTGTAATAGCTACGGTCACCAAGGCTATCCGCTATCTTATCCGTACGGTTAGTGGTTACATTATTGAAGGTATTGTGCAGGCGGAGGTTGCTGTTAAAGAAAACATTCCATTTGCCTTTATGCAGGTTAAGTCCAAGGCTGGCATTGTACTTGTCGCGGGTACCGGCTCCAATGGAAGCATTACCATTCAGGCCAAATTTCCTGTCCTTTTTGGTAACAATGTTAACAATGCCGGTCATCCCCTGTGCATCATATTTTGCCGATGGGTTCGTTATCACCTCTACGCTTTCTATACTCGATGCCGACAGGCTTTGCAATGCCGATGCTACATCGCTGCCCAGTAAGGTAGCAGGCTTGCCGTCTATCAGTACGGTCACGTCACTTTTACCTCTCAGGCTCAGGTTACCATCCGCATCCACCGACACCGAGGGTACATTTTGCAACACATCGGTCGCACTACCCCCGGAGGTAGTTATATTTTTTTCTACATTAAATACTTTCTTGTCCACTTTCATTTCCATGATGGCCTTTTCGCCCACCACCTCTACGGCTTTCAGCGCCTGCGCTGTCTGCGAAAGGGATATCTTACCCAGTACTTTATCCGGATCGTGTTGCGTAATATTTATCCCATCAATTATCCTATCCTTATAGCCTATGGCGTTGATCCGGAGCATGAACTTGCCTGCGCCAGTGTTCGATACGGAAAAGGTACCATCGTCCTTGCTCAGGTCGCCACTCACTACCGATGAGTCGCCACGCAACAAGGTCACGGTGGCATAGGGTATGGGAGCTTTCTGGCTACCGATCAGGCGGCCGCTCACTTTACCGAAGCCTGCCTGCTGTGCAAGCGCTATTGAAGAGATGGAACAAACTAAAACCGTTGCTATTATCCTTTGTGCCAGACTCATATTGTAACTATACTTCATGGAGGCACAAAGTTGCCGTAAATAAATGAAAAAAAAACACTTACGGCCTTATAAAGTAATGTTAAACGGCCCTGTAGCGGGTAATTATTCTTTGGGAGTTTCCCAGCCTGTACGCTGTTCTACCAGGTAATGGTTGCGGTCAGCTGCATTGCGGGTCACTAATTCGGCCACAAAACCGGTGAGGAAGAATTGGGTACCCATTATCATTGTTGCTATGGCAAGGTAAAACCCTATCTTATTAGTGAGCCCGTAATCGGCCCCTATTGATATCCTGGCAATGATCAGGTATAGTGTAATGACAAAACCTACGAGGAACATAAGCGTGCCCCACACCCCAAAGAAATGCATGGGCTTTTTGCCAAAACGACTGGTGAACTGTACGGTCAGCAGGTCAAGGAATCCATTGATAAAGCGTTCCCAGCCAAACTTGGATACGCCATATTTTCGCGCACGGTGCTGTACCACTTTCTCACCTATCTTTTTGAAACCGGCCCACTTAGCCAATACGGGTATAAAGCGGTGCATCTCACCATACACCTCTATGCTCTTTACCACCTTGCGTTTATATGATTTCAGGCCACAGTTGAAGTCGTGCAACTGTATGCCCGACATACTGCGGTTCACTGCGTTATATAGCTTCGATGGGAGGTTCTTCGTTACCTTATTATCATAACGCACCTTCTTCCAGCCACTTACCAGGTCATAGTCATCCACCATTATCATACGGTACAGGTCAGGTATCTCGTCCGGGCTATCCTGAAGATCGGCATCCATGGTGATCACTACATTGCCCATAGTGGCCCGAAAACCCTCATTTAAAGCTGCACTCTTACCATAATTGCGCTGAAAACGTATGCCCCTGACGGTATTGTATTGCTTAGCGAGTTGCTCAACTACTTCCCAACTACCATCGGTACTACCGTCATCCACCATGATGACCTCGTAACTGTAATTATGTTCTTTACATACCCTGTCTATCCAGTCCATAAGTTCCGGCAGCGATTCTTCCTCGTTGTATAAAGGCACTACTATCGAGATATCGGTATGCATAGGGATGCTAAAATACAGGATTTTCTTATTCAGCGTATTGCAAGCCACCAAAGGCTTGTTAAAACTGTGACATGAAATGGCCCGTACTGCTAAAATACGGGCCATTTATAAATATCCTGTTACTGCTTACATATCCTGCACAGGCGCTGCTCCTTTCTTTTTAGGTATAGCAGCGGCTATGAGTGACAATAATGCACCCCAGAAAAGCGTTCCGAATACCACACCGGCAACCATGAAGACATTCCAGTACTTTTTGGTCATGTTCATCGCCATATCTATCTGCTCATCGGTCATTTTCGGATTTGACGTCATCTTCTGGCGTGCCATGTCCAGCATTTGATCTTTCATATGCGGGAAAATAATCATGCTGAGTAAGCCCCACGCAAGGAGCAATAACGTAATTATAGCGGAAGCCTTGAAACAACTGCTGAATACATTGCCGTATGTCACAAAACCATCATTGGCTTTGGTAAAAGCCTGTGCATTCAATATGAGGCCTATCAGGAACGGGATATAAGTAACATACTGCATACCGTCCTTAAATACGAGCCCGGTAAGATAAAATATTACCCCTAATACGATCATGACAAGGCCGGTTACCAGGCCATATTTCATGTGGTTTTTTTTCTTTTCCATGTTTATTTATTTAAATGAAGCTTACCGTTGTTAATGATCCCTTTCACACTGCCCATCAGCTCTTTATCTATAAAAGGATTGTTGCGCGATGCAGAGCGTACCGCTCCGTCCTTTAAAATGAATGTGCCCCCGGTGGTAAAAATAGTCAATTCTGCTTGTGCCCCTTCTTTTATTTCTGCCTGCGGCAGGCCGAATATCCTGCGCGGGTTCGTGCTCAGTGCTGTAACCAATTTTTCTATGGGCACTTCTTTGCACAATGCGTTCCATATCACAGGGTAGCTTATCTCCTGCAGGTTCATGCCATTGGCGGCATATTCAAATTCCTTTTCCTTTGCATCCCAGTCCTGCGGCCTGTGGTGTGAGGCGATGCAATCCACCGTTCCGTCATTCAGCCCGGCTATAAGTGCCTGCCTGTCCGACTCAGGCCTCAATGGTGGCGACACCTTATATAAACTGCTGTAGGTATTCAGTGTTTCATCGGTAAGGGTAAGATGATAGGGGGTCACCGAACAGGTAATATCCAGCCCTTCGGCTTTAGCTCTCCTGATCAGTTCCAGCCCCTCAGCTGTAGAAACACCTGTTATGTGCAATCTTGACCCTGTATAACGCAATAGCTCTATGTCCCGGTGAATCACCAAACTCTCGGCCATGACGGGCACTCCTGCCATACCTAATTTCGTAGAGACGGGGCCTTCATGCATCAATCCTCCTTCAGCCAGCGATGCATCAACAGGCAGTTGCAACAGCACACCATTAAACGTGCGTACATATTCGAGCGCTTTCAGCATCAGGCCTGCGCTTTGTACCGGTTTCCACCCATCGGTAAATGCCAGGGCGCCATGGGCGCGCATATCCATCATCTCCGCAAGTGTTTTGCCCTCAGCATTGGCACTGATAACACCCAATGGATGCAGGTTCACCACATTCCCTTTTGCTTTTTGCAGCAGGAACTGAACCGTAGATTTACTACCCGTAACAGGGTTTGTATTGGGAGAAAGCAGTACATCCGTAAAGCCCCCTGCCGCTGCGGCATCAAGGCCGGATGCTATGGTTTCTTTGTGTTCGTAGCCGGGTTCGCTATAATCCGCCAGCACATCCACCCAGCCCGGACTCACACAGAGCTCTGAACCTTCTATAATAGTATCTGCTTTGGTTTTGATGCCTTGCTTAACGGTTTTGATGATACCGTCTTCAACCAGTATGTCTGTCGGGGTACTCTTAGTTTTTGAGGCCGGGCTTATTAGCCTTGCCCCGCGGATGAGGACGAGCATGATATGATATTATTTTGGCCCCTGCTGTACCGGCATTGCCCTTTACGAAGCGGCAAGGCTTTGTTTCCTAAAGCCGCCCGCGAGTAGCCAGGTCTCGGCAGCCAGCATTACGAGGGCTAAAATAGCACAAACTTTCCAAAGCGGGAAGCTGCCCCAATTGCCACCTGTATCTGCCTTGCCTGCTGCCGACAAGCTAAGCCAATGCACATCGGCACCTTTCCAGTTGTCACGCAGGGCTGCTATGTCCCATGTTTCCAGTTGCGATTCTTTCCTGTCGGCATTCAATGCTACTACAGTAGTATCGGCACCACCAGAGGCAAGGTTGTAAAACCCGGGCTGTTGCGCTGCCCGGTCAATAAATACATCCAGGCCCGCGCCATCCGGTCTTTGCGGTGGTATGGCATCAAGGTCGGCAGCATAAAGGTGCACCATATTGCGTTCGTCTGCATTGTGCAAGGGTAGGAATACCGGCTGTTGCCTGCCGGCAGTGACAGCATACACATCGCTGCCGCGCGACTGTACAGCCATCTGGTAAATAAAAGGTACAAAGAAATAGCTGCCGGGGAAATTGCCCGAAGCAAGGTCTGCCGATGTGGCGCAGATATATAACTGGCCTTTGCCCGGGGTATATTTTGCAAAGAAGGGAGCACCGTTACGGAAGCTGAGTATCGATTGCTGATTAGCCCCAAGTCCTGCATCAATGATATAATGCCAGTTGGCAACGGGTAACTGCACATTCGTCGGAATGCGTTCGAATATATCCCTCACCAGGCTACTGCCCTGCTGCAAGGTGCTTGCAGCCTGCACTGCAGTGTCTATTCCACTTATCTGTATATCACCAGCCTGGCGCAGCCCTTCATTCAACGAGTTGAAATTATTGGTCCTGCCCGGGAAGATGCAGACACTCTGGCCTTGCGCCATGGCATTGTTCAGCAATTTGCCCAATGCGTCATCTATATGGGTGATACCATTCAGTATCACTAAATTGTAATCTTTCCAGTCGGTCGGGGCACTGTTTACATCTGCCTGGTTGAGCCTGAACCCATTATAGGCCCTGAAGGCCGCTTGTATAAAAGGGTTGGACTGACTCTCATTCAACACCAGGACCGACAGGGCCGGTGTACTGCGCGCACTGATCCGGAATGTATCATCAAATTTTACAGCAGCATCATTCAGCGTTAAGGTCATCTTCTGCCAATCGGCACTGTTCACCTGGAAGCTGAGCGTATCGGCACTTTCATTCTTGTCTTTAAAGTTGAGCGTGGCGGCACTCTTTACCTGCCCGTTAACAGATAACTGCAATACCGGTGCATCCTTCGGCAATTTACCGATGGCCCTCGTACGCACTATAAGCTGGTTTTGCTGGCCTGTCTGTATCACCGGCGAATTGAGATAGGCGGTATCGATAAAAATGTTTTGTTGCTCCTCGGCCTGCACCGGTACGCCATAAAAAGCAATACCCTTCATCAGCGAAGCATCGGGTTTTGTATCGAAAGTGCTCCGCTGGAAATCGGAATAATAATACACATCAGCCCCTGTAGCTGCTTCGCCCTGCACCATACTTTGTATCGTGCTCAGCACCTGGTTCACATTCTTGTCACCGGCCGATATGTCAATATTATTCAATTCAGCCAGGGCCCTTTCGGCCGGTACCGGGCGGTACGATGCGGGTTTGTCATTGCTCAGCACAATGAACCTGCTGCCAGGAGCGGCATGTTTCAATTGCCCCCGGGCCGCCTCCTTAGCTATCTCGAGCTGGCTGCGGGCACCCTGCTTCAGCAGCATGCTGTAGGAGTTATCTATATACAATACCTTAAGCCTGTTGCCGCTGTCTTTTTTATTGCCCTGCATAAAATAAGGCTGGGCAAAGGCCAGTATGAGCATGGCCAGGAACAGCAAGCGTGCTGCCAGCAACCATTTATAACGCACCTGCGACTGTTTGCGGCTATTTAGCTGTATGCTTTTCAGGAAGCGGGTATGCGGAAACAGTACCGTCTTGTAGCGCCTCAGGTTGAAGAGGTGTATCAGTACAGGTATCGCAAGGCTAAGCCCGGCCAACAGGAAAAGTGGATACAAAAAACTCACTGAACAAATATAGGGCTAAAGAGATGTGAAAATTCAAAAGTAAAAACTAAAAAATGTGGATATCCTTCTTTAAACCAATGCTATTACCATCCTAATTTTGAAGAAAGCTTTACATTGTCCACCATTCCCATATATACGATAGGCCATAGCACCCGCAGGCAAGAAATACTGATGGAGCTTCTCGAAAAATATAGCATAAAATATCTAGTGGATATCCGCTCAAGACCCTATTCCCGTTATGCCCCACAATACAACAGGGAAGCGTTTGCAGCATTCCTGCATAAGAATAATATCAGCTATGTTTATATGGGCGATCTGCTGGGTGGTCACCCCAATGATGCCGGCTATTATACCGATGGCAGGATAAACTATGATAAAATATGGCTGTCAAGCTTTTACAGGCAGGGCATCGCAAGGCTGGTAACCGCATATGAAAAACAGTTGTCTGTTGCCCTCATGTGCGCAGAGGCTAAACCTCAAAACTGTCACCGCAGCCGCATGGTAGCACCGGGCCTGGTAAGCCAAAATATCCCTGTTATGCATATCGACGAGTTAGGAACACTTAAAAGCCATGAAGAGATCAGCTCACTTCTAAAACAGCCAAACGCTAAAGACAACACCTTGTTTTCACCCTCCATATAAAATAATCGCAATAGGAAAGCGGCCATACATCAAAACAGCTAATTATCTTTGCAGCCTTATAGTACAGGAATAATTATGCTTACCGCCAACGAAATACGGAAACAGTTTTTAGATTTCTTTCATAGCAAAGGCCACCATATAGTACCCTCTGCTCCCATTGTAGTGAAGAACGACCCTACCCTGCTTTTTACCAATGCAGGCATGAACCAGTTCAAGGACTATTTCCTGGGCAATAAAAAGCCGGAGTACAGCCGCGTGGCCGATACGCAGAAATGCCTGCGCGTAAGCGGCAAGCACAACGACCTGGAAGAAGTGGGTGTGGACACCTATCACCACACTATGTTCGAGATGCTGGGCAACTGGAGCTTTGGCGACTATTTTAAGAAAGAAGCCATAGAGTGGAGCTGGGAATTGCTTGCTGAAGTTTACAAGATACCAAAAGACCGCCTCTATGTAACCGTATTCGAAGGCGATGCAAAAGAGAATCTTCCCAAAGACGAAGAGGCCTACAGCTACTGGAAAAAGCATGTAGACGAGAGTCGCATATTGCTTGGCAATAAGAAGGATAACTTCTGGGAGATGGGCGATACCGGTCCATGCGGCCCATGCAGCGAGATACACGTAGACTGCCGCAGCGATGAAGAGCGCAGGCAGGTGGATGGCAAAACACTGGTGAATGCCGATCATCCGCAGGTGATAGAGATATGGAATAACGTGTTCATGCAGTTCAATCGCATGAAGGATGGCAGCCTTGAACCCTTGCCGGCTATGCACGTAGATACGGGTATGGGCCTGGAACGCCTGGTACGTGTATTGCAGAACAAGCAAAGCAATTACGATACCGACCTGTTTACAGGTACCATTGCCGAAATAGAAAAGATAACACACCAGACCTACGGCTATACCGATAGCAAAGCCGATATTGCCTTCCGTGTGCTGGCCGATCATATACGCGCCATCTGTTTCACCATTGCCGACGGGCAACTGCCCTCCAATACTGGTGCCGGTTATGTGATACGCCGCATTTTGCGCCGTGCAGTCCGATACTATTATTCTTACCTCGACTACAAACAACCATTACTGCACCAGTTGGTGCCGGCGCTGGCGGCACAGTTTGCCGAGGTATTTCCCGAGCTGCAAAAGCAACACGACCTTGTAGGTCGCGTGGTAAAAGAAGAAGAAGAAGCTTTCCTCCGCACACTCGACAGGGGTCTGAAGAAAATAGACGAGATCATCAACGATACCAAAGCGGCAAATTCACCTGTGATAGACGGCAAGGCCGCCTTTGAATTATACGACACTTACGGCTTCCCCATAGACCTGACACGACTGATAGGTACGGAGCATAAACTTACTGTTGACGAAAAGGCCTTCGATGCCGAGCTACAGCAGCAAAAGACCCGCAGCCGTGCGGCTACCGCGCTCGATACCGACGATTGGGTGGTACTGCAGGATAGCAATAAAGTTGAGTTCGTAGGTTACGATAGCCTCGAGGCCAAAGCATCGGTATTGAAATACCGCAGGGTAAAGGCCAAAGGGAAAGAATCTTACCAGTTAGTGCTCGATCGCACACCTTTCTATGCCGAAAGCGGCGGACAGGTGGGTGACACCGGCGAACTGCTCTTTGCAGATGAGAGCATACAGGTAATAGATACAAAGAAGGAAAATAACCTCATCATACATTTTACAGAGACCTTGCCGGAAGATATCGGCAGCGGCGTACTGGCCCGTGTTGATGCGGGTAAGCGTATAGCCACTACCATGCACCACAGCGCCACGCACCTGTTGCACGCTGCGCTCAGGCAGGTATTGGGTACCCATGTAGCGCAAAAGGGCTCATTGGTGAACGAGAACCACCTGCGTTTCGACTTCTCCCACTTTGCCAAAGTAAGCGATGAAGAGATAGCAAGAATAGAGCAGATAGTGAACGAAAAAATTCGCGAGAATGTAGAAGTGGTCATCCGTGAGATGGGCAAGGACGAAGCTGTGGCTATGGGCGCTATGGCGCTTTTTGGCGAAAAGTACGGCGACCGTGTCCGCGTGGTCATTATGGACCCTGAATATTCTATTGAGCTTTGCGGCGGCACACATATAGGCAATACCGGCGAACTGGGTTTCTTTAAGATAACCAGTGAAGGTGCGGTGGCAGCCGGTGTGCGCAGGGTTGAGGCACTCAGCGGGGCCGCAGCCGAAAAATATGTAAATGAAAAACTAACCCTGCTGCAAGAGATAAATGCCTCATTAAAGCATCCTAAGGACACTGTAAAAGCTATAGAAAAGCTACAGGAAGAAAAGGCCCAGCTTGAGAAACATGTAGAGTCGCTGGAAGCCCGGCAATTAGTAGCCATACGCAACGAGGTACTGGCGAAAGATGAGATCATCAACCAGGTAACATTTGTTGGCACCATGGTCAATGTAAGCTCTGCCGATGCCCTGAAGAAGCTTTGCTTCGATGTAAAAAGCCACCTGAACGATCATGTGATCGTGCTGTGCGCCAACATTGACGGCAAAGCCAGCGTGGCAGTAGGTATAGCCGACACAGTTGTGGCTGCCAAAGGCCTCGATGCAGGTAAGATCATCAAAGAGCATGTGGCACCTTTGATAAAAGGCGGCGGCGGCGGACAAAAAACATTAGCTACCGCCGGCGGACAGGACACTAGCCAGTTGCAAGCCGTAATAGATAAAGTAAAAGCTTTGTTGTAAATCTCGCTACGCGAAAAGCATTCCGGAACATTATTGATCAGTTAGAGATAAGAACCATATTCCTGCCGCTAACGCGGCAGGAATATAAAACTCATTTTGCCGCTGGGGCTAAGACCTTACATCATCTGCGCTTGGGCCATAGCTGCCGGGTATGGGTATATCCAGCAGGCGCAGGTACACACCCAGTTGAGCCCGGTGATGTACTATCTGGCAGTAGGTCATACGTATCACCTCCACCTTGGTCGATGTGTTGAGTACTTGCTCACCGTTGCGCAGGGTCCATGGCTCTATCAGCAAGGTTTCGTTTGCTTTTTCCAGATGTGCTTTGCCATCAGCTAGTGTTTCCTCAAAATACTGCAACAGCTCACCATTGTTATTGATGGGCCTGGGGTTATAAGGACTTGTGGCAAAGTCCAGTTCATGGGTGGTAAGGGCTATGCTCACCCAGCCCGGTAATTCGGCTACGTGGGTGGCCAACCGCCGCATGTTCATACTTTTGGCATGTGGCTGCCAATCCAGTTTGTCATCAGGTACACGTTCCAGCATTTTGCGTGTTGTCTTTGCTTCCTGCTCCATTTCTTTGAGCAGCATTGGTATTATTTCCATGTCATTTTGGTTTTATAATGCAAAGGAAACAGCACCGGGTGACAACCCTATGGCAGTGTACTTTTAATAATTTACGGGGAGCATTTTCATGTATTCTTCCAGCTGCATATGGCCTTTCTTTTTGAAAGGCTTGCCGGTATCGCGCAGGCTGAGGATACGGGACACTTTAAAATCACGGTAAGCATCACGCTTATGGCACCAGCCCACAAGGTGCCAGCTCAGCGCGTAGAAGACAAGGCCTATCGGTTCCAGCTCACGGCGACTGGTCTCCTCTTTTTTATTCTTGTACTCTATCGCTATCATCTGCCTTGTGGCAATGGCATTTTGCAGTACGCTAAGGTATTCGAAACCATTATCAAGACAGGCAGGGGCCCGGAGCTTTATATTATTGGCAAGGCCTTCTATATATTCCTTTTGCCCGCTGCGCAGCACTGCCTTTATTTTATTGAGCGCGCTGCCATAGTATTTGTATATGCTTTTATCGGCGAAGGCACTTACCATGGCCTCCATTAAGATCAATGCGTTCGCCTCTTCCGTACTGAACGACACAGGAGGCAGGAAGTAACCCTCTACAATGAAATAACCTTTGTGCTGCTCGAAGCTAATGGGTATGCCCTGCTCACATAGCGCTTTTATATCGCGGTACACCGTACGCACACTTATACCAAACTTATCTGCTATCTTCTCTGCAGGTACATACTTTTTCGATTGCAGCATGGTGGATATACCAAAAAGTCGGTCAATGCGATTCATGCTATTTCGATTATCAATTAGTTCCCACCCCTTTCAATGCCTTTAGCCTTTCCACAGCCGCTTTAAGTGTTTCTTCCTTCTTGGCAAAGCAGAACCGTACCAGTTTATCATCCTGTTTGTTGCTGTAAAAGGGGCTAACGGGTATAGTAGCTACACCGCAAGTCTCGGTAAGCCATTTAGCAAATTCAAGGTCGGGCATATCGCTGATGCGCTCATAACCTGCCACCTGGAAATAACTGCCCCCGGCAGGTCGGTGGATAGTAAAAGGTGTCTGTTGCATCAGCCCGAGAAAATAGTCGCGTTTCTGCTGCATCATTTTCCATATGGGCTCATACTGTGCCGTACTTAAATAACGGGCCAGTGCGTATTGGGCCGGTGTATTTACCGCAAAGCTCAGGAACTGGTGTATGCGTCGGAAGGCCTGCGTAAGCGCCGGCGGCGCAATGCAGTAACCTATCTTCCAGCCGGTGTTATGGTACACCTTACCGAAAGAGAACAACGCAAAGCTGCGCTGCCGCAGCTCTTCATGCTGTAATACCGTATAATGTTCCTTACCGTCGAATATGATCTGTTCATACACTTCATCCGATAGTACCGCTATATCCGTACCACGAAGTATATCGGCCAGTGTATCCCAATCTTCGCGGCTCCATGTTGCCCCGGTGGGATTATGTGGCGTGTTGATAATGATAGCCTTTGTTCTCGGGCTGATAGCCGCTTTCACGCGCTCCCAGTCCACGTTGAAGGCAGGCGCCGCTAAGGGAACGGGCACTGCTTTGGCCCCGTTCATTTCTATATTGGGTATATAGCTGTCATATGCCGGTTCCAGCACTATAGCCTCATCGCCTGCCTGCAGTATCGCTGTAAAGGCAGTGTATATAGCATAGGTAGCACCGGGCGTAATGCTCACTTCATTATCTGCATCCACGTCCAGGTTATAGCGGCTTTTAAAATCGGCGGCAATGGCCTGCCGCAGCATAGGCAAGCCCGGCATGGGCGAATATTGGTTGAATCCTTCCCTGGCCGCCTCATATAGCAGTTCAGCCAATTTTTCATCTATCGGAAAATCGGGGAAGCCCTGTGAGAGGTTGATGGCATTGTGCTGTTGCGCAAGCGCACTCATCACGGTAAATATAGTAGTGCCGGTGGCGCTATGTTTTTGCGGTAATGTCATGGATATACTAAAGGAATTTATCGCCCTTATTGCGCTTTACTTCCGCTACATATTCCTTTATCTGCTGCTCACGGTTGCGCTCGCATATCAGCAATACATCGGGCGTGTCTATGACTATGAATTTTTCCAGCCCCTGCAAAACAAGGAGCTTCTCATTGGGTGCTTTTATCATACATTCCGAGGCATCCACTACCATTACATTATCCCCATACACGGCATTGCCAAGGTAGTCCTTCTCAGAATTTTCGTAAGCCGATTCCCATGTACCCAGGTCGCACCAGCCGAAGTAGGCCGGTATCACATATACGTTCTTGGCCTTTTCCATTATACCGTAGTCTATCGATATATTGGTACACTGGGCATACAGCTCATTGATCACATCATGCTCGCTAGGCGTATTGTACACATCTTTCGCCTGCAGAAATACTTCATGCATTTCGGGCAGGAATTTATCCAGCGCTTCCCAGATGGCCTGCACATTCCATACAAATATGCCCGAGTTCCAGAGAAAATCACCACTTTTCAAAAAAGTACGGGCCAGCTCCAGTGAAGGCTTTTCGGTAAAGGTTTTCACACGGTACACTTTATCTATCTCTTCATCGGCATCGTACTGTATATATCCATAGCCTGTATCAGGGCGCGAAGGCTTTACGCCGAGGGTAAGCATGGCCTGGTGATTGGCCACGAAATCCAGTGCATCCTGCGTAGTGCGTTCAAAGGCCCTTTCATCCATGATCAGGTGATCGGCAGGCGACATGATGATATTAGCCTTGGGGTTCAGGGCCATCATCTTATGCGCAAAATAGGCCGCACAGGGCGCTGTATTTTTCCGTGATGGTTCGCTAATGATGTTCTCATCGCTGATCTCGGGTATCTGCTGCTTCAGCGTACTGATATATGCCTGGTTGGTAATGAAATAGATGTTTTCTTTCGGGCATATATGCTTAAAGCGATTATACGTCCATTGGATCAGTGAGCGACCTGTGCCTAAAAGGTCAAGGAATTGCTTGGGGTATGCTGTGCGGCTAACGGGCCAGAACCTGCTGCCAATGCCGCCGGCCATTATGGCGACGTAGTTATTTTCTATGCTCATGTTTGCTGTTGGCCCCCGCTGGCTCAATGAGGTAAATACAGCCTGTACGGTGTAACCCATCTTTACCGGAAGGGCCGGTATTGTGAAACCTAAAGATAAAGATATAAGCTAAAAAAACAGCAGCCCTTGGGGGGCTGCTATCATACATAAAGTTAAATATCCTTATTCTGCTTCGGCTACTACTTCCTTCACCTCAGGTATCATACGCTTCATCATCCCTTCTATCCCGGCCTTCAGCGTGATCATGGACGATGGACAACCCGAGCAAGAGCCCTGTAGCATCAGCTTAACCGTACCATTGTCGTAGCCTTTATAGCTGATGGCGCCCCCATCCATCTCCACGGCCGGTTTCACATAGTTTTCCAGCAGTTCCTTGATGCGTTTTACCACATCGCTGTCATCAGCATTTACTGTATTTGTATCCGCTTTTACCACTACCTGGTCCTCATTTATCACCACTTTACCTTCTTCAAGGTATTGTTTCAGGAACTCACGTACCGTAGGTATCACTTCCTCCCACTGAGTTTCGGGAGTCTTGGTAAGGGTAACGAAATTGCTCGCAATGAACACACTGCGTATGAACGGAAAG
Source organism: uncultured Flavipsychrobacter sp. (assembly GCA_964481425.1). GTDB lineage: Bacteria > Bacteroidota > Bacteroidia > Chitinophagales > Chitinophagaceae > MKUN01. The sequence continues at coordinate 60,475 of CAYZTM010000004.1, forward strand.
GCAAACAGTTCCTTTGCCAATGGCGAAGGGGCTGCACTTGCCTCATCGGGAAAATCAATGCTTTTACCGGGGTACAGTAGCTTGTTGGCCACAAACTTCATGGTCTCCGGGTTGGGTGTCATCTCGGTATAAATACTCACAATTGTATTGCCTGTCTTCAACATGACGTACTATAATTTTTCACAAAAATACTTAATTATGAAAGTAATAACTAATCAATTCCGTTAATATGGCTACAGGCTAAAGCAATGAGCTTAAATGCCTGTTAAAATCACCTAATATAAGCGCACTGGTTTGGTTTTTATAGTTAATAGTTATTAAACCAACAGCTATGAAAAAGCTACTCTTACTACTGATATGTGCCGCTCTGTACCAAACTACAGACGGCCAAAACACCAAAAGAAACCAGGTGCGCGATACGATCACAGTACATCACAACCCACCCCGCCATCGGCACAATAAAGACAAAGCACAGAACAAAAAACAAACCGATACAGCCCGCGGCAAGCTCCACAGGGAAAAGAACGGTGGTAATGTTCTGAGGCCACAACCCGATAAAAAACCATAAAATGTTACGTCATGAAAAAGATACTTTGTTTGCTTAGCCTTTTGACCAGCATGTATAGTACATGGGCACAATATCCGGTTCAAAACCAGCCGGTGCCACCTGTACGGAACACTCCGTTGGTATACCCCGCACAGCAGCCCCCATACAACAACAATAGCTCGGTGATATTGAATAACACTTACAACAATAATACTTCCCGCGATATCAGTAATACCATTAACAACAGCCTGAAGCCAAACACTATGTTCGAGAACAACAGCCAGTTTTATAATGGCAACAACAACCAGAAGAATAAATTTCCCCAGGATAACGGCACTTATTACACACCGGGTAGCCAGGGCATCAATAATGGCAGTAATCCGAACACAAACGGTTCATATAGCCTGCCACCGGCGAAATAATTCCCCAATGGGGTTTCTCTCACAAAGTGCTGATAATGAATGTATCAGCACTTTTTTATTTCCTTTAACAGCCTGGTGGTACGCCTTTTTAAGTATTGTGGTTGAAACAGATGTTTAACTAAAAAAATAAGAACCATGAAAAAGATATTAATAGCACTATCAGTTGCAGGTTTCTTAAGTTACACTGCAGGTGCACAAACGACACATAGCAGAAATGATATTAATTACAAGGTATGCCGTACTAACGCCGGGTACAAAGTATGCAGCGGCCCCTATAATGCCGTACCGAAAAAGTACGAAACGAGAATGCCCGAGCAAACTAACGACCCTGCAGAGAATAATGATGTAATTCCTCTGTCAAAAGGACGCGGCAAGTATGATGTGAATTACAAGGTTTGCCGGGTAGATGACCAATACCAGGTGTGCAACCCTGACGAACCGGTTAACCAAACTACCGATCCATACAACCAATACACATCAGTCAACACAGGTAACAGTGCCTCAATGCGCATGATGGAAACCGGTGCCCACATGGGTTATACTTCTAAAAGGAGAAGTAACATCAAGGTATGGGATGAGGATAATGCGCAACAAAAAGTGGATATGGAAACAGGTGGTATAGAAAAAGCAAAACGCCGTAACATTAATTATAATAATGGTTCTGTTTCACTACCGCCTAACGATGGCGGAATCACCAACCGTTAATTACATACTGTCACCAATGAAAGAAAGGGTCCCGCATGATAAACTTGCGGGACCCTTAGTATTTAACTAACCAACTTTTTATACTGCGAAACTTTCACCACAACCACAGCTACGACTTGCATTGGGATTGATGAAATGGAAACCCTTACCATTCAGTCCGTCCGAAAAGTCGAGCGTGGTATCACATAGGTACAGAAAACTCTTAAGATCGGTCACCACTTTCACTCCTTTATCTTCAAACACCTGGTCATTGGCCTGTGCCTCATTATCAAAGTCAAGCTTATAGGACAGGCCTGAACAACCGCCGCCTACCACACTCACACGGAGAAAATAATCTTCGCCAAGCCCGGAATCCTGCTTCAGCCTGAACACTTTCTCTTTTGCTTTATCGCTAACGTATATCATGGCGCATCAACAATTAATGTTTCTTTTCTTCTACAAGTTCCGGCAGGCCGTTCTTCACACGATAATCGTTGATAGCAGCTTTTATAGCATCTTCGGCAAGCACCGAGCAATGTATCTTAACGGGAGGCAGGTTCAGTTCTTCCACTATGTCCATATTATCTATTTCCATAGCCTGGTCCACGGTTTTACCCTTCAGCCATTCAGTAGCCAGCGATGAAGAGGCAATAGCCGATCCGCAGCCAAAAGTTTTGAACTTCGCATCTTTAATAAGGCCGCTTGCTTCGTCCACCTCTATCTGCAGGCGCATCACGTCGCCGCATTCAGGTGCCCCCACCAGGCCGGTACCTACATTCGCTTTACTCTTATCCAGCGTACCAACATTCTTTGGGTTGCTATAATGGTCAATTACTTTTTCTGAATATGCCATGGTTTCTAATTTGAAAATGTGCAAGTGCAAAATGTGCAAATGCCCATACTGTTGTTAACTTATTTTTTTTAAAATGAAGAATTTGCACATAGGCACATTCTCTCATTTACACATTAATTAATGGTGTGCCCACTCTATCTTGTTGAGATCTATACCTTCTTTGAACATTTCCCAAAGCGGGCTCATTTCACGCAGCTTCAGTACAGTGTCTTTAATTGCGTTTATCGTATAGTCTATCTGCTCTTCGGTAGTAAAGCGACCAAGACCAAACCGTAAGGAGCTATGTGCCAGATCATCTCCCAGCCCAAGTGCCTTCAGTACATAAGACGGTTCAAGTGAGGCAGAAGTACAGGCCGATCCGCTCGATACGGCAATATTCTTATTAAAGCCCATCATCAGGCCTTCACCTTCCACGTATTTGAATGATATGTTGCACACATGTGGCAGGCGATGTTCCCGGTTGCCGTTCACATAGCTTTCTTCAAGTTCCAGCAGGGCATGCTCCAACTTATCGCGCAGGCTGCTGAGGCGCTTTGCTTCAGCGTCCATTTCATGCATGCATATTTCACAGGCTTTACCCAGGCCCACTATGCCGGTCACGTTCATCGTGCCGCTGCGCATACCGCGCTCATGGCCACCGCCATCCATTTGGGCGGTCACCTTTACACGGGGATTCTTACGGCGCACATATAAAGCACCTACACCTTTGGGGCCATATATCTTATGACCACTGAAAGCCATAAGGTCTATACCATCTGCATTCACGTCCACCGGTATCTTACCTACAGCCTGTGTGGCATCGGTAAAGAAAAGCACCCCATGCTTGCGCGCTATAGCGCTTATCTCGCGAATGGGCTGTATCACACCGATCTCGTTATTGCCGTACATTATAGAGATAAGTATGGTCTTATCGGTGATGGCATTTTCCAGCTCGGCAAGGTCTACCAGGCCATCTTCTTTTACAGGCAGGTAGGTAACCTTTCCACCCAGCTTTTCTATGTGTTTGCAGGTATCCAGTACCGCTTTGTGTTCTGTAGTGCAGGTGATAATGTGATTACCTTTGCTTTGGTACATCTCGTACACACCTTTCAGGGCCAGGTTATCACTTTCAGTAGCGCCCGACGTGAAAATGATCTCTTTCGGGTCCGCATTGATCAGTTTCGCCACCTGCTCACGGGCATAATCCACGGCTTCCTCTGCAGCCCAGCCAAAGGGATGGTTCCGGCTGGCCGCATTACCAAACTTCTCGGTGAAATAGGGCAACATTGCTTCCACCACCCGCGGATCGCAGGGTGTGGTGGCATTGTTGTCCAGGTATATCGGCAATTTCAATTCCATATTATATCTAAACTATTTGAGGCAGTTTCTCCTGCAAAGTTAAGTCAAATGTGCTACTTTCGGCATAAATAGCCTTATAGCTTAGCTATATTCCTATTTATAAAACTTATTTCCTCATGCTGAAAATAGAGCATCTCGGTATAGCAGTAAAAGAGTTAACCAGTTCCATACCCTTATTTGAACAATTGCTTAACACTCCCTGCTATAAGACCGAAGGGGTTGAGAGCGAAGGGGTGAAAACCGCCTTTTTTAAACTGGGGGACTCAAAAATAGAATTGCTGGAAGCCAGCACCCCCGCATCCCCCATCGCCAAATACATTGAAAAGAAGGGAGAGGGCATACACCATATCGCTTTTGAGGTAGAGAACATTGAAGCTGAAATGAAAAGATTATCCGCTCTCGGCTTCGAAGTTTTGAATGAAAAACCCAAAGACGGAGCGGATAACAAGCTTGTTTGCTTCCTGCACCCCAAAACTACCAATGGTGTATTGGTAGAGCTTTGCCAGGAAAAGAGGTAATATCTTCCCCTTCACCGGCCAAAGACACTATTTTTACGGATTCTCCGCAGTTACATCTTCAGCCAGCCCTGCCTCATCGGGCTTATCCTTTAGGTCACGGTCCAGGCTATACAGGGCTTCACCACTGGCTTTTTCACCACCGGCTATCTTCAGCTTATCCAATAGGTCCATCGCCAGTGTCTCTTCTTCTACCTGCTCCTTCACGAACCATTGCATAAAATGCCAGGTAGCCCAGTCCCCTTCATCAAGGCTTTGCTTTACCAGTTTATAAATGGCCTCTGTATTTTCCACTTCCTGCTGGAAAAATTTTTCAAAGCAGTCATTTACGTTCTTAGGCTCGTCGCCGGGTGCCGGTATAGCTTCTATTTTCACCTTGGCGCCACGTTCCAGTATGTATTCCAAAAACTTCATCATGTGGTTTCGTTCCTCCTGTGCATGGCGAAAAAGAAAATTGGCCATACCATCATACCCTTTATCATCCAGCCAGGAGGCATACGATAAATAGATCTGCGCGGCATGCGCTTCTTTCGTCATTTGAGCATTCAGGGCTGCGCTCATAGCAGCAGAAAGGCGATTCGTGTTCATATAAATATGTGTTTTCTATATCGCCTCTCTATAATTATGCCACCGGGTATCAGGAAAATAAATAAAGGCATAGCCTGTATCGGCCATGCCTTCATGTTTAGTCTCGATAGGGCATTTTATTGTCTGCTCGTTTGGGCCGGGGTTTGACCGCTGTCCGCTGTCGCACTGGTAGCAGACTTTCCGGGGACGGGTGCGTTTACAGGTCGCCTCAATGCAGTTAGTGTGAACTGTATCCCAATCACGCCTATCAATATCCGCCGGGAGGGGCAATTTATCTGCCAAGGGGAATGTTAAAACCAGCCTTTCTTCCTGAAATAGACCAGCATAAATATGGGGATGATGAACATAAGGCCTACAGAAACATAAAACCCTATCTTTTGATGCTGAAAGGGGATCACCTCGAAGTTCATCCCAAATATGCCGCCTATAACGGTTGCCGGTGCAAGTAGTAAAGCTACCATGGTGAAGATCTTCATCACTTCGTTCATCCGTAGGTTCACCTGGTTCATGTACAGGTCCTGTAGGTTCATGAGCATTTCCCTGTGCGCCTCTACATAGTCGTTAGCCTGTAATATATGGTCGGAAACGTCTTTATAAAATTTATCGTGCTTATCATCAAGCAGTTTGTTATCGCTGCGCAGGAAACCGTTTACCAGCTCGCGCACAGGGCCAATAGAACGACGCAACAACATTACCTCGCGGCGCATGATGCTGATGCTGGAGAAGTAATCGATATTCTTATTCAGCAATATCAGGTCCTCCAGTTGTTCGATACGGTCATTTATCTTGTCTATGATACCGAAATAGCTGTCCACTATCACATCGATCAGGCTGTAACATAAGTAGTCAGATGTACCCTCCCTCAATCTTACATTGCCGCTGCGCAGCCTGTCACGTACGGGGTTAAAGACATCTCTCGACGCATCCTCCTGGAACGAAAGCACAAAATCCTTCCCCAGCACTATGCTCACCTGCTCCGTTTCTACAGCGCCCGTACTGTCATTAAAATAGATCATCGGCAACAGACAATAAATGATGTTGCCGATCTCATCCATTTTGGGCCGCTGGCCCACACTCAGTATGTCATCTACTATCAGGGGATGCACCTCGTAATGGACGCAGAGCTGCTCCACCTCGTGCTTATTTAACCCGTCAATATTTATCCAGGTAACACGGCCATTCTCCCGGTAGGGCTTGCAGGCCGACTCGTTGAGTAACTTCCGCTCTTCAAAATAGGTACTATTATAGTCGAAAACAGTATAAACTGGGTGCTCAGCTTCTTCGCGGCCCTCTTCACTGCGCGCGGGGTTGTATGTTGCAATAGGTTGGCGCTTATTGTAGTTCCAGGCCCATTCGGGCAATAGCTTCATCAATCTCCGTGCCTGCCTGGTTATGCTCATACAAATTTTCTTATCGGCTAATTTACTTTTTTTGTAACTATGCCTCTTAATAACAAGATACATTTTTATGAGGAAAATAGGGACGGTACTCACCTTACTGCTTGCGCTTACACTAACCGCTACCGCCAAAAAGACGAAGGATACAAAGGTTGTTATAGAGACCGAGTACGGCAAGATCGTAATGAAGCTGTATGCGAATACACCAAAGAATACTGCTAATATGGTAAAGCTGGCCGACCAGCATTTTTACGATAGCACCCTCTTTCACCGGGTCATACCCAACTTTGTGATACAGGGCGGAGACCCGGAGTCGAAACATGCAAAACCCGGGCAGGCCCTGGGCAATGGTGACCTGGGTTACCGCGTACCGGCCGAGATCAATGACAGCGACTACCACAAACGCGGGGCCCTGGGTGTAGCCCGCGATAATACTCCGGACAAATCGGGCTCTGCCTGCCAGTTCTATATAGTGGTTGGCCGGGTATATACCGACCAGGAGCTGGACAATATCAGCAAAAGGACCAACCGCAAATTCACACCTGCCCAACGCGAGGTATATAAGACCATTGGCGGCACACCACACCTTGACGGCAACTACACCGTATTCGGAGAAGTGCTGGAAGGTATGGATGTAGTAGACAAAATAGCCAGTGAGCCACGTAATGGCGCCGACCGCCCCAACAAAGACATACGGATGCTGAGTGTGCGCGTAATGAAGCGGAAGAAGTTTTTGGGTATATTTTAATGCAGCTCAAAGCCCTCCTCGATGAAAAAGTAAAACTATACAACCAGCCCGGTTTTATAGAGAAGGACCCTGTTAGCATACCCCACCTCTTTACAAAAAAGCAGGATATAGAAATATCAGGTCTGTTTGCGGCAGTATTGGCCTGGGGCAATCGCACTTCCATCATCAACAACTGCAAAAAGCTGGTGAACTGGATGGACAATGCTCCCCACGATTTTATACTGAACCACCACGATACCGACCTAAAAAAGATGCTGGGCTTTGCGCACCGCACCTTCAATGCTACAGATCTTTTGTACTTTATCCAGTTCCTGCAATATCATTACAGTAAGCATACCTCTCTAGAAGATGCCTTTGTGCCCGGCAGGAGCTACAAGGAAGACACTGTAGAACAGGCCCTTATCTATTTTCACAACTACTTCTTTTCCATAGAGCACCCTGAGCGCAGCCGCAAGCATGTAGCAACACCAGCACGCAAATCGGCCTGCAAACGCATCAACATGTACTTGCGCTGGATGGTGCGCAGGGATAATAAAGGTGTCGACTTGGGCATCTGGAAAAAGATACACCCTCGCCAATTGGTTTGCCCGCTTGATGTACATGTGGCAAGAGTGGCACAGCGCCTTGACCTGCTGGAGAATACCAATTCCAACTGGGCCAATGCGTTGCACCTCACCTACCGCCTGCGCGAACTGAACCGGGAAGATCCTGCCGTGTACGACTATGCACTCTTCGGCCTGGGCATGGCGGAGCGCTTCTAAACCACCAGCAGTATATCCTCTTCAGCTTTCTTTTGCACAGGCACCTTATCTACAAAAGCATCAGGGAATAATATCAGCGAGGTGTTCTTTCGCTTCCACCAGCTTGTATCCAGCAACCGGGAGAAACGAATAATACCGGTTACATGGCAGCGCCTGTCACTGCTGCTCCATTCCTCTATCCGTTCAAATTGCTCATGTGGTACCTGGAACAAAGCATCGAAACTGATGTAAACCTTCAGGAAAAGATCATTGCTCAGTTCCCCGGGCTTTTGGTACAGCAGCTTTTTGTATTCATACTTATAGTCGTATCGCAATGCTGAGAGGTCGCTTAATACCGCCGATGCCGTAGGGAAGCTGCCAGCCCCTTTTCCATAAAAGAATTGTTTGTCCGCAAGGCTGCTTTCTATAATAACTCCATTATACTCATTACGTACATTGTACAGCTGGCTGTCCTTTTGCACAAATTGCGGTAATACAAAAGCAGCTATCTTCCCGTTATCCAGCTTATGTGCCTGGGCCAACAGCTTTATTTCGTAGCCCTTTTCCCTCGCGTAGGTCGCATCAGCAGCATGCAGGTTCTGTATCCCCGTGTGCACAAGTTCCTGCGGCTGCGTTACAATGCCGTAAGCATGGGCCAATAATATAGTAAGCTTATTCACCGCATCCGTTCCTTCTATATCAAGCGCCGGGTTACTTTCTGCAAATCCTTCGCACTGAGCCTGCAGCAGGGCATCTTCAAAACTGACCTTCTCTTCAAATACTTTAGTGAGTATGTAGTTTGTCGATCCGTTCACAATACCGCTTATCCCTTGCAGCAGGTCGTTGTCATAATATTCCTCAAGGTTACGAACAACAGGTATACTGGCGCACACTGCCGACTCGTAAAGGAATGGTGTTTTAAAGTGCTGCTGTAATGTTATCAATTCTTCCAGGTGCTCAGCCACCAGTTTTTTATTGGCACTCACTACGGCTTTCCTGTTCTTAAGCGCGGTGCTAACTATATACCATGCAGCTTCTGCATCATCTGTCAGCTCTACTATTACATTGATCTCCTCATCCTGCAACAATAGTTCCGGGTCTACAGTAAATAATTCACCTGGCGCATTTCGTTTTTTTTCCGGGTGCTTGATGCATATCTTTTTAATGACAGCATTTAATGTTGGCGTTTGTTCCAACACTTTGTAAAGGCCTTCTCCTACTACACCAAAGCCAAACAGGCCGATGTTTAGTTTTCTTTCTTTTTGAATAGACATTGTTTTGCGTTTTTTTGATTGTTAAACAGTTATTATTGCCTGGTTTTATATCTCGCTGGTGATCGGTTTAAGCCTGCCGGCATTTACTTTTGCCAATGCCTGTTGTATATCCCTGATGAGGTCATCCACGTCTTCCAGCCCTACGCTCAGCCGTACCAGGCTATCTGCAACGCCGGCTGCATGCCGCTGCTCTGCCGGTATGGATTTATGTGTCATCGTAGCAGGATGGCAAAGCAGGCTTTTCACACCACCAAGGCTCTCGGCAAGCTTAAAGAGTTGGGTATTACAAACCACTGTTTTCGCGGCTTCAGCAGTATCCTCTTTTAGCGTAAAGGAAACGATCCCTCCAAAAGCACCTTGTTGTTTGGCCGCTATCTCATGATTGTAATGTGCGCTCAGTCCGGGATAATACACCTTATCGATTGCAGGATGTTGCTCCAGGAATTCAGCAATGGCAAAAGCATTTTTGCTGTGTTGCTGCACACGCAGGTGCAGGGTCTCTATGCCACGTATCACCAGCCAGCTATCATGCGGGGATAATATCGCACCGCTTGCATTTTGTATGAATTTTATCTGGGCACCTATGTCTTCGCTCTTTGTAACGACCAGTCCGGCTATCAGGTCACTATGTCCGCCAAGGTATTTTGTAGCACTATGTACCACTATATCTGCACCCAGTTGCAGCGGTTGTTGTAAGGCCGGTGATGCGAATGTGTTGTCCACACAGAGCAGGATATTATTCTGCCGGGCTACCTTTGCTATGGCTGCTATATCACTTATCTTAAGCGTGGGATTTGTGGGCGTCTCCAGCCATATCAGTTTTGTGTTGGGCGTTAGGGCATCTACAACATTGGTCACATCGGTAGTGTCCGTATAATTCACCTTGATGCCGAATTTGCTGTAAATATGGGTGAATAGCCTGAAGGCGCCTCCGTATATATCGTCAACGGCCAGTATCTCATCGCCGCTCTGCAATAGTTTCACTACTGCATCTATGGCTGCCAGGCCACTGGCAAAAGCAATGCCTGTGCTACCGCCCTCCAGTTCGGCTATTATCTTTTCCAACGTGGCGCGCGTGGGATTATTGCTCCTTGCATAATCGTAGCCTTTATGCACACCGGGCTCTTCCTGTACAAATGTGGATGTCTGGTAAATGGGTACCGATACCGAACCTGTCAAAGGATCTACCGGTATGCTGTGGATCAGTGTTGTTGCCTTGCTCATTGTTTACTGCTTTTATGGTTAAAAAATTGGTCACACATTTTTTAGCCACTTATCACAGAAACCATTTACCGGCAGTGCTCATATACTCCCCTTCAGGGTTGGGGGTATAAAAAAAAGCTCCACCGATAGATCAGAGGAGCTTAGATATTTTAGATTCCGCAAAAACGCGGAATAGCAACAATACTAAATTGCATCTGACTTATCTCTCACGCCTGCGGCGTGATGGAATTAGCACCAGCTTCTCCGAATGCCTCCGGAGAGAGGTTGCTAAGGCTTCACAGGGCCATAACCCTCTGCCTTTCTGGATAAGTGAACTCAAAGAACTTACTGCAAAGATATATTCAGCTATTTCAATTTTCCAAAAAAAATTTTTTATGCTGCGTTGATGAACCATGTTTGCATAGCACCTTTACCCTTTACTTCCATTGTGCCCCTGGCGGTAAATTTAAAGTGAGCTGCATGCTCTTTCTCCAGTTCCAGCTTGAAGTTGTCCGTGCAGTGTATCTCACCTGCAAGTCCCGTACTTTCCATGCGGCTGGCCGTGTTCACGGCATTGCCCCACAGGTCGTAAATAAATTTCTTTTTGCCGATCACCCCGGCCACTACGGGCCCGCAGTCCAGCCCTATCCTGAACTGTATCGGCATACCATCAGGTGCTTTATAATCGCGCATCGTTTCTTTTACGGCAAGCGCCATTTTAGCTGCCATTATTGCGTGGTCGTCATGTGGCACAGGCAGGCCTGCCACAGCCATATAGCAATCGCCTATGGTTTTTATCTTTTCGAGTCCGTATTTTTCAGCCAGCCCGTCGAACCGGGTAAAAATATCATTCAGTATAGTAACAGTCTCTTTAGGGTCCCTGTTCTCCGATAGTTTTGTGAATCCGGCCATATCGATAAAAATGATCGAAGCTTCTTTAAAATGGTCAGCGATAGGGTGCTCTTTGTCTTTTAATCTTTCAGCTATGCTGTGCGGTAATATATTTAGCAGCAATCGCTCCGATTTCCTTCGCTCAACGGCTATGAAAACCACAACTCCCACCAATAGTCCCATAGCTATGATCAGGTAAACTTGTTCATTACGTTTTTTGGTCGCGGTCAGGTTTTGCTGCGCTATCTTCAGCTTATCTATTTTTACCTGTTGCTTTATCGAGTCCAGCTCGCGCTGTTTTTCCAGGTTAGCAATCTTGTTCTTATTTGCTTTTGAAAATACCGAGTCGTAATAGTCCCGGTATTGTTTATAAGCAGCAAGGGCCTTCTTGTCTTCTCCTAAAAGTTCCCATGCCGTCGATAAGGTATTGTAGTTGGCCGACAGGTCCCTGTAGTTGTGCAGTTCCATATGCAGGTCGGCCGACTGTTGCGAATATGCAATAGCTTTCTTTAGCGCAGTTCTTTTATCCAGTAAGGGGAAACCGCTTTTATCCAGCTTTCTTATAGAGTCCACAGCCATTCCCAGGTATATTTCCCCCAGGTTACCCAGGTTCTCAGCCACACTCTTTTTGTTCTTCACTTGCTGCGCAATCTCAAGGCCTTTCAGGAAATATTTTGATGCCGAGCTCAGATCATTTAGATAGTAATAAGCTGTAGCGATATAACTATAGTCAGCCAGCAAGGCAGCCTTGTTACCTACCCGGGTTCCATATTTTATTAGTTTCAATTCTATTTCAAGAGCTTCGGAATATTTACCGGTTATCAAATAATTCCGCGCCATGTTCGACATGGCATTCCTTACGGTTGACGAGTCTCTTTCTGTTTCTGCTATCTTTTTTGCTTTTTGCAGATAATCTATCGCTTTATCGCACTTACCCATGTCAGTGTAGATGATGCTGACATTGATATAGTTTCCCGCAACATAGTTATGCAAGGCTTCCTCTATCTCAAGGCTCTTGAACGCATAGTCCAGGGCCTTTGGATAATCACTCTGATCGATCTTTACCACCGATATGTTATCATAAGCCCCTGCAACACCTGCCTTATCTCCTATCTCCTCACTTATCTTCCGGCTGCTATCATAATAAGCAAGGGCCTGGTCGTACTCTCCCTTATAGCGATGGTTAAGACCGAGAGAACCATAGACATAAGCCATTGTTCTTTTCTGACCGTATTTCCTTGATAATGCCAGGCACTGAATACCATACATGATGCCTGAATCCGGCGCATACCACACATAGTCCCTGCTGATCGTCGCAAGTATTTTAGCTCTTAGGGTGTCGTTATGTGGTTGCTGTAGTTCAATTAATAATGAATCAATTCTTTGGTGTCCCGTCTTTTGAGCAAAAGCAGGAAATTGTGAAATGATTACCAAGAATGCAAAAAGGTGTTTCATGGTTCCCTTCTACCGGAATATGAATTAGGATACGGGTATAAGTATGACCGTATAACCGTGCTACTAAAATACTTGATATTCATAAGAAAACACAGACCCCCGGGAACTCTCGTTACATCCTCAATTGATTTTCCGCTATTTCAGCTACCTTTGCAGGCTACCATTCATGGCCGTAATGGACTTACCGGACGGAAAAAAAATTTACTTCGCTTCTGATTTTCACCTGGGTATTCCCGACAAAGCATCCAGCCGGGCGCGCGAAAAACGCATATGCCAATGGCTTGATGAGATCAAACACGATGCGGCCTGTATATTCCTGGTTGGTGACTTATTCGATGTTTGGTTTGAGTATAATCTGGTGATCCCCAAGGGATATGCACGTTTTTTTGGCAAACTTGCCGAGCTGAGCGATGCAGGCATACCTATAGAGGTCTTTACCGGCAACCACGATCTCTGGATGCGGGGCTATTTTGAAGATGAATTTGGCATTCCTGTTCATCATGATCCTATAAGACGTGAGTATAGTGGTAAAAAGTTCTTGATAGCCCATGGCGATGGCCTGGGTCCCGGCGATAGCACTTATAAGGTAATGAAAAAAGTGTTTCGCAGTCCGTTATCCCAATGGCTATACCGCCGTCTGCATCCCGATACCGGTGTGGGTATGGCGGGCTGGTTCAGCCGCCGGGGGGTCAAACACACAGATACCGTCGAAGAGCGCTTCCTGGGGCCTGAAAAAGAATGGCTGGTGCAGTATGCGCTCGATATGCTGAAAAAAGAGCACATTGACTATTTCATATTCGGCCACCGCCATGTTGCGGTCACCTACCCCCTTAGCAGTAATAGTTTATTCATCAATCTTGGCGACTGGATCCGTTATGACAGCTATGCTGTTTTCGATGGCAGGGAGCTGGATCTAAAATTTTATAAAAAAGTAAAGCAGCAATAGGTTATGCAGCGCACATTGGTAATGATACGTCATGCAAAATCGAGCTGGGCAAATCCCTTACAAAGTGACTTTGAACGCCCGCTCAACGACCGCGGCGAACATGATGCACCCATGATGGGCGAACGTTTGAAGAAGGCTGGCCTTATCCCCGACCTGGTCATATCCAGCACAGCAAAACGGGCTAGGCAAACCGCAAAAAAAATAGCAGCGGCAATAGGTTATGACAGCAATAAGATACAATGGATGGACAAACTGTATCACTGCATCCCTTCCGTTTTCGAAGAGGTGATCGACGAAGTGAAGGATGAAGTGAAGACCCTGTTCATCGTGGCACATAACCCCGGTATCAGCGCCTTCGTCAATGAGCTTTCAAGCCTCTTCAGTATAGACCATATGCCCACCTGTGGCATAGTGGCCGCACGTATGGATACGGAACATTGGAGCGATTTTTCCATTGCAGAACGAAAAGTGATTTTATTTGAATACCCCAAAAAACAACAATGACAGTCAGCAGATCATCAGTACAGGCTATAAGCGCTTTGGAAAAATTATTCGAGGAGCAATTTGGTTCCAAACCCGAACAGCTCGAAATGCTCCCCGTGTCGGGCTCCGACCGGCGTTATTACCGCATGAGCAATGGCAAGCATTCAGCCATTGGCACACACAATACCAATATCGCCGAGAACAATACCTACTTCTATTTTACCGACCTGTTCCGGAAACATGGTATCAATGTACCCGAGGTTTATAAAACAAGTAAAGACCGCAATTTTTATTTGCAGCAAGACCTCGGCAACACTTCTCTTTTCGACCAGTTGATGAAAGAAGGTCATACAGATACCGTAAGGCAAAATTTTCATAAAGCGCTGGTACAGTTGGCCAAGGTGCAATGGATAGCTGGCCGCGAGGTAGATTTCAACCAGTGTTTTGCTACGCGGCAGTTCGATGAGAAGGCCATCATGGCCGACCTTATGTATTTCAAATACTACTTTGCCGATCTGCAAAAGATACACTATAACAAAGCAGAGGTGATCGGTGAGATGGAAGATCTGAGCAAAGAGCTGGGCCGCATACAGCCCCAGATGCTTATGTACCGCGATTTCCAGAGCCGCAACCTCATGCTCCACAACGACGAGGTGTACCTGATAGATTACCAGGGGGGTATGCAGGGCCCCCCGCAATATGACATCGCATCCCTCCTTTGGCAGGCAAGAGCACAACTGCCCAACTCATGGAAGGAAGACCTGCTCAATGGTTACATCCGCACACTGCACGATCTGCATATACCCCGCATGGACGAGATACACTTCCGCCGTGGTTACCTCCAGTTTGTGTTACTACGTATGTTGCAGGTACTGGGCGCATATGGCTATAGGGGCCTCATTGAGCACAAACCTCACTTCATCAGCAGTATCGGTCCTGCATTGAAGAACCTACGTTTTTTCCTTTCCGATAATCCGCAAACTCCGGCATATCCCGCTCTACGCTCTTTGCTCGAGCGTCTGTCAACCGAGGAAATGGAGAAACGCTATTCACAACCTAAGCGTGCAGATGAAGTTAAGTTACAGGTCAATATTTCCAGCTTCTCTTATAAGAATGGCATTCCTAAAAGTAGCAGCCCTCACGGTGGCGGCTATGTTTTCGATTGCCGCGGTCTGCTCAACCCCGGCCGTTATGCTGCTTATAAACATTTTACCGGCAAAGATCCCATCGTGAAGCAATTCCTCGAACGGGAAACCCGCATGCCCGAGTTTCTCGATCATGCCTTTGCCCTCGTTTCACTCAATGTCGAGGATTACCTCTCGCGTGGGTTCGAGCAGTTGAGTGTTGCCTTCGGCTGCACTGGCGGCCAACATCGCTCAGTGTATGCAGCAGAACAGCTTGCCACATACCTGACCAACCGCTATAATATACCGGTAAATGTCACCCACCTGAATGAAAAAAAATGGGTACTGCAGGACTCAAAAGAACCTGAATAATTAAAGAAAAAGGCCGGCTTTCGCCGGCCTTTTAACTATCATCACTTTAAGCCCCTTTAGGGGTTGGGGTTTTGTTTCCTTGGGTTACGCTCCAGCACCTCATCTACCATGCCGTAATCTTTGGCTTCCTGTGCGGTCATCCAGTAGTCACGGTCACTGTCTTTCTCTACCTTGTTGAATTTCTGCCCGCTGTGACTGGCTATTATTTCGTAAAGCTCCTTTTTCAGCTTGCCTATCTCACGCGCAGTTATTTCTATATCACTGGCCTGTCCTTCAGCTCCGCCAAGGGGTTGGTGTATCATCACGCGGCTATGCTTCAGCGCGGTGCGTTTACCTTTAGTGCCGGCACACATCAGCACGGCAGCCATTGAGGCTGCAATACCTGTACATATGGTCGATACATCAGGGTTGATGATCTGCATCGTGTCGTAAATACCCAGGCCTGCATACACGCTACCGCCGGGGCTGTTGATATACATTTGCACATCCCTGTTACGATCAGTGCTTTCCAGGAATAGTAACTGGGCCGTAACAATATTGGCCACATAGTCATTGATGGCCTCACCCAAAAAGATAATGCGGTCCATCATCAGGCGCGAGAATACGTCCATCGAGGCCACATTCATCGGGCGCTCTTCAATGATATATGGGGTCAGTCCGCTGGGTACCTTTACTATTGAGGAGGTGTAATTGTCCAATGTTACACTACTGATGCCATGATGCTTAATGGCATACTTTCTAAATTCATTCTGATTCATAAAACCTTTTTTTGAGCTATGTTAGTTTTTTGATAAGGGCAAATTTCAATCCATGTTAAATATAGTGCCAATACGGCACATTTTACCTTTTCCCGAATATGGAATTTGACAATTCGGCAATCAGGAAGTCGTATTTTTACCCCTGTTAGCATTTATTTTCATTATATAATGACAACATAATAACCCGCTTAATGCCAAAACTTAGCCAACAGGAGCTACTTGATATTTTTACTGCGCTTAAGAAAGAGCTGAAGCCCTACGAAAAAGGGAATATAAAAGCGCGTATGGATATTGAAGGCCGTTACGACCTGTGGTCCGAGAAAAAAGGCATGTTTGTTTACGACCGCGTACGCGATGAGGTCGCCTTCGCTGCCATTATTATACAAAGCAATTATGTAGGCTTTTATTTCATGCCCGTTTATGCTACAGATGGTGAACGTATAAAAAAAGGTATTGCTCCCGAACTATTGAAACTGCTGAAAGGTAAAGCTTGTTTCCACATCAAATCCGCTGATAAGGAATTGTTAGGGCAAATACGGCAGGCGATCAGGCTGGGTTACGATGGCTATAAAAAAATGGGCTGGGTATAAATATAAAACAATGCAACTCCATCTTACACTCGACATCCCAAAACTACCCCGGCCGATAGCTTATACTGATAAGATATTGCTTACCGGCTCCTGTTTTACTGAGCACATATCCGAACGCTTGGCACAACACAAGTTCACCACGCTGTCGAACCCCAACGGCATTTTGTTCAATCCCCTCAGCGTAGCCGATAGTATCAACGGTTATATGGATGAGAGAATATACAGCGACAACGACCTGTTTTATCTCAACGAGTTATGGAATAGCTGGGACCATCATACCCGCTTCTCGCATATTGATAAACAGGCAGCGCTCGATGGCATCAATGAGGCGCAAACTAAGGCTGCTGCTTTTATCCGCCGGGCCGATTGGCTGATCATTACACTTGGCTCCGCCTTCCAATATTATTTAAAGGAAACGGGCAAGCCCGTATCCAATAACCATCGTGCCCCGGCCCAGTGGTTCGAGAAAAGGCTGTTACCCATTGGGGCTATTATCACCGCATTGAATGATACGCTCGATAAGCTCTTTGCCCTTAATCCCGGTATCCGGGTCATGTTCACCATAAGCCCGGTGCGTCACATACGCGATGGTGTGGTGGACAATAACCGTAGCAAGGCCCGGCTTATCGAGGCGGTACATGAGCTGTGCTACATCCACGACAATGCTTTTTACTTCCCCGCCTACGAGCTGCTTATCGATATTCTCCGCGACTATCGTTATTACGATATAGATTTTGTGCACCCCAATTATATGGCCACTACCTATGTATGGGAGCATTTTGCGGATGCCTGTATAGATGGGGACACGCTTTCTCTTATGCAGCAGGTGCAGGAAATAGTGACCGCCCGCAATCATAAGCCCCGCTTCCCGCAAACCGAAGCACACAGGCAATTCAAAAAAAATTATGCAGATAAGATCAGGAATATCATGCAGCAGCACCCCTTCCTCGATCTGCAGCCAGAATTAGCATACTTTCTCGAATAACACATGCGGCAGTACCGCTCCAAGCGGTCAGACGCGTTAAATGCAATAAAAAGCCCCCTTAGCGGGGGCTATATAATATTCTGCTACTCACCGGAACAGATCCCGGCAATCTCATAAATCACGTAGATCGTGGTTCAAACTTAATCCTGTGTCAGGTAATCGCTCAGCGTCACAGGCTGCTTCTTGGCCGACTGCTGGGGCATAGCTTCCTGCACCATATTGCACTTGCCGTTGAACACTGCCGTCTGTTCTATATCCAGCTTGCCCACGTTCAAGTCGCCGTTGATCACGCACTTGCTCTTCAGGCACAGCAGGTCCTTGGTTGATACATGGCCGTTCACCGTACCGAATACATCTGCGGCATTGGCCTGCAGGTCGCCTTCCACATGGCCCGACTCCCCTAATACCACCTTGGCCTTGCAAATGATATTGCCGGTCACCGTGCCGTCTATGCGCATATCGTTGTCCGATTCCACATCGCCGTTTATTTTAGTTCCGTGAGCTATGGTAGTCACGGAGCCTACCGGGTAATCTTGTCTCCCGTTACTGTTTCTTTTGTCTTTTGCAAACATATAAGCATGTTTTTGTATAAGAAAATGTGTAGGGGGATTACTAAAATACTTCTTTTGACCGAAAATTCTAATAGTTTACCGTTTTTTAACCCTGTATCCGCCTATTTTCAAAATGGGATTCCATCATAAATAAATTACCTTTGCACCCTATTTTTCGCATACATGGATCGTAATACAGTCATCGGCTTTGGCCTGCTTGCCCTGTTGCTTATAGGATATGTTATATATAATAACAAGCAACAGGATGCATATTATGCGCAGAAAAAAGCCGACTCTTTAGCATATGTCAAGGCACACCCCAAACCGCTGGACACAGTTAAGAACTTAGCTAAGTCGGCAGCAACGGCAGGTACCCCTGCCGATTCGCTCAGCGATTCGCTGCACACAGCCCAGCACCCCGCCTTCAGCGGTACCGCACAGGATGTTGCCGTGTCGAACAATAAAATAACCCTGCACTTCAGCACAAAAGGCGCTTACCCGGTTAGTGCCGATATCAAAGATTATAAGACATACACCAAAGAGCCGCTTATCTTTTTCGATGGCAAGGGTAACGAACTGAGCGCCATCCTGCCTGTGGACAACGGGGCGGTAGCTACCTCAGACCTTTATTATAAGCCTACAGTAACCGATGCACCCGGTGGCGGTAAAACTGTAGATTTCATGGCCGATCTCGGCGATGGCAAAAAAGTAGACATCGTTTACAACCTGCCTGCCGACGATTATATGATGACCTGCGATATCCGCCTGAGTGGCATGATGGGCAATAGCCTGCCCCTCCGCTGGCAGACCAGCGCCCTCCATACCGAAAAGGATATCGTTAGCGAGCGCAGGGCTGCACAGATCTATTACCTCTTCTCCAACAAAGACCATGATTACTTTACCATACGCGGCGACGAGAAAAAATCCCTCGAGGACCGTACCCACTGGCTGGGCGTGCGCATGCACTTCTTCAACTCTACCATTATTGCCGACGACGGTTTCAGCAAAGTGAACATCAACGCTACTGTTACACCGCCGCCATCCGATTCCAATGTTGTGGCGAGCGTTACCAACACTTTCGATGTGCCACTCAAAAATGGCGTTGCTTCGCTCAAGTGGTACATAGGCCCCAACCATTACAAAACGTTACACTCTTATAAGATAGGGCTTGAGGAAATGGTGCCCTTGGGTTACGGCATCATGTCATTCGTGAAGTATATCAACAAATGGCTCATCATACCCATCTTCAATATACTCAGCAGCTTCATTGGCAACTACGGTGTCATCATCATCCTGATGACCATTATCATCCGCCTGCTGCTCTCCTTCTTTACCTACAAAAGCTACCTCTCTGCTGCCAAGATGCGTGTATTGAAACCGGAACTTGATGAGCTGCGCAAGCAGTTCCCCGACGACCAGCAGAAGTTTGGCATGGAGCAGATGAAGCTTTACCGCAGTGCGGGCGTTAATCCATTGGGCGGCTGCCTGCCAACGGTATTGCAGATGCCATTCCTTTTTGCCATGTACTACTTCTTCCCCTCGTCCATCGAGCTGAGGCAGAAGTCGTTCCTCTGGACACACGATCTTTCTACCTATGATAGCATTGCGCACCTGCCCTTCTCGATACCCGGCTACGGCGATCATATCAGTCTCTTTACCTTGCTGATGACGGCCTCCAGCCTCTTCCTGGCACTCTACAACCGCAACATGACCACGCAGGACCCCAACAACCCTGTGATGAAGTACATGCCTTTTGTATTCCCCTTCATCCTCCTCGGCGTCTTCAACCAGATGGCCGCAGCCCTCACCTTCTATTACTTCTTCTCCAACATGATCAGCATCACGCAGCAGTTCGTGATACAGAAATATTTCATTAACGAGAAGGCCATACATGCCAAGATGCAGGAGAACCGCAACAAGCCGGCCACCCCATCCAAATGGCAGCAGCGCCTCGAGGAGATACAGAGAACACAGCAGGAAAAGGCCAAACAGCAACCGCGCATCAACAAGAAATAAACACCACGCTTTATATACACTAAAGGGCTAAGAATATCTTAGCCCTTTCTCTTTTATCCGGAAAAGTACTTTGCCGGTCCTTATACAAAAATAGCTATTACCATTCTTTCAGGTATTTCAGTTACCGATTATTATGATATCAAAATAAAACAGGGCTAACTAAAAATAGTTGTTTTTAGTTAGCCCTGGGAATAGTAATTATTAACTTTAATAAACAGATAGCTTTTTCGTAATTACATTATCCCCTATCTTAATAGTACAATAATATGCCCCGGCACTGAGCAACTCCGAGTGGATTGCTATTTTATACTTACCTGCATCCTGTTGCTTATCATATGCTTCTATTACAAAACTAAAGTCTTGCCCTAAAGTATTGCATAAGCGCAGTTGTATCTCGCTTGGGTCAAAAAGATTATATTCCAGGTAGCATGTGACATGTGTAGGATTAGGGTACAAACTTATCCAGGGGGTATAATCAATACCATTTTGACTGTTTTCAATATGACTTTTATCTATGCTTCCATCAGGATTAATGCCAAAATGTCCTTGAAGATATTCCAACATTTCCGGTTTCGCATCGGTAAGAACAATATTCAGTAAGGAATCTCTGTAATGTTTATCGATGTCTGTTAATGCTAAATTTTCTTCATGATTATCTGTAATTGGCTCTATATCGGTAGAATCATCGTTTAGTGGCCTATATTGAAAATTATTACCTGTTGGATTATACGCTATTTCAACTAGGTTCGTTGGGCGGGCCTCAGCATTTAACCCAGAAAACGTATAAGCATAGTGGTAATCTCCACTCGGCCCATCACATTTATACCCATCAACCCATAGATCATGAGTGGACCCTAATGCTGCATCCCATCCAGGTTGTCCATCTATATGATGGCTGCATTTTATCCATAAGTCTGCATCACTACCTAAATGATTAATAGTTGTAAAGTGTTCTAAATAGTTTAGATACAAAGGATGTGAATGAGAACCCCATCCGTTTGCGTCAGGATAAGTTAAGTTAAAATTATCACACCAATAGGGGTTGAATCCACTGTACATAACCCCCATTGTCTTTTTGCATTGCATATAAAACAAATATCTCCATGTAATCTATACCATTGAAATCCGCATCTCCAGGAACTTCATTTTTTGATAAGCGGCTTGCTCTATGAAACTCAGCTGTTACCCTGTCTTCTCCTGACCAATCATCATTTCCATTTACTTGCTTCTCCCAGTCAGGACTATTCGGATCCCAAGAATTGTTAGTAGAAGTACAATCTCCACCTGCGAAATAGGCATGTTGCGTATGATAATCATCGCTTTCATAGTCTTGATAGCAATATGGCCCACACTTGGGTGCCATATTCAATAAATCCCTTATTGAGGTAAGATTATGGCATTCTGGGCAATAACTGTAATTGCCTCCCCATTTATCATTGATTAGTTTAAATAGCATTGGTAGATGGGGTGTTTGTAGTCTATGTTCATATGCGTGTCTGCGAACTCCTTCATACGAATTTCGCGTAGGTGTTAATAATGGCCTATACCAATTGTGAGCAAATACAACATAATCATCACAAAACTGTACATCTTTCGGGTCTAAAAAAGCTAAGTCTTGCGTTAATTGGAATAATGCTTGGAATTGCGAGGCACTTTGTTGAATAGTAAAATAAGGGTAGTTACAACATTGACTTGCGGTGTTGTGCAATGCCTCAGCTTGGGCAGGAGCAGACTGCCACGTCACCGCTCCCCCTGTCCAACATGATCCAGGTTCAAAATAATGGTTCCCAGCTGTACAATTTGGAGTTCCTACAGGAATATTATAAAAATAGGGTGCGGTATTGTATTGGCAAGCGTGGCCTGCTATCACACAATGGTCCGTAACTGGGTTTTTTATAAGCCATGTAATTACTGTGGGATTGTAGTAAAGATAATTGACATGGTCTTCCGCATGGTTACTTGGTGGTTTAGGTATCCAACTAATCAGCCTATACATAGCATCAGCTGCCTTATATTGAACATTTTCGTTATGAACCCAAATGTTAGCTGGCAAAGTTTTGATTATTGTGCCAAGTCCTACTGCAATATCTGCTGCCTGATCCTGAGATTCTTCTCCTTGCACCCTGGGTGTATATCCAACGGGCCATTTTCCAAGATTACTTTGCAATGCATTATACTCAGGTGTCATATACTTAAATGTTGATGTATACACATAACCTGGATGAGGAGTATTCTGTAATGCAGAACTACCATCACGCATTTTACGATCAAAATGATCGGCATTGTTACTAATAAAATCTAAATAATTGTGATCAACATTGAAAGTATTGTCCAAATTAAGATCATTATTTACTGGAACATCATCTCTACAGAAAAAACCATTGAGCGAATTATTCCATACAATGTTATTCGCATTATACGGAAACGCATTATCAATGTCTGAATAATATTTTTCTGCATCTCGGTCCAAACGATCAAATGCTTCAACTGCGCGATAGATTTCATACTCAGTCCTGTCTGTATTCCAGCCATTATCGCTAAGCATTTTGCGCTCTACACCCAGCATCGTCATATAATGCCCTAAGTGTTCCGTCGCATCCCCCCAAGATAGGTGGGGGCCATAATGTTCGCCCCAATGATGTCCAGGTGGGGGATTATCAAGGTCATTTCCCCATGATGGGTTATGCCTTGTTCTTCTTGAAGCAGGGATGCTCATCCCGGGCCCGCTATCTTGGTCACCATCTTCTTCTATAAGCATAAAATCATTCACGAGCCGATAACGATAGTACCAGTATTTTTCCATATTTTCATACCAGTCAGGTATTTGCGCATGTACTGACACCACATAAAGTATAATATAGGTTGAAAGAATAAGCTTCTTCATAGATATAGTTTTAGTATTTAATTATAATATGATTACGCAATAACTGCCATGAATATTGGGCATAATTATTCAATACCATTTTCATTATTCCCACTTGCTTATTTATGTAGAAGGTATCGTTCTGCGGTATTAAGTTTTTGCACATTAATGTGTTTGATTTCACATATATCAGATAAACATCAGCATATGAAGCTGTATCCATAACATACTGTGGTAAATATCGTTTGCCATTCGAAACAGTATCTATAAGACAATTAGGTACATTAAGATAACTTACAGTGTCAAAAAGAACAAAAGGAATTGTTCCAAAGCCATAATCAATTACGTATTGTGAGCTGTTGTATTGATAATAGAAGTGAAGGGAAGCGGCATGTCCTCTTAAATCCCATGAATATTTAGTCCTGTATGTAGGTATTGTTGTAGTAATATTGTAGTCATAAACAACGATTAATGTTCCTTCCGTATTTTGTCCGGCTGTGGCTGTTAATCCCTCCTTGTTATTTGCAAAGTTAACTACCACAAAGCTATCTATATCTCCCGTAAGAACATCTTTGTAGACCCAATAAGATCCTACATCATAATTATAAAAGTCTTTCAGTTGCTGATCTATATAAACAATGCTGTAGTTCTCATTGGCTGCAGGAATTTTTTTACAGGACAAATAGCTGTATGTTATTGTTAGCAATAACAGTAGATACTTAATCTTTTTCATAATATCCTTTTTTGTAAAAAACATCATGCTTTTCACCTTACTCTAGGTGATGATTACATTAATTTGCTTGTCATAATTATGTACAAACGCTACAATTTATATACCAATTATTTGTTATCAAAATACGCGGACTATTTACAAAAGAACTTTAGCTCTGGCTTTCTTATGTAACAAATGGCATTATTATTGCCCGCATTACCTAAACTTGCGCCGGATGAAACCTCGCTCCTTATCTTTCTTACCGTCTTTACTGCTTTTCGCCTCCATGGCTTGCGCCCAAAGCTCCGACATGAGGATATACAGGGCCAAACAACGCTTCGATGGCAATCGCATCGATCCCAAAGGCTCGTTCCTCGTCACTGCAGGCGCCGGTATCTTTGATGGTACCGATTTCATTCGCTTTTGGGGTGGCAGGTCTTATGGCTGGCGCTACCAGCCTTCGCGGCTCATCACCTATTATGCCGGGGCCAGTTATTTTGTGGGCAATTCCATCTCCTTGGGTTTAAACTTCGCTGCCGAGCCGCTGGAGGGCAAACTATATTCCGGGCAAGCGAATCATGGGGCCATTTCAGGTCAGCAGATAGGTACCTACAGGTCGGGTATCTATACGGCAGCAGCATCCTTTTCATTGTTTTTCCTGAAACAGCGCTATGTAATGTTCTACGGCTCACTGGAGGGCGGCTACTCTTATGAAACGGTCCATTATAATTTCGATCAACCCTATTACAATTACAGCAGCACAGCACCGGTCACGCAGGAGTCTTCAGGGCATTACAACCTGCAGGTAAGCCCCTGCTGCTTTCGCTTTGGCGGTATGGTTGCGGCCCTGGTAGAGCTGGGCTTTGGTTACAAAGGGCTTTTGAACCTGGGCTTATCCTGCCGCTTTTAGATGCAATAAATGGCACTATTCTTGCGGCCAGCTTCATAAACCATTTGCGTTGAGACCATATACCTTACTTCTTTTACTATTACTGCTGCCCGGCATCACCCATGCCCAGCGCTTCCGCGATGAGGACGACGTGAACTACCGCAAGCCCACGAAAGAGGAACGTCAAAAACGGCAGCAGGAGCGCAGGATGCATTGGAAGGAACACGAGGCCAAAAGGACTATGATGAGGGCCGAAAAGATCAAAAGGCGCCCCCCACCGCAGGAAAAGAACAAGCACGATATCAGGCTAAGCTATGGACTGGGTACGCTTACCGACATAGGGGCGCTACTTTTGTACGGGCAGCATGATAAGTTGGATATCCCGACACCTCATGGCGCGCTTACCTTCGACTACAAATACTTTTTCAGTAACCGCCTCGCCCTGGGCCTGGCTGCAGGTGTCGAATTTTTAAAGGGCGGTATCCAGGGCGACTATTCCGCACCCGGACTTTGGAGAGGGGGCACCTACAAAATGCGGGTATGGGCACTTGCGCCCGAGTGCACTTTCGCCATCATGAAAAAGAGGGGGCTGCTCTTCTACTCGTCCCTGGCGCTTGGCTTCTCTCATACCGATAAATATTTCAAGTTCGACCAGGACAACTACAATGCTTCCTTTCACAACGGCATCTCCAGCCTGCCCGATGGCGAATGTTCCTCATCTGTGAATGGTTATGCAGGCTTCGGTATGCGCTTTGGGGGGCGGGCGGTTACTGCATTTGCAGAGTTTGGCCTTGGCTTTAAGGGCTTGTTCAACTGCGGGCTTTCCTATAAACTTTAGAACTTTTCACAGGGGCACAGTCCCTCTTTTTTACCTAATACTTAATTAACAGTTGCAGTTCTTATCCAAACGCACTATATTAGGCTAAGATTTTTGGTTAGTAAATTACACTGATTGTTAATGAAATTATTGGTGCCGCAACGCGAGGGTTACGGCATCTGTGAAAAGCTTTCGTTTCAATAGGGGTAAAAGGTACGCTTGTTTTCGCACAGGTAACCGAAATGAAAGAGCCTTACGTTCCCGTAAGGCTTTTGTTTTTATATTTTATCCAGTTTCCCCACATTACCGTATCCCATCACATTTCAACTACACATCTATCCTCGCATACTTTGCATGCTTCTCTATGAATTCGCGGCGGGGGGCCACCTCTTCACCCATCAGCATACTGAAGACCATATCCGCCTCGGCGGCGCTGTCTATGGTCACGCGCTTCAGGGTGCGTGTGGCGGGGTTCATCGTAGTATCCCAAAGCTGCTCGGCGTTCATCTCACCCAGACCTTTGTATCGCTGCACGTTCACACTGTCCTCCTTACCATTGGCCAGCTGCTCTACTGCGGCTTTGCGGCTGTCCTCGTCCCAGGCATATACCTGGTCTTTACCTTTTTTCACGAGGTACAGCGGCGGCTGGGCCAGGTACACATAGCCCTGCTCCACCAGCTCCTTCATATAGCGGAAGAAGAAGGTCAGTATCAGCGTGGCGATGTGCGAACCGTCCACGTCGGCATCGGTCATGATGATGATCTTGTGGTAGCGCAGCTTGGTGATGTTCAGTTCCTTGGCATCGTCTGCCGTGCCCACGCTCACGCCCAGGGCGGTGAACATGTTCTTTATTTCCTCGTTCTCGTATATCTTATATTCCTGGGCCTTCTCCACGTTCAGTATCTTACCCCTTAGCGGCAGTATGGCCTGGAAAGCCCTGTCGCGGCCCTGCTTGGCAGTACCACCGGCCGAGTCACCTTCCACCAGGTATAGCTCACAGTTCTCGGGGTCTTTATCGCTGCAGTCGGCCAGCTTGCCGGGCATGCCGCCACCGGTGAGCACGCTCTTGCGCTGCACCATTTCGCGGGCCTTGCGGGCTGCTGCACGTGCCTGCGCTGCCAGTATCACTTTGTCTATGATCAGCTTGGCCTCTTTGGGGTGCTCCTCGAGGTAGGCCTCGAGCACGCGGCTCACGCATACATCCACCACGCCCATTACCTCGTTGTTGCCCAGCTTGGTTTTGGTCTGACCTTCGAACTGTGGCTCGGGCACCTTTACCGATATGATGGCGCTGAGGCCCTCGCGGAAGTCGTCGCCGGTTATCTCCACCTTCGCTTTTTCAAACAGTTTGTTCCTGTCGCCATAGGCTTTGAACACACGGGTGATGGCACGGCGGAAACCCGCCACATGCGTACCGCCCTCTATGGTGTTGATATTGTTAACGTAAGAGAAGATATGCTCGTTGTAGCTGGTGTTGTAGCTCAGCGCTACATCTACCGCCACATTGGTATCCTTATCATGCGCCTCTACATATATAGGCAGTGCCAGCAGGGGATCGCGCTTGGCATTCTTATCCAGCATCTGCACAAACTCTATGATACCCCCCTCGCTGTAATAGGTCTCGCTGGGCATCTGGCCTTCTTCGGTCATCTCGCGCTCATCCACCAGTGTTATCCTGATGCCTTTGTTAAGATAAGAGAGCTCGCGCAGGCGGCCTGCCAGTATCTCGCGGTTGTACACCGATGCCTGGAAGATGGTATTATCGGGCATGAAGTGCTGCAGGGTGCCGCGCTTATCGCTGCTGCCTATCTCGCGCACAGGATACTGCGGTATGCCCTTCTTGTACTCCTGCTCGAATATCTTTCCTTCGCGGTAAACAGTGGTGTGCATATCGCTGCTGAGTGCGTTCACACAGCTCACGCCCACGCCGTGCAGGCCACCCGATACCTTATAGCTGTCTTTATCGAACTTACCGCCGGCGTGCAGCACGGTCATTACCACCTCGAGGGCGCTGCGGCCTTCTTTGGGGTGTATGCCCGTAGGTATGCCGCGGCCATCGTCCAGCACGCTTATGGAATTGTCTTTGTGGATGGTTACAGTAATGTTCTTACAGTAACCGGCGAGAGCCTCGTCAATGGAGTTATCCACCACCTCGTACACCAGGTGGTGCAGGCCCTTGATGCCGATATCGCCTATGTACATAGCCGGGCGCTTGCGCACCGCCTCAAGACCTTCCAATACCTGTATGCTCCCCGCATCATATCCTGCGGCGGCAGCTTGCTGTAACACCTCGTTCTCTGTGCTCATATTTTTTTAGTAGCCTGCGTGATGTTGAGGGTAAAGATTCCTTTGTAAAACCACCCGCAGACGCATGGTGAAAACTTATAAGATCACCTTGGTTTTTATTCCTACAAAGATAACAAAAAATAGCCTTATAATAGCATGGTTGACAGGTTGATTTGTTGAAAAGTTGATAAGTTTTTTGGAGCATGATGTGTGAAATGTGATGGAACGCGACAATGTGATAAAATGTGACGTTTTTAGGTTCCCGGGGTATGATCAGCCTCCCGATAGCAACCGGCACAGGCTGCTTCGTTCTTTTCTATTCGAAACGCATCTTTTGAGCTCTCTTTCAAAAGTAAACGCGATAAAGTGTTTACTTTTCAAAGGGCCTGAATGAGCGGAAAGCCCCGTTACTACTGCTTTATGAGCATAAACCATATGTTCACAAAAGTCATTCGGTTCGCCTTTGCGGTAGCCATATATCAAAGAGCTTCAGCAGGCCGCTGCAGGGCAGGGGGCTGCTTCGGTGCAAAGTTCTGTGGCGGCCGGCAGTATGGCAAAACGGTTTTTTATGCTACCCCTGTTTGGGGGGTATGCTACCCATGGAAATGGGGTATGATAAAAGATCTTTTGCGGTTACCTGTCGAAACTGACATATCTATGTATTTTGTAGCTTTATCAAAAACCTGAGATATGCGACACCTGCTCTTTGCCATACTGCTGGTACTGCCCCTGCTGGCCGGCGCACAAACGCAAAAAGACTACGAGCATGCCCTGGCCACCTTCCAGGACCTTTACAATCGCGACCAGGCCGCTGCCATCAATGAAATGTGGCCTGTAAGCATACGCAGAAAAATACCCGTACCGCTCTGGGACGATAATAAACAGGCCTCGCTGAAGCAGCAATACGGTAAATTCCTCTCCTTTAAGTATGCGGGCATTGACGAGAACGACCACGACAAGGTGAGGCTGTTCTACGTGAAATTTGAAAAATCGACCCATATGCTGAGTATGACCCTCGATAAAGACCGCATGCTGGGCGACTTCAGGCTACAGACCTCGAACAAGTACATCGACGAGGTATTTAAAAAAATGCAGCAGGGGAAGTAAGGACTGTATTGGGCTGTGCTTCGCCAATCAGGAGATTGGCTACCTGTGCGCCGTAGGAGGTGGAGTCTTCACTGAGCGGTGGGATATTGCTCAACATGCCATCCGTGAACTCCGGTTGCAAACCGGCTGAATTTACAAGACACAAGTCCGCCAGGAAAATAGCCACGCTACAGACTCGCGCCAGTTGGTCACACCGGTAGCCAATCTCCTAATTGGCGTAGCATATCGCTCATCCGGTACAAAATTCCGCATATACCACCCAGTTCGCCGTAGTCTCCGACTCCGTCGCAGCGGTAGCCAATCTCCCGATTGGCGCAGCACATTACCCACCATTCCCTGCTGCCCACCTACTAAAAGTCCGCGCCCTGGCGAAAAGCAGGCAACAAAAAACTGTAAAGGAGAAGAATCCCATCGGTATTCACTATCTTGATTAGCAAACAACAAAACGGCAGTTCAAAAAAATGCTTCTATGAAACCCATTGTATTTATGCTGTGCCTCCTGCTGGCAGCAGTGCCTGCCCACAGCCAGGATATACGTAAAGACGTTGCGCAGCTTGCCGATAAATTGGCCGAACACAACAGCATATTGGGTGAAGCGATCGGGGAAGGGGGCGATACACCACCGGAATATAAAATATATGATACCCTATGCCACCTTGCCACCCAGGATGAATTGCTCGCCCTGCTCAACCATCCCGGTCCTGCGGTACGTGGCTACGCTTTTCAATGTCTTAAATACCGTGGTTATAAAGACCTGTTTGGGGCCTTTATTGCACACCTGCAGGATACATCTCGGGTCTATACTATGTCCGGCTGCATGTCCGGCGATTATTATACGATCGACTATTACCTGGGTGTCCTTGATCCGGGCTATGCTACAATACTGCAGTACTCAGGGAACTGGAGGTACAAGCCCGACCTAAGCAGCGCGCAATTTGCACTGCTCGACAGCATCCTGATATTTGGTAATGTGCACGATATGGTGCTAAAAAGAGCCCTTGTTGCCTCCCTTAAACCCGAACCCCGGTATTACGATGCACTTAGAAGAATGATAATTGAATACAGTTATCCTTTTGCATTGCTAAAGCTCGCATCTTATAAAGTACAGGCCGATACTGCGCTGGTAAAGGATATGCTCGTGGACACAAGCTATCGGTATCCTGATATATGCCAGCAGGACTATGCGCTCAAGGCAGTGGCCAAATGGCCGGATACTGCATTCTATCCGCTGCTGGTAGCTATTTTCCAGGCAAATTTCATCACCCCGTCACCTCGTGATAGCTGGGGGCTCGGCTACCAGTTTTGGGGCGATCTGTTCAATGCACTTGCATTATATCTATGTGATGAGACCTACCGCATCTTTGAAAAGGCCGCGACCACTTCCGATACCCAATTGCGTGATTACTGCGCCAAGGGCCTTTACATCGCCATTGGCAGGCACCCCCAGGAATTATTCCGGCCACTGCAAGACAAGATCGTGCTCGATGCTGGTACAAAAGAAAAAGCAGACCAGGCGATAGAAAAATATGCTTGTACAGTACCGCCCGAAAATGGACAATAGCTGGACGCACTACCACGGCTGACCACTCTCAAAATTCTGGATATCTTCATTTGGAAACCCCTAGTCAAAAGTCTAATGAAATGCTATTCGAAGTAAATGACCTTATCCATATTTATAACAGGGGAAACAATAAACAGCAAATATTTTTCAATGATGACAATTACTCCTTTTTCCTTGAAAAAGCCAACAAACATATATTCTCTGTTGCCGACATCCTTGCATATTGTTTGATGCCTAATCACTTCCATTTCCTTGTTCGTGCCACTGATCATTCATGTAAGCCTAAGAATATAGG
Source organism: uncultured Flavipsychrobacter sp. (assembly GCA_964481425.1). GTDB lineage: Bacteria > Bacteroidota > Bacteroidia > Chitinophagales > Chitinophagaceae > MKUN01. The sequence goes on from CAYZTM010000004.1 coordinate 91,485, forward strand.
TAACCTTATCTCTACAGAATTAGCAAACGGGTTCCGAATCCTACAAAGCTCTTATACTGCTGCGATAAATAAGAAAGAGAGCCGCACAGGTTCGTTATTTCAGCAAAATTGCAAATACAAAATACTAGTCAATTCAGACACCAATAATGCATTGCACAATGATTATGCAACCATTTGCTTCCATTACATTCACCAGAATCCACTAAAAGCACAGTTGACAGATAAACTTGAAAATTGGAAATTCTCTTCTTTTAATGAATATATGCATACGAGGAAATTCTCTCTTTGTAAAACTGAAGCTGCTTATGAAGTGTTGGATATTAGCCGGGAACGCTTCTACGATAACAGCTACCAAAACATATCGCCTGAATTGCTGGAAAAGATATTCTGAACCTGGTAAAGCGACTCCATGCTTTGCACTTAACGTGTCTGACCGCATCGGAGCGGTGCTGACACTACCTGCACCTAACGCGTCTGACCGCATCGGAGCGGTGCTAACACTACCTGCACCTAACGCGTCTGACCGCATCGGAGCGGTGCTGACACTACCTGCACTTAACGTGTCTGACCGCATCGGAGCGGTGCTGACACTACCTGCACCTAACGCGTCTGACCGCGGGAAGCGGTACTGACGCTACCTGCACTTAACGCGTCTGACCGCGGGAAGCGGTACTGACGCTACCTGTTTTATTACTTACCTTTGCCCAAAATTTTATCGCTGTGCCAGATATCATCCAGCTACTTTCCGACCATATAGCCAACCAGATCGCCGCAGGTGAGGTGATCCAGCGGCCTGCGTCGGCAGTGAAGGAACTGCTGGAGAATGCCATAGATGCAGGCGCTACCGAGGTGCAACTGGTGATAAAGGACGCAGGCAAGGAACTGGTGCAGGTAATAGACAATGGCAGCGGCATGAGCCCCACCGATGCACGCATGAGCTTTGAGCGGCATGCCACATCGAAGATCCGCAATATCGACGACCTCTTTACCATACGCACCATGGGCTTCCGTGGCGAGGCCCTGGCCTCGATAGCGGCCGTGGCACAGGTGGAGCTGAAGACGCGCAAGGAAAGCGATGATGCGGGCAGCCGCCTGGTGATAGAGGGCACCGAAGTGAAAACACAGGAGGCCTGCGCCACGCCAAAGGGCACCAACATCATGGTGAAGAACCTGTTCTTTAATGTGCCTGCACGCCGCCATTTCCTCAAGAGCAATACTACCGAGTTCCGCCATATCATGGATGAGTTCACAAGGGTGGCGCTGGCGCACCCCGAGGTGGCCTTCCGCCTCTGGCACAACGGCACGGAGCAGTACCACCTCGAGGCGGGTAACCTGAAAACTCGTGTTGTTTCATTGCTGGGCGGCTCGTATGAGAAGAACCTGGTACCGGTATCGGAGCAGACCGACCTGCTGAACATCAACGGCTTCATCGGCAAGCCGGAGGCAGCTACCCGTACACGTGGCATGCAGTTCTTCTTCATCAACAACCGCTTCATCCGCAATGCTTACCTGCACCATGCAGTGAGCACGGCCTACGAAGGGCTGATAGAAAAAGAGGCCTTCCCTTTCTACGTGCTGTTCCTCGAGATAGACCCCGCGCGCGTGGATGTGAATGTGCACCCCACCAAGCAAGAGGTAAAATTTGAGGACGACCGCCTGATGTATGCTTACCTGAATGCTGCGGTGAAACATGCACTGTCGCGATACAACATTGCCCCCTCGCTCGACTTTACACTGAACCCGGAGATACAAAGCCTGCCCTCGGTACAGCTGCCCATGACGGACAAACAGCGCGAAACGACCGGGCAGGGTTATCTCAGCAATACCTTCAGCAAAGGGGGCCAGGCGCATTTTGTAGAAAAGAGCGATAGCCTGAAACACTGGAAGGAGCTATATGCCATAGCTGCCAACCCTGCCATGCAAAACCTTCCTTCGGATGCAGACCAAACAACCCTGCACACCGAGAGCGAAACGGCTGCAACAGCACAAAAGAACACCCTGCTGGTGCAGGGCGAGCTGCTGGTGACGACGGTAAAGTCGGGGCTGATGCTGGTACACATACGTCGCGCGCAGGAGCGCATCTGGTACGAGCGCCTGCTGGAAGAATGGAACAGCGGCGCCACACCATCGCAGCAATTATTATTTCCCGTATCCTGCGAACTGAACGCACAGGATGCCCTGCTGCTAAATGAGGCCCTGCCCGACCTGGCCCGCATCGGTTTCGACATTGCACCCTTCGGGCAAAACACCTTCGTGGTGCAGGGCGTACCCACCGACCTGCCCGCAGGCGAGGAGCGCAACGTGATAGACGAAGTGATAGATGAACTGAAACATGAATCGGCAGATAGCACATCGAAACGCTCGGAGCGCCTGCTGGCGCAAATGGCGCGCCGCCTGAGCCGCAACAAATTTGCCATACAGCAACCCGAAGGGCAGCAGGCACTGATAGATGAGCTGTTCGCCTGCAGCCAGCCTGAGTACACGCCTGCGGGCAAAAAAGTATTCACCATGATGCGCAAAGAAGACCTGGACGGACTGCTGGGATAGTAGTATTAGATTTCCTCACATTCAGCACATTAGCGCAATTTGACTAAATTTGCCGCCGCTATGTCTGCGTTAAAGTTCTACCCCCTTAAGGTAATAGACGTGAGGCCCGAAACGGCCGACTGTGTATCGGTGGCCCTGGAAGTGCCTGCCGACCTCGCCGAAACATTCCGTTTTGCGCCGGGGCAATACCTTACTTTCCGCAAGCATATTGACGATACCGAGATACGCCGCTCCTACTCCATATGCGTTAGCCCCAAAGAGGGCGAACTGCGCGTGGCCATCAAGAAGGTAGAACAAGGTGTGTTCTCCGGCTATGCACACAGCAGCCTGAAAAAAGGCGACCTGCTGGATGTGATGCCCCCCCTGGGCAAGTTCACCCCACACCCTTCGGAAGCTAAGCATAAGGAATACATAGCCTTTGCCGCAGGCAGCGGTATCACGCCCATCATGAGCATCATGAAGAGCGTGCTGGAGGATGAGCCCAACAGCAGCTTCACGCTCATATACGGCAACCGCAACCGCAATACCATCATCTTCCGCGAGGAGATAGAGGGGTTGAAGAACAAATACATGCAGCGCCTGCGGGTGTACCACATCCTGAGCCGCGAGTATATGGACGTAGAGCTCTTCAACGGACGGATAGATGCCAATAAATGTGCAGCCTTCTGCGATTCGCTCATCGATATCAAGACCATTGATGAGGCCTTCATTTGCGGGCCGGAAGAGATGATCCTCTCCGTAAGGGAAAAACTGGTGGAGATGGGCATGCCCTCGTCGCATGTGCATATAGAGCTCTTCACCTCGCCCGACCAGCCCAAAGCCTCGCATGAAAAATGGGTATCCGATCACAAAGAGGAAACAGGCCCGGTAAGCAAAGTGAGCATCACGGTAGATGGCGCTACCTTCGAGATGGACCTGCCTTATAACGGCCCCAGCATACTGGATGCGGCCCTGCAACACGGCGCAGACCTGCCCTATGCCTGCAAGGGCGGTGTTTGCTGCACCTGCCGTGCTAAAGTGGTGGAGGGCAAAGTGGATATGGAAGTGAACTATTCGCTGGAGCCGGATGAAGTGGAAGCTGGTTTTGTGCTCACCTGCCAGTCGCACCCCACAACGGAAAGGGTGGTGGTGGATTTTGATGCGCGGTAGGGGCTGGATGCTAATACTTCCGAAATTATTTTAGCCATTCATAACTTCTTACATAATGTGCTCTATCGTTGTCATCTTCGGGCTCATTGATGTATTTATCAATATACTGTACTGAACAATACCCAATTAGGGAACTATCAATCTCCAACAGAAAAGTATCAAAGTCCGGATATAAATTTCTGTAGTTTGTTAACAAGTCATGAATCAAATAATAAACATGTTTTCTTTGCCATTCGGCAGATTTCAAATTTGACACTATTGTTTCAATACGTCGCTTACAATCATCTATTTGCAATTGATTGCTTCCCTGTCTGCCAATGATTAATATCTCATTACGGATATTCTCATAATCTTCAGGAAAACTATCAATAATGCTCTTAAGGTAATTTATATCACGTGTATTTTTTTTCATAAATTTTCATTGGATAACTGAAACTAAAGAAACTACAGTCCCCTTCTCATTTGCTTTTTCATTGACTCCCGGCGTTTTGATTCGAGGCGTCTTTCCTTAGCTTCTTTCGATGGTTTGGTGGCCTTGCGTTTCTTAGGCTTTACAATGCTTTGCGCTACCAGTTCATCCAGTTTTCTTTGGGCTATTTGTTTGTTCTCCAGTTGCGAGCGGGTCTCGCTGCTTTTGATGATGAGGTAACCGTCCTTATTGATACGATTCTTCAGCTTATCGAGGATACGCTCTTTTTCTTCCGGTGTGAACAGGGCTGAGTTCTGCACATGCCACCATGCCTCAGCAAGGGTCTCCACCTTGTTGACGTTCTGGCCCCCCTTGCCGCCGCTGCGGGCGGTGCGGAAGAATATTTCTGTTGACAGATCGCGCATGGCGCTGCAAAGATAAAGCAATACAGGCCATCGCATTTCATTGTTCCCTACCTTTGCAGCATGCATTTCAGCTCGTACTGGCAGATATTACTGGTGCTCGCACTGCGCTACCTCATCATAGCAGGGCTGGGCTGGATGATATGGTACCGCTTCATCCGCAACAGAGTGTTGTATAAAAAGATACAGCTCCGTTTCCCCGCTAATAAAGACTATGCGCGCGAGATCAGCTACTCGCTGCTCACGGTGTTCATCTTCGCTGCTGTACCTGCCCTGATGCTGCTGACACCTTTCCGGCAATACACACAATACTACCGGGACATCGATGCGCACAGCCGCCTGTGGTTCTGGCTGGCCTTTCCCATGATGTTCCTGCTGCACGATGCTTATTTTTATTTTGCCCACCGTTTCATGCATCACCCAAAGGTTTTCAGGGCCTTTCATTTAATTCATCACAAGTCCACCAATCCTTCGCCATTTGCGGCCTTTGCTTTTCATCCTCTCGAGGCAGTGGTAGAGGCGGGCATCTTCGCAGTGTTCGTGATGGTGATGCCCTTGCATCCCTGGCATTTGTTCGTTTTCTTCTTCGTGATGATCGTGTATAATGTGTACGGGCACCTGGGCTGGGAGCTGTATCCGAAGGGCTTCTCCAAACATCCCATCGGCAAATGGATCAATACCTCGATGAGCCACAACCAGCACCATCAATATTTTACCGGCAATTACGGGCTTTACTTCCTGTGGTGGGACAGATGGTTCGGCACCCTGCGGGAAGATTATGATGCGAAGTATGATGAGGTGATGACGCGGCCTCACCCCGACCTTCTCCAAAGGAGAGGGAGTTGACAATTACTTCATTTCCTGCGCCTGCTGCATATACATCCTCGCGCTGTCTTCGCGAAGCTGTTTCAGTTGCGGTTCATTGGTCACTTTCGCATATTCGTTATAGCAGGCCGCCAGTGTCTGGTACGCTTTCGCGGGCTCTGTTACATTTTCCAGCTGGGGCTTCAGCATTTGTATGGCAAGCGGATAGTTGCGCACCTGCGTATAGAACAGGGCAGCGTATATGGGCATATTGCTTTCGTCCTCGTTGTTATAATCTGCTGTGGGGTTCAGCAGTTTGGTCATCAGTGTGGCCCATGCAGGCTCATCGGCAGGCTGCGGCCAGGTGAAGAGCTTCTGTATCTGCAGGTTGTCATTGAGCGGTTTGTTCGCTTCGTTCTGTTTCAGGAAGATGACCGCCACAGGGTCTACATAGACCATGTTATAACCCTCCTTCCAATACAATTCCACCTGCAGGGCGGGTAATTGCGAAGTACTCAGCACTACATAATTGAAATCATATTTCGCATCGGCCTCATGAAATAACTGGGGCTTTTCGTACATCTCGAAATACCTATCGAAAAAAGAAACAGGGAATACGTCCAGGTCGCGAAGGTCGATGTAGGACTTAAAATCGGGGTACATCTTCCAGAGCAGGTAAGAAGAAACAAAGTAGTCGGAAAAAGCAGTACCCTTTATATGATGCTCTTGTATAAACGCTGCCGCACCCTTTGGGTTGTGCAGCATACTGATATGTATGCCGTAACGGTTTTTAGAGCCGGTAAACTTATAAAAGGCATTGCTCACCACAGCACCATAGAACAATGCAGCCAGCAGGATAGCTGAGGCAATGGCCCTTTTGCTCAATGCGATATACAGTTTTTCATTCCTTGCTTTGAGGCCGTTCGCTACACTGTTCAGCAACAGCGCTACTGATGGCAGCAAGATGATCTGTGCAAAGGGTATGTTACGATTAGCCGTGAGCGAGAGGTAGCCGAACAAGGGTATCAACAGGAGGTATGCCACCATATCCGGGCTGTAGAAGGAACGTTTTTCCCTGCGCATGCGCAGGGGCCAGTACATCAGCACAGCAATGAGCAGGACCACATGCCATTTGGCCTGCAGGGTCCAGTAGCCTGCATTGCTCCAGGAGTAGAGCTCGGTAGTGTATTTATTGGCCCACACCTGCCGGTATATCTCGAAGGGCTGTTTCCACAATACGGTACCATTAGGATTGAGCAATATAATAAAGACCGATGCGACGAACAGGACCGCAAGCCTGCCCGCCTGCCGCAGGTGTGCTTGCTCCCTGCTGATCAGGTAACTGAGGAATGCGGCACCGGCATACGCGCCTATCATCACGAGGCCCACGGGATAACCCTCGTGCATATTGGCCCAGAGCAGTTGCAGGGGCAACAGCCAGATGATATCCTTCCATGCCGCCTGCGGCCTGCGCAGCATAATGAAGAGGTAGAGCGCACATAGCAAGTGACTGATCATCTCGGGCCTGCCTGCCATACGGTATTCCGTAATGGCGAAGAAGAGCAATACGGCCAATACCGATTGGAACTCCGTCACCCCGCGCCCCAGCAAACGGGCCGTATATTTAATGGTTTTAAAAAGCAGCCATACCAGGCCCACATTCACGATGCATTGCAGCAACAGCACCCCTTCGGGGCCAAGTGCTTTTTCGAGCAGGGCAATGAGCACTTCATAGAACCACTTCACGTTCACCCAGCTATGCCCTGCCATAGTATAGGAGAACATATCGCTGTGCGTCACTTGCCCATGTTGCAGCATCCAGCGACCAGCCAGCAGCTGCCACCATACATCAGGCTCGCGCAGTTGCTTCATGCCTAATGCTATCGCTACGAGGTAGCAAATCAGTCGCGGTAGTTTGTTGACAAAGCCCTTCATCTTCCCCAGCAAAATAAATCAAATCCGCTGTTCCATCAACATAAGCCCGCAACAGAGTATATTATTTTAAGGGCACCATGCACTGCACATCCTTATCGCTGATGTACCACTCCAGGCAATAGCCCTGCGGATCGAGCGCAGGCTCTTTCAATAATTCGTTGAAGGCACGGCCAATGCTTTCCACATCTTTCATATAATCGTGTATGGCGATCATGGAGAAGCTGCCTTTCCGGACGGTAAAGCTTTCGCAGCCCAGTTGCTCCGCCTCGCCCTCATGCAGTTCTTCAGCAGCAGCCTTGTACACGATACCACCCCCGCCTTCCGGTCGCGACAGGCCATAGAAGCGTCGCTGGCCGCTACCCTGCAGCAGGGCATGCAGCTTTTCATGCGCTGCCTGCACCCCATGCGGAAAGGAAGTAGCCTGTACACATATCAGCCTTATGTCTTCATCGAATCTTACGTTGTTTATTTCCATAATAAAATCCTTTTACTGTAAAAATAAGCCGCTTCTTCCCTGCCGGTGCTGTGCAAAACAGACAATCCCGGGGGCTGTTTGCGACAGGGCGAAGGGTTTGCCCGGCCATGCCGTCTAAACAAGCACAAAACCATGGATAATATGTTCCAAAGAACCACGCTTCTCTTTGCAAGTACATTCATTCTTTCACCCGTCTTCGCACAGCTCGACCCTTCTGTTACCTCGTGGAAGCTGAACACCACCGGTGCAGTAGGATACAACAATATCCCATCGGATATACAGCAGGTACAATACTCCGACAGCAATGTGTACATCAGCGCCAACTGCATACCGGGCTATGATATAGGCCCATGGAATAACCTGCCTGCTACGCAGGTGCCCGTGAACGAGAACTTTGTATATAAGATAACACGGAACCCGCATCCCAACCCCGGTACGCCCATACCGATAGGTGGTGGCCATGTGGGCGTATGGAGCAATGGCGTCAGTATCTTCAATGCGCAGGACGCCTATAGCTACAACAACCAGAACACCTGGCACCGTGATGCGGTGTACTTTGAAGGCAATACCTTCGATAGCTGCCTGGGCCACCCCGCGCCCAATGGCGAATACCATACCCACCTGAACCCCCGCTGCCTGTATGACGATGCCGACAGTACCCACCACTCGCCCATCATCGGCTATGCCTTCGATGGCTATCCCGTTTATGGCGCTTATGGCTACAGCGATACCAATGGTACCGGGCCTATAAAAAGGATGGCCAGCTCTTACCGCCTGCGCAGCAGCATGACCACCCGCGACACCCTGCCCGATGGCACCGTGGTGACCGGCCAGCAGGCAGGCCCGGCAGTGAATGCCACCTATCCCTTAGGTTACTTCCTCGAAGATTATGAGTATGTACCCGGCCTCGGCGATCTCGATGAGCACAATGGCCGCTGGTGCAAGACCCCCGAATATCCCAATGGCACCTACTGCTATTTTATGACCATAGATGCATCGCTCACTGCCGTCTTCCCCTACGTGATATACAGCACGTATTATGGCCTCGTGCAGCCCGGCAATACCGGGCCAACCGGCGGGCACAATACCATTACCGAAACGGTGACCACTTATAGCCCCACTGCTGTGCAGGAAGTAAATCAGAAGAGCATTGTTACTAAAGTGTATCCTAACCCTGCAGGCAATTATATATTCCTTTATATACAGCCGGTCAATTCTAACAACTTCACCGTTACGCTGACCGATGAGGCGGGGCGGCTGGTATACATCAAAGAGAACATACAGCCTACTATCACCTACAGCCTCGACCTCAGTCACCTGGCCGCAGGCATGTACAACCTTAACATCAGCAACATGGAACTAAGACATAGCGAAAAGATCCTGATCAGGAAATAAGCAAACGGAGGTATAAATTTTTTTGGTTAGGGAACAGGAGCGGGTAGCCGGAGGGCGCCCGCTTTTTTGTTGCGTATTACAGCATTGCGTAGATTTATGCAATGGAAAATACCGCTTACCATATACGCCCCTTTACCCCCGCTGAAGCGGGCCTGTACAAGGCCATGCGCCTCGAGGCGCTGGAACTGGAAGCGGAAATGTTCGGCAGCAACCTCGCACGCGAGCTCGCCTTCAGCGACGGGCAATGGCTGGGCAGGATCACAAACCCCGATGCAGGCTGCTTTGGCTCTTTCATGGCGACGAGCTGATAGGCATCACCGGCATAGTAATAGATAATAAAGAAAGGCCGGAAGACGCGCAAATGACCCAATCCTACATCCGCAAGACATATCGCGGACGCGGCCTCTCGCGTATGCTATACGATATAAGGTTGCAATGGGCCCGGGAGCATGGTATAAAACGGCTGCTGATAGGACATAGGGCGAACAACCATGCATCGAAGGCGGCCAACCAGCACTATGGTTTCAAATACACCCATAGCGAAACCCGCACATGGGGCGATGGTGAGCTGATGGATAATTTGTATTATGAACTGTGGTTGTGATCAGTACTTAGTACGCCTGACCACTTTAAGTAGTATTGGAGCTGCACCTTAGAAATAAGTGGGTTCATATTATCAAAACCCTAAGTTTATGCAAGCCTGCAATAAATCATTACTTTTACCCGCGTTTTTTTGAATGATGCAATATGACAGCTAAGCTGAACCGGCCCATACGTGTACTGGTAGCCAAGGTGGGCCTCGATGGCCACGACCGCGGCGCCAAAGTAATAGCCACCGCCCTGCGCGATGCGGGCATGGAGGTGATCTACACCGGCCTGCGCCAGACGGCGGAGATGGTGGTGAACACCGCCCTGCAGGAAGATGTGGATGCCATAGGCATCAGCATACTGAGCGGTGCGCATATGACGGTATTCCCGCGCATGCTGGCGCTGATGAAGGAGAAGGGCATAGGCGATGTACTGCTTACGGGCGGGGGCATCATACCCGGGCAGGATATGGAGCAGCTCAATGCCATGGGCGTGGGCAAGCTTTTTGGTCCCGGGGAACCTACGCAGCAGATAGCAGCATATATAAAGGACTGGGTGGCGGAGCATCGGAGCTAAGTCAAAAGGCAACATTTAAAAGCTGAAAGCTTCCGCATTAACAACAGGTCATAAATAAACAATCGAAATAAGAAATGTACAGCACACTACTCACAGACTTGCAGGAAGGCACTATGGTGATCACCATCAACCGTCCTGACAAGCTGAACGCACTGAACAAAGACGTAATAGAAGAACTGGGCAAAGCCATGGACGAGGTATATAATAATGCCGAAGTAAAAACGGTGATACTGACTGGCGCAGGCGAAAAAGCCTTTGTTGCCGGGGCCGACATATCAGAATTTACCGCGCTTGATGCTGCCGGTGGCGAGGCCCTCGCTAAAAGAGGCCAAAGCCAGGTGTTTGACAAAATAGAGAATTGCCCCAAGCCCGTGATAGCAGCCGTTAACGGCTTTGCACTGGGCGGCGGTTGCGAGCTGGCCATAGCCTGCCACTTCAGGATAGCCGGCGAAAATGCCAAATTCGGCCAGCCCGAGGTGAACCTTGGCCTGATACCGGGTTATGGCGGCACCCAGCGCCTTACGCAGTTGGTGGGCAAGGGCAAGGCCATGGAGCTGATGATGACCGCCGATATGGTGGGCGCAGCAGAAGCAAAGGAGCTGGGCCTCGTGAATCACGTGCTGCCGCTGGCTGAGCTGATGGGCAAGGCCAAAGAAATATGCCAAAAAATACAGACAAAAGCTCCCATAGCTGTTACAAAAGTCATATATTGCGTGAACGAAGCGGCCCGCTGCGAGAGTAAAGGCTTTGACAATGAGATCACGCGTTTTGGTGAGTGTTTTGCCACCGAAGACATGCGTGAAGGGACGGGCGCATTCATGGAAAAAAGAAAAGCTATTTTTAAAGGCAAATAATTTTTTTATCTTCAACGCTAAAATAACACGACATGCGGAAGAAATTTATCCGTAGCATTTTAGCCATCGGAATGGTAGCGGCTACCGTTACAAGCACCGAAGCCCAGAAGATACACCGTAAAGACTACGTGGAACCTTCAGGCTGGGCGCTTGGTATCAACTTCGGTATGACCGACCTGTGGGCTGATGTGGGTACGAAAAAAATACTGGACCACTATAACAATGGCCAATATTTCAACCGTCCCTGCTTCATGGGCGGGCTGTTCGGTCGCTACACCATACACCCTGCACTCTGCGTAAGGCTGGGCCTCAATTACGGGACCCTGTACGCTACCGATGCGTGGAACAATGACAAGGCAAGGAAGGCTGAATATATATCGGACGACTACTACCAGCGCTACCTGCGCAACCTCGAAGTGCGCACCAATATATGGGAAGCCAACCTGATGTTCGAGTTCAACCCCCGCAGGCTGAACATAGGCCCCCGCACAGCAAGGGGCAGGTTCAACCCATACCTGCTGGCAGGTTTTGGCTATTTCCACTTCAACCCACAGGGTATATTGCCTGACCGCAACGGTAACGTGGCCTCAAAATGGATCAACCTGAAAGACCTGCACCTCGAAGGCGACGGATGGGGCGCAGGCTATCCCGACCAGATAAAATACTGGCAAATGGAAGTGCCCCTTGGTATAGGCGTACGCTGGAGCCTGGGCCAAAAACTGGACCTTGGCCTCGAATACATATACCATTACTGCTTCACCGATTATCTTGATAATGTGAGCACTAACTATGTGGATCCGAACGAATTTGACAAGCACCTGGACCCCGATAAGGCACAGGTAGCCCGGGAAATGTATGACAAATCGTGGCAGATCACGAACTACGCTACCCGCAAGCCCGGCGATGTGCGCGGCAACAAATCTGTAAATGACGCTTATTCCGTTATCAATATCACCTTCTTCTACAAAGTAAAATCGAGGAGAAACCCATGGTGGTGGTATGATGACGAAAACCGTTAAACAATAAGAATATTGATACCAAAAAGGCGGCACCCAAACATGCCGCTTTTTTGCTTTTTGGGGCTGAGAAAAGGAAGCAATAATTTGACCCTGTTTTTCAGGCTAATTGCTATAAATACAGTATTTTGAAGCCTGAACAAGGAATGAAACGAAAGACAATATGTTTGCATACCTCGAAGGTGAGCTGACGTACAGGTCACCGTCTGTATTATACATGGATGTAGGGGGTGTGGGCTACGAGGTGAACATCACCCTGCAAACGTATAGCAAGGTGCAGTCGCTGGAGCGCTGCAGGCTTTACATGCACCTGCAGGTGCGTGAGGACGCATGGGTGCTCTACGGCTTTGCTGAAGAGAACGAGCGCAGTACATTCAGGCAACTGCTGGCTATAAACGGGGTGGGCGCAGCTACAGCGCGCATCATACTATCGTCGCTGACGCCCGACGAGCTGCAACGGGCCGTGGCACAAGAGGACAGCCGCACACTGGAACGGGTAAAAGGCATAGGCGCCAAGACAGCCCAACGTATCCTACTGGAACTGAAAGGCAAGCTGCTGCGTAATGAAAATACCGGTGCAAAACCGCTTGCAGCACACAATACAAAGGAAGATGACGCGTTAATTGCTTTAGTGAACCTCGGCATTGGCCGGGGCATGGCAGAAGTTGCCCTTAAAAAGGTGGCCAATGCCGGCGAGCTAAGCGTAGAAGAACTAATCAAACAGGCATTAAGATCACTATAAGCACACAAAATATTGAAGGGACAGAGCAATTTCGGATACAAATTTTTGGCTTTTATAGCGGTGGTGGCTGCTATTGCGAATGCTGCTGCACGCGGACATAAAGACCCGTTTGTATTCAACCCTGATCCCGACGATACCCAAAAAGTGCAGAAGGCTGCAGACACTGCCCGCAAACTGGTCTTCCCCATACACGATAATACCGGCGACCCGGGGCAGGCCCACAACTACCATGCGATGGACCTGCAGGACCCACCCAATGTGCACCAGGACGTGGAATATGATCCGCACGACAGCAACTATTACTACTACGACCGCATCGGCAGCGACTATATACGTAACCCGAGCTACATGACAATGGAGGAGTACCTCAAGTACCGCGGCCAGCAGGACGAACAAGCCTACTGGAAACGGAGGCTGGACGCGCTGACCATCTTCAACAAAAAGCCGGAGCTGCCCCAGATGTATCGCGAGGGCCTGTTTGACCGCATATTCGGCGGCAACGAGATACAGGTGCGTCCGCAGGGCAATATAGACATCACTTTCGGCGGCAACTGGCAGAATATACAAAACCCAACACTGGTGCAGCGTGCCCAAAAGTACGGTGTGTTTGATTTCGACATGCAGATGAACATCAACCTGCTGGCAACTGTGGGGGATAAACTGAAACTGAACATCAGCAACAATACCAAAGCTACTTTCGACTACCAGAACGTACAAAAGCTGGAATACACCGGTAAAGAAGATGAGATCATCAAAAAAATAGAAGCCGGTAATGTGAGCTTCCCGCTGAAGAGCAACCTGATCAACGGTGTGCAGTCGCTTTTCGGTCTTAAAACACAGTTGCAGTTTGGCAGGTTATGGGTAACAGGCGTAGTATCGCAACAGAAATCGAAACGCCAGAGCCTGACCGTACAAGGCGGCTCACAAACACAGCAGTTCTCTATAAAGGCTGATGACTATGAAGAGAACAAACACTTCCTGCTGGCGCAATACTTCTATAACAATTACGATAAAGCACTGGCGCAATTTCCTGTGATAAACTCGCAGGTGACTGTCAACAAAATAGAGGTGTGGGTAACCAACCGCACCGGCGCAGTGGACAATGTGCGCGATGTAATGGCCTTCACTGACCTTGGCGAAAACAATCCGTATCTGACCCAGCTTAAAGACGCCACGAAGCCTGCTTTTCCGGACAACAGGAGCAATCTACTGTATGATGAACTAATGCAAAACCCGAACGGAAGGCAGCAAGGCTATGCAACCGCATCGGCAGTATCGCTGGGGCTTACCCAGCAGCAAGACTTCGAACGCACTACAGCGCGCAAACTGAATCCGTCAGAATTTAGCTTTAATCCGCAATTAGGCTATATATCGCTGAACACACAGCTGAACCCGGATGACATACTTGCAGTTGCTTACCGCTATACCACAACGAATGGTAAAGTGTACCAGGTGGGCGAATTTGCAGAGGATCTTCCTCCTGACAGCACCGCTCCGAAAGTGTTGTACCTGAAATTGCTGAAGGGTACATCGGCCAGGCCTAACTTCCCGATATGGCACCTGATGATGAAAAACATCTATACCCTTGGCGGACTGGGCGTATCGAAAGAAGACTTCAGGCTGAATGTACTTTATCAAGACCCGGGCGGGGGGGAAAAACGCTACCTGCCTGAAGGACCCAAAGCAGGGGTGCCACTGCTTACCTTGCTTAACCTTGACCGTCTTAACTTCCAGAACGACCCATCACCCGATGGTATCTTCGACTTCGTGGATGGCATCACCATCAACACACAGCAGGGTAAGATCATCTTCCCTGTATTGGAACCATTCGGATCGGACCTGAAACCTGCGCTGGGAAATAACCCTCAACTGGAACGTAAGTACCTGTACCAAATACTTTACGACTCGACAAAAACAATTGCACGGCAGTTCCAGCAAACGAACAGGTATGTGATAAAAGGCTCTTACAAGTCAGCTTCATCGTCAGAGATATTCCTGGGGGGCTTCAATATCCCGCAGGGTTCGGTATCGGTATCTGCAGGTGGCACCAAACTGATAGAGAACCAGGACTACCAGATAGATTACGGACTGGGTAAAATAAAAATCCTGAACCAGGGTATATTGAATTCCGGTATTCCCATCAACATACAATACGAGGACAATGCGACCTTCGGCTTCCAGCAGCAAAACTTCATGGGTGCGCGGTTCGACTATTACCTGAACAAAAAGCTGGCACTGGGTGGTACGGTGATGCGCCTGACAGAAAGGCCCTTTACTCAAAAAACCACCTTTGGTGAAGATCCCATCAAGAACACCGTGCTTGGTTTGGATGCCAACTACCAATCGGAATCGCAGGGCCTGACACGCTTGCTGGACAAGCTGCCTATTTATTCAACTACTGCACCATCATTCATTAATGCGACAGGTGAGGTTGCAAGCCTCATGCCGGGGCACCCGAAACAGATCAATGCATTGGACCCTGAGGGCTCGGTATATATTGATGACTTTGAAGGAACGTCAAGTGCATATGACCTTAAATTCCCTGCTAATGCATGGACGCTTGCCTCGACACCTTTTGGTGCACATGACAAGAATGGCAATGTGCTCTTCCCTGAAGCAGCAGATGCCAATAAGCTTAGCTATGGGTATAACCGTGCGCGATTGGCCTGGTATTTCATTGAGCCTACATTGGTGGACCCCGGAAGCGGTGTACCGGACTATGTGAAGAACGACCCGAACCAGCACTACATCAGGATGGTGCAAACGCAGGACATCTTCCCCCAAAAATCAATAACAACATTACAGAACGCCACAAGCACTTTTGATCTCGCCTATTATCCAAAAGATAAAGGACCCTATAACTTCGACTACACCAATGTGGATGCCGATGACAGGCTTACGAACCCGGAAAAGCGCTGGGGCGGTATTATGCGGCCGATAGAGTATAGTGACTTTGAAGCATCGAATGTACAGTACGTGGAGTTTTGGGTAATGGACCCTTTTATCAATAATCCCAACTCACAGGGTGGTGAACTATACATCAACCTGGGTAATGTATCGGAAGACGTGCTGAAGGACTCAAGGAAGTTCTTCGAAAATGGCATCCCTTATCCTGAAGATAAGAGCCAGCTTGACCAAACTGTATGGGGATATGTACCGAAATTTCAGCAACAGATCACAAGAGCATTTGACAATGATCCTGCTGCACGTGCTGTGCAGGACGTAGGTTACGATGGCGCCAATGATGATGATGAAAGAAACGTATTCTTCGGCGACTACCTGCAGAGACTTGCCCAACACGTGAATGCTGCAGCGCTTGCTGCGGCGCAGGCCGACCCATCGGGCGATGACTACAAGTATTACCGGGATGCCAGCTATGACAATAACAATACAGGTGTGCTCGGCCGGTACAAATATTATAACAACCCGCAAGGCAACTCGCCTGTTACAGACCCGAACTCATCGTTCGCAACTTCTGCAACCACTTTGCCTGAGTCAGAAGATGTAAACAAGGACAATACACTTAACGAAAGTGAATCGTACTACGAATACCGTATAGACCTGAAGCCGAACATGCAGGAAGGCAGTAATTATATCGTGAACAAGATCACTACACGGCCCAAACTGCCAAACGGAAGCTATGAAGACGAGACATGGTACCAGTTCAAAATACCCATCAACGAATACCAGCAACGCGTTGGCGATATCTCCGATTTCAGGGCCATACGCTTTATCAGGATGTACCTGACCGGCTTCCAGGACAGTGTGATCACACGCTTTGCACAACTGCAGCTTGGCCGTAACCAATGGCGCACTTACCAGTTCTCCCTGCAATCGCCGGGAGAAAACATACCGGAACCTGACCAGAAGTCGAACAACTTCTCGGTAACCACAGTAAGTGTGGAAGAGAACAGCGGCAGGCAGCCGATACCCTATGTGATACCACCGGGCGTAAACCGCCAGCAGGCAGCCGTAGCCAACGGCCAGAATGTTCAACTTAACGAACAGGCCCTGTCGCTACAAACCTGCTCATTGAAAGACGGGGATGCAAGGGGCGTGTATAAAGAAGTAGGCGTAGATATGCGCCAGTACAGTGCGTTGAGAATGTTCCTGCACGCGGAATCGCAATCAGGGCAGACACCGTTGAGGGACGGTGATGTAAAAGCATTCATACGTATAGGCAGTGACTTTACCAACAACTACTACGAATACGAGATACCGCTTAAGATAACCAATCCCGGTGCGACTACACCCGATGATATATGGCCTGAAGCCAACCGCATGGACCTGGTGCTGGCCGACCTGATAAATGCAAAAACAGAACGGAACGCAGCCGGCCTCCCATCATATGTGCCCTATACTACTACCGGTAGTAAAGGCAATACGATCGTTGTGGTGGGTAACCCCAATATAGGCGATGCAAAAACGATCATGCTGGGCATCATGAACCCTAAAAAGACTGCACAGACACCTGATGATGACGGCACGGCGAAATGTGTAGAAGTTTGGTTCAACGAGCTGCGTATGGTAGGACTGGACGAAAAGACCGGATATGCTGCTGCGGGCAAGGTGAACCTACAGCTGGCCGACCTGGGCAATGTGAACCTGTCGGGCAGTATGCATACACAGGGCTATGGTAATATAGACCAGAAAGTGGACCAGCGGTATAAGGATAATTTCTACCAGTACAATGCATCGACCAACCTGAATATGGGTAAGTTGATGCCCCGTAAATGGGGTGTTCAACTGCCTTTGTTCCTCGGCTACTCGCAAAACGTAAGTAATCCTGAATTCAATCCTTACGACCTTGATGTAAAGTATAAAGATGAACTTAATACCGCTAACAATGCACAACAAAGGGATTCTTTCAAAAAAGCAGCACAGGACTTCACGTCGATCACAAGTGTGAACCTGACGAATGTCCGCATACTGGGCAACCCCGACAAACAAACTGCCAAAACAAAGCCGTGGAGCGTTAAGAACTTCGATGTGAGCTACGCTTATAACCGCCAGTTCAAAAGGAACCCTACAATAGAGAGTGATAACCTTGTGAATAACAAGCTGGGGCTTGGCTACACCTACAATATCAAGTCTAAATCAATTGAACCGTTCAAGCGAACGTTCAAATCGCGATCGAAATGGCTATCGCTGATAAGGGATTTCAACTTTAATCCCCTACCATCGAACTTTACTTTCAGGACAGACCTGAATAAAGTGATGGATGAGACCAAGGTGCGTAACATAAGCGACGGCCCGTATGAGATAGACCCGACCTACTACAAGAATTTTACCTGGAACAGGATGTATACGCTGCGCTGGGAGCTGGCCAGGTCGCTGTCTTTCGACTATAGTGCAACCAACAACTCGCGCGTAGATGAGCCCTACGGAAAGCTGGACACTAAAGAGAAGAGGGATACCCTATGGCATAACATTGAGCGACTGGGCCGCAATACCAATTATACCCAATCGTTCAACAGCAGTTATAATACGCCGCTACAGAAAATACCGTTGCTTGACTGGACCAACCTGCGCTTATCGTACAACGCAAACTATACCTGGACAGCGGCCTCTCAACTGGCACATGACCTGGGTAATACAATTAGCAACAACCAAACAAAACAGGTGACGGGAGAACTCAACTTCACATCGTTGTACAATAAGAACCGATGGCTGAGAGCAATAAACCAACCTGTGCGGCGAACGAACAAAAAAGAATCGAAACCGAAGAATACCGGGGCCGGTAATAAAAATGTAAAAGACCTGCGTACAGGCGATAAGAAGAACCCGCAGCAGATGCGCGACAATGATGACGACATCGTGCATCCACCTAACGTAGGGGACAATAATGACAAAGACAAGAAAGCCAAGCAAACGCCGAAGGATAGAATAGAGGCCGCACTAATGGCAGCCAAGGCCGCCAATATGAGCGACCAACAACTGGACTCGCTGCGTAAAGTGCTGGAGCAACAGGAGAAGGACAGGCTGAAAGCAGAGAAAGCCAAGAAGAAAGCGGCGCGCAAAGCAGCGAGAAGAGCGCGAAGGAATGTGAACCCTGAGGTGGGCCCTGTGGTACGCTTTGTCGGCAAGCTACTAACCATGGTGAAGCGCAGCACGGTGAACTATACGGAAAATTCGGGCACCATACTGCCGGGCTACCTGGACAGCACCCGTGTAATGGGCGTTAACACCAGCTCCGGAGCTCCGGGCATAGACTTTGTATATGGGTATCAGCCTAACCAGCAATGGCTGGAATCGAAAGCGAGCGGCAACAAACTGAGCACCGACTCTTTGTTCAACGCACAGTTCCAGCAGACCTATTCGCAAAACCTGAACATACAGACCACCCTCGAGCCGTTCCAGGATTTCAGGATAGATATTAGCCTCACCAAGACCTTCAGCAAGGCGCATAATGAGCTGTATAAAGACACCAGTTATGCGCACGACGGAAGCGCATTCGAGCACCTGAACCCATACGAATCGGGCAGCTTCAATATATCCTATATAGGATTAAAGACACTGTTCAAATCGTCGGGCGCAAATTCGGCAGTTTATAACCAATTCCTGGCCAACAGGCAGATCATATCGCAACGGTTGGGTAATGCCAATCCTTATACCAACGGCGCCAATGACCCGAATGATCCAAGCTATAAGAAAGGTTATACAGGATACTCACAGGATGTACTGGTGCCTGCATTCATCGCTGCTTATAGCGGCAAGAGCGCCAACAGTGTTGGCCTGATCGACTACAGCGGCGACGGCATCCGCTTCAATCCATTCGGCAATTACAAACCGATGCCCAACTGGCGCATCACATACAATGGGCTGAGCAAGCTGCCTTTCTTCAGGGACATCATGAACAGCATGAACATAACGCACGCCTATACCGGTACCATGTCGATGAATAGCTTCAACACATCGCTCCTGTACCAGGATGTTTATGGCCTGAGTGCGCCGTCGTTCATCGATTCTACCTCTGGCAACTATGTACCCTTCTACCAGGTGCCGAACCTGACGATGTCGGAACAGTTAAGTCCGCTGCTGGGTTTTGACATGTCGTTCAAGAACAACCTGACGGGTACACTGAAATTCAACAAGAGCAGGACAGTAAGCCTAAACCTCCTGGACTACCAGGTAAGTGAGACCAAGAGTACCGAGTACCAGGTGGGGCTCGGTTATAGGGTGAAGGGATTGAAACTACCTTTCGCCATACTTGGCGTCCGCAAGCTTAAGAACGACCTGACCTTTAAGGTAGATGTAAGCCTGCGCGATGACCGCACGACCAACAACTATCTATCGCAAAACATAGGCATCACCTCGCGGGGTCAAAAAGTGATCGGTATATCGCCGACCATAGATTATATAGTAAATGACCAACTGACACTCCGCATGTTCTATGACAGGCGACAAAGCATCCCGTATGTATCGAGCTCGTACCCGATAACGACAACACGAGCGGGTATCATGCTACGCTTCACATTTGCACAATAAACGACACGATAATTAAGTTGCTTTTCAACCCCGGATAATATCCGGGGTTATTTATATTTAAAGGGCCTCAAGGCAGTTTTGTAAAGGACTGTAACAAGAATATAGGCGGTATAATCGTATATTTGTAGTTCATAAAAAATGTGATCCATGACCGTTCATTCGTTCGAAGAACATTTTGAAGAGAAGCTGAAAAAGGATGTGGCGATAGAACCACGCGACTGGATGCCGGAAGCCTACCGGAAGACGCTTATCCGCCAGATATCGCAGCATGCACACAGTGAGATAGTGGGTATGCTGCCCGAAGGCAACTGGATAACCCGCGCACCAAGCTTGCGCCGTAAGGCAGTATTGCTGGCCAAAGTGCAGGATGAGGCCGGTCATGGCCTCTACCTCTACAGCGCAACAGAAACATTAGGGATAAGCAGGGACGAGCTGTATGAGCAACTGCACACCGGCAAGGCAAAATACTCCTCCATATTCAACTATCCCACACTAACATGGGCCGATATGGGTGCTATTGGCTGGCTGGTGGACGGCGCTGCCATAATGAACCAGGTGCCCCTCTGCCGCACATCGTACGGACCCTATGCAAGGGCGATGGTGCGTGTATGTAAAGAGGAGAGCTTTCACCAAAGACAAGGCTTTGAGATCATGCTAACCCTCTCGAAGGGAACAGAAGTACAAAAAAAGATGGCCCAGGATGCCCTTAACCGCTGGTGGTGGCCATCCATTATGATGTTTGGCCCACCGGATGACAACAGCCCGCATACAGAGCAAAGCATGCACTGGAAAATAAAGCGTTTCACCAATGATGAGCTACGCCAGAAATTCATAGACGTGACTGTAGAACAGGCCAAAATACTGGGGCTGAGCGTACCGGACCCGGACCTGAAATGGAACGAAGAACGCGGCCACTATGACTATGGCACGATAAACTGGGACGAGTTCTGGAACGTGGTAAAAGGCAACGGCCCCTGCAATAAGGAGCGACTTGAGACCCGCAAGACCGCATGGGAAAAGGGGGCATGGGTGCGTGATGCGGCTGCAGCCTACAGCGAAAAACGAAAGAAAAGAGCAGCTGAACAGCAAGCTGCATAAACAAGTACATTGGCTACAAGAGCGATCTGTAGCCAATGCTATATATAACAACATAGCCGAAACATATGTCGCAAGTAACAACAGAACATACAAACGAATGGCCTTTGTGGGAAGTGTTCATCCGCAGCAAGGCCGGACTGGACCATAAGCATGTAGGCAGCCTGCATGCAGCCGATGCACAAATGGCGATAGAGAATGCCAGGGATGTATATACCCGCCGTATGGAAGGGGTAAGCATCTGGGTGGTGGAAAGCAAATACCTGCACACTTCGGACCCGGATGAGTCAGCATCTATGTACGAACCTGCCAATGATAAGATATATCGTCACCCTACCTTTTATAATCTACCTGACGAGCTGAAACATATGTAATGGCAGGTAAGACCTCAACAATGGATACACAGAAATTAAAATATACGCTACAGATAGCCGACAATGCGCTGATCATGGGCCACAGGCTTAGTGAGTGGTGCGGCCACGGACCGATACTGGAGCAAGACATAGCGCTGACCAATATAGCGCTTGACCATCTTGGTCAAGCCAGAAGCCTATACCAATATGCGGCAGAGCAATTCAATGAACTGCCCAGGGAAGAAAAAGAGACACTATTCAATTCTACCGCTTTACAGAACATCATTGCCAGCGGGAAAGCCGTAGATGAAGATGATATGGCCTACCTGCGTGACGGATGGGACTTCAGGAATGTGCTTTTGACAGAGCAAGAGAACAAAGACTGGGCCTATACCACTATGCGGTCCTTATTTTACGATGCTTTCAATTATTTCTTCTATACTGCCTTACAGCAAAGCAAGGACGAAACACTGGCAGCCATAGCTGAGAAATCTCTGAAAGAAGTGACTTACCACTTGAGGTGGAGCAGCGAGTGGGTGATAAGATTAGGCGACGGAACCGAAGAAAGCCACAAACGCGCACAGGAATCGCTGGACAACTTATGGCAATATGCCGGTGAATTATGCATCATGAGCGAATACGACAAAGCTATGCTTGAGGCAGGTGCAGGGGTGAACCTTGATGATATAAAAAGCAAATGGGCTGAGCGTATCAGTACTATCCTGAGCGAAGCAACATTGCAACAACCAGAAGATGGCTGGATGCAACAAGGGGGTAAAGAGGGGAAACACACGGAACACCTTGGCTATGTACTAGCCGAAATGCAATATATGCAACGTACCTACCCGAATATGGAATGGTAAAATTGAACAAACATAAAAGTACTCCACGACATATACACTGCTATAAGAACCGGTTGAAAAAACCAGGTAACTGGGCATTAAGTAATTATACGCTCGTACAAAATGGTTGGTTCTATAAAACTCTGATTTCATTTTAACAAGTTTGCTTATGAGCAGAAAACAATATTACGCCTGGCTTGCCGCGAGTTTCGTTTTTGCATTTCTTGTTATCTACTATATGCTCACACCTTTATTTGTGTCGCCAGGTCATTTTATGCTCAATCCTTCGGGCGATGGGGGGAAAAACTACTATGCGTACCTATACCAATCTCTGTATGGCAAGGGTGTATGGTTCAATGGCATGAACTATCCGTATGGTGAGCATGTGGTGTATACAGATAACCAGCCGGTTCTGGCCCTGCTGGTCTCCTATTTAAGACATATAGTACCCGTGGATGCAAACACTGCTTTGGGCATTATGCATATTTCCATAGCAATGGGGTACATATTGGCTATAGTGATCTGTTACAAAATACTGATTGAATGGCGGGTGCGTCCCTGGCTGGCGATCTTGTTCTCGTCTATAATTATTGTCATGTCGCCGCAGGTGCTTCGCCTGACCGGTCATTACTCTTTGTCGCATGCCTTTTATATACCCTTGCTCATTTACCTATTACTTAAGTATCATAACACGAGGAAGTACAAATACCTGACCTATCTTTTTGTTGCCAATATATTAATGACATTCATGCACCCATATTTCCTGGGAATTACACTAGCATTGTGCGGTTTCTACTTTGTTGCCTATTTCATATTCTCCGGGAAAAGTGTTTGGGGACGTTTCAAAGAGGGCCTCCCCGTGCTGATTTCGGTATTAGGTAGTGCACTGGTTGTTAAACTGATTTTACTTGCGACCGATCCGCTAAAAGATCGCCCCACTGCGCCATATGGCACTCTTGTTTATCTCACAGAATGTCGCGACTTCCTAACCTCAGCTTTTTCACCAATATGGCAAACGATCCGCGCGAAGGACTGGTACACTGATCTGTCGAGCGGAGGAGAGGGTTATTCTTATATTGGCATTGTACCAATAGTAGTAAGTGCCATCACGATCATCACAGGCCTTATTATGGTCATGATATATGCCGTAAAACGAAGAGGCATGCCGGATAGAAAGTTATCTGCGTCAGTATATGTTTGGCTCTTCATAGCATTCGCATCACTCTGCATAGCCTGTGGCATTCCTTTTAAATGGAATGCAATTTGGATATTTCACTATATGCCACCACTACGGCAATTCAGAACATTGGGAAGATTCAGCTGGGTATTCTATTATATTATCACCTTGTTCACTGCAGTATGCCTCAGCCGGTATTACGAATGGATATTATCACGTAAAAGAATATTGGCGTATGTTTTTATTGCAGCACCACTGTGCACATGGGGACTTGAAGCAAAGGGCTACCTGGAAAGAATGAAGACTCTTGAAGCAAACTATGCCAACGATTACAATTGGTTTTTCTTCAAAAATGATAAAAACTGGGAAGACTTTCTGGGTAAGCACGGGTATAAACCTTCTGACTTCCAGGCAATAATAACCCTGCCATTTACACACATAGGAAGCGATAAACTTTGGGTAAACACAGATAACACCTGGAACATGGTGCTGGCCTACAAGGCCAGTTTCGAGCTGCATTTGCCCATGGTGGACGCGTACATGTCACGCACATCATGGGACGAAGCAGAGAAGCAGGTGAGAATAGCCGGAGGGCCATGGGCGGATAAGCCCTTACTTAGAATTAGTGATAACCGTCCGTTTTTACTACTTAAAATCGATATGCTAGATATTGGGGACGACCAGGATTATTTGCTGACAGCCAGTGATTCCATCGGGCACTTTTCACAGTTTTATGTTTATTCCTGTTACCCTGACAGAATACGCGCCAATGATGCAGCGCACCGAAATGAGGTAAAGCCAATATACAAAGCTATGAAGGCCGGAGATACATGTATAGGATGCGCAGGCACATGGTACGTAAATCACTATGACAATACCGCGACTGAACAACATCTTTTCGGGAAAGGTGCTCAGGAAACAATACCCAAAGAAGACACCGTTATAGGCCTAATACCGGTAAAACCAGCTTATAATGATGAAAAATATGAAATCTCCTTTTGGTCCCAGTTAGAAAAAGGCACTTATATGAGTCCGTACATAATGTTCAGCCTGCTTGACAGTAACAACAAAGAAGTTGCCTCGGGAGCAGCTGTGACCAAAGAAAGTACCGATAATGCAAGTGGCTTGTGGTTCAGGGCCTCCAAATATTTCAATATGCCAGGCACTACACGAAAAATTAAGATCACTCTTCATAATGAACAACCCAGATCGTACCTAAAGCTTGATGAACTTATGATAAGACCGGCGGAAGCAACCATCATATCAAAAGATGCCTATGGCAATGTCATGATAAATAATCATGTATATAAGCCGTAAATTTGCCTAAAGGCTTTATGAGTATACATTATGAAAACGGGACAAGTAGCACGGTGCTATCCAAAACGGTGTAATAAAAGACAAAACAAATACAGTTAACACCAGAATAAACGTGAAAAACGACAAACATAAACAATACCTGTACCGGTAAGCAATATGGCAAAAGAAAAAACCAATATACTCTCGCTCATTACACTTACAGCTTTTATTATCCTGAGCTTTTTCCTCAACGACGGGACCAGGATCATACAGATGCATCCCGCATCGATACATCAATGGCGACAAAGCGACTGCGTAGCGTATGGGCGAAGATATTATGAAGATAACAACCCTCTATTTCAACCTGCCACTTACTTTATGGCTGGTAAAGATGGCAAGGTAGCCAGTGAGCTTCCTATAATCTATTACCTGGGTTCAAAACTATGTCATGTGACAGGCTTCAATTACTGGATATTCCGCGGTCTGACGTTTTTCTGCTACCTAATCGGCCTCATCTACCTTTACAAGACAGTGCGCTTATGGATACAGCGGCCTATGCTGGCACTGTTTCCCGTGCTTATTCTCGGTTCATCAGGATTCTACTACTACTATGCGCTTAATTTTTTGCCAAATGTTCCGGCTATAGCTTTGTCCTTTGCAGGCCTGTACTACATGATCATATACATACGCAATAATAGTTACGGCAGCCTTGCGGCGAGTACCTTCCTGTTTTCTTTGAGCGTTTTGCTGAAACCGCCGGATGGCGGGCTAACCTGGCTATCATGCGTAGGTGCTATTCTGGTCATATGCCTATGGCAGAGAAACGCAACGACAGAGCGAAAGGCACTAAAGGGCATTTTAATAGCCAGTGCAATTATCGGCTCGTTTTTAATATGGTGGTACCTATACGTGCAACATTATAACGATGTAAACGGAAACCATCAAAACCTGCAGGGCTTCTACTCGATCCGGGGTATGGACGAGGGCGGCATACGGTATATTTTACAAGAGCGCATCCTGCATGTATGGTCGAAGGCCTATCAAAGCAGGCTGGTACTGGGTTTCTTTGTTCTGCTACTACCGATATATTTCATCATGTGGCGGAAACTGGATAGCTTCCTGAAATACTTTTCCCTGTTCACAATATTGGGTACAATATGCTATGCCCTGTTATGGTTCAAAGCATTCAATGACCATGACTACTATCAGCTCATTTTTGTGATATCACCTACATTCGTATGCATTTGCTTACTAGAATATTATGAACGTGCCCTGCTGCCAAAATGGAACAGGATCACTAACGGACTTGTGATCACAATACTTATCTCGCTTGTAATAGCAGGGATAGCGCAAAATAAAAAGGTACAGACACAGCGCTACTCGAAAGAAATGTTGAGCAAGTTCAATGAGCATCTATATGAGTTATCGCCCTACCTTGATAAGTGGGGTATAGGAAAAAAAGAAATCGTATTGTGCCTCCCGGACTTGTCACCAAATATATCTCTGGTTGCCATAGGGCGGCGCGGGTTCTCAGAAGAGTTTTATAAAGGCTATGATCTTGGATTCTTTAAAAAGAGAGGTGTACAATATGTTATCATCAGTGATACTAATTATCTACACGATTGTTCTTATAAGCCATACCTCAATAATTTAGTAGGCAGATATGCCGATATTAGTGTTTACGACATATCCCAGGAAGCAATCCCATAATGAACGACAATATCGACACACAAACAATATACCAATGGCTGGAGACAGTGACCGATCCGGAAGTACCGGTATTGAACATACTGGACCTGGGCATAGTACGGGATGTTTCGCTTACTGAAGAGCATGGAGTGAGAGAAGCTACGATAACCATAACACCTACCTACAGCGGGTGCCCCGCCATGGACGTAATAGCCATGAACATACGTATGGCTCTCCTGAGCCACGGTATCAAAAAAGTGCATATTGTGAACCAGCTGAGCCCTGCATGGACCACAGATTGGATGAGTGAGGAGGGAAAACGCAAACTGAAAGAATACGGGATAGCCCCACCGGCACGTAAGGCAGCCAACAAGCTGGGATTGTTCGACGAAGATATAGTGGCCTGCCCCCGATGCGGTTCTGAAGATACGGAACTGGTGAGCCAATTTGGGCCTACTTCCTGTAAAGCGTTATACAAATGCAATTCCTGCAAAGAGCCATTCGAACATTTTAAATGTCATTGATTCCCCACAAGATATAATATCAAAAGGCCGCTTTATCTTTATATACGATGTACGAAACCAAGTATGATCCGTTAGCACCAGTAAGTGTTTTTTATAAGCGGCTGCTTTGGAATTTTGCCGTGGCCTGCGGATTGCTGGCTGTTTGCTTAAGTATCGGCATATTGGGTTACCACTATACTGACAACATCCCATGGATTGACTCATTACACAATGCATCGATGATATTGAGCGGGATGGGACCTGTAGTGGAAATAAAATCGGTCGGAGGAAAACTCTTCTCTTCTTTTTACGCACTTTTCAGCGGTGTAGCATTCATTACCAATATAGGTATCATACTGGCTCCTATGGCACACCGGCTTTACCACCGGCTGCACGTATCAGAAGACAATGACGATGATGCGGCAAAAAACTAAGTGATGGACAATACTTCGATGGCCTTCTGTGCTGCTACCTGGCCAGCCTCTTTCTTGCTATAGCCGGTGCCACTTGCCACCAGTTCTCCTTCAAGAGAAACGCCCATAGTAAAAACCTTTCGAGAGCCTTCCACTTTTTCATCGAGTGTATCGAATGTAAGCAGGCGGTTATTGCGTTGTGCCCAGCTGAGGAGTTTGTTCTTGTAGTTGGTGTCCGTGCTTTCCATCGTCTCAATATCTATATAGGGACGAATGATCTGGCGAATGATGAACTGACGTGTTTTGACAAAGCCCTGATCGAGATAAACTGCACCGATAAGGGCCTCGAGGGCATTGCCAAAAATATGGCTGCGGCTCAGGCCCCTGTCGTTCTGGTTATATTGCACCATTTTCTGCAGCCCCATACGCAGGGCTACATTGTTCAATGTCTCCCGGCGAACAATGCGTGAACGCATCTCTGTAAGATAGCCCTCGGTCTGGTAAGGATACTTTTTAAACAGATACTCCGCAACTATTGCACCAAGCATGGCATCGCCGAGGAATTCAAGGCGTTCGTTGTTCTGCTCCAGCTCTTCGATCTTTGAGCGGTGCATCAGGGCCAGCTGATAGTAGGGCAAGTGAGCGGGCGTAAAACCCAAAATATGCTCGAGCTGCGATAAAAGCTGCTTGTTTGGTGAAAAAAGGTGTAAGATGCGTGACGTGAAACGACGCAAAACTATTCTTCGAATTTTTTGAATATCACTGAAGCGTTGTGACCGCCGAAGCCGAAAGTATTGCTTAAGGCAGCGCGGATGGGACGCTGTTGGGCCTTATGGAACGTGAGGTTTAATTTAGGATCGATCGCAGGATCGTCGGTAAAGTGATTGATGGTTGGAGGAACCGTATCATTCATTACAGCGAGTATGCTTGCAACAGCCTCTATGGCACCTGCACCACCTAAGAGGTGACCGGTCATAGATTTGGTAGAGCTAATGTTGAGCTTATAGGCATGATCACCAAAAACCTTTTGTATGGCTGTCAACTCTGCAACGTCGCCCAATGGGGTAGATGTGCCATGCACATTGATGTAGTCAATGTCTCCCGGTTTCATACCTGCATCTTCGAGGGCATTGTTCATTACGTTGATCACACCCAGACCTTCGGGATGCGGCGCTGTGAGGTGATAGGCATCGGCACTCATGCCGCCACCAACCAGCTCAGCCAATATAGTGGCACCGCGCTTTTTGGCGTGCTCATACTCTTCGAGTATTACAGATGCTGCGCCCTCGCCCAGCACAAAACCGTCACGATCAAGATCGAAAGGACGGCTGGCTGTTTTAGGGTCGTCGTTGCGCTCAGAGAGGGCCTTCATCGCATTGAAACCACCAATACCTGACTCAGTGATCACAGCTTCGGAACCACCGGTAACTATCACATCGGCCTTACCTGTACGTATATACATCAAGGCATCGATCAATGCATTGGTAGAAGATGCACAAGCACTAACGGTAGCGAAGTTGGGGCCACGGAAACCATACTTCATAGAAATATGACCTGCTGCAATGTCCAATATCAGTTTGGGGATGAAGAAGGGGTTAAAGCGTGGTGTACCATCGCCGGCATTGAATGCGGTCATTTCCTCGATAAAGGTGATCATACCACCTATACCCGATGCCCATATAACACCAACACGGTCTTTATTGATATCGTCTGAATCGAGGCGTGCATTTTTCACTGCTTCGGTAGCAGCAACTACAGCCAGTTGTGAGAACCGGTCGAGCTTGCGAGCCTCCTTGCGTTCAAAATGGTCTTCAGGATTATATCCTTTTACCTCGCAGGCGAACTTGGTCTTAAATTTTGAGATGTCAAACTGTTTAATGAAGTCGGCACCCGAAACGCCATTAACCAATCCATCCCAATATTCCGGTACGGTATTGCCTATTGGCGTCAGGGCGCCGAGACCCGTAACGACAACGCGTTTATACGGTAAATTCATCAAACGATCTCTGTTCTGTGTAGTTCTTAAAAATTACTTTACGTGTTCTTCCAGGTAAGATATGGCTTGGCCCACTGTAGTAATGGTCTCAGCCTGTTCATCGGGGATAGATATATTGAATTCCTTTTCGAATTCCATAATCAACTCCACTGTATCCAGAGAGTCAGCACCCAGGTCGTTAGTAAAACTAGCTTCCGTGGTAACTTCAGACTCGTCCACACCCAGCTTGTCCACAATGATTTTCTTTACGCGATTTGCAATTTCAGACATGGTTAATGCAATTTGATTTTATGGTGCAAAAATATACTTTTTAGGATAAAGGAGAAGCTGTTGCCTATTTTCTTTGAAATACTTCTTTTTATTTAGTGATATATTGTTAATATTTAATGTTATGGAGACTTTTTTAATATTTGCTCCTGCACTATCTGGCCATCCCTCATCATCATGACACGGTCTGTCATATTGGCAAGGGCCTCGTTGTGCGTGATCATAACAAAAGTATGCCCGAAACGATCGCGCAGTTGCAGAAACAGTTCATGGATTGCCTGGGCGTTTGCACTGTCGAGGTTGCCTGTAGGCTCATCGGCCATTATTATGGAAGGCTTGTTGATGAGTGCCCGGGCAATGGCAACGCGCTGCTGCTCACCACCTGAAAGCTCGGACGGCTTGTTGTCGAGCCGCTCACCAAGCCCTACAGTGTGGAGCATTTCTGCAGCCTGTTGCAGAGCCTCCTTTTTACCCATACCCTTGATCCATAAAGGAACGGCGGCATTCTCTACCGCGCTGAACTCTGGCAGCAGGTGATGAAACTGGAACACAAAACCAATATGCTGATTGCGAAAACGGGCCTGCTTTTTTGATGGCAGCTTGAAGATATCAACCCCATCAATGGTGACTGTACCACTATCCGGCTTGTCGAGTGCTCCGAGCAAATGGAGCAAAGTACTTTTGCCCGCGCCAGAGGGCCCTACAATAGATACGATCTCGCCCTTTGCCACATGCAATGAAACTCCGTTCACAACCGTTAAGTTGGAATACTTTTTGAGGAGTTGGGTAGCGACAAGCATAGTGTAAAAATGCCTCAATTTGGGCTGATTAACAAATTGCCGAATAAAGCCGCGACAAGTAACAGGGGTGGATAAAGGGATAATAAGAAAATTTGTAATTGTTGTGCGAAACCTTACATTTGCGTGAAATCAGGAATAAAATTAATTATTTAATATATGTTTTGGACACTTGAATTAGCATCACATCTTGAAGACGCACCATGGCCTGCAACGAAAGACGAACTGATAGATTATGCTATCCGTTCGGGCGCACCGCTAGAGGTGGTGGAGAACCTGCAAGAGCTGGATGATGAAGGTGAGATATACGAAGGCATAGAAGATATATGGCCCGACTATCCTACACAGGAAGACTTCTTCTTTAATGAAGACGAGTATTAAAAAAAGAAAAGAGAAAATTTTAAATCCCGCTGTATCGCGGGATTTTTTTTGAACTAATTTTCTTTGATAATGATACTGCCGGGTAAAAGTTCGGTTTCGAGGACCTTCTTTATGTTGTCAACCAGTGATCTTAACGCCGAATATGTGTTCTTCTCTGCCCACAACACAATGACAGGCAAGGAATAGGTTTTAAAATTCTGCTGATGCTGCAAATTTTTGTCAAAGGTCAGCAAGGCATCAAAACCATTTTCTACCATTAGCTGCAATAGTTCCCCATTCTTCTTTCCGTTCCACCCCATATCGCGAACAGTAAATACAGTATGCGCGTCAAAATCCAGCTTTAGTCTTTTGGGCAGATTTTCGTCAAGCAGCAGTTTCATAGAGGTGCTCTATGTTCTTTGATGTAACAAGTTTTTCGGCTATCGTCAATACAGCAACTGCCTGTTCTTTCGTTACTGAAGGAAAGTCGTCTAAAAACTCACTCAGGGGAATACCCTCCTCAAGATGCATAAACAATGTTTCTACAGGCACGCGAGTCCCTTTGAATACAGGCTGACCGCCCAATATTTCCGGGTCAATAGTAATATATTCCCTAATACCTGACATGTCACAAAGTTACAATTTCCCCTAATTAAAACAGCATCCTATATACATCCTCTACCTTGTTCACAGTCTGTATCTTAATAGTGTAGTTCTTTTTGTCAAGACCTTTTGCATTGGCCTTGGGAATGAAAATGGCATCGAGGCCCAGCTTATCGGCTTCAGCGATCCGCTGATCGATACGGTTGACGGCACGTATCTCACCCGAGAGACCTACCTCACCCACAAGACAAATATTAGACGGCAAGGCTTTGTCTTCATAAGAAGAGAGGAGCGCACAAACTACAGCCAACTCAATAGCAGGATCTTCGATCTTAAGCCCGCCGGCTATATTCACAAATACATCCTTCGCACCAAAATGGAAACCACCGCGCTTTTCGAGCACAGCCAGCAATAATTGCAGGCGGCGCAGGTCGAGGCCACTGACCGTACGCTGGGGTGTGCCATACACCGCCTGTGTAACGAGTGCCTGCACTTCTATCATCAGGGGGCGAAGCCCTTCCATTGTAGCCGCTATTGCAATACCACTCAATGGCTCTTCGTGCTGTGATAATAATATCTCAGAAGGATTGCTCACGGGCCGCATGCCCTTGGTAACCATTTCGTATATGCCCAGCTCCGATGTTGAACCAAAGCGATTCTTAAGGGTACGCAGTATGCGGTAGGCATAGTGGCGGTCGCCCTCAAACTGCAATACCGTATCCACCATGTGTTCCAATATCTTTGGACCGGCGATAGAACCTTCTTTGGTAATATGACCGATGATACAAACCGGTATGTTACTATTTTTCGCAAAACGCTGCAACTCTGCCGCACACTCGCGCACCTGCGATACGCTGCCTGCGGCGGATTCAACATATTGCGATTCGAGTGTCTGTATGGAGTCTATTATTAATAACTGCGGGCGTAATTTTTTTGCTTCCTGGAAAATGGTGTGGGTGTCGGTTGCAGTGAGCAGGTAAAGGTTAGGATTGCTGGCACCTATACGATCGGCCCGTAGTTTGATCTGCTGCGCGCTCTCTTCGCCGGAAACATAAAGCGTTGTAATATCTTTCCACAATAAAGCACATTGCAGGAACAAGGTAGATTTACCAATACCCGGCTCACCGGCAATAAGCACAACAGAGCCCGGCACCAGGCCACCACCCAATACACGGTTGAGCTCTGCATCAGGAAGACAGAGACGCAACTCATCCTGGGTTTGCACCTCATTTATTTTATGTGCTTTACGTTTTTCTTTATTATCATCTTCCCAAATATTTTCGGGCTTTGTTTTTGTATCCCGCTGTACCACTTCTTCCACAAAAGAATTCCATGTGCCACATGAGGGACATTTGCCGGCCCACTTAGGGCTCTCATAACCACACTGCTGACAAAAAAATGCTGACTTTACTTTAGCCATGTGATAAAGGTAATTGAGGATCTGTAATTTGAAATTTGTGCTTAGGAAAATGTGGATATCTATATATAAGAACAGATATCTGTGTAGTTAGAAAAAGAGTATATGCTCAAACAGGAAAAGATGGACAAAGAAAAAGAGCCACTGGAGGAATCCGGCGGCTCTTACTTACTAACCCATTAAATTCACAACTTGATACAAATGTAGCAAACCAGATGGTTTCTAAAAAATGGTTTTAAGCGGTGGAACTATGTGTTTTATAGATATAATATTGCAGTCATATTCAATTAAAAAATCAAATAGCTTATTATCAATACACAAAGCATCTGGGAAAAAAAATTCTATCTTTTAAATGTCAACACCTATAATATAATGTGGCTAATTAGATATCCACATTTGTCTTTTTACAATATACGGAAAGGCTAAGGCATTAGATTTATATAGCATGTTTTAAGGCCAATTTTACCGTTTCCATTTAGTAAACGTACTTTGCAAACCAGTCAAGTAATAAGAACATGAACGAAACAGCAAGCATCAGAAAACCGGAAAGACATTTTTTACCATCGGATTTTAAAGTCAGCACCTGGGAAAGCATCCGACCCTACTTTGAAGACCTGAAAAACAGGAAACTTGAAAACAAAGAAGAACTGGAAGGCTGGCTGAAAGACCTGAGCGAACTGGAGGCAGTGATCAGTGAAGATGCCAGTTGGCGGCAAATAAATATGACCTGCGACACGACCAATAAACAATACGAAGAAGCATTTACTTACTTCTGCCTGGAGATAGAGCCAAAAATGAAGCCCTACTTTTTTGACCTGAACCAGAAGCTACTGGATAACCCATATACTGCAGAGCTCGATAAGGGGCAATACTTCCCTTACCTGAGGAGCGTGGAGAATGCGATAAAACTATACCGCGAAGAAAATATACCTATACAGGCAGAGCTGAGTGTACTGGCGCAGCAATACGGTGCTATATCCGGGAAGATGTCGATAGAGCTGGATGGCAATGAGTATACCCTGCAACAGGCTGCTAAATTCCTGCAACAGCCGGACAGGGACCTTCGCGAACGGGTATTCAGGAAAGTAGCGGAACGCAGGCTACAGGATAAGGATGCCCTCAATGAACTATTTGACAAGCTGCTGGTGCGCAGGCAACAGGTAGCCCAAAATGCAGGATTTGATAACTACCGTGATTATAAATTCAAAGAACTGGCAAGGTTCGATTATACGCCGGATGATTGCTTTGCCTTCCAGGATGCGGTAAGGGAACATATAGTACCCCTGCACCGAATGCTGGTGGAGCACAGGAAACAAAGGCTGGGCCTGGATGTGATGAAACCATGGGACGGGGATGCCGAGCCTGCAGGCACACAACCATTGCATCCATTTGAAACGGGAAAAGAGCTAAGCGATAAATCGGTAGTTGTGTTCAAAGAACTACGCCCTTATTTCGGACAATGTCTTGAGATCATGCAGCAGATGCAGCGCCTGGACTTGGAAAGCAGAAAGGGTAAAGCACCGGGCGGCTATAACTGCCCGCTGGCAGAAACAGGTGTGCCCTTTATCTTTATGAATGCTGCCGGTACAATAGGCGATGTGATCACGATGATGCATGAGGGTGGTCATGCCATACACTCCTTCCTCTCGCACGACCTGGCACTTAGTGCCTTTAAAGAGTACCCGATGGAAATAGCAGAACTGGCCAGTATGAGTATGGAACTGTTCTCGATGGAGCATTGGGATGTGTTCTTTAAAGATGCCGGTGAGCTGAAACGTGCAAGGCTTGAAGAGATGGAACGCATCATCAGCGTGCTGCCATGGATAGCTACCATAGATAAATTCCAACACTGGCTATACACCAATCCGGGCCACAGCATAAGCCAACGTGAAGAACAATGGACAAAAATACTAGATGAGTTCTCTACCGGCATTACCGACTGGAGTGGTTTTGAAGAGTACCGGAAAAATTTCTGGCAGAAACAGCTGCACCTGTTCGAAGTGCCCTTCTATTATATAGAGTATGGCATAGCGCAGCTTGGAGCAATAGCAATGTGGCGACAATACCGCAACAATAAACAGCAGGCCCTGGATAACTATATGAAAGCGCTGAGCCTGGGCTATACCAAAACGCTTAAAGAACTATATGCGACCGCGGGTATACAATTTGACCTATCGCCAGCTTATATAAAAGAACTAGGCACTTTTGTAAAGGGAGCCCTGGATGAACTTATGGCAGAATAATAAAGAAAACCTCTTACCGTTGGCCACATCTTAAAGATGTGGCCAATTTGTTTTAATCCATGGCGATACCAATTGTAGCAAAGCTTACCTTTACACCCGCTACTTTTAACAATGCCAGTGCGCAGGACTCCAAGGTAGCACCGGTGGTAAGCACATCGTCAACTAATAAAAGATGCTTGTTCATCAAAGCAGTTGCATCTTTTATTATGAAAGCATCCTGCATATTTTGCGCCCGTTCTGCCCTGGTCTTTTTGGTCTGGCTTTCCGTAAAGCGGCTACGGGCAAGCGCCTTATTGCTGACGGGAATAGATAACACATCAGCCATACCCTCTGCTATGAGTATACTCTGGTTGTAGCCACGCTGTGACTCCTTTTTCGGATACAGCGGTACAGGAACAATTGCGTCTATGGTTTTTATCCATGGAGTGGCCTTCAGATCGATAGCAAATTGACGGCCCAGCCAGATACCCACCTGCTTTTTGTCCTTATACTTCAGCAAGTGCAACAAGTGTTGCAAAAGGCCTTCTGCGGTAAAGTATGCGAAGGAAGTAGCCTGCTGAAACGGGAGCCTGCCTGCAAAACGCAGGGCGGTATCATTGTCCCCGATAGTATGGTATTCTGTCCTGGGCAATTGTAGCAAGCATGACAAACACAGTACCTGCTCAGCTGCTACCAAAGGTTTGCTGCAACCTTCACAGAGGTCAGGAAAAAATAAATGGCGTAAACCTTGCAAAGCACCTGATATAATATTAGCTGCAGGCATAGGATAACAAAATAGTAATTATTCTCCTGCCGGAGCAGTAGCAGCCGGCGGGAGCCAATGGTTGCGCCACTGGTCAGGCGTAAGTGCGTCTTCAGCGCTAAAATTGCCAATGCGTGTGCGGCGGAGCTCCTGCAGATATGCGCCACAACCCAATTCTTCGCCAAAATCGTTGGCCAGCGAGCGGATATAGGTGCCGGTACTACAAGCCACCCTGAAATGCACTTCCGGCAACTCTATGGCAGTGATCTCAAATTCGCCGATCGTCACCGGCCGGGCATCGAGCACGACCTCCTTACCCTTGCGCGCCAGCTCATAGGCCCGTTTTCCGTCTTTTTTTACAGCCGAGTGTATAGGGGGTACCTGCATGATATCGCCTGTAAATTTCTTTACAGCCTGCAGGATGAGCTCATCGGTAATGCCATCAAGCGATCTAAAATCCTGCGGTTCACTCTCGAGATCATAGGTAGGTGTGACCGCACCTAAATGAAAGATGCCCGTGTACTCTTTAGGTAAGCGCTGATAGTCCGATATCTTTTTTGTGAATTTACCGGTACAGCAGATCAGCAAGCCAGTGGCAAGAGGGTCAAGCGTACCGCAATGACCTATCTTGGCTTTTGTAAGCCTCTTTATCTTATTAACAGCATCGAAGGATGTCCACCTGTAAGGTTTGTCGATCAATATGACCCCGCCTTCCTGCAACTCCTTTATCGAGGGCAAATGCTTCATATCGACAAAAATAATCTCTTGCCCCAAAACACACTCATTTTTCAGATCATTTTCAATATGCATATTTCGATAATTAATAGTCCCATAAGCAATTGGGGGTTACCTTTGCTTACTATGTCTTTTTTCAAAAAAGAAGAAATGCCCTTTATTATTGCGGGGCCCTGCAGCGCAGAAACACGTGAGCAAGTGATGGAGACAGCGGAAGCCATGGCCAAGATCGAGAGGATACGTCTGTTCCGCTCGGGCGTTTGGAAACCCCGCACCAGGCCGGGCTCTTTTGAAGGCAAGGGACCTGAAGCTTTAGCATGGCTTAAAGAGGTAAAAACTATTTATAAGCTGCCGGTGGCCATAGAAGTAGCAGAACCTACACATGTGGAGTTGGCGCTGGAATATGGCATAGACGTACTGTGGATAGGAGCAAGAACAACCGTCAACCCCTTCCAGGTGCAGCGTATTGCAGATGCATTGAGTGGTGTACAGATACCGGTGATGATAAAAAACCCTGTGAACCCTGATGTGGACCTATGGCAGGGGGCTATTGAACGGCTGGAGCGCAGGGGTATAACAGACATCGCAGCTATCCACAGGGGGTTTTCTTCTTATGATACTTCATCGGCCTACCGTAACCAACCGAACTGGCCCATACCGATCGAGCTGAAAAGGCGTAAGCCGGAGCTGTTCATGATCTGCGACCCGAGCCACATAACCGGGAGCCGTGAACGTGTGGCGGAAGTGGCGCAAAGGGCCATGGACATGGGTTTTAACGGGCTGATGATAGAAACACATCCGCGACCGGATGAAGCGCTCAGCGATGCTGCTCAGCAAATGACACCGGGAGCATTACAGCAGTTGTTATCGGGGCTTACCATCCGCAGGCAGTACACGGAGGACATGAGCATGGCTACCGAACTAGAATATCTACGCCAGCTGATGGACAGCATAGATGCAGAAATGATAGACCTGCTGGCAAGAAGAATGGAGCTAAGCGAACGTATGGGACTGGTAAAAAAAGCCAGCAATATGACCGCCTATCAACCCGACCGCTGGCGCGAGATAGTGGAAAGCCGCAGCAAACAGGCAGGCAATAAAATGCTTTCGGAAGAATTCGTCCTTTCCTTGTATGAAAAAATACATGATGAAAGCATCCGGAAACAGGTAGAAATATTGCAGGATACAAGAAAAGAAGTAAAAAAGTAACTTTACCCGCCCTAAAGCATCAGAACATTGGCGCTAAAGCAGCATAAAGACGAAAAGATACGTTACGAACAACAGGTAGACAATTCAAGGTCTTATGTAATACCTTTTATTGAGCAAACCCATAACATCGGCCCCGGTACGAATGTCCTGGAAATAGGCTGTGGTGAAGGCGGCGTGCTCGCTCCATTTGCTGAACGGGACTGTTTTTGCCTTGGAGTAGACCTTGATACGCCAAGGGTTGATATTGCCTTAGACTATTTTGCCGAAGAAGTATCCAACAGCAAAATGGATTTCCAGTCAAAAAATGTTTACGATGCTGACTTCCTGGAAAAATACAAGGGCTTCTTTGATATCATTATATTAAAGGATACTATAGAGCATGTGCCGGAACAGGAACAATTCATCCCCTACCTGAAAAACTTTTTAAAAGAGGGGGGACAGATATTTTTTGGCTTCCCGCCATGGTATATGCCCTTTGGCGGTCACCAGCAGCTGTGCCTGAAGAAAGTGACCAGCATGCTACCCTACTATCACATTCTGCCCCGACCTATATACAAAGGTTTCCTGAAGATGATGGGAGAAAATGACCTGACCCTGAAAACCCTGATGGAGATATACGACACACGCATAAGTATAGAACGCTTTGAAAGAATACTAAAGAAAAGC
Source organism: uncultured Flavipsychrobacter sp. (assembly GCA_964481425.1). Taxonomy (GTDB): domain Bacteria; phylum Bacteroidota; class Bacteroidia; order Chitinophagales; family Chitinophagaceae; genus MKUN01. The sequence continues at coordinate 130,288 of CAYZTM010000004.1, forward strand.
GGTCTGAAGGTGCTGCATAAACAACATTACCTGATCAACCCGATATATCGTTTCAAATTCGGCCTCAAGCCGCGGAAACAATTAGGTTTCGTTACTCACTTGCCCTACATTAGGGACTTCCTTACCACCTGCGTTTATTATACCGTAGGATAATTTCAGCTATTATTCCAGATGTGCCATGATGCTTCGGCTTGCAGCTGTAGCATTTCCAAGCCATTCTTTGTTTGTGCACCACGCTGCTTACCCAACATAAGGAACATGGTTTCGGAGGGATTGTAAATAAGATCGTAGAGCAAGTGCTTTGTCGTTATGCCTTTATAGGGTATGGCTGGGGCATTATTCAATTCAGGTATCTTTCCCACAGGACTGCAGTTAACAATGAGCGTATTTTCAGCCAGCAATTCAGGAGTCAGCTCATCATAGGTAAGAACATCTTCTCTTTTTATCCTTGATACTTTGGTATATGGTATACCTTTTTCTTCAAGTACATAAGCAACTGCTTTTGACGCACCGCCTGTACCTAGTATAAGAGCCTGCTTATGATGGGCCTTCAACAACGGCACCAGGCTTTGCTCAAAACCAATAACATCGGTGTTATAGCCTACCTTCCTGCCGTCTATAAATAAAATGGTATTTACCGCAGCTATCTTCTGCGCAGTGTCATCAAGCGCGTCGAGGTATGATATGATCGCCTCTTTATAGGGAACTGTTACATTCAGCCCTTTAAGGTCGTGCTTTGCAAGCAGTGAATTAAATTCGGCAATGTTCTGCAGTGGAAAAGCCTCGTACGAAGCATCGATATGCTGCGTTGCAAATTTCTTTGCAAAATAGGCGGGGGAAAAAGAGTGCCCGAGCGGATATCCTATTAGTCCATAAAGAGCTGGCATATCATTCTACGCCGTTCGAGTTGATCTTCACCTTCTTGTCCAGGAACAAAGTGAAGGTATCGCCACGAAGGCCCACGCGTGTTGCTTCGAGCGGTATCACTTCGGCCGGCGCCAGGTTACCCAGGTTAACATTAGCGCCGAGCAGCTCCAGGAAATATACCTGCTGTGCTTTTTGCGGCGCTTCCCAGATTATTTTTTCTGAGGGTATGCGTGTAAGTATCTCCTGCACCAAACCTTCGCGCACCTCGCCGGTACCACGATAGATGCCTACATTACCCGCCTCACGAGCTTCAGCGATCACGTATGTTGCGCCAGCTTCCAACTCAGCGTGCATGAGTTCAATCCACTTGTACGGTGGCATGATATGCGTGGCATCCTTTGAACCCACTTCCGATAAAACGGTGGCATGTTTTGCCAGCTTTTCGACATAGCCGCATTTCTCTGCGTGCGGGATAGTTATTGACCCATCAGATACCTCAACATATTTCAGCCCATATTCTTTTATCACGTTAACGTAATCATCGAACTGATTGCGAATAAGAAAAGCTTCGAACAAAGTACCACCAAAATATACAGGGATACCATAATTGTTGTATATCTCAATTTTTTCGCGCAAATGGTCTGTTACGAATGCAGTACCGAATCCCAGTTTTACTACATCGACAAAAGGTGCGGCTACCGATAAGAAATCCTTAGTCCCTTCCAGGCCCATGCCCTTGTCCATGACCATGGTAATACCAAACCTGCGGGGCTTGCTGGTGCGCAAGGGCAGCTGACTCAAGGAGAAATTCATACGAATACTGTCTTTAGCGAAAACAAAGGTAGTGTTTCAGACAAGATGCGCAAAAATGTAGCTACACTTTGTATATTAGCACTATATTTTTCATGTTATGAAACGTAATGTTCCAATATTTGGCCTGCTGATAGGATTGGTCTTGCCCGTAGCGGGCTATGGTATCATGTACCTGATCTGGGGACATGGAATGGGCTTTGGCGAATTTACAAGAACACTTGTTAATAACCACGATATGGCATCGAAGGTGTTGAGCCTTGCTTTGCTGATCAATCTCATCCCCTTCAGTTACTACATTAAAAAACGTCTCGACTATACTGCCAGAGGTGTGTTAATAGCCACCATGCTTTATTTCGTATTTATAATACTGCTCAAATACGTGTGGTAGCCTATGCGCTATTACATCATAGCAGGAGAAGCAAGCGGTGACCTGCATGGCAGCAACCTAATAAAAGCTATACGTGAACGCGATGCCAATGCAGCTATAAGATGTTGGGGGGGAGATAAGATGCAGGCGGCGGGCGCCACAGTGGTTAAGCACTACCGTGATCTTGCATTCATGGGCTTTACCGAAGTACTGAAGCATCTTGGCACCATCCTGAACAACATCAGCTTCTGCAAAAAAGACATACTTGAATACAAGCCGGATGTGGTCATCTTCATAGATTATCCCGGCTTCAATATGCGCATTGCCGAATGGGCCCGTAAGCAGGGCTTGCGCACAGTATATTATATCTCGCCAACGGTATGGGCATGGAAAGAGAACCGCGTGAAAAAAATAAAACGCGATGTGGACCTGATGATGGTGATACTACCATTTGAGGCTGATTTTTACCGGAACAACTGGCAACACGAAGTGGTGTATGTTGGGCACCCGTTGATAGAAGTGATAGAAAAAGAGAAGGCAACACCTACGAAGCCACTAAGCCTTGACAAACCTATCATAGCCGTGCTACCGGGGAGCAGAAAGCAGGAAATAGTGACCAAGCTACCTGTGATGATGGAGATGCTAAAGTATTATCCGCAATACCGCTTTGTTATTGCAAAGGCCCCTTCCTTACCGGATGAACTGTACACCAACATCATAGGTAACAAAGACGTACTGCTGGTACAGAACGAAACTTACAATGTATTAAAACAAGCTGCAGCAGCACTGGTAACCAGTGGGACTGCTACATTGGAAACAGCCCTGTTTGGTGTGCCGCAAGTAGTCTGTTACAGGGCAGAACCGATATCATTTGCTATTGCCAAAAGGATCGTTAAAGTAAAGTATATCTCACTGGTGAACCTGATCATGGACAAACCGGTTGTGACCGAGCTGATACAAAATGACCTGAACGAAAAAAACCTGAAAGCAGAGCTGGATAAATTGCTGCACGATAGCCCGGAACTGATACAAATGAAAAAGGACTATGCAGAACTATGGGATAAACTGGGCAGTAAAAGTGCGTCAACGGAGGCTGCAAATGCAATCATGAAGTTAATGGGTAAGTAGGCGTATTATCATTACGATAATACCTACCAGGAACACAAAAAGCGATATGCGGTTCATGCCATGCATGAGAAAAATATTTGTGTTGTGTGGTGCTTCCTTATCCCTTTTCCTTAGATAAAAATAAGTTAACACCTGGTCCCAAATTCCGCGCTTTTTCATTTCACTGCATTTTCTTAAAGTTAGGGATTTTTTGCAGAATTCGACTATATTTGCTGCCCCGATGGGGAATTAGCTCAGCTGGCTAGAGCGCTTGCATGGCATGCAAGAGGTCACCGGTTCGACTCCGGTATTCTCCACAAGCTTTAAATCGCCGAAAGGCGATTTTTTGTTGTGATAACAATGCAATTTGTTTTCTACATAATCTACTCGGCCAAACTTGACAAGTATTATTTAGGCCACACAAAAGATATTCATATCCGCATAGGGCAGCATAATGCGGGAATTTCTGCTTTTACTTCTGCTGCAAATGATTGGCAATTAGTTTACTCTGAATCCTTCCCAACAAGAGATGGTGCAAGGAAACGGGAGGCAGACGTGAAAAGGAAAAAGAGCAGAAAATACATAGAATGGCTCATTAGCTCAGCTGGCTAGAGCGCTTGCATGCCCCGAATGGGTTCGGGGAAGAGGTCACCGGTTCGACTCCGGTATTCTCCACAAGCTTTAA